>NZ_JAIQZA010000019.1 GCF_020164485.1 Salegentibacter tibetensis
TCCGCATCCCACGGAAATAACCTGCTCGTAGTCAATTGCTTTCATCCCAATAAGTTTTTACATCACTTAAATTTAAGCAAAAAACTCATCGGTGTTTGCGTGGGCTAAATCATGGGTATTTCATAATAATATTAGTGAATTCGTGGCAAAAACATCTACAAGTCTGAAGTAAACTGCTTCAGTTTCCCGCTTTTACTTCTTTTAAGCTTGTCTTTTCTTTCAAAAACAACTCTCAGGTTTTTACCCACGTAGATTTCAATTGCCTGCAATATTTTCTGTTTTTGATTTTCAGAAAAATCGGTTTGACTTACATATTCAATTTTAAAAGAATCCGGTGTATTTTGATTGATCACAAATTCCTTAATACTACCGTTATCTTCAATAATACTTTTGGTTACATAATAAAAAGTAAGTCCCGGGACCACTTTTCCATCGGGAAGTTTGGCGATATCGTTGGTGCGTCCAATCAACTTCTCCAGAATTGGTTTTTTAACAGTGCTTTTTTCTGAAAATATCCCGCTATCTCCAATGTCATAACGAATTATTGGATGGGCTTTGTTAAAAAGCGAAGTAATCACGATACGACCTTCTGTTCCGTTGGGCACGGAATTATTGTTTTCATCAAGGATTTCCACAAAAAGATCTTCTGTATTAACTACCCATTGATTTTCTTCATTTTCAAATGCGATGAGCCCTACTTCACTGGCGCCATATTCATTCACCACAGGAACACCAAAAACCTTTTCCATAAGACCTTTATCTTCTTCAAATAGTCTTTCAGAAGTGACAATACAAAGTTTCAGGCTGGGGCAAACATCTTTTAAAATTAAATTTTTATGGTCCAGGAATTTAGCGAAAAGAAGTACCGCACTTGTGTAACCATTTATATAACTGAAGTTTGAATTTTGAAAACGCTTCAGGAACTTTTCCATTTTCTGCTCACTTAAGTCAAAAATGGGGAATCTTCGGCGTAAGCTAATGCGGTCTTTAATTCGCTCATGGATATTTCCGTAGAAATCCAGCGGGATACCATAAAATCTTGCTTGCAAAGACTTGTTGAGGTCAATATCGTGCCACTGATACCGGTTCTCAAATCCCGCCCAGCTTAGTGCGTGGGCAAATTTATCTTTGGCGAAAATAAAAGGTGTTCCGCTACTGCCTGAGGTTTTACCAACATAAGCTGTAGATTTTGAAAAACCTTTGCTCAGTCTTTTTTGGAGTCTTTGCTGTAAATCGGTTTTAGCCATCACAGGCACTTCGTTCCAGCTGGAAAACTCCTTTTTTCCAAAGAAATTTTTATAAAAAGAATTGTTTTTTAAGTGGTATTCAACAATTTCCTTCCGCTTTTCGGAGATAAAATCGCTATAATTTTCTTCGGGAATTTCCTGTATTTCCAGTAATATTTTTTGCGCCCGGTTTATGGGAAATTTGTTTAGCTGCAACGAGAGTTTAAACCAGTCCAAGGGCAAAAAAGCTTTTTTATCAGAAATAATTGGTGCTTCAATTTACAAACAATTATTTTTGGTGCATAACTAAAATGACTTCAGGATGAAAATTTTAATTCTCGGTGCCGGCGGACGCGAACATACATTTGCATATAAACTGGCTCAAAGCCCAAAATGTTCTCAGCTTTTTGTAGCACCCGGTAACGCGGGAACCGCCGAAATTGCTAAGAATATCGAGCTAAAAGTAACCGATTTTAAAGCGATTAAAGATTTTGTGCTGAAAGAAGAAATTGAGATGCTGGTAGTAGGCCCTGAAGATCCTTTGGTGGATGGAATCACTGATTTTTTTAGCCAGGATGAAGCGTTAAAGAATTTAAAGGTAATTGGCCCGTCAAAACGGGGGGCGCTTTTGGAAGGAAGTAAAGAGCGCGCCAAAGAGTTTATGGCAATACACAATATCCCTACCGCCGCTTACGAGAGCTTTACCGAGAAGAGTCTTGCCGCAGGGAAAGAATTCCTGGAAACACTAAAGCCACCTTATGTTTTAAAAGCTGATGGACTCGCTGCCGGAAAGGGAGTTTTAATTATAAACGATCTTGAAGAAGCCAAACAGGAACTTCAAAATATGCTGGCTGAAAAGAAATTTGGTGCCGCCAGTGCCAAGGTGGTGATCGAGGAATTTTTAGACGGAATTGAGCTAAGTGTTTTTGTATTAACTGATGGTAAAAATTATAAGATCCTACCAACCGCCAAAGATTATAAAAGAATTGGTGAAGGGGATACCGGTTTAAATACCGGCGGGATGGGCGCTATCTCCCCAGTTCCTTTTGCAGATGATGAATTGTTGCAAAAGATTGAGGAACGAATCGTCAAACCTACGGTTAAGGGCTTACAGGAAGAGAATATCGATTATAAAGGCTTTATTTTTATCGGCCTGATTATGGTGAAAAATGAACCTTACGTAATAGAGTATAATGTGCGCATGGGTGATCCGGAAACGGAAGTTGTGCTTCCACGTATAAAATCAGATCTGGTAGATATCTTTGAAAAAGTTTCTGAAGGAAAATTAAATGAAGCTAAAATTGAAATTGATGAACGGGCGGCAACAACCGTGATGCTGGTATCTGGCGGTTATCCCGAAGCTTACGAAAAATCTAAAGAAATTACAGGGTTTGATGAAATTGAAGATTCTATAGTATTCCACGCAGGAACCAGAATTGAAGGGAATAAAATTGTGACCAGCGGTGGCCGTGTGATTGCGGTGACTTCTTTTGGGAAAGATTACAAAGAAGCACTAAAAAAATCTTATCAAAATGCAGCAAAACTACATTTTGATAAGATGTATTATAGAAAAGATCTCGGTTTTGATTTATCCTAAAAACGAGTGTGCTGTAGGATCGCGATCTTCGTCATCAAGTTCGTTGTAGTGCTTAAGCTGTTTCATCCAGAAAGCAAAAGCTGCTAAACCAACAAGGATAAATATAAAATTTAAGGCGTTTGCAGCCCACCAGGAATCTAATTCTAAATCCCTTAGTAAATCAAATGGATAGAATAATATCTCTTCAAACAAGTAGGCGATACCTTCAAATATATCTGTTAACATTTTTTAATGAATTTAAGTTCAATTTATTTAAAGCGATATTAAAATACCTTTCGGGGCGTTCAATACCTAACTTTGTCTCATTCAAGATTACAAAAATATAAAAAACCACAATGCTAACAAGCTTTTTTGGCAAATCAAAACCGGTAAATGGGGTAGCGATCACCGTTTTTTTGATCGTATTTTTTATTATCGCCAATTTTAAGGAGTGGTTTACAGATTTTAACCTGCTGTATTTCCTGGAAAAATTAGCTGTTTTATTAAGTCTTATCGTAAGCGTCTTTACACTTAATTTTATCGCCAAGAAAAATGAACTTACCAGGAGAAGCGCTTATAAAATACTGTTTTTCGTCATTTTTTCAGCCTCTTTTTTTACTCTTTTAAGAAACCACCAGGTAATCTTAGCCAATCTCTGTGTGTTATTTGCTTTTAGAAGGATTATTAGTTTAAAGTCTAAAAAAGTGATGCAGAAAAAAGTTTTTGATGCCACTTTCTGGATTTGTATCGCTTCACTATTTTATTTCTGGTCTATTTTGTTTTTGGTCGTGGTTTATGCAGGTATCTTATATTATTTGCCAAAACCTAAAAACTGGTTAATACCGCCAATCGGGGCATTAGCTGTAATGTCTTTAACCCTTAGTTTTCATATTATAGCTTACAATCATTTCTATACGTTTTCACAGTGGTTTGAGAAGAGTAATTTTGATTATTCCAACTATCAAAACCTGGAAATCCTGATTCCCGTGAGTATTATTTTGGCGATTGCCCTTTGGACCCTAGTTAGGTATTTTGGGGTAGTCAATAAAGCTAGCGTTTCTATGAAACCATCGCTGAACCTTGTATTGCTCAGTTTGATTACTGCAGTTGTAGTAGCGATTTTTGCGCCTACTAAAGATGGCAGCGAGCTTATTTTCTTTTTTGTGCCGCTAAGTATTGTAGCCTCCATTTATTTTGATCAAAAACAGGATAAAGTGTTTCGGGAAGTTTTGCTGGTATTGCTTATCTTAATGCCTTTGTGTATCCCATTACTCTCTTGATCCGAACAAAAATAATCGGGTTTTAAAGCCGAAATTTCCCGACTAAAACAGGTCATTGAAAAATATGTTGCTACTTTTGACACTTTACAATTAATAGAATTCCAATTTTAGCAAAGGCAATTTGCTGATATGGTTTGGTCGTTAAAATGAATTATATAGGTTCCAAACATAAGCTGGGCGAATTTATAAAAGCTACGGTAAAAGATGTGGTGGGCGAAGATCTTTCGCAGATGGTTTTTTGCGACCTTTTTGCCGGCACCGGCAGCGTGGCCAGGAATTTTAAAACTTCGGTAAAGTCGGTTATCGCTAACGATGTGGAATATTATAGCTATGTTTTACTCAAAAATTATATTGAAAACCATCAAAATTTAGATGCCGGAGATTTCCTTGCGGAATTAATTGAACTTAAAGGAAAACCGGGTTTTATTTTCGAAGAATATAGCGAAAATGGCAAAGCCGACCGGCTCTACTTTTCTGAAGCAAATGGTAAAAAAATTGATGCCGTTCGGCAACAGATAGAAAATTGGAATTTGAATAAAAATATAGGGGAAAACCAGTATTTCTTCCTTCTGTCTTCATTATTGGAAAGCGCCGATAAAGTAGCCAATACTGCATCAGTTTATAGTGCATTCTTAAAAGAAATAAAACTTTCGGCACAGAAAGAATTACAATTGAAACCGGCAAAATTTGAGTTAACAGAGCATTCGCACCAGGTTTTTCAAAGGGATGCAAATCAATTAATTAAAGAAATTGAAGGTGATATTTTATATTTAGACCCGCCCTACAACGCACGCCAGTATGGCGCAAACTACCATATTTTAAATACCATCGCAAAATATGATACCTTTGTACCAAAGGGTAAAACCGGCCTTCGCGATTACTATCGCTCAAATTATTGTAGTCGGAGAGAGGTGGAAAAATCTTTTCAGGTTTTGCTTGAAAATGCAAATTTCAAGTATATATTTTTCAGCTATAACAACGAGGGCTTTATGCCTTCCGAAGAAATAAAAAAAATAATGAGCCGTTTTGGAAATTATGACCTGGTAACCAGAAATTATCAGCGCTTTAAAGCAGATAAAACCGAAAACCGAAACCATACGGCCAATAATACTATAGAATTTTTACACATTTTAGAAAAAAAATAGTTTATGTTTTCAGATAAGGCGAATAAGATATTTCAGGAAGTAATCGAAAAGTACCACGAAAAAAATACTGTAGAGCAAGCTTTTAAAAATTCTTACGACAGCGAAAATGAACTGATTGAGCATTTGTTATACAGGAAATGTTGGATAGATACGGTGCAGTGGCATTATGAGGACATTATACGCGATAAACACATTGATCCCGTAGATGCGCTGGCGCTAAAACGCCAGATAGATGCCTCTAACCAAGACCGAACAGACACAGTGGAATATATTGACAGTTACTTTTTGGAGAAATTTAAAGATGTTGAGCCAAAAGCTAATGCGACTATTAATTCTGAAAGTCCGGCCTGGGCCGTAGATAGACTTTCCATTTTGGCTTTAAAAATCTACCATATGCACGAAGAAGCAAACCGTGAAGATGCTTCACAGGAACACCAGATGAAGTGTACGGCTAAACTGGATGTTTTACTCGAGCAGCGTGTAGACCTTTCTACTGCTATAAATCAATTGCTGGAAGACATTGCCGCCGGGAATAAATATATGAAGGTATACAGGCAAATGAAAATGTATAATGATGATGAACTGAATCCTGTTTTAAGAAAGAAATAGCTTATTAAAATTGTTTAAAATGAAGAAGCAGGCTTCTGTTAAGAAAAGAGATTCTCCCCTTTCGGGGGAGATGATGCAGGCAGAGGGGACTTCTCATATTTTGGTTATTCGGTTATCGGCTATGGGCGATGTAGCAATGACGGTTCCGGTGTTACGCGTTTTAACCGCCACTTATCCTCATTTAAAAGTCACCGTTTTAACCCGTGGTTTTTTTGAGCCGATGTTTAAAGGAATTCCGCGGGTTTCGGTTTATGAAGCCGATGTAAACGGAGTGCATAGTGGCGTAATTGGACTTTGCCGACTTGCAAAAGATTTACGGGATATAGGCATTGATAAAGTTGCCGATCTCCATGATGTTTTGCGCAGTAATGTGTTGAATTCTGTTTTTTATATGTTTGGAATTCAGGTAAAGCAAATTGATAAAGGCCGAAGCGAAAAGAAAGCCTTAACCCGGGAAAACAATAAAGTTCTTAAACAATTAAAGCCCACCGTACAACGCTATGCTGATGTTTTTGAAGCACTGGATTATCCCTTAGATCTCAGTACACACCAATTTCCGCAGAAAGAAAAAATTTCAGAAAAAATAAGAACCCTGGTAGGTACTGAACCTAAAAAATGGCTGGGGATTGCACCTTTTGCGCAGCATAGTTCCAAGGCATACCCGGCAGATTTAATGGAGGAAGTTTTAGAAGAATTAAGTGAAAATTCAAAAATTAAGGTTTTACTTTTTGGCGGCGGAAAAAAGGAAAAACAACAAATGGAAACCTGGGCCGCCAGCTTCAAAAACACAATTAGTATTGCCGGAAAACTCACCTTAGCCGAAGAACTCGCATTGATCTCAAACCTAGATGCAATGCTTTCTATGGATAGCGGGAACGGCCATATGGCTGCCATGTATGGTATTCCGGTAATTAGTATTTGGGGCGTCACCCATCCCTATGCCGGGTTTAGACCTTTTCATCAGCCGGAAAAGAACAGCTTACTTCCAGACCTTAACCAATACCCAAAAATACCGACTTCCGTTTACGGAAATAAATTTCCTGAAGGCTATGAGAACTCCATTAGAAGTATTTTTCCGCGAACTGTTTTAAAGAAGATTGAAGAAATACTTTTTTAAGGATTGACTTTTATAAAACGGGTTAATTTCTTGTTTAGAAAATGATAAAATTAATGTCGGGAAGATGAATCTTAGTATCTTTCTTTAGATAAGTCTAACCAGTTTTTTATTAGAAAGATGCAGGAAATAATAGTTTACGACCTTAACCAGACCTTGTATAAAAAATCTTCAAAGGATGAATTCTTTAAATTCATTTGCTATAAAAAAGGCTATAAACTGGTTCACCTGTTTCAAATTGGCTGGCTCAAGGCACTGGGTAAGCTGCGCATAATGAGTAAGACCTATTTCAAGGAAAATTTCTATGATTATTTGAATAAAATTCCACCGGAAAAAGTAGAAAAGTATGCAAAACAATTCTGGAACCTGGAATTTCCTGAGTATTTTAGAGAAGAAATGGTGGTCGATATCAGGGAAAAAGATAAGGCCGGAATAAAGGTTTATATCGTTACCGGTGGTTTTGAAGTCTACACTAAATACTTGGAAAAACTTTTACCCTTAAAAGTGATTGGCACCCTTACAAAATATGAAAATGAAGATTATAAAATTATTGGAAAGACCTGTAATGATGCAGAAAAGGTAAAACGCCTTGATGCAGAAATTAATGGGGAGTACAGGCTTCTGGAAGCTTATTCAGACGATGATGAGGAGATTCTATATAAAGCAGAAAAAGGATATTTGCTTGAGGAAGGGGAATTGAAATTAGTGCAAAAACAAGAATAAATACTTCTACAGTGCAGCGTTTATGTTTGTATAAATGCCATTTTAAAATAAAAGAGGCTGTCTGAAAAGTTTTTTATACGTCATTCTGAATTCGTTTCAGAATCTAAGATGTTGATAATCAAAACATGTTAAAAGCTGAAACAAGTTCAGCTTGACGAGATAAGACCTTTCAAACAGCCTCAATATTCTAATACTTGAAAAATTATCCTTTTACTTCTGCTTCAGTTTT
This sequence comes from Salegentibacter tibetensis, assembly GCF_020164485.1. GTDB lineage: Bacteria > Bacteroidota > Bacteroidia > Flavobacteriales > Flavobacteriaceae > Salegentibacter > Salegentibacter tibetensis. Next base: position 7,903 of record NZ_JAIQZA010000019.1, read on the forward strand.
ATTTGGTAAAACATCAAAGCCCATGTTGTAAAGGGTAAAGCCAAAAATATCGGCATATTCTTCAATAATCATTTTTGTAGGTTTTCCAGCACCGTGTCCGGCTTTGGTCTCAATTCTTATTAAACTTGGATTGTCCCCGGCTTGCTTATCCTGCAATTCGGCAGCGAATTTAAAGGAATGCGCGGGTACCACACGATCGTCGTGATCTCCAGTGGTCACCAAAGTAGCCGGATATTCGGTTCCTTCTTCCAGGTTATGAACTGGGGAATAATCAAGAAGGTAGTTAAACATTTCTTCGCTATCCTCGGCAGTACCATAATCGTAAGCCCAACCTGCACCGGCGGTAAAGGTGTGGTAGCGTAACATATCCATCACGCCAACGGCCGGTAAAGCTACCTTCATAAGATCTGGGCGCTGCGTCATTGTAGCGCCAACTAAGAGTCCGCCATTAGAACCTCCACGAATTGCCAGGTAATCGCTTGACGTATAGTTCTCTTCGATAAGGTATTCCGCAGCAGCGATAAAGTCGTCAAATACGTTTTGTTTTTTCAGTTTAATACCGGCATCGTGCCATTCTTTACCATATTCACCACCACCTCTAAGGTTTGGAACGGCATAAACACCACCCTGTTCCATCCAGATAGCGTTTGCAGTGCTAAAAGAAGGCGTTAAACTAATATTGAATCCTCCGTAGCCATAAAGCATCGTTGGGTTCTTACCGTTAAGCTCAAGCCCTTTTTTGTGGGTAATGATCATCGGGATTTCTGTGCCATCTTTTGAAGTATAAAATACCTGCTTGCTTTCGTAATCGTCTGGATTAAATTTAATGTTTGGTTTATTATAAACTTGAGAAGTTCCTTCTTCAATATTGTATTTGTAGATAGTACCCGGAGTTACGTAATTTGTGAAAGAATAATACAATTCTTCGTTCTCCTTTTTAGTGCCAAATCCACCGGCAGAACCAATACCCGGAAGTTTCACATCGCGAACCAAGTCGCCATCATAATCATATTGTTTTACTTCAGAAACCGCGTCTACCATATATTTGGCAAAGAAATAACCACCACCGGTAGAAGGGCTTAATACGTTTTCGGTTTCAGGAATAAAATCTTCCCAGTTTTCAGGAGAAGGGTTTGCGGCATCTACGGTCACAATCTTGCGGTTAGGGGCGTCCAAATTAGTAACTATAAATAGTTTGCTGCCATTGTTTTCAATCACATAAGTATCAGAATCTTCGTGGTCTAAAACCGTAACAAGTTCAGGATTGGTTTTAGAAAGATCCATCATAAAAAGTTTTCCCCCGGAAGTTGAATTCCTGGCCGAAATAAATAAGAACTGATCGTCTTCTGAAACGCTCCCGCCAACATATCGGTGTTTTTGATCTTCAGAATCTCCGAAAATCACTTTGTCTTCGCTCTGTGGAGTTCCCAGTTTATGGTAAAATAATCTATGCTGATCTGTTTTAGCTGAAAGCTCGCTGCCTTCAGGCTTTTCGTAGCTTGAATAGTAAAAACCGTCGTTTCCTTTCCACGAAATTCCGCTGAATTTTACATTCTGAAGGGTATCTTCAGCACGTTCTTTATTTTCAGCATCTATAATAATGATTTTTCTCCAGTCGCTCCCGCCTTCAGAAATAGCATATGCGGCTTTGCTACCGTCTTTTGAAAAGCTTAAACCGGCAAGGGAAGTAGTGCCATCTTCACTAAATTTATTGGGATCCAGGAAAACTTCAGTTTTACCATCATCACCTTTTTTTCTGTAAACCACGTATTGGTTTTGTAAACCGTCGTTTTTGTAGAAATAGGTATAATCGCCTTCTACAAAGGGAGCACCTATTTTCTCGTAATCCCATATTTCTGAAAGTCTTTCTTCAAGCTCTTTTTTGTAGGGAATACTGTTTAAATAATCGAAAGTAACCTCGTTTTGAGCTTCTACCCAATCTTCGGTTTCTTCGCTGCGGTCGTCTTCCAGCCATCGGTATGGATCCTTTACTTCGGTCCCAAAATAATCGGTTACCGTATCTACTTTTTTGGTTTCAGGATAATTCAAACTAATTTCTTTTTCGGTTTTGGAGTCGTTGCAGGAGGCCAGAATGGCAAGTGCAAAAATTCCGGAGAATGTTTTTTTCATATAAAATTATTATTGATAATGATTTCAAAAGTAATTAATTTTCAAATGTATAAGTGTAAAGAGATAAAATAATAAAGGCCGTATTTTAATAGATACGGCCTTTATTAAGATTAAAATGATTAAATTTTAATGATCGTGGTCGTCATCGTGCTCTCCTTCAATATGTACTTCCACAAAAGCCTGGGCTTCATTTCCAGCTGCATCGGTTACAAAAACTCCTACATCATACACTCCTTCGCTAATAGCCATTCCGTCTATTGTTTCTGGAACTTCTATATGTTGTACAGCTGTAAAACTGGTTTGGCCAGGTTCTATCTGAAATACTTCACTATAACTCCAGGTTTTGCCTTCACTCTGCTTTAAACTTGCGTGATCGTGCCCATCAAAATTAGAATGAACATCAATTTTATAAGAGGCAAGCTCCACATTATCTGTAAAAAGAGCTTCAAAATGTAATTCCCCTCCCGGAGCTATTTCTTCATCATCATGTGGTTCCATGATGGTGATCTCTGGAGATTCTGTGTCTATTACTGTATCGTCATCACTACAGGATGCAAATAATAAACTTGCTGTAATACTGAATAAATAAACTAATCTGGTTTTCATTTTTGTATGTTTTATGATTTAACTGTGTATTTCTTATAATTAATATTGCGAAAATCTATGGCAAAAGGCGGACCGCGAAGCTGAAAATTAAAATCGGGTTGATGTACATAATTTTCCAGGCAGCAATACTTTATAGCGGCTACTGGAGTAAAATATCTGTCTGCTCCTTCAAAGTTTTCTATTCCCAGAATTAGGGGTGAAAACCCGTTCAGATGATAGATGCAGGAATGGTATTCAAAGTTGTTTAAATTATTAAAAGTAAACTCACTACTGTTATAAGCTTTATGTTCTACTAAAAAATAATGCATACCGCTAGCTCCCTGAGGAAATAAGAATCCAGCAAGAAAAAAAATGGCGATATGTGCTTTAAACCTCTGCATTAATTAATAGGTATTTTCACCATTAACTGGATATTTCTTCCCATTTCAGGGATTTCCAGCGCCCTGTAAAAATTGGTATGGTTAAAATATTTAGTGTTGAAAATATTTGTGGCCTGTAAGTTTACAGTTGCTTTAAAATCTCCTATTTCTAGATTGGACCTAAGCCCACCGCCAAAGATTTGGTAACCCGGGGTGATCTCTTCATTTTGTGCAATCCTGTCTTGCTCAAAAGCAAAAGCGCTATTGGCAAACACTTCGGTATCTTTAAACGTGTTCGATTTTTGTAAAAAATCGTAGCCAACTTCAAAAAATCCATTAACGGGAGGTGTGAAGGGTAGGGGGAAGTTTCGCGAACGGTTGTCGGTGACTTGCCGGTTGTATAAATATTCGAATGTAAACTGGGTATGCCATTTTTCAGCAATAACCGTACTAAAATCGAATTCTATTCCGGTTAGCAAAGCTTCACTCTGAGTAAACTGATAAATTTGCCCGGCGTGCGGCAAAATTGAAAACTGCCCGCTGGGATTTAGAAATATATAATTTTCAAAATAATATAAATAAGGACTAACAGAAGCCTTAAAGGATTTTTTTCGATAATTAAGCTTCGTATCGAATACATAACCCTTTTCGGCATCCAGATTGGGATCTCCACGCTCGTGCCTGAATGAACCATGATGAATACCATTAGCGCCTAATTCTATAGCGGTAGGCAGTCTAAAACTTGTGCCGGTATTTACAGAAAAGTCCCAATTTTTGTGGAAATTAAAAAGCGCACCGGCCATTAGGTTTATGTTGGTAAAGTCCCTATTAGTATCGGTGCTTCGGGTAGCAAACTCGTTTGCGGTAGCTTCAGTAGTCCCTCTCCTAATTAAATACCGGTACAAATTGTCATCATAATAACCTTCAATTTCAATCTTGCTAAAATCTAATCTTGCGCCTGCGTTTAGGTTGATATTTTTAGAAACCTGATAGGAATGAGTAGCATAAACTCCCTGGTTAATCCGTGAATATTCAGGCAATAAAAAGTTAAATCCACTTATGCTATTATCCTGAATTTGGGTTTGTGCGCCTATACCTGTAGTATGATTTTCGTGAAAATCTTTACTGAATTTTACCTGGGCATCATAGGTGTTTAGGTCAAAATTTAATTCCAGATCTGGATTAACTTCCGGGGCTACCTGTCCGGCGTAGTGTGTATGAAACCTACTCCATTCCTGCCTGTGGTTATTTTGAAATCCTAAGATAACTTCCAGGTTGGAATTGTGAAAAAACCATTCGTTTTTATTAATGAATTTTAAATGGTTTACCCGCTGAAACGGATAGTCTATATTTCGTTGATCGCCATCATCCTGCACCCTGTTTATAGATGGAATACCGTGGGCCCCCGGGAAAAATCCAGATTTAAAATAAACATTACTGATGCTAAGTGTACCTTTATAATGTTCCCCCAGGTAACCTACCTGCCCATATAAATCGACCTCTTTGCCGGCGGTATTTTTAAGCCTTTCGTTATAGATTGGGATATTCTGACTCAAATAAACAATGTTATCTGTAGGCACCGAATAATCTCCAAATTCGCTTCCGGTTGCTTTTATTTTATAAAAAAATCGGTCGGTTCTTAGCGATAGGTTAGTAGAAGCTGCCAGGGTATTATTCACACTTTTGGTAAGGCCAATAACTTCGCCGCTAAAGCCTTCTTCGGGCACCCTGTCGTTAATAATTTTTATGACCCCGCCAATGGCATCACTCCCGTGTTCTATGGCACCAACACCTTTAATAATTTCAATGTCTTCTACAGAGAAAGCATCTATTTCCAATCCATGATCTGCACCCCATTGCTGGCCTTCCTGTTTAATGCCGTTTTCTGTAACCGCAACCCGGTTAAATCCGAGTCCGCGAATAATGGGTTTGGAGGCACCTGCCCCAATTTCTGTAGCATTAACGCCGGGTAACCTTTCCAGGGTGGTAGCTAGCGAGCCCGAAAATTGCTCCTGAAGGTATTCTTTATTGACCTTTTCAATATTTTCCGAAGATCTTCTGCGCGTACTGCCATTAAGCAAGATTGCTTCCAGGGCAGCGGTATCTTCGGTTAGTTTAAAATTAACCACAGCATTTTCAGCCAGCGGGATTACCGTATCTAAAGTTCTAAAACCAATATATGAAACGCTGATACGATACTCACCTTCCTTTAAATTACCAATGCGGTAATTGCCATCTTCCCCGGCTAAGACAAACCTGTTGTTTATATGAACATGAGCACCATCAAGGGCTACGTTGTGTTCATCTACAACCTTTCCTTCCAGACTTAATTGCTGAGAGAAAGTATTTGTGGGAAAAATGGTGAAAAGCAATAAAACAAATAGGAATTGTTTCATAAAGAAAATACTGTGATTAATTAAAAAGGGTAATTCAGTAAAAATCGATTTTAAAAAACGAGAATCTCTGAATAAATTTCTTTTAGCTAATCACTGCAGGAGGTGCCCTAAGGGAAAATAGTCGGTTGGGAAAAAGGTTTACGGTTTCTGCCAGAGAAATAGCATTAACCGTTTCCTTTTGAGGTGTATGAATTTTGTAAGTAAAGATTGAAGGTGCATCTGTATTAGCAATGTGGAAATCGCACAAATCACAATCTAAAGATGCTTTAGTAAATTCTACGCTTAAAGCCTTATCGCTTTCAGAACTTACTTCATGATCAAACGCGTGCAGTGCCGGAAGAAGGCTTGCTGCTAATATCACTATTGATAAAATAGTGCTTATATGTACGCTTATTTTTTTCATGGTTTGCAAAATTAGTAAACCGGCTCGTAATAACAAGCCGGTTTCTATCTTTTAACAAAGCATATAACTAATTATACCAGTTTATTGGCCATTAAATATTCGGCTATCTGGATGGTATTTGTGGCAGCACCTTTTCTAAGGTTATCGGCCACTACCCACATGTTTAAGCTTTTAGGTTGGGAATAATCCCTGCGAATTCTTCCTACAAAAACATCGTCTTTCCCTTCAGCATAAATAGGCATTGGGTAAGTATTGGTTTCAGGATTGTCCTGTACGGTTACCCCGGGAAACTGACTTAGAATTTTTCTAACTTCGGCTTCATCAAATTCATTTTCAAATTCAACGTTTACAGATTCTGAATGTCCGCCAACAACCGGAATTCTAATCGCGGTAGCGCTAACCAAAACCGAATCGTCTCCAAGAATCTTCTTGGTTTCTTTGGTAAGTTTCATCTCTTCTTTGGTGTAGCCGTTATCCTGAAAAACATCACAATGCGGAAGCGCATTCTTATGAATAGGATAAGGATAAGCCATTTCACCTTTTTCGCCTTTGTACTCATTTTCTAGTTGTTCCACTGCCTTTACACCGGTTCCGGTGATGGACTGGTAGGTAGATACAATTACACGTTTAATTTTAAAAGCATCGTGCAGCGGTTTTAGCGCTATTAACAACTGAATGGTAGAACAGTTTGGGTTGGCTATTATTTTGTCTTCTTTGGTTAGTTCTGATGCGTTTATTTCAGGAATTATCAGTTTTTTGGTTTCATCCATTCTCCAGGCCGAAGAATTATCTACTACGGTCGTACCGTTTTTAGCAAATTTTGGTGCCCATTCTAAAGAAGTGTCTCCACCTGCAGAAAATAAAGCTATGTCCGGCTTTATATCTACCGCTTCCTGAAGCCCAATAACTTTATAGTCTTTTCCTTGAAAATTGATCTTTTTTCCAACTGACCTTTCTGAAGCCACCGGATACAATTCGGTTACCGGGAAATTTCTTTCTGCCAAAACCTGTAACATTACCTGGCCTACCATTCCGGTAGCACCTACCACTGCTATTCTCATAATTATAAAACTTTAATCTTTCCCGTGAAGACGGGAAACTTTGTTATTTTTTTCATTTCCGCACTTCGACAATGCTCAGCATAAATTCCGACGGAAATCTTATTTGGGTAATTTTTATTTGTTTATACGTTCTTAAAAACCAGCCGCAAATTTATTATCCCGGACTTAACTTACCCAGCCTCGAGACATAAAATTGAAAAGAATTATTGTTTTTAAACTAATTCGTCTTTTTCGTTAAAAAAAGACCCCACAGTTTACTGTGGGGTTTGGTTAAATTGCGATTTATTTAAAATGAGCAGTATAGCGGTGCTCGTATCTTCGATGATTTTATGGTGTATTACCTTGTTTTTTCAGTTCGTCCCTAATTTGAGTAAGCAATTCCTCCTGGCTCGGCCCTTTTGGTTCCACCAATTTAGGAGCTTCTTTTTCCTTTTTGGTTTTTTCGTAAGCGCGTAACACCAAAAATATAAAAAAGGCGACGATTATAAAATTAATAATGGTATCTAATAAATTACCGTAGGTGATTACAGCGGCTTCAGCTTCTCTCGCTGCTTCAAGAGTTTCGTAAGAAACGCCGTCTAAAGAAATAAATTTTTTGGTGAAAGCTGTGCCTCCTGTCATTAAACCAATGATAGGCATAATCACATCGGCAACAACAGAAGCAATAATTTTGTTGAAGGCGGCACCTATAACTACTGCGGTAGCCAGGGCTATAATATCGCCTTTCAGCATAAAGGCCTTAAAATCTTTGATAAAGCTCATAATAAATTGGGTTGATTAGTTATAACCAAGCCAATTTACAGAAAATTTAAAAACGATTTATTCTGAATGGAAATCACTCAATAATAACACGTTTTACCCTTTGGGAAATTCCGGTAATAAGTTCGTAGGAAATTGTCCCGCCGTCACCGGCAAGTTTTGTTACGTGTTGGGGACCGCCAAAAACAATTACTTCATCGCCCTCTTTGCAGTCAATGTTGGTGACGTCTATCATGATAATATCCATACAAACATTTCCCACGATTGGCACATATTCACCATTTATAAAAACACCGGCTTTTCCGTGGCCGTAGATGCGTTTAATGCCATCGGCGTGGCCAATGGGAAGCGTGGCAATTCTGGTATGATTTTCAACTTTAAAAGCACGACTGTAACCAACCGTATCTCCTTCTTCTAAATTCTGGATCTGGGAAATCACCGTTTTAAGGGTGCCAACCGGTTTTAGGTTTTTATCCAGATTAGGATCGTTGGCAAAACCGTAAAGTCCCAGGCCGCTTCTTACCATAGAAAAAGTGGCTGAAGGATAATTAAATATAGCAGAAGTGTTGCAAAGGTGTAAGAGCGGTTGGTAGCCAATATCATCTAAAAGTTTTCCGGCTAAATCCTTGAATTTATAAATTTGCGAAAGCGTAAATTCCCGCTCTTTCCAGTCTTCACTGGCCGCTAAGTGTGAAAATGCAGAAACAATTTTTATAGATTTTGTTTTTTCTAATTTCTCTGGAATATGATGATAATCGGCTTCAGTAAATCCAAGACGGTTCATTCCCGTATTGAATTTTAAATGGACAGGATAGTTTTTCTGATTCTGCTTTTCAGCAATGTCTATAAAAAGCTGAAGGGTTCTTGCGCTGTATAAATTAGGTTCCAGGCAATTTTCAATGATTTCAGCATAATTTACAGGTTGCGGATGTAAGATTAAAATAGGTTTGCTAATCCCCGCTTTTCGCAGCCGAATACCTTCTTCGGTATAAGCAACTGCAAAATAATCGGTATCCAGTTCTTCCAGCTTTTTGGCCATGGCTACCGAATCATTTCCGTAGGCATAAGCTTTAATAACCGACATAAATTTAACGCCGGGTTTCAACTGGGATTTTATGGTTCTAAAATTATGGGCAAGTGCGTTTAGGTCTATCTCCAGAACAGTTTCTTCGGCTTTAGGCATTCTTTTTCTTTAAGTTAGGATGAAGTTCTTCGGCATCGTTCACATCTAATTTCTTAACTCTTTCTCTCAGCATCGCCTTGTAATAGGCGCCGCGACTTAGCGGTTCATATTCTTCATTCTCACCAAGAAAAACCAGGTCGTCGTTTATAGCTTTTCGGTAACTAAATTGAGCCAGGTTTCCGGTTCGGGTGCAAACCGCGTGAACTTTGGTTACATATTCGGCAGTGGCCATTAGATAAGGCATGGGGCCAAAGGGATTTCCTTTAAAGTCCATATCGAGACCGGCTACGATTACTCGAACTCCACGGTTGGCCAAATCATTACAAACGGTAACAATTTCATCATCAAAAAACTGTGCTTCGTCAATCCCCACCACATCACAACCATCGGCAAGAATCCTGATATTGGAAGCTGAGGGCACCGGGGTAGACCTAATTTCGTTAGCATCGTGAGAAATTACCATTTCCTCGTCATAGCGCGTGTCTATGGCTGGTTTAAAGATTTCTACGGTTTGTTTGGCGAACTGGGCTCTTTTTAAACGGCGAATTAGCTCTTCGGTCTTGCCAGAGAACATACTGCCGCAAATAACTTCAATCCAGCCAAATTGCTCTTCGTGATTTACTGTATTTTCGAGAAACATTTTGTAATTTTCAAATCGAAATGGGAACTTGCCCTTTTTGATAAAGGTGAAACAAATTTATTAAAAATACAAGCTATAGCCGGTTGGTAACTGCTAAAGTTATTAAACCGAATTAGGGTCAGGCTGGCAAGACATTTAGTTTAAAAAACAACAGCTTTGACATTAAGGATGGAGATTTTAAATCTCACTTAGTAAGTAAGGCACTTTTTTTGCAGGAATTAAAATGAAATATTAGTCAGGATTTAAATAAATAGGGGTTCATAAATATTGCTGAAAAATGAAAAACAGACTTAAAAAAGAATTAGTAAAACTTGCCGAAGAAATAATTTCTGAAAAGGAAAATCTGGATACCAAAGCACTAAAGTTAAAAGCGGCGACTTTGTATGAGCAACTTTCAATATTGAATTTTACCGAGCAAAATCTACAGGCTTTTGAAGTTCCTGAACCTACACCAACTCCTAAGCTTGAAAAGAAAATTCAGCATAAAGCCCCGGAGCAAGAAGAACGTGACGATTATGCTCCCGATGGTACCGAATATAACCAGGATGCAGACTCAATTACAGAACCCAATACTGAAAAAATAAAGGATATCGTTGCGCAAATGCCTGCAGAATCTGAGCTTGTTGACGAACTTATAGAACAGGCAAACCCCAAGCCAAAGGCCCCTCCGGTACAACAGCAACCCACTAGAGCCAAAGAAGAGCCTAAAAAACCAAAACCAGAAGCACCTAAAAACGATTTTAGAAATATTGGGGTGGATTACGATAACCTTCCAGATTTTGAACCTTTAAATAATAGACAGAAAGATCAAAAACCAAGATCTGTAAACGACAGATTGAAAAAAGGGATTAACATTGGCCTTAATGAACGTCTTTCATTTATAAAAAACCTTTTTGACGGGAATTCTTCAGACTATAACCGCGTGCTTTCCCAACTAAATACCTTTAGTTCTTTAGATGAAGCTCAGCGATTCATTCAGTTAGTGGTGAAACCAGATTACAACCACTGGCAGGGAAAAGAAGATTACGAAGAGCGGTTTATGGCCAAAATAGAGAACAAGTTTCAGTAAACTAACTCGGAGCAAGCTCACGAAACATTCGTAGCGAACAATTGACTAATTTTAGAGGCAAGCCTCGAGCATTTAAATCTCGATTTTCGAATAATTAAAGATTTTTTAATGGGAAAATTATTCCTGGTCCCCACGCCAATAGGGAATTTAGAAGATATGACTTTTAGGGCAGTTAGAGTGCTAAAAGAAGTAGATACTATTCTTGCCGAAGACACGCGGAACAGCGGGAAACTCCTGAAGCATTTTGAGATTGGCACCCACATGCAAAGCCACCATATGCATAACGAACATAAAACGATAGATATTATAGTTGAGCGTATTAAAAGCGGGGAAAATATTGCGCTTATAAGCGATGCGGGAACTCCTGCAATTTCAGATCCAGGATTTCTACTAACACGTGCCTGCGTTGAAGCGGGGATAGAAGTAGATTGTCTTCCGGGAGCTACGGCTTTTGTGCCCGCCCTGGTAAATAGCGGATTTCCAAATGATAAGTTTATTTTTGAAGGTTTTCTTCCTGTAAAAAAAGGCCGACAAACCCGATTGAATTTACTAGCCGAAGAAACCCGAACCATGATTTTCTACGAATCGCCACATAAGTTGCTAAAAACACTAAAGCATTTTGCAGAATATTTTGGCGAGGAACGTCCGGTTTCGGTTTCCAGGGAAATCACTAAACTTCACGAAGAAACGGTTCGTGGCACGGCTACGGAAGTCCTTCAGCATTACACACAAAAACCACCCAAAGGTGAAATTGTGATTGTGGTTGGAGGAAAAGGGAAATAAATTCTTAGAGGCAAGAGACAAAACGAAAAGGTTGAATTACCGGTTATTGACTAAATCAACAAAATCGAACTTTTTTCCACTGAATAAACCTTTATCTGAAACTTTTAAATCAGGAATTACCAGTAGAGCCATAAAAGAAAGCGTCATAAACGGGGCTTTTAAAGTGCTGCCCAACTCTTTGGCCATTTTGTCAATTTCCTGGTATAATTTTCCTGCTTCCCAGCCATCTTTATCGCTAATTATTCCCGCAATTGGCAACGGAAGAATTTTTTCGTCATTTTTATTTACGCTGCAAATTCCACCTTTATGTTTTATGATGAGGTTTACCGCCTTGCAAATTTCTTCGTCAGAGGTTCCAACGGCGATAACATTATGAGAATCGTGGGCTACAGAGCTGGCTATAGCTCCCATTTTTAGTCCGAAATTCTTTATAAAAGCTACCGCAGCGGGTTTGTCTTCATACCGGTTTACTACAGTGATTTTTAAAATATCATTTTCAATATCTGAAATGAGATTTCCATCTTTTTCTAAAGCTTGAAGCTGAAGCTCGTTGGTAATAAGTTCCCCATCCATAGCTTCGATAACCTTTGCAGTGTCCCCGGTGGCTTTAACTTTAAAATCTTTCGGTTGTTTATAGGAAGTATTAAAGTTATTTGGCTTCTCAAAAGCAGAAGCTTTAATGCGGGATTTACCGTTTTCGGCAACTAATTCCCCGTATATATAAGTTTCTAAAACCTCAAAATGGGTTAGATCCTGTACCTGGATAAAATCGGCGGGATCGCCTTCTTTCAATTGTCCAACATCTAAATTATAATGATTTACGGGATTAATACAAGCGGCTTCCAGAACTTTAAAAACATCTATACCTCTGGCAACAGCGCGAGCGCATAGCTGATTGATGTGTCCCAAAACCAAGTCGTCAGGGTGTTTATCGTCTGAACAGAACATCATATTTTTATAATGTTCCGGAAGCAGATCTATAAGGGCTTCAAAGTTTTTGGCAGCGCTCCCTTCACGGATTATCACCTTCATTCCCAGACTGAGTTTTTCCTTGGCTTCTTCGTAAGTATAGCATTCGTGATCTGTAGAAATGCCGGCTTCGGCATATTTTTTTGCATCTTCGCCTCGTAAACCCGGTGCGTGACCATCGGTAGGTTTCTTAAAATGTTTGGCCCAGGCAATTTTCTTCAGCACTTCTTCATCTTTACAAATTACTCCGGGATAATTCATCATTTCGGCCAGGTATTTTATTTCGGGAAGGGCAAGCAAATCTTTAATATCTTCAGCATTAATAACCGCTCCCGAAGTTTCAAAACCGGTCGCGGGCACACAGGAAGGTGCACCAAAATTGAATTTCAACGGACTTTTTTTTCCATTTTCAATCATAAATTGAACGCCCTCTTTCCCCAAAACATTCGCAATTTCGTGGGGGTCTGAAACCGTAGCCACGGTACCGTGGATTACGGCCAATCTTGCAAATTCTGTAGGAACCAACATAGAACTTTCAATATGAATATGGGCATCGATAAACCCGGGCAGCAAGAAGCTTTTTACATCGTGTTGTTTTTTTTCAATCTTTGTGATTTTGCCTTTTTCGATACTAATTTCTGCAGAAAAAATCCTTCTGTTTTTAATATCTACGAACTGTCCCTGTATAATTTTCACCTGTCTATGATTTAAAGCGTGAAATTAGGGATTATAATTAATTGCTGAAATTTTTTGAAAGCCGGTTTTAGTGAAATCCCTCTGATTGGGATTGAAATACAATACGTATTTTTGAAAAAAACTTAACATGCGCTGGACTTTAAAACCTAAACCCGATTCTTTAGTTGTTAATAAGCTTGCCGGAGAATTAGGGGTGGCGCCAGCTGTTGCCATACTTTTGGTTCAGCGGGGAATAGATACTTTTGAAGCAGCAAAAAAGTTTTTCCGGCCCAGCCTGGACGATCTCCACGATCCATACCTGATGAAAGATATGGAGGTGGCTGTAAATCGAATGCAGCAGGCGATCGCTTCCGAAGAAAATATTATGGTTTACGGCGATTATGACGTAGATGGCACCACGAGTGTGGCTTTAATGTCTTCGTATCTTAGAACCCTTACACCAAATGTGGCGACCTATATTCCGGATAGATACGCTGAAGGTTATGGTGTTTCTTATCAGGGAATCGATTTTGCCGCCGATAACGAGATTTCATTGATAATTGCCCTGGATTGCGGGATTAAAGCCATTGATAAAGTGGCGTACGCCGCTGAGAAAGGGGTCGATTTTATTATTTGCGACCACCACCGGCCCGGCAATACAATTCCTGAAGCCATTGCGGTTTTGGATCCTAAACGGGAAGATTGCGAATATCCCTATAAAGAACTTTGTGGTTGCGGGGTTGGGTTTAAATTGATTCAGGCTATAAATACCAAAAGGGGTGGCACTCTTGAAGTTTTACTGCCTTATCTTGATCTTGTAGCAACCGCCATTGGTGCCGATATTGTACCGATAACCGGCGAAAATCGAATTCTCGCTTATCATGGCTTAAATGTAATTAACGTTGCTCCCAGAATGGGGTTTAAGGCGATTTTAGCCCAGATAAGAAAGGAAAAACTCACGATAACTGATGTTGTATTTGTCATTGCCCCGCGTATAAATGCGGCCGGAAGGATGAAACACGGCCTGCATGCTGTGAATTTACTTACGGAAGAGAATGAAGCTACCGCAATGGCATTTGCTTCGGAAATTGAGAATTTTAATTCGGAAAGAAAAACTACCGATAAAGCGATTACGGTGGAAGCACTGGAGCAAATAGAAGAATTACAGGAACAACAGCGTTTTAGTACTGTAGTGTATCACGAAGCCTGGCATAAGGGAGTAATTGGCATTGTAGCTTCACGCCTTACCGAAACCTATTACCGTCCAACCCTGGTTTTTACTAAAAGCGGGGAGAAACTGGCGGCTTCGGCGCGATCGGTGAAGGGATTTGATGTTTACAATGCTTTGGAAGCATGTAAAGAACACATTGAGCAATTTGGCGGACATAAATACGCGGCGGGGCTCACCTTAGAAGCTTCGGAATATGAAAATTTTAAAGCTAAGTTTGAATCGGTTGTTTCTGAAACTATAGATAAACGTCTGCTTACGCCTGAAATTTTGGTGGATGCCCAAATTGACCTGGATGAAATTACTCCGAAATTTTTCAGGATTTTAAAACAATTTGCCCCTTTTGGCCCCGGCAATATGACACCCATTTTTATGACACAAAACCTTACCGATACAGGCTACGGAAAATGTGTAGGTGCCGATGAGGCCCATCTCAAATGCCAGGTTAAGCAAAAAGGAAAACCTGCTATTTTTGATATGATTGGTTTTGGTTTGGGGGAAAAATTTGAAACAATTTCAGAGAAGAAAAGTTTCAAAGCCGTGTATTCTTTAGATGAAAATGAATGGAATGGTAATGTTTCTATTCAGTTACGATTAAGGGACATCAGTGAATAAATCTATTCTATTTAGATTCATTTTAAATAATATTTTTATCTTTGAGTAAACTACCTCGGGTAAGATTTTAAATCTCACTTAGTAAGTAAATTATTTTAAATGGAAGATGTTGCTTTAATATATCATAACAAGCTTGGTATTGCTTTTAGGTGGAAGAAAAATGTAACAAATGCCGACTCCCGAAGGGTGCAAATGGTTTTTAAGGATATGGGTTTCTACCTATTGCCCGAGGAAATCGAGCGTTTTTCCCAAAATATTCAAAAGGCTAAATTTTATAACTGCGGCAATTGCAATCGACATAAATCCTGCAGGAATATTTTATTAAGGTCTCCCTTAGAAAAAATGGATTTTGCTGTAAGCGCACTGGAACTGGAGGAAATTTCAGACTTAATTGAGGGCACCTTGTTTAAATTAAACCTGGAAGATTATCTAAAAGGTTGTGGGAGGAATTAATTATTCTTCTGATAAAATTCATTTAATCAAATTGTTAAAATCAAGATTAAAAGTACTTATTTAAGTACTCCTGTGTATTTTTGTAGAATGGAAACAGTAAATTATAGCAATTTTCGGTCAAATCTTAAATATTGGTTTGATAAAGTAATAAATGATGTAAGTGATGTGATCATTAAGCGTAAAGGAGGTAAGGATCTTGTTTTAATATCATTGGACGAATATAATTCGCTTAAAGAAACTACTTATTTGTTAAGTGGGAATAATAGGGATGTTTTGTTGAAATCTATTCAGGAATTGGAAGCCGGATCTGTTGTCCACAAAGATATTGTTGAATAATGCGATTGGTTTGGTCTTTAACTTCGTGGGAAGATTATTTGTATTGGCAAAAAGTAGATAAAAAGATTCTTAAACGAATTAATACACTGATTAAAAGTTGTCTTAGAACTCCACAAGAAGGTATTGGTAAACCTGAAGCTTTAAAAGGAGATTTGCAGGGCTATTGGTCTAGACGTATCACCTCGGAACATCGGCTGGTTTATAAGTTTGAAAAAGATCAATTAATGATAGCTGCTTGTCGCTATCACTATAGAAAATAAAATTATTTATTTTTCCAATTTCTTCAAAACAGTCTTTTTACCATCAAAAACTGCATACGTATAAAAATTGATCCAGTCGCCGGTATTAATGTAAGTAGATTTTCCGTTTAGATCGATTTCTAAAGGCAAATGGCGATGGCCAAAGAGAAAATAATCGTAGTGTTTTTCCTCTAATTTGCGACGGCAATATTGAATAAGCCATTCCTTTCCTTCGCCTAAAAATTCCTGCTCTTCGTCTCCCGAAATTGCTTTGTTTTTTACCGAAAAATACTGCGCTAATGGAATTCCCAGATCGGGGTGCAACCAACGATAAAGCCATTTTGAAAACGGATTGGTAAACACTTTTTTCATCCGTTTATAGCCGTGGTCCCCGGGACCCAGGCCGTCGCCGTGGCCCACAAGAAAGCTTTTGTTATTAAATTGAAATTCTTTCGGCTTATGAAATACCGGGATATTGAGTTCTTTTTCAAAATAATCCTGCATCCACAAATCGTGGTTCCCGACGAAAAAATAAACCGGGATGCCACTATCTTTAATTTCTGCTAATTTTCCTAAAACCCTTACAAAACCTTTCGGTACAGCGTGTTTATATTCAAACCAAAAATCGAATAAATCACCTAAAAGGAAGATAGCAGCAGCGTCTTTCTTAATTTCATCCAACCATTTCACAAACCTTAATTCCCGTGGTCTACTTTCTTCCTGTGTAGGTGCACCCAGGTGATTATCGCTGGAAAAATAGACTTTTTTGCCTTGTAGGATGGTCATAGATTATTATTCTAAGCTGTAAATATAAATATTTTAATAAAAGACCTCACAGGTTCTTGAAACCTGTGAGGTCTACGTGTTTTAACCCTTTCGTCTTAATCTTCTTATCAATCCCGATGTTATTGGGATAGGGTCTGATCGCTGGCATACCACTCCGCAAAACTGGATTCTGTTTCCTGAAGTTTTAACGAGTGAAGTTTTATATGATCTGGTAGGTGTTTCTGGATTTTATCAGCAAAATCAACTACCATATTTTCGCTTGTTGGTTGGTATTCAACCAGGATAACATGGTGCCCGCGATTTTTTAATTCTTCAGCAAGTTCTACGTGCGGGGTGTTTTTATTAAAAACCGTTGCGTGGTCAAACTGGTCTACAATTTCAGATTTAACGATCTTTTTAAGATCCCCAAAATCTATGACCATCCCAAACTTTACATTATCTTTATCGGTAATAGGTTCTCCAATTACGCAAACACTTAGTTTGTAGCTGTGGCCGTGTACATTTCGGCATTTGCCGTCGTAGCCATAAAGGGCGTGTCCGGTTTCAAAAGAAAACTTTTTGGTAATCCTAATCTTGCTCATCGCAGGTTATTTTTTGCAAAGTTAAGGGTTTTTTAGCGTTATATTTTTTGACGCCACATTTAACTTTCTGAAGTATATTTGTAGACTTTTTTATTTTGAAAATGGAAGCACAAAACACCACCGAACTTTTTGACCAACTGGATTTTAAAGAGAATCCGTTTTACGAAAGTATTATTACCGATCTGGTAGAAAATCAATATAGTATTGTAGATGACTTTTTTAATGCTGAAGAAGTTTCCTTGCTACGGAATTCCTTAAAGTCGAAGTTTGAAGAAGCCCAGTTCAAGAAAGCAGCAATTGGTAATAAAACCAACGAAATTGTTGCAAAATCTATTCGGGGAGATTTTATCCTGTGGCTTAATGAAGCTGAATTCGGTGAGGCTGAGAGCCTGTTTTTCAGCAAAATTAATTTGCTCGTAGCTTACCTGAACAAAACCTGTTTCCTCGGAATTTTAACCAAAGAATTTCACTACGCTCTTTATCCTGAAGGTACTTTCTATCAACGACATTTAGATACGTTTCAAAATGATGGTCGGCGTAAACTTTCTATGGTTTGTTATTTAAATGAAGAAGACTGGAAGCCGGAAAATGGCGGGGAACTGGTAATTTATTCCGAAGAAAACGGGGTTGAGGTTTCTAAAGCTATTTACCCTATGCCTGGTCGCGTGGTAATTTTTGAAAGTCAGGTGCTGGAACATGAGGTGAAACCGGTAAAAACAGCCCGGTTAAGTATTACCGGTTGGTTAAAAACCAGGTAACTATTTGAAGTATTTCTTATACAGAACCACTACAATTAGAACGATGGCTAAAATGAGCCAGAACCCCATTCCGCTAAGGAAACTTAAAAACTCCCAGGTATCTTCTCCCATTAGTTCATACGGTTTTTCTGCTGTCTTCTTCTCCAGTTATAACGGGCATAAAAGAAAATTGCAAGAATTAATAAAATCCCAAGCAGATAAAGCCAGTTATCGGCAATAAAATCCCAAATGGTAAAACCCCATTCCTGTTCCCGGGTAGCAGGTCTGTCTTTTGGTAAATGCTGTTGTGGTAAACTCATAATTTGGTTTCTAAGGTTGAAATTAAGCTTTTATGCCTAAGAAATATGTTATAGGGATGCTAATTTCCCAATAACAGAAACCCACAACAAGTTTGAAATATCAAAAACAGGGGTCTATTTTTTATCTTGGCGCTCGTTATTTCTGATTCTTTTACGAAGAAAAAAACCAAAAAGACCGGCAATTATTAGAAAACCAAGAAGTTAAAAAAGAAGGTTATTACCTATAGAATATCCAAGGCCATGTGCCTTCTCACCCGTTTTGTCAAAATAAATGTAGAAACATTTTTTATTTTTTATATTTATTTAAAGCCTTTTTAGTAAAATCGGAAAGTACTAATTCCCCGGAAATAGCAGCTCTTTCGGCTAGTAATTTGTCCCAGTTATCGGTGTTTTTCCAAAGCATTTGTTTCATTTCATAAAGGGCTTCGGGATTATAGGAAGCTAGTTTTTGGGTAAAAATTGTAACTTCCTTATCCAAATCCTTTAAACTTTCAAAAACACGTGCATAAAGTCCTTTATCTTTAGCCCAGTAAGCATTTTTCCATTCGTGGGCTGCCAGGCTTAATTCCCCAAGTGCACCCATGCCAATTTTACGCTCTACGGCCGGGGCAATCACAAATGGGCCAATCCCTATACTAATTTCTGAAAGTTTAACTGCAGCAGCATCAGTAGCCATGGCGTAATCGCAAGCTGCAACCAGCCCAACGCCACCTCCAACGGTTTTACCCTGGATGCGTCCCACAATGAGTTTTTTACATTTTCGCATCGCATTTAATACTTTGGCAAAACCGGAGAAAAATAATTTTCCCTCCTGCATGGTTTCAATCGCCACCAGCTCGTCAAAAGAAGCACCGGCACAAAAGGCTTTTTCTCCTTCAGATTTTAATAAAATCACCTTTACGCTGTCGTCTTCAGATAATTTCTGGAACTCTTTCTCTAGCCGATCCAACAATTCTGAAGGAAAAGAATTACTGGCCGGATGGCCAAATTCCAGGTGTGCGATTCCGTTTTCAATATTGGTGTATAAACTTCCGTTTTCTCGTGTGGTTGCCATAAAATAGAATTTCAGTTAGCTGAATAACCAAATTTAGAAAGATTAGTGTTGATATAATCTTTTTTGGTTTAATAATTTAGAATTCAATTTTAAACCTGTCGCTTAAAGTTTACAGTAGGCAGTTGCAGTTTGCAGTAAATAAATAGTTGATTTGTTTTAGAAAAGAATTGAAGTTTCAATTTTAGACCAGAAACCCAACTGCCAACTGCCAACTGAGCCTGCACGCTGCGCACTGAACTATCAGACTTCTTTTTGCAAATATTTCCTTCGGAATTTGATCACTAAACCGGCGCTGCGAATAAGCATCCACACGAAAAATGCGATCCAAATTCCATAAAGTTTTAATCCGAAATAATCTGAAATTAATAGAGCAGGAGTGAAGCCCAGAAAAGTAGCTACGAGTAGTAAGTTCCGAAGGTATTTTGCCTCGCCCAGGCCTTTAAAAATACCGTCGAACATAAACGCGATAGCATTTACAGGCTGCATTAATAAAACGATCCAAAACACCGAAGAAAATATAGCCAGGACCGTCACGTCTTTATTAAAAACTAAACCGATTTGGTTGTAAAAAAGTCCGCAAATAGCCATTAGCATAAACGCGATTAAAACTGCGTATTTGCTTATTTTTTTACTGAGTTCCCACAGATTCTTATAATCACGAGAACCGAGTAATTTACCGCCAATCGCATTGCCGGCGTTAGCATAACCATCTATAAAAAAGCTGAAAAAGAGCCAAATATTCATCAAAATACTTTGCGCTGCGATATAGTTTTTCCCGTAATCTGTGGCGTAAGCATTGGCGAGGTAGATTGCGAAATTGAGGGCGGCCGTCCTAACAAAAAGGTTGGCGGCCATAAGTAAAAGTCCTTTTAACCGCGGATTAATAGTAAAACTTAATTTTAAATGAAAAGGGGTCTTTTTAAAGAAAAACCATAGCGCCATAATCAGCATCGTAGCCTGCGCTGCCAGGCTGGCATAAGCAGCACCTTTAAGGTGCATCGCAGGAATAAGTCCGTCGATGCCGTAAACCAGTAGAAAATCCAGGGCTACATTTATCCCGGCACCGGCAAGGCTGCATTTCATTGCCCAAAGCGTATTTTGTAATCCGCGAAATACACCAAAAATCGCAAAAGTCACCAAAGTTAACGGATAGCCTAAAGCGCGAATTTGATAATATTCCTCAGAATATTGTAAAATCAAACCTTCAGCATTATAGGCACTAAAGATTGCCTCAGCAAAAAAAGCAGTAGTAGCATAAATCACCAGGCTAAAAGCAAAATTGAAATAAATTGCCTGGGGAATAAGGGTTTTTACCGCGTGAAGCCGATTTGCGCCCAAATGTTGTGAAACAATCGCCGAAATGGCGGTTTTGGTTTGCGCAACAATCCAAATTATTGCCGAAAGAAATGAACCAACAATTCCCGCTGCGGCCAGGGCCTCTACCGAGTTTTCCTGTACATTCCCTATCACCGCAATATCGGTTAGGGAGATAAGCGGTTCGGCTATTCCCGCGATAATCGCGGGAATGGCAATGCGGTTTATATTTTTAAAACTAACGGAAGATTCCAAAAGTGGTTTTTTCAGCAGCAAATATAGAATGCTTTATTTTAAAGCCTTATCTACAGGTTTAAATTCTTAGGAATTTCCTCAATTTTTGTCTTCAGATTTAAACATTGGTTTTTCGTAACAATGAAACGGATATTCATTTTTATGTGGAAAATAGACATTTCCAAGTTTCTTGTATCCACGGGCTTCATAAAACTTTTGATTCCGAAGATTCTTACTGAAAGTATCCAGCCTTATAGAAGTGAAATTTTGATTTCTAGCGAATTTTTCGGCAAAATCCATCATTTTTCTGGCGTAACCCTTTCCCCAGAAATTGGGGTGCGTTGCCAGCCTGTGAACATATAAATTGTTGCCGGTTTTGGTTATCCAGGTGATATCGCGGTACACCGCATCCATTTTTTGGGTAAGTACGATAATGGCAATAATGCGATTTTCTATTTCGTAAACGAATAAGTTATCCTCTTGAATATCATTTTTAAGCTTTTCCCGGGAAGGATAATGCTCGTTCCATTGAAAAATATTTTGTTCCTGAAGTGCTTCAGCACAGGCTTCAGTAAGTTTTTTGATTTCGTTGAGGTCTTTTAAGGTTGCTTTTCTAATCATTTTTATTCAGAATAATAAATAAAAGTTCTGTGTTGAAATTTACAGAAAATTATTACATTTGCCTTCCAATTGGGGGATTAGCTCAGCTGGCTAGAGCGTTTGGCTGGCAGCCAAAAGGTCATCGGTTCGACTCCGATATTCTCCACAAAACCACCGTTTTTCGCGGTGGTTTTTTTGTTTCTGAGTTTCTCATCTTAGAATTATAAATAACAAAAAAACTGCCCCAAACCTTAATTTAAGACAGTTTTTAATAAAATAATACTTTTAAAAAGCTTACGAATCTGCTTCGTCGCTATCTATATATTCATCCTTTAGATCCTGTACTTTAGCATCGAGAAAGGTAGCAGTTCTGTTGAGTACATGCTGAAATTCTTTGGTTAATTCGTCCTTATTCCACGGGTGGGAAATACCAAAAACGTGATCGGCATTTTCAACTAAGAGCAGTTTTGATATTGGGCTCCACTCGAACAAATTCCCGGCATCTGCAATAGAAACGGTGGTGTCATTACTTCCGTGCGCAATAAAATGCGGAATATCGAGCTTTTTGGTTGACTTCTGAATATTCAAGCGCTCTTTGTTCTCTTTAAAATTCTTGTAGAACTGATAATGATGCGGCAATTGCTGCCCAGTCCTGGTATTTTTTATATACTGTACACCTTTTTTCTCCCAGGCTTCCAGTTCTTTTTCCTTAGGAAAACGCGAAGCAAAATCGCTTACTGCGGCAAGGGTAATTAGTTTATTGATCCTTTCTTCTTCAGCGGCCTTTATAATGGCAATTCCGCCGCCACGGGAATGCCCAATTAGGTTGATGCTCTTCACATCAATTTGTTGCGCTTCGTTAAAATCGGGTGTTAGAACCCAATCTATAACTGTTTGTAAATCGTCAAGCTCTTTAATGTAATTGTTATCACCAAAAGCTTCGATATTCAAGAACTCAGTAGGACTTTCAGGAGAGGTCCCGTTATGCGAAAAATTAAATTTAACAAAGAAATAGCCCTTTTCAGCATAAAATTCTCCCATTTTATCCCAGGCGCCCCAGTCCTTAAAACCTTTATAGCCGTGGCAAAAAATTACGATTGGCTTAGGCTTTTTATCGTCGTTAAAAATTAGATCTATAAGGATGGGTTTATTGTGTTTTCCATCAATCTGGAGGTTGGTTCTTTTAGTAATTTCCATAGGTATTTTATATTTCTTTTTCTGTAAAGGGAATTTCATGATCGCAAATTTCGAGAATTAGTTTCTTTAATTCTATCTCAAATGCATCTAGAATCTCCTTAGTTATAGCAGTTTCTTTATTTCTTGTCCTTGGTTTATCTTTCTTGCCGAATTTTAAAAATCCGCCTTTTAAATTTTTAAATGAAATGATGCCCGCTTCAACCGGTAAATCCAATGAATTTTGATCTTGCATCATCTTTGTATATGCTAAAACCTGAAAACTTTTGCTGTATTTATCGTAATCTGAAGTGAGGTCTTCCCATTCTACAATTTCAATTTTATCCTGGGTTACCTTTCCAGTTTTATAATCAATAATCCTGGTGGTACCGTTGGTATTTTCTACGCGGTCCACTTTTCCGCGCATAAATATCGGAAAATCAAGATTCTCTATCCTAATTTCAGATTTTAAAGTTTTCTCAATTTTTAGGATTTTGATCTCTTCGGTCTTAAGTCGTTCTAATTCCAGATTTAAAAAATTGAGAAGGTAGCGTTTAGCCACTTCGTAAATTAAGAGGTTTTTACCTTGGTTTACCGGTCCGTTCATATAAGACTTTTTAAACTGAAGGGTAATCTCTTCTTGAATTTTAGATTTAAAAGCCTGAATATCTTCCGCAGTAAGTAGTTTATCCTCGAGGGGCTTGTAGAAATTTTCAAGGCTATCGTGCACCACCGTGCCCAGTGTGTTGTAAGCAACAGTTTCTTCTACTTCTTCCCGGTCACGAATACCTAAAACGTACTGCCTGTAAAAATCTAAGGGATTTCTAATGTAGGAAGTGAGGGCAGAAGGGGAGAAGCCAGAAGCAGCGAGAGATTTTAATTTTTCCATAATCTCCGGTGTTTTTTTAACTTCCCGAAGTTCATTTTTAATCGCAGGAACTTTTGGACTCACCATGGCGTGAGTGAGTTGATGTGCCGGTTGTTTCTCGATTTCTAATTGGGTGAGAAACCTGCTTTTTTCACCTGAATTTAATCCATTGGTTTCTGTATTATAAAGCAAATGTACGTTTTGCGCTCGTTGCAATAAGCGGTAAAAATGATAAGTGTAAACCGCATCTTTTTCCTTGTAGGTAGGCAGTTTGTAGGTTTGCTTTAAATCGAAAGGAATAAACGAACTCCCCGATTTTCCTGAAGGTAAAACGCCTTCATTCACCGAGCATATAATAACATTTTTAAAATCTAAAGCACGTGACTCCAGCATTCCCATTAGCTGCAAACCTTTAAATGGCCGTCCCTGAAAATCCAAACTTTGGGTACTTATGATTTCTTTATAAAACTGGTAAAGCGATTTAACCGATTTTAAATGGGGATAGGCGTCGTTTAAGTTCTCCAGTTTATTGAACAGCACATGAAATTGATACAAAAACTCAAGGCCCAGCTTATTTTGACCGTTTTTATAATGTTTTTTCACCTGGTTAATTATTTGCTGAAAAGCTTCAAGGGCTTTAATGGGGGTATTGTTCCAGCTTTTAAAACAGGCTTGGATTAAAGGTCTTGCTTCTGTGGAAAATGAATTTATTATTTCCTTTTCAGAAAGATTGACCATGTTTTTTGATTGGATTTCTTCAATAAAAACCTCGGTTTCCAGGTTTAATATTTCATTTAAAGCAGGATGGTTTATTACCGAAATCACATCTTTGTAATAGTGAGCTGAAGCGGTATTTTGATGTATTTGGAACAGCTTGTCAAACAGAGAAGCTATAGGCGCATTTTTAAGTGGAAAACCCATCGTGATGTTCAAATCCTGTACATTGTGAGGTAAACTGTTCAGCACCGGGAGCAAAAGGTCTTCTTCCCCTAAAACAACCGCGGTTTCCTGAAGCGTTTCTTCATCTAAATTTGCCAGTAATTCCCCTAAATATTTTGCCTGCCCAACATTTTTGGGAATCCCGGTAAGCTGAATATTCTTTGGTTTGCCATATTCATTTACATTTAGTTTTGCCTGTTTTTCACGATAAACCGGCCAGGCTTTTAAATATTGGTTTATAAAGAGTGAAGCATCGTGCTGCCCGTCTTTTACAAACACATTATCTAGATCCCAATAGATCTCTGCACGATCGTTTTCCAATAAATGCTGCACGATTTGTTGCTCGGCTGTATTAAGGGCATTAAAACCTATGAAAATATGTTTAGCGTTATTCTTTTCGATGTATCCAGTAATATTTTCTGATGCTTTTCTGTAAATGAGTCCCTGGTAGCCGGTATTTTTTGAAAATAATTCCTTTTTTAAAGCTTCATAAAAGGCGGGTAGGCTATTCCAAAAGGATAAATAATTATTTATGAGTTCGGTTTTGGGTTCCTGAATTGACCAGTGCTTTAAGTCCTGTACATTTGCCAGGTAATTAAAAAAACTTTTGTAGTCTATTAAGTAGCGGTCTATTTCGTTAAAATCGTGAATTAAGCTTTGCGCCCAGGCCGTAAAAGTTTCAAAATCTTCCTGCTCTTCTATGGGCGTAATTCCTTTATAGACGTTATAAAATTCAAAAAGAGTAAGCGTATTATCTACTGTTTTGGTTTCAGAAATAACTTCCGTGAACTCTTCAATGCTATAAACTTTAGGCGCGAAAATGTGATTTTCGCTTAACGCAGAAAGTTCTTTTAAAAGAAAACTTCCCGCACGCTTGCTGGGAAGAATAAAGATAATTTCTGAAATATTTTCTCTGGAAGAAATGAGTTCTCTAAGAACTCCTGAAATAAAAGATACCATAGGCTAAAAATAAAAAACGCCCCGGAAACCGGAGCGTTTTTCTAGATTTATTATCTAACTAATTACTGATTATCGCTAGAACCTTTCATTTCTTTGTCTTTATCCAAAGAAATCTCAACCCTACGGTTGTCTTGTCTTCCAGCTGCAGTGTTGTTAGTTGCAATTGGTCTTTCTTCACCATAACCTTCAGAAGTCAATCTGCTGCTTGGGATACCATTCTCTTCCAACCATGCTTTTACTGAAGCAGCACGTTCACGAGATAATTTCTCGTTGTATTCTGCACTACCGGTACTATCGGTATGACCTTCAATGTGGAAGATTGTGTTTGAATATTCGTTCATTATTTCAGCGATAGACTGAAGAGCTTCTTCTGAATCTGTTCTAATAGTTGCTTTGTTCAAGTCGAACAATACAGTTTTAGAATATTCGTTTAATTCAGAAATAACTTCTACGTCTGGCTCTGGACATCCATTGTTAGCGGCAGTTCCAGGAACATCTGGACATTCGTCGTCTTTATCTAAAACACCATCACCATCACGATCTTCGTAAGGACATCCGTTGTTTTCAACTGGTCCGGCTTCTTCTGGACAATCATCTTTATGATCTGGAACCCCGTCACCATCGGTATCAGGACATCCATTAAATTCAGCAAGTCCGGCTACTTCTGGACACTCATCTTCAGGATCTGGGATACCATCACCATCAGTATCAGGACATCCATCAAATTCAGCTAGACCGGCAACATCTGGACAGGCATCTAAATGATCTGGGATACCATCACCGTCAGAATCTGGGCATCCGTTAAATTCTGGTAATCCAGGAATTTCAGGACATTCATCATCTTTATCGTAAATACCATCACCATCAGAGTCAACTCCACCAAACATAAATTTCACACCGGCAGAGTGTTGAAAGTGAGTACCATTATCTATTTCGAAAACGTGCTTATACATAGATTCAACTGTAAAAGCAACGTGGTCTGAAAACCAAAAATTTAAACCAAATTTACCGTTTAGGGTAGGGGTGTCTAAATTAGAAATATCTTCACTACCCTGATCTCCAATCCAGGTATAACCACCACCTACACCTACATAAGGATCTATCCAACCTTCGTTAAGTAGTGCTCGTAAACTATAGTCAAATGTACCGTCTAGGGCATAATAAGTAAGGTCGTTAATAGCTCTATCTCCAAATTTATCTATTTGGTTAACAGAACCTCCAATTTCAAATACAAGACCAGACCCAATATATCTACCTAGGGTCAATTTAGAAAAAGAAGGAATAATATTCCAGTGGTCTCCAGTATTGAAAAAATCTTCGAAAGTTCCACCTAAGGGAGCATCTCCACCGGTAGGGTAAAAATCTACCACGTTGGTCTTAACTCCTATAGACCAAGGATTGTTAGCATCCTGTGCAGTTACCGAAGTAATGCCCAGAACCAACATTGTAGCGAATAAAATTTTGCTAAGATGTTTCATATTTAATAGTTTAGTTTTAAGTGTTAATTGTTAACAAAAGTAGACTGTTAAAGCTTATTGGCAAAGCATAAAATAATAAAGTTTTCTTAATAAACCCTTGAATAATGCCGTTTTAGAGAGCTTTTTAAGAATTGTAAGCCTTTGTTTTTGCTAAATTTTCAATACAAATGTTCTATATTTTAACAGTATCAAAACTTAAATTACTTCTAGCTCTTTTCCAACTTTAATAAATGCAGATATTGCATTGTCTAAATGTTCTTGCTCGTGAGCTGCAGACAGTTGTACTCTTATTCTGGCCTTTTCTTTTGGCACCACAGGATAAAAGAATCCAATTACATAAATGCCTTCTTCCAATAGCCTTTCTGCCATTTTTTGGGAAAGTTTGGCATCATAGAGCATTACCGGAACAATTGCAGATTCTCCATCAATAATATCAAAACCAGCATCTTTAATTCCTTTCTTAAAATATTCGGTGTTGCTTTTTAGTTTTTCTCTTAGGCTATTATCGTTTTTAAGCATATCAAATACCTTAATCGAGGCACCAACAATGGAAGGAGCAAGGGAATTTGAAAATAAATAGGGTCTTGAGCGTTGTCTTAGCAACTCTATAATTTCCTTTTTAGCCGTGGTATAGCCGCCCATAGCACCACCAAGTGCTTTTCCTAGCGTTCCTGTGATGATATCTACGCGATCCATAACCCCTTTTTCTTCCAGGGTTCCAATACCTTTTTCGCCAATAAACCCGGTTGCGTGGCATTCATCTATCATTACCAATGCATCATATTTATCGGCCAGGTCACAAATTTTGTCCAGGGGAGCTACAAGCCCGTCCATGGAGAAAACACCATCGGTTACGATAAGTTTAAATCTGGCTCCTTTTTCGTTAGCATCCTGAAGTTGTTTTTCCAAATCGGCCATATCGCCGTTTTGGTACCGATATCTCGCCGCCTTACATAAACGCACCCCATCAATAATAGAGGCGTGGTTTAGGGAATCTGAAATTATCGCATCTTCCTTAGTTAAAAGCGGTTCAAAAATTCCGCCATTGGCGTCAAAACACGCAGCGT
Source organism: Salegentibacter tibetensis (assembly GCF_020164485.1). Classification (GTDB taxonomy): domain Bacteria; phylum Bacteroidota; class Bacteroidia; order Flavobacteriales; family Flavobacteriaceae; genus Salegentibacter; species Salegentibacter tibetensis. The sequence goes on from NZ_JAIQZA010000019.1 coordinate 35,918, forward strand.
ATAGAATAGTATCTTCTGTTCCGTAGAAATCGGCAATTTTTTGTTCCAGTTCTTTATGGATATCCTGGGTTCCGCAAATAAACCTAACGCTAGACATTCCAAATCCGTGGGTGTCCATAGTATCTTTTGCCGCCTGAATAACTTCCGGATGGGAGGAAAGCCCTAAATAATTATTGGCGCAGAAATTAATCACTTCCTGCCCTGTAGAAATTTTGATTACCGCATCCTGAGGTCCGGTAATTATGCGTTCTTTTTTAAAAAGCCCGTCTTCTTCAATTTGTTTCAGTTCCTTTTGTAAATGGTCTTTTATCTTTCCGTACATAATTTTTCTATTTTTTTACAAATTTACATTTCTTTTAAACAAGGCGTACTTTAAGCGTTTTATTTGTATAAACAAGGTTTTTACTGCCTATAATGTAGCCCATATCCTGTAAAATCGAGGCATAATTATTAATTTGAGTTTCGTGAGAAGCATTGAACTTTCCGGTTTTGTAATCTATAATATTCACGGTGTTTCCCGAAAAATTAATGCGGTCTGGCCTAAGTCTTTTACCTTCCGGACTTAAAATGTCGCGTTCGTTATAACTTGTTGCGTTTTCTGTAAAGTATTCTGAAAGTTGCGGGTGACTCGTAATTTCAACAAGTAATTTTTCTATTTTCTCCGCGGAATCTTTTGTGATTATTCCATTGTTTACAGCTTGGGCAACAACAGGTTTTACCTGGTCCTTGTAATCTATTTGCGCCAGTAATTCGTGCAGGATTTCTCCTTTTTCAATCGCTTCTTCCTGCTTGCTGTCCCACAGCATTCCCGATTTTGTAACGATATTCACCGCCTTATTCTGTGTTGCTGAAGAATAAAATTTTTCAGAAATAATATTTTCTGAAAGCTTTTCTTCTGAAGTTGTCGGGATCCCAATTTCTCCAAATTCATAAACATTGATGTTAGGATCCCATCTCCCGATGTTTTTTAAAAAACCGATCAATAAACCTGAAGTTTTATAAGCTTTTTCATTGCCTTTTGCATCTATTTCTTTCTTACTCAACAAATATAATTGCTGAGAAGCCCTTGTACAGGCTACGTAAAGCACATTTAAGGTGTCAAGTTCCTTTTGATGAATTAGCTCTGTATAAATCTCGGAGGCCTTCGGACCCCAATTCAGCATTTTATCTGAAGCGCTTAGGTAATTCATTGGAATTTCATTTAAAGGCGGCTCCATAGGTAGCCAAAGCGAATCCATTCGAGTGCTTTTTGAATCGGAATTTGCATAGGGATAGATCACTACCGGAAATTCTAAACCTTTGGATTTATGAATCGTCATTATTTGTACAGCATCTTCAGCTTTAGGAACCACAATGCTTAAACTTTCTTTTTCCTGAAGCCATAAATCAATAAAATCAGCTATACCGGCAGTTGCTTTTTGTGTGCTTTCAAAAATGAAATCGAGAAAAAACTGTACGTAAGCATTGGAAGTTTCTACCAGTGAGAAGCTTCGAATAATATATTCAGCAGCTTCATAGACGGAAAGGTGCTTTATTTCATCAAGATTAAAATGGATATCATAATCCTTTAACCAATGGAAAAATGCTCTTCCGTCTTTGGGTAAATTCGCCGAAATAATAAGGTAGTGGTTTTCTATTTCAAGAAAATCAGCCAGGAAATCAAAAAGCTCCAGTTTTAAGGTGTTGTCTTTGGGGCTTAAAGAAAATTCCAACAAATGGGCAATAAAATTTACTTCGGGGGAATTAGCTACCAGTAAGGTTTCCGAAGAAACCACGGGAATATTATTCTCGCTTAAATAACTCGCAATAGTAATACCTTCTTTCTTTTTGCGGGTTAAGATGCAGATATCTCCTTTTTTAAACTTTTTATCCTCCAGATTTTGAATAATTTCGAGGATCTTTTCAGGATAAATCTCGTGTTCTTCAGCAATATTTTCGGCTTCAATAAAATTGATATTCACATAGCCAAAATCCCCTTTTCTAGGATTTTGCTTACTTTCTTCAAATAAATTGCAATAAGCCGGATGTTGTAAAGTGCCGGAGGCATAATTGAATAAGCTATTGTTGAAATTTACAATCTGGCTCCCGCTTCGGTAATTATCTGGTAAGTTTGCTACCCGTTTTTCAATACTAAATGGATTGGTATCTAAGCATAGGTCTATAAACTGCTCGGCTTTGCCACCGCGCCACCTGTAGATAGATTGTTTCGCGTCGCCAACCAACATCGCGCTGGCGGGATCTTGAATATTTTCAGAAGAAAGTTTGTTGTCTATAAGCGGGATCAGGTTTTCCCACTGCATTTGCGAAGTGTCCTGAAATTCGTCTATAAAATAATTTTGATACCGCTCACCAAGCCTTTCGTAAATAAAAGGTGCCGGCTGGTCTTTAACCTGCGCGCTAATTTTTGGGTTAAATTCTGAAATAAGGATTAGATTGCGCTCTTTTTTTATAAGCTCCACTTCCTGGTTTATGGCGTTAAGCAAAGAGAGTTGGGTAAGATTCTTTCTAATTGCACTTAGAAAATCCAGATTTAAGTAAGCCCTTTTCGAAATCTCGAAAAGACTAACTATTAAAGATTGGATACTATCCAACGCATCCTTAGCAGCTTGATTTTTATTTGCTTTTGCATAAAGAGGAGCAGTTTCCAGCTTTTGCATCCAGGATTTCTCAAAACCGTCTATGGATTTTTGATCCCTTAATTTCACGAAATGCTTATAAACGTATCCCCCGCTAAAATCTTTTTCTTCGATATTGTTATTTTCAACCAGATCGAAAAATTCGTGGCTTGTTTCAGCAATTAGATCTTCGGTATTTTTAATTTCTGAACTTATTCTTTCCTTGAATTTCCGAAAATCTTCTGGAGTTTTTCCTTTAAGCTTTTTCAGCGCTTCCTGGTGATTTTCGCCAATAAGTAATTCAGAAATCTCAAAAAGGTCTTTCGCGATATCCCAGCTCTTATCATCATCGGTTTTACTTACGGCAAAAGCGATTAGTATTTTGGTGAGATCTTTATCGGTTCCGGCTTTGCTTATAAGTCGGTCTACGGCTTCCGTCAGGATTTGCCGGGTGTTAAGGGCAATTTCAAAATTTACCGGAAGACCAAGATCCTTAGCGAAAGTTCTAAGAACCCTATGTGTAAACCCGTCTATGGTTGATACTTCAAAAGCAGCGTAATTATGAATGATGCTTTTCAAAATCTTTGCTGCCTTTGTTTTGAGGTCAGTTTCAGATAAACCGGTTTCTTCAGAAATAATTTTAAAAAGAGGATTATTGGCAGCAGTAGTTTCTTCAGCAGTAAAACCCCTTAAACTACTTATAATTCTTGATTTCATTTCATCTACCGCCTTATTGGTAAAAGTAATTGCGAGGATATTTTTATAAGCGTCATGTTTTTTACTTTTAAACAAGAGAAGTAAATACTCCTTAACAAGGGTGAAAGTTTTTCCCGATCCCGCAGAAGCATTGTAAATGGTAAAGTTATTATTCAAATAGGTTGGATTTTAGAGAAGATTATAATTTTTAAAGGTAAAATAAAAAAGTTTTGTACTATACGCAGGCTTTTAAGTATTTTATAACACTAAAATGTTTCTATTAAATAGCTTAATACCTAAATTTGAGTGAATTTATTACTAATCACTAAAATATTATATACAAATGGCTTTTGAGTTACCAAAGTTAAAATATGCATTTGATGCATTAGAACCACATATAGATGCAAAAACCATGGAAATACACCATGGAAAACATCACGCAGGTTATACTAAAAAATTGAACGCTGCAATTGAAGGTACTGATCTGGAAGGAAAAACCATAGAGAATATCCTTGAAAATCTTGATAAATCTAACACAGCCGTAAGAAATAACGGAGGTGGATTTTATAACCACAGATTATTTTGGGAAATTATGTCTCCAGATGGTGGCGGAAAACCAGAAGGTGAACTTGCGAAAGCAATAGATACCGCATTTGGATCTTTTGAAGCTTTTAAAGATGAATTTTCTAAAGCGGCTGCTGGACAGTTTGGTTCCGGATGGGCCTGGCTTTGTGTTCAGGAAGGTGGAAAAGTAGAGATTTGCTCTACTGCAAATCAGGACAACCCTTTAATGCCGGGAATCGGTTGTGATGGAACTCCAGTTTTAGGTTTAGATGTTTGGGAACACGCATATTACCTAAATTACCAAAACCGTCGTCCAGATTACATTGAAGCTTTCTTTAATGTAATTGACTGGAAAGAAGTAGGAAGCAGATATGCGAAGCAGAAATAATATAATTAGTATTTCTTAATATATTAAAAGACCGCCTTTAGAGCGGTCTTTTTCGTGCCAGAATGTTTAGAATAAAAAAAGGTGGATTTTTAGATCCACCTTTTTTTGCCCCAAATCTACCATGAACTTAACCTACTTATGTTATGGTGATTCTAAAGTATACTGAATAAATCTTGCTCGCAACTTTTTTAGATCAACGGCATATTTATTAGTTAAATCATTGAAAATCAAAAATAAATGTAAGAAAATGATGTTTTCTGTGGCTTTGAAATCTTTACTTAAATAAGTTAGGAGGCTGAATAAGATCAATAAAGATCAAAGACGTATTTATCTGTTAAAGTATTGAATATCAAAATTTAATGTAAGAAAGACTGAATTTTCATGTCAGTTCACTACGGTATTGTTATAATGGGAAAATTTATAATTCGGGTACAAATAAAAAAAGGCGGATTTTTAGATCCACCTTTTTTTGCCCCAAATCTACCATGAACTTAACCTACTTATGTTTATGGTTCTGCTAAAGTATATAAACTTATTCCTGCAAAAAATCATTTTAGACGAAAGGCAGGAAAATTTGTTTAAATGCACTAATAGGCTCTTCCTGCGGTTCCTTCGTAGAAATTAATAAAAGCCCTATTCACTACTCTATTACCTCCAAAGGTTGGATAATTCCCTGTAAAATACCAGTCGCCCAGGTTTTTAGGGCAGGCTTTATGTAAATTATCTACTGTTTGGTAAATTACTTTCACATCTGCTCTTACATCGGTATCACAAAGTAATTCTGAAATTTTATCAGAAATTTGCTCATCGGTAAAAGGCTCGTAGATTTCCTTTACGAAGTTCTTAACCTCTACATCGGCAAGATCTACCTGTAGTTTACATTTTTCGTAAACTTTCTCTACCATATCGTATTGTTTGTTTTCCTGTAAAAGTTCCAGGGCTGCTCTAAAAGCAACAAGATCTTCCAGTCGTGCCATATCTATTCCGTAACAATCTGGATAGCGAATTTGCGGAGCCGAAGAGACTACTACAATTTGTTTTGGGTTTAACCTGTCCATCATTTTAATAATACTCTTCTTTAAAGTGGTTCCCCTAACAATGCTGTCATCTATAATTACCAGGCTGTCTTCCGGCTTTACCACGCCGTAAGTCACATCGTAAACGTGAGCTACAAGATCGTCCCGGCTGCTATCTTCAGTAATAAAAGTTCTAAGCTTAACGTCTTTAATCGCAATTTTTTCGGTACGTAGGCGGTGTGCTAATATTTCCTGAAGTCGCGCATCAGTTAATGTTTCCTTTTCGGCAAGGATAGCATCGTTCTTCTGTTTGTTCAATTCATCCTGTGCTGCTTCAACCATTCCGTAGAAACTTGTTTCCGCAGTATTCGGAATAAAAGAGAAAACTGTATTTATAGTATCGTGGTCTATAGATTTTAATACTTCAGGCATCAATAAACGCCCAAGCATCTTACGTTCTTTATAGATCTCGGCATCGCTTCCGCGGGAAAAATAAATACGCTCAAAAGAACAGGCTTTTCGCTCTAAAGGTTCAAGAATTTGTTTGATGTTAACCTCGCCGCTTTTTTTGGTAATAATAGCGTGTCCCGGCGGTAGTTCGTGTACATCATCAAAATCTACATTGAATGCGGTTTGAATTACCGGCCTTTCTGAGGCAACTACTACAACTTCGTCATCTTTATAATAATAAGCAGGGCGAATTCCCGCCGGATCACGTAAAACAAAAGAATCACCGTGCCCAAGTAAACCGGCCATAGCGTAACCACCATCCCAGTTTTTAGAGGATTTCCTAAGTATTTTGGCAACGTTTAATTTTTCAGCAATAATAGGGGATGCTGAAACTTTTGAGAAACCTTGCTTTTTTAATTTTTTATAAAGTTTTTCTACTTCTGAATCCAGGAAATGACCAATTTTTTCCATAACCGTAACGGTATCGGCCTTTTCTTTTGGATGCTGTCCTAATTCTACCAGGTTGTTAAAAAGCTGGTTAACATTAGTCATATTAAAATTTCCCGCAACAATCAGGTTACGGTGCATCCAGTTATTTTGCCGAAGAAATGGATGTACATTTTCTATACTGTTTTTCCCGAAAGTTCCGTAACGAACGTGACCAAGATAAACTTCCCCTACATAAGGGATGTGTTTCTTTTGCAGGGAAACATTTTCGGCGTACTCAGGGTTAGCTTTAATTTCCTCGTTGATCCTGCCGTTAATCTGCTCGAAAATATCCTGAATGGGCTGTGCCGCATTCGATCTAATTCGACTTATATAACGATCTCCTGGAGCGGTACTCAATTTGATGTTGGCAAAACCGGCACCATCTTGGCCGCGGTTATGCTGTTTTTCCATCATTAAATACATCTTGTTAATCCCATAAAAGGCAGTACCATATTTTTCTTTATAGTATTCCAGGGGTTTTAACAAGCGTATTTGTGCAATTCCACATTCGTGTTTTAGGGCGTCACTCATAGTAAATGCTTAGCGGATTTTATTCCGGCTTTATATAAAAAATGCCCTGAATAATCAGGGCATAGGTTTAGGTTAATGCTATTTCAAATTGAGTTAATTTCTTAAACTCTTCGAGGCGAGAATCAACTTCATCGGCTGAAAGTTCCTGCATTCTTTCGGTACCAAATTTTTCTACGCAAAAAGATGCGAGATTGGAGCCGTAAATAATGGCGTTTTTCATATTCTCAAAGCTAATGTCTCCGGTTTTGGCGAGATAACCTGCAAAACCTCCTGCAAATGTATCTCCGGCGCCGGTTGGATCAAAAACTTCTTCCAGTGGAAGGGCGGGAGCAAAAAACACCTGCTCTTCGTGAAATAATAAAGCACCGTGCTCTCCTTTTTTAATCACTACATATTTTGGACCCATAGTAGCGATCTTTTTAGCAGCTTTTGCCAAAGAATATTCGCCTGAAAGTTGTCTGGCTTCTTCATCGTTAATCGTAATCACATCTACTTTGCTTATCACTTTCTTTAAATCTTCCAGGGCATTATCCATCCAGAAATTCATCGTGTCCAGGATTGCCAGTTTTGGAGATTCAATTTGTTCTAAAACGCTAAGCTGAACAAGTGGATGCAGGTTGCCCAACATCACAATTTCAGAATCTTTATAAGCATTTGGTACTACTGGATTAAAATCGGCGAGTACATTTAATTGTGTATCTAAAGTATCTCTGGAATTTAAATCGTTATGGTAACGACCGCTCCAAAAGAAAGTTTTTCCGCCGGGAACCACTTCAATTCCATCAATATTTATATTGTTTTTAGTAAGCAGGTCCAGGTATTTTTGTGGAAAATCATCTCCAACAATAGATACCACCGCGCTATCTACATTAAATTGTGAGGCTGAAAGCCCAATATAGGTTCCTGCACCTCCAAGAATTTTATCGGTTTTCCCGAACGGGGTTTCAATAGCATCAAAGGCTACAGTGCCTACAATCAGTAATTTACTCATAATTTGATTTAAAAAATGTGCTGCAAATATACAGTTTGTTTTTCAAGGGCTCAATCAAAATAGGAGGTTCGTTTTAACTTTGCTGAAAACCTTCATCTATTAAAAGCCTTTTTTCTTTTGAGGCAGCTACCGCTAAAGCGTCGCAGCGTTCGTTTTGCGGATGGTCATTATGTCCTTTTATCCACTTAAAACTTACATTATGTTTGCGAAATTCTTTCAGAAATTCTATCCAGAGATCGGAATTTTTACGGTCTTTAAAATTTTTCTTTTCCCAACCAAAGACCCATTTTTTGTTTACCGCATCAGCTACATATTTTGAGTCGGTAAAAACAATAGCAGCAACACCGGGCTTTTTCAGCTTTTTTAGAGCGTCAATTACAGCCAGCAATTCCATCCTGTTGTTGGTGGTATGTTTAAAACCCTTTGCAAATTCTTTGCGGTAAGCTTTTCCTACCCATTCCATCACAATTCCGTAACCACCCGGGCCGGGATTTCCTCTCGCGGCACCATCGGTATAAATGTGTACCTGGACTGTTTGCACTACTGCGATTTCTTTTGAAGTAATTCCTGAATAATTTCCGGGAAGTGTTTGTATTCCAGTTTATGAATCTTTTGGGCGAGCGTTTCAGGCGTATCTTCTTCTGAAATTTCTATTTTTGCCTGAAAGATCACTTCCCCTTCATCATAATTTTCATTTACATAATGAATACTGATGCCGCTTTCTTTTTCTTTATTCTGAATAATGGCTTTGTGAACATTCATACCGTACATTCCTTTTCCTCCATATTTTGGAAGTAGTGCCGGATGAATGTTTACAATCTTATTAGGAAACTTTTTTAGGATGTCTTTTGGAAACATCCACATAAATCCTGCTAAAACGATTAAATCAGGATTTATATCGTTCAAAATATGCAGAACATCGTAACTATTATAGAGTGCATCACGATCAAAATGAAGGGCTTTAACATTTAAATCATGTGCTCTTTTTAGTACTTTTGCCGATCTTTTATTGGAGAACACCGCTACCACACTGGCATTGGGCGACTTTTGGAAATATTTTATGATATTTTCAGCATTGGTTCCTGAGCCGGAGGCAAAGACAACTATTTTTTTTTCTTTGATATGTGCTGGATTGCTCAAAATAAGCTTGTTAACAATTATTAGAATGTAAAATTAAGCCCTTTCAATGAAATTTATGTAAATTACAACCACATTTTTAAAGTAAAAATCGGTTTTAAAATAAAGTTTTTTATTTTTGCCACCTAATCAAAATTAAAATAAAAGTATTATGTCAGACATTGCATCAAGAGTAAAAGCGATTATCGTTGACAAGTTAGGTGTTGACGAGAACGAGGTTGTTAACGAAGCGAGCTTCACAAATGACCTGGGTGCTGATTCATTGGACACTGTGGAATTGATCATGGAATTCGAAAAAGAATTCGACATCCAGATTCCTGATGACCAGGCTGAGAACATTGCCACAGTAGGTCAGGCAATTTCTTATATTGAAGACGCAAAAAAATAAAAAGAGTATAGACCATATGGAGTTAAAGCGAGTTGTAGTAACGGGCCTGGGAGCCCTAACCCCCATTGGTAACAATATTGAAGAATATTGGGAGGCTTTGGTAGCCGGAAAAAGTGGTGGTGCACCTATTACCTATTTCGATACTGAAAAATTCAAAACCAAATTCGCTTGTGAACTCAAAAATTTTGACCCGCTGGATTTCTTTGACCGAAAGGAAGTAAGAAGGCTGGATAGGTTCGCCCAATATGCCATTGTCGCTTCGGATGAAGCGATAAAAGATTCCGGCATCAATCTGGATACTGTAGACAAGTACCGTGTTGGTGTGATATGGGGGGCCGGAATTGGCGGATTGGAAACTTTTCAAAACGAAGTTATAAACTTCGCGACGGGAGATGGTACACCAAGGTTTAATCCTTTTTTTATTCCTAAGATGATTGCAGATATTGCTCCGGGTAATATCTCCATTCGTCATGGGTTTATGGGAGCAAATTACACTACGGTTTCAGCCTGTGCATCTGCGGCAAACGCTATGATAGATGCATTGAATAATATAAGGCTGGGACACAGTGATATTATTGTTTCCGGAGGTTCTGAAGCCGCGGTAACTATGGCCGGTATGGGTGGCTTTAATGCTATGCATGCCCTTTCTACACAAAACGATAATCCCGAAACAGCTTCAAGACCTTTTGATTCTACACGGGACGGATTTGTATTAGGAGAAGGCGCTGGAACACTTATTCTTGAAGAATATGAGCACGCCAAAGCCAGGGGAGCTAAAATTTATGCTGAAGTTCTTGGAGGAGGTTTATCTTCTGATGCTTACCATATGACCGCGCCCCATCCTGAAGGTAACGGAGTTGTTGCAGTTATGGAAAACTGTCTTAGAAATGCAGAAATGAAACCCGAAGACGTAGACGCCATAAACACGCACGGAACTTCTACTCCATTAGGTGATGTAGCCGAACTGAAAGCGATAAGCAAAGTTTTTGGAAATCATGCCAAAACAATGAACATCAATTCAACAAAATCAATGACCGGGCATTTGCTTGGTGCCGCTGGTGCCGTAGAGGCAATTTCGGCAATTTTGTCTATGAAACATGGAATAGTACCACCTACTATCAACCACGAGCACAAAGACGAGAACATTGATCCAGATTTGAACCTTACGCTAAACAAAGCTCAAAAACGTGATGTAAAGGTGGTAATGAGCAACACGTTTGGGTTTGGAGGGCATAACGCCTGTGTGTTATTTAAAAAGTTTGAAGAATAACCTATTGTATTATGGGCGTTCTTCGAAATATATTAAATTCCCGTTCTGACAAAGGCGGGAATTTTTTTTCGGTTTTATACAAAATGCTGGGGTTTAAACCCAAAAATATTCTACACTATCGTAAAGCCTTTACACATCGTTCCTTAAATATAAAAGATGAAAAAGGTAATGCTATAAGTTTTGAGCGACTGGAGTTTTTGGGAGACGCAATGCTAAGCGCTGTAATCGCTTCCCATCTTTTTAAAGCAGTCCCCGGCGGTAATGAAGGTTATCTTACCAAAATGCGTTCTAAAGTAGTTAGCCGAAAACATCTAAATGAACTCGGGAAAGACCTTGATCTTATAGATCACGTACAAACCAATATTCCGAAAGATCAATTTGGAGCTAATATTCACGGCAATTTATTTGAAGCGCTCATAGGTGCGATTTATCTTGACAGGGGCTATAAATATTGCAAACGCTTTATTTATGAAAGGGTAATAGATCCTTATGTAGATATAGAGCAATTAGAAGGGCAGGTAATAAGTTATAAGAGCCTTTTTATAGAATGGTGTCAAAAAGAAAAACGGGAATTCGATTTTGAGGTTTATGAAGATACCGGAAATGACGAGGTGAAACATTTTGCCGTAAAATTACGCTTAGACGACAAGGTGGTGGCTAAGGCGCGGGCAACCTCGAAAAAGAAGGCGGAAGAAAAAACCGCAAAAAGAGCCTTTTATGCACTTCAAAATAAAATCACTTAAAATTGTGAAATTAGCGCAAACTATAACGTTTTCGTAGATAAATATGAAGTTTTGAGGGTATAAAGCTTCATTTTTCTCAATCTTATCTTATCTTTAGCCTTAAATTAAAAGTTATGCAATCGCATAAAATGCTGCTTGAGGATGTTGAGGAAGATGAATTCGGCTTAATAGCGCTTTATAGTGATTTAGAAGAATACAAGATGGCTTATCTATTAAATAAGTATCTTAAGCTTCAATTAAAAAGAGAACGTAGAGATATAGACTTCAATCACAAATCGGTAGAAGCATACTACGCTCATTATTCCTTTAAAGATCCGGCAAATTTCAGGTCTTATCACCTGGTTGCTAACAAGTTTAAAGGAGAACCGAAGAAGATATTAAGTTCGGGTTCTTTATTTGAAGAAGAAGAAGTTAGACCTTTGCAGGTAAACCTGGTTCCTGATTATAAAAAGGTGGATTTCTTTCTCAAAATAGACGAGGAACTAAGTCAAAGAGACCTCAATTTACTTGTTAATGCTATAAGCCAAATACCACAAATTAGAGCAGTTTATAAAATTGACACAGATTTATTAAAATCCAAACAAAATTTAATTTTTGAATAATGCCAACAAATAAGAAAACTAAAATAGTTGCTACCCTCGGTCCGGCAACTAGTTCCAAAGAAACCTTAGATAAAATGCTCCAGGCCGGAGTAAACGTGTTTAGAGTTAACTTCTCACATGCTAATTATGATGATGTAAGAGAACGCATTAAAATGATTAGGGATTTAAACAAGGAAAAAGGTTACAATGCCGCAATCCTTGGTGATTTACAAGGCCCTAAACTGCGTGTAGGAGTAATGAAAGACGAGGTTGTAGTTTCTGAAGGTGATGAAATTGTTTTCGCCACCGGAAAGGAATTTAAAGGAACTGCTGAGCGTGTTTATATGAATTACGATACTTTTCCACAGGATGTTTCTGCGGGAGAGCGTATTCTTTTAGACGACGGAAAGCTTATGTTTGAAGTAATAAGTTCAAATAAAAAAGATGAAGTTAGAACCCGGGTTATCCAGGGTGGACCTTTAAAATCTAAAAAGGGAGTAAATCTTCCGAATACCAATATTTCTCTTCCTGCTTTAACAGAAAAAGATGTAGAAGATGCGATTTTTGCTTGCGAAATGCAGGTAGACTGGATGGCACTATCTTTTGTGCGTCACGCTGAAGATTTAAAAGAACTTCAGGATCTAATTAAGAAGCACAGCGATTATAAAATTCCGATCATTGCTAAAATTGAGAAGCCGGAAGGTGTAGCGAATATCGATAAGATCGTGGCTTATTGCGACGGCTTAATGGTTGCGCGGGGAGATTTAGGGGTAGAAATTCCTGCCCACGAAGTTCCGCTTATTCAAAAGAAACTGGTGCTTACTGCTAAAAAAGCAAGAATTCCGGTAATTATCGCCACACAAATGATGGAGACCATGATCACCAGCCTTACGCCTACCAGAGCTGAGGTTAACGATGTGGCCAACTCTGTTATGGATGGTGCCGATGCCGTAATGCTTAGTGGAGAAACTTCAGTAGGACAATACCCGGTGCAGGTTATTCAGAAAATGGCTCAAATTCTGGCTACAGTAGAGAACTCTCCTTTGATTAAAGTTCCTCACGACCCGCCACATGTGCGCACCAAACGTTATATAACTAAATCTGTTTGTTACCACGCGGCGCATATGGCCAACGAAATTAAGGCTAAAGCTATTTGTACACTAACCAATAGTGGTTATACCGCTTTCCAGATTTCTGCCTGGAGACCTGAAGCACATATTTTAGTATTTACATCTAATAACAGAATTTTATGCCAGCTTAGTCTATTGTGGGGTGTAAAAGCTTTCCATTACGATAAATTTGTAAGTACAGATGAAACTATCGATGATATAAACCGGATCGCAAAAGAGAAAGCATTCGTTGAAATCGGCGATTATACCATTAACCTTGCAGCGATGCCAATTGGTGAAAAAGGAATGGTAAATACCTTAAGGGTTTCTGAAATAGAATAATTGAAATAATTTAGAAACAAAAAAGCCGCGAATGCATGGTATTCGGGGCTTTTTTGTTTCTAAAACTCAAACTTTAGCTGGACTTCAATTTTCTTTTCTTCTGAAGATTTCTTCTCGTTTTTCTCGGTATTTAAGTTTGAAAGGGAAATGCCCAAAAGACGCACTGAATTTTTCATTTTTTCCTGGTATAATAATTCTTTGGCGTTCTCCAAAATCAGCTCCTTGCTGGAAATAAAAAAAGAGATGGTTTTACTGCGGGTTTGCAAGGTGAAATCGCTGTATTTTATCTTGAGGGTCACGGTTTTTCCGGCGACTTTACTTTTTTTAAGTCGGTGTTCTATTTCTTCAGCAATATTTTCCAGCCTTTCCAGCATAAAAATTTCCGAAGAGATATTTTCATTAAAGGTGCGTTCGGCACCAAGTGATTTTCGTATTCTGTTTGGTTTTACTTCGCTAAGGTGAATGCCGCGAACCACATTAAAATAATGCGCACCACTTTTTCCGAATTTTTCTGTTAAATATTCCTGCGATTTTTGTTTAAGATCTTTTCCGGTAAAAATGCCCAGCATATACATTTTTTCGGCGGTCACTTTTCCCACGCCGTGAAATTTCCTGATGTCCAGAACTTCCAAAAACTCTTCAACTTCTTCGGGATTTACCGTTTTTTGCCCGTTGGGTTTATTAAAATCGCTGGCAATCTTGGCGATAAATTTATTGATAGAAATCCCCGCGGAAGCATTTAATCCAGTTTTCTCTTTAATTTTCTCCCTGATTTCCTTCGCTATAAGACTCGCGCTGGGATTACCTTTTTTATTTTCGGTTACATCAAGATAAGCTTCATCCAAAGAAAGCGGCTCCACAAGATCGGTGTACTCCAGGAAAATTTCCCTAATGCGTTGTGAGAATTCGTGGTAACGTTCAAAGCGAGGTTTTACAAAAATAAGCTGGGGGCAATTTCGCTTTGCAATCACGCTACTCATAGCGCTTTTAACGCCAAATTTACGAGCTTCGTAGCTGGCGGCACTAACTACCCCTCTTTGTGAACTTCCTCCCACAGCAATTGCCTTACCGCGCAAGTCGGGATTGTCCAGTTGCTCTACCGAGGCATAGAACGCATCCATATCAATATGGATAATTTTACGAATTGGAAGTTCTTCGATCACTTTACAAAGTTAAAGAAAGAAGTATTGGTTTCGTATTTCTTAATGAAGCAAGCTTTCTTAAAATTTCGTTAGGGCATAGACCTGGACGGCATATTTTGTTTATATTCTTTACTGAAAGCTAATATTGTTTATTCAAGCAATTATTAACCGTCAAAAAAATAATATATGCCAAAAACAGCAATAATTTTAGGGGCTACCGGCCTTACCGGGGGGATATTACTTCAGCAATTACTTGAGGATGATAGGTATGAAAAGATTAAACTTTTCTCGAGGAATTCAGTAGAAATAGACAATCCAAAAATCGAGGAACATTTAATAGATCTTTTTAAACTGGAGGAACATAAAGAAAAATTTACCGCCGATGAGGTTTTTTGTTGTGTGGGTACCACAAAAAAGAAAACCCCAGATCATGACACCTACACCAAAATAGATCGCGGGATTCCTATTACGGCTGCCAAACTTTGCAAAGAAAACAACATAGATACTTTTCTGGTGGTTTCTGCGCTTGGCGCCAATCCTAAAAGTCGGGTGTTTTATAACCGCACTAAAGGGAAAATGGAAAAGGAAGTTTTGGAGGAGGAAATTAAGCACACTTACATTCTGCAGCCTTCTCTTATTACCGGCGAGCGGAAGGAAAGCCGAAGTTTTGAAAAAATAGGAAAAGTAATGCTCAGCTTTATCAATCCTTTTTTCCTGGGAACTATGCGAAAATACAAATCTATTTCAGCTGAAAGTATTGCTAAAGCGATGGTAGCTATTGCCAATACGCCTGAATTAGATGTGCAAAGAATTCCCTCAGATGAAATTAAAAATATAGCACACAATAATTAGATGCGGGAAATTGAACGTAAATACCTTGTGGTTTCAGACGATTTCAAAAAGGAATCATTTAAGAATTTTCATATAAAACAGGGGTTTTTAAATACCGATCCTCAAAGAACGGTGCGATTAAGAATTACAGGCGAGAAAGCATTTTTAACCATTAAAGGAAAATCTTCTAAAAACGGACTTACCCGATTTGAATGGGAAAAGGAAATCGATAAAAATGAAGCTGAAGCCCTTTTTGAACTTTGTGAACCCGGGGTTATAGAGAAAACCCGGTATTTAGTGGAAACAGGTGATTTTGTTTTTGAAATTGACGAATTTTACGATGAAAATGAAGGCTTAACTGTTGCGGAAATCGAACTGAATACGGAAACCGATACCTTTCAAAAGCCTGAATGGCTGGGGAAGGAAGTTACCGGTGAAATAAAATATTATAATTCACAATTAAGTAAAAGACCTTATAAGAACTGGTAAAGCTTTAAGATGAAAAAATTAATTTATATACTCGTTTTTCCATTCCTAATAGTTTCCTGTAATGATATTCCGCAACAGGAGCGCGGAATTCCAGGCCCCGAAGAAGTTGTCGCAAAGAAGCCCAAGATAAATATAGATTCCGTGGAGAAGGATTTAAAACAAAAAGGCTATCAAACCTTTAGATATGAAGAAGGCGATACCACTTATTTGATGCAGCAGTATTATATGGTTTTTCTGAAAAGAGGCGAAAACCGAAGTCAGGATTCTACCGAAGCCGCCAGATTGCAAAAAGAGCACCTGGCCTATTTAACCAGAATGGCCGAAGAAGGTTATGCCAGTTTAATTGGTCCATTTGGTAGTGACGGAGAAATTCGCGGAATCGCAGTTTATAATACAGCAACCCGGGAAGAAGCCGATAGTTTGGCAAACCAGGATCCTATGGTGAAATCTGGCAGGTTAAAAGTTGAAGTTCATCCCTGGTGGACCGCAAAAGGAGGAAAGCTTAATTAAGCCTGAAGGATACGAGTAATTTTAAAGAAGTGAATTATGAAGATTGAACAAAATGATGAAGGAAGAAAAGGCTTTTTCCAGGCTTTAAAAGACCAAAAACAAGCTGGGAAGATGACTTATACCTGGGCCGGAACAAGAAAATTTATAATAGACCATACGGAAGTTGATTCAAATTTTAAAGGCGAAGGTGTTGGTAAAAAGATGGTTGAATCTGCAGTAGATTTTGCTAAAGAGAATAAATTAAAAGTAATTCCGCTCTGTCCTTTTGCTAAAAATGTAATAGAAAAAAACCCAGAATTTCAAGAAGTGCTTGCCTAATTTTTAAGCGTATTATCATGAAAACTTCTTCACTTCCAGATTTGAAATATGTGAGCTTCGAAAAGGAGAAACTCACGCTTCATCTCTTCCTGCAAATTGTGGGTAAAATCAGGTTAAAACTTACACCCCGAAAAAATCACTGGTGGTATGTCACCCATTATATCACAGAAATGGGATTCAGCACCGGGCCGATTCCCTATAACAATGGATTTAGCAGTTTTTCTATAACTTTTAATGTAAGTAAACATCAATTGGATATACAAACCAGCGAAGGTGGTTTTGAAACCTTAAAACTTGAAAATGGTTTATGCGTAGCGGAGTTTTATACTCAAGTTTTTACGATTTTAAAAGAGTTGAACATCTGGGTGAAAATTGTTGAGAAACCTTATGATCTTGGAATTGAAAATGAATTTTCAGCAATTTCAGAATATCATCATTATGATGAATCTTATGTTGAAAAGCTATGGAAAGGTTTATTATGGATAGACAGTGTTTTTAAAGAATTTAGCGGACGATTCTGCGGAAAAACCTCTCTTGTTCATTTATACTGGCATTCTATGGATATAGCTGTGACAAGGTTTTCCGGGAAAAAAGCACCAAAAATGCCCGCTGAAGCAAGAATTTCAGATAAAGATGCTTATAGCCACGAATGTATAAGTTTTGGCTTTTGGCCAGGAGATGATAAGGTGCAGGAACCTGCATTTTATTCCTATACTTTTCCTAATCCCGAAGGTATTGAAAACGAAGAATTACGACCGGCTTCTGCAAGCTGGGAAATGAGTAACGGAAGTCCAATTGCTATTCTTACTTACGCAAATCTAAGGGAAGAGGAAAATCCGAGGCAGGCTTTGCTGGATTTTATAGAAAGTGCTTATCATGCCGGCGCAGAACTTGCAGGCTGGTCCATAGAAGATTTCAAGGTCCAGGATCTTGAAAACCTTTGAGAGACCAAAGAATTTATCTGAAAAAAAAAATAAACTATGTTCGCTACGTTAACTGCGAACCCTTTTTAGGGTGAAGCAATCTGTTGTAGGAAATGTAATGTTGTAGCGAAGTAAGTTTAAATTCAACAGATTCCTTCAGTCGTGCCTACTTCTCAATGACGAATAGATTGAAATTTTTTTCCTTTGTATTTTTTATGAATTAGAATTGATAATATCTATAATCTCCGCTTTCTGTAAAACGCCCGATTGTCTCCAAAGTTGTTGCCCGTTTTTAAATAGCATCATGGTAGGTACTCCGCGCACCTGGTATTTTCCTGCCAATTCCTGGTTTTTATCTACATCTATCTTTACGATTTTGACTCCGTCGCCTAATTCTGCTTTTACGTCTTTTAGAATTGGCGCCAGCGTTTTGCACGGTCCGCACCAATCTGCATAAAAATCGACTAAAACTGGTTTTTCATCTTTTATAATTTCACTGAAATTGCTTTTCATAATTGAATAATTTTATACTTTCTTAAAGTTACTGAATTTCCAGGTTTAGTCGAAAATAAATCCAATTAGCAACAAAAAAACAGCCCCGAAATAATTGCGGGGCTGTTTCTTCAACAATTAACAGAACAAATTCAACAAAAATTATTGCCAGCCGCCTCCAAGGGCTTTATAAAGATTTACAATGGAATTTAATTTATTGTATTCAGCATTAATCAGGTTAAGCTGAGAATTTAGAGCGTTCTCCCTTGCGGTTAAAACCTCCAGATAATTTATTAAACCATTATTAAGCAATTCTTCTGAATAACCTGATGCCTTATTGTAGGCCTCATATTCATTTTCAAGAATTTCAATACGTTCTGTACTCGCCTCATAGTTGGAAAGCGCATCTGAAACCTCCCTGCCGGCTATCAAAATAGCCTGTTTAAAGTTTAGTAGGGCTTCTTCCTGTTGCGCCTGCGAAACCTCATATTGCGTCCTTATTTGTCTTTTGTTGAAAACAGGTTGTAATAGAGAAGCACCAAAATTGGCAAAAAGGGAATTTACATTTAATAATTTATCCAACTCCAAACTCTGCAGACCACTTGCAGCGGTTAAGGTAAGCGACGGATAAAAATCGGCCCTTGCAGCATTGGTAAGTTCAAAAGCGTTTATAAGCCCGTATTCGGCTGCAATCACATCTGGCCTGTTTCTTAACAATTGAAAAGGCACCCCGGTGTTAAGCGACGTTATAATATTCTGTTCCGAAAGATCGGTTCTTTCTATTTGTTGAGGTCCTTCCCCAAGCAATATAGAAAATGAATTCTCCAGCAAACGTATTTGATTTTTAAGCTGAACCACCAATGCTTCGGCCGTGTGTAACTGGGCTTTGGTTTGCTGCACCCCAACTTCGGTAACATTTCCCGCCTGTTTTAAAGCTTCTGTAGTTTCAAGGCTGCTTTTCCTGGTTTCTACCGTTTCTTCAGCAATTCTAAGTTGCTCATCAAGGCTAAGTAACTGGTAATAATTATTGGCAATGTTAGCAATAAGCTGGGATTTAACTGCCTTATGCGCAGCTTCACTTTGTAGGTAAGCCGCGGTAAAAGCCCGGTCATTACTTCTAATTTTTCCCCAGATATCGGCTTCCCAGGATAGGTTTCCGGTTATATCATATTGAGTGATGCTCCCGTCAAAGAAAGAACCGAACTGACTGTTTGGAGAAAGAATTTGGTGAGTAATCCCAGGTCCTGCGCTAAGAGTGGGGAAATAACTGGCTCTACCTTGTTTCGCATAGGCTTCGGCCGCCAGCATTTGCTGGATGGCAATCCTTATATCTATATTGTTTTCCAGGCCTTCTGCAATATGGTTTTTCAGAATAGGATCGTTAAAAATTTCGGTCCAGGAAATTGCAGCCATATTTAAAGAATCCTGCGGAAGATTATCTGTTCTATACAATTCTTCAGAAACTTCTTCTATTTCAGGACGTTCGTATTCTTTTGCAGCAAAGCAGGAAACCAGTAAAAATGGTAAAGTTCCAGCCAGCAAAAATTTATATATACTATTCTTTCTCATTTTATTCTTTTTCAGAAATTGATTTGTTTTCTGTTTTTGCAGCTTCAGGAGTACCGGTTATCTTTTCCTGTAACCACTGGAAAATGATATACAGAATAGGAATAACAAAAACCCCTACTACGGTTCCAATTAACAATCCGCCAACAGCTCCGGTACCAATAGACCTATTTCCCTGGGCCCCAACGCCAGTGGCGAGTACCAGCGGAGTTAAACCTAAAATGAAGGCAAAGGAGGTCATTAAAATGGGTCGTAATCTTACCCTGGCACCATTTATGGCCGCCTCGGTTAAAGGCATACCTTCTCTACGCCTTTGAATGGCGAACTCAACGATAAGAATGGCATTTTTCGCCAATAATCCAATTAACATAATTAAGGCTATCTGGAAGTAGATGTTGTTCTGTAAACCAGCCAGCCAGGTTGTGAAATAAGCTCCTGCAACCCCAATTGGCAATGAAAGAATTACTGAAAACGGTAAAAGGTAACTTTCGTACTGTGCTGCCAGTAAAAAGTAAACAAATACAATACTTAAGAGGAATATTATTCCTGCCTGCCCAGAGGAAGCGATTTCTTCTCTGGTAAGGCCTGAGAAAGCAATATCGTATTCATTAGGTAAGTCTTGTGTTGCAACCTGCTCAATCGCGTTAATTGCATCACCTGAGCTATAACCCGGTGCTGAGGAACCTGTGAGTGTTACCGCGTTAAAGAGGTTAAAACGGGTTACTGTTTGAGGGCCATAAATTCTCTCTAAGGTTACGAATTGAGAAACAGGCGCCATTTCACCGCTGGGAGTTTTAAGAAACATGCTGTTTAAACTTTCTTCATTTATACGATCTTCCGGCAATGCCTGAACGAAAACCCTAAATTGTTTCCCAAATCGGCTAAAGTTTGCTGTATAAATACCTCCAACATAACCTTGCAAAGTGCTTAAAATATCGCTAATACCAACTCCGGCTTCTTTGGCCTTTGGCACGTCTATATTCATTTGCAATTGTGGATAATTTGTACTGAAAGGATTAGAAGCAAATGCGATTTCAGGTCTTTGCATTAGACTTCCTACGAAGTTAGATGCAGTTTCATCTAAGTCTTTTAGTTGGCCTGAAGTACGATCTATTAACTGCATCTCAAAACCATCTGCACTACCAAAACCGGGAACACTGGAAGGTGTAAAATAGATAATTTCAGCGTCACTAACTGTAACAGCTTTTTCATTTAATTGGGCTATTATCCCGTCTATCGAAGTTTCTTCTGTTTCCCTGTCTTCCCAGTTTTCAAGTATTATAAAGCCCATAGCGTAAGAACTACCTGATCCGGAGAAAAAATTACGGCCTGCAATAACTGTCGCGGTTCGTACCCCTTCTATAGTTTCCATTTGATCGTAAAGGGTTTGAGAAACCTGGTAGGAGCGATCTAAGGAAGAACCCGGAGGAAGTTCGACATTTACAAAAATTACCCCACGATCTTCTGTGGGTACAAAACCTTTAGGAATAGAATTATCTGCCCAGAAAATGCCTGCCGTAGCAAGTGCCAGGATTAAGAAAGTAATCCATTTGTGCTTCACTAAAAAGCCAAGCGAGGTCGTGTATTTTCTGGTCGTCGCTTTAAATGCGGTATTAAAGGCTGTGTAAAATCGTTGTAAGAGATTTTTCTTTTTTTCTTTTTCTGAATGCGGTTTTAAAAAAAGCGCACATAATGCAGGACTAAGCGTTAACGCATTTACTGCTGAAATTAATATTGCAATAATTAGGGTTACACCAAATTGTTCGTAAAATACCCCAGAAGGCCCCTGGATAAAGGTAATAGGAATAAAAACCGCTGCCATTACCAGCGTGATTGAAACAATAGCTCCTGCTATTTCACTCATCGCTGAAACCGAAGCTTTCTTAGCACTTTCGGCACCGTCTTCCAGCTTTGCGTGGACTGCTTCAACTACTACAATGGCATCATCTACCACAATACCAATGGCTAGTACCAACGCAAATAAAGTAAGCAGGTTAACCGAGTATCCTAAAATCCCCAGGAAGAAAAATGTTCCAATAATAGAAACCGGAACGGCGATTGCTGGAATTAAAGTAGATTTTAAATCCTGAAGAAATACAAATACTACTAAGAATACCAATAAGAATGCTTCAATTAAAGTTGTTCTTACTTTTCCTATAGACGCGGTTAAAAATTTGTTGGTATCGTAGTTTATAATGTAATCTACACCTTCCGGGAAATCCTCTTTTAAATCATCTAACTTCAAATAAATTTCTTCAATAACTTCCTGGGCATTAGAGCCCGGAGTTTGAAAAACACCAAAACTAATCGCCGGATGTCCTTTAGATCTGGAAAGGGAAGCATAAGAGAACGCATCCAGTTCTACACTTCCAACATCTTTTACCCTTAGAAACTGACCATTATCCTGTGCAGAAATTATAATATTTCCGTACTCCTCGGCGGTTTTATAACGTCCTTTATATTTCAATACATATTCAAAAGATTCTCCAACATTCTGGCCTAAAGCTCCGGCAGCTGCTTCTAAACTTTGTTCTCCTATAGCGGCGGTTACATCGCTGGGAACCAAACCATAATTAGCCATTTTTGCGGGATCTAACCAAACTCTCATCGCGTAGTCTTTTCCTCCAAATACATTCACTTCCCCAACACCATTAATACGCTGTAATTCTGGTTTTACGTTAATATTCAAATAATTCTGAATAAAAGTATCGTCATAATCTGGATTGGTAGAGTATAAACCGGCGTATAATAAAGCTGAATTCTGTCTTTTTGTAGTAGTAACCCCGGCGCGAATCACTTCTGCAGGCAAAACCGCGTTTGCCCTGGAAACCCGGTTTTGAACGTTTACTGCTGCGATATCTGGATCGTAGCCCTGTTCAAAAAATACCGTGATACTCGCGCTACCATCGTTACTGGCACTAGAGGTAAGGTAGGTCATTCCTTCAACCCCGTTAATTTGTTCTTCAATTGGAACAATTACACTTTCGAGTATGGTTTCAGCATTGGCTCCGGCATACGAGGCATTCACTTGTACCGTGGGTGGTGCAATATCGGGGTATTGGGTTACCGGTAATTCTGATAGTCCCAAAATACCTAACATCACGATTATGATAGATATAACTGTAGATAGTACAGGACGTTCTATAAAGGTTTTTAGCATAGCTTTTTATTTAAAAACTGTGTTGAAGGAATTTACAATGCTATCTAATGTGATAGGTTGTGGCTGGATTTTGGTTCCGGGTTTTACCTTATTAGCGCCTTTGGCCAGAATAATACTTCCTTTTTCTATACCCTCTTTTACTACATAAACCTTATTTACTTCCTCTAAAATCACTATAGATGAAGCTACCAGGCTTGAATCATCCTTAACCCTATATACAAAAGTCTTTCCCTGTTGTTCGAAAGTAGAAAGTGTAGGAACAATCACCGCATCTTCATAAACCTCAGGTATTCTCACAGTTCCGCTACTTCCATTTCGGAGCAAGCCGTTGCTATTATCAAACTTTGCCCTAAAAGTTACTGTACCGGTTTGCTGATTTATTTCTCCGGAAATTGTTTCAATAGTTCCTTTGTTTTCAAATTCCATTCCGTTGGCTAATACCAAGTTTATTTCGGGTAGATTCTCGATTTTTTCTTCCATTGTATTGGCTTCGGTAGTATTCATAAAGCTTAAGAAGTTTTTCTCATTCATAGAAAAGAATGCATAAACTTCATCGGTTTGAGAAACCGTGGTAAGGGGAGTAGGATCTCCGGGAGAGACTAAAGCTCCGTTTCTAAAATTAATATTACCTACTTGTCCATCTATCGGACTTTTAATATTCGCATAATCTATATTTGCTGCAATACTATTATAATTCGCTTCGGCCTGAGCGAGTTGTGCTTTAGCCGTTTCGAGCTGCACAGGACTAATAATATCTTTCTCTACCAAAGGTTTTAGTTTTTCTACTTCTACCTTGGCTGCATTTACATTGGCTTTCGCCGCTGCAGCATCGCCAGATAAAGATTCGGTTTCAAGCTTAAAGAGCAATTGGCCCTTTTTAACTTTAGCGCCTGCATCTATCAACACATCGGTGATGTAACCTGGCACCTTTGCTCTTACTTCACTATTTACAACACCTTCAATACTGGTTGGGTAGGAAGTATAGCCCGTAACTGTCCTGGTTGGTACTTCTATAACAGGGAAAGGCTGTGGCCCTTTCGCCTGGTTTTCTTGTGCCTGTCCACCTTTACTGTCTGCGCAGGAAGTGAAAATAGCAGTACTTATAAATAGACTTAAATAAATTATCTTTTTCATTGCTTAAAGGTGTAGTTAAGAATTGGTGATCTTTTGCTTTAACTTATTAACTGCTGTAGTGGCTTCGTCTAAAAAGGTTAACAGGCTTTTCTGAAATTCCAGGTCAAAATTTTCCTCGGAATTCAGTTTGTTCATTTCTGTTTTATATTCCAGCACTTCCTGATGAATACATTTTTGAGCTTCCCATTTTGCGGTCATTTCATCAATATAATTCACCATTAGATCAGGCTTTACAATAAAATAGCGCTTGCGATCCCCGGCTTTGGTATAATATTCAATCCTGTTGGTCGCCTGAAGATGTTCAAGATGGGTGGAAACCGTACTTTTTCCGGCTTTTAGGTCTGTAACCAATTGATCGAAGGTGCATCCTTTTTTACCAATCATTATTAGGGTTGCGAAAATTCTTGCGGCAACCGGTGCCAGTTGGTGTTCCTTTTCAATTTGCACCCCGAGTTTCTCTATAAGCCGGGTTTTATGTGCTTCCAATTGTTTTTTATTCATTTCGATAATTTGAACTGCAAAATTAATATTTAGTTCCGAATAAACCGAACCAACGAAACTTAATTATTCGTTAATTAAATTTAAAGCTGAAATCAGCTAGGATTAGGACTATAGTCAGCTGAAATGGTTTAATTGCTTGTTAAATTATTAAACAATAAAAAAGGCTCAAAAAGCAGAAGCTCTTTGAACCTTAAACTCATTAAGTTCCCTTTAAACAGAATATAGAATTGGTAAAACTTATTAAGGATTACTTTTCTTCATAAATCCCTATTTCGAGATCTCCGTCTTTGTTCATTTTAGCGCGGTACATTCCCGCAGTGTTAAACTCCATAGAAACATTTCCTTGATGATCTATAGCGATGATTCCTCCACTACCTCCCAATTCAGGATTCTTTTTTTGAATTACTTCTTTTGCAGCTTCGGCAAGGCTCATTTCTTTATATTCCATAAGTGCTGAAATATCGTAAGCTACAACGCCACGAATAAAAAATTCACCCCAGCCTGTCGCTGAGATCGCCGCTGTTTTGTTGTTGGCGTAAGTGCCGGCCCCAATTATTGGCGCGTCCCCTATACGTCCCCATTTTTTATTGGTCATTCCGCCGGTTGAGGTTCCTGCGGCCAGGTTTCCATTTTTATCCAAAGCGGCGCAACCCACAGTACCAAATTTTGAATCTTTGATAAACGGATCTACAAATGCAGTTTTGCCATCGTGATCCAGCTCTGTTTTTTCTGAATCTCTTGCTTTTAAGCGTTCTAAGCTTTTAAATCGGCTTTTGGTATAGAAATATTCTGGGTCTACAATTTCCAAACTGCGTTCTTCAGCAAACTGCTCAGCGCCTTTTCCTGAAAGCATCACGTGTTCTGAATTCTCCATCACTTCCCAGGCTAAATTTATTGGATTTTTAACCGTGGTTACGCCAGATACTGCACCGGCATTTAAAGTTTTCCCATCCATTATTGAAGCATCGAGTTCGTTTTTACCTTCATTGGTAAAAACGGCTCCTTTGCCCGCGTTAAAAAGTGGTGAATTTTCCATTACATTTATTGTGTGTTGCACGGCTTCTATGGCAGTTCCTCCATTCGCTAGGATTTCGTGTCCGGTTCTTATGGCTTCTTCCAACTTGGCGTTGTATGCCTGCTCGAGGGAATCGCTCATATTCTCTTTAAGAATAGTACCGGCGCCACCGTGAATTACAATTCCGAAATTCTCTACGGAATCCTGGGCTTTTTCGGCTTCGGAAGTTTGATTTTCATTCGTTTCATTTTCAGCCGAAGAATTGCAGGCTAGAAAAAGTGATAAACTGAATAACAGGAATATTTTTTTCATAAAAGATAGATTTTACGTCGAAGATAAGCATTTTGTAAGGTTTTTTGCATTTGCGCCAGGGATAGTATCGAAAAGCCCACAGGAGCCAACAGGCGACGAGGACTTGAAGCGAATAGCCCGTTAAGACGGCCAAAAAGATAAGAAAATCGGCCTTTTTTCTAAGCTTTAAGTTGTAATTTTAAGCAATATAATTTTAAAATCATGGCAGTAAATAAACCTTTTAATCTCGATAAATGGATTGAGCAAAACCGCAAATCACTTAAACCGCCGGTAGGAAACCGTAACCTTTATAAAGAATCTGAAGACTACATTGTAATGGTGGTTGCCGGGCCAAATGCTCGCAAAGATTATCATTACAACGAGACCGAAGAGCTTTTTTATCAGCTGGAAGGTGAAATAGAAGTGCATATTCAGGAAGATGGTAAGAAAAGAACGATGCAATTAGGCCCGGGAGATATGTATTTACATCCGGCAAAAGTGCCACATTCGCCGGTTAGAAAAGAAGGTTCTATTGGCCTTGTTGTAGAGCGAAAACGTGTGCAACTTGAAGGACAAGACGGACTTTTATGGTTTTGCGATAATTGTAATCATAAACTGTATGAAGTTTATTTTCCACTGGAAGATATCGAGAAAGATTTTTTAAAGCATTTTAAACATTTCTACGGAAGCAAAGACTTGCGTACCTGTGATAAATGCGGGGAGGTCATGCCGGTAGATGAACGTTTTGTAGCCGAAACGGAATAGCTTAAAAATTTTATTATTTTAGCAGGAAAGACACAAAAGAACAGATAAAATTTACAAATTAATGAGTGAAGTAGCAGAAAAATTCGGAATAAAACAGGCTTTGAAAGATCTCGGTTTACAGGAAACCAATAATGGAACCTCAACCGGGAAAGATTTTTTTAGCAGTGGGGAAGTAATTGAATCTTATTCACCCGTTGATGGCGCTTTAATAGGAAAAGTAAAAGCAACCACTAAAGAAGATTATGAAAAAGTAATTACCACTGCTGAAGCAGGATTTAAAGAATGGCGCACCTGGCCGGCACCACTTCGTGGAGAAGTGGTTCGCCAATTCAATGACGAATTAAGAAGATTAAAGGAACCTTTGGGAAAACTGGTTTCCTACGAAATGGGAAAATCTTACCAGGAAGGTTTGGGAGAAGTTCAGGAAATGATAGATATCTGCGATTTTGCAGTTGGACTTTCCCGTCAGTTACATGGTTTAACCATGCATTCTGAGCGTCCCGGGCATAGAATGTACGAACAGTACCATCCGCTAGGTGTGGTTGGGATTATTTCGGCCTTTAACTTTCCCGTGGCAGTTTGGTCGTGGAACACGGCTTTGGCCTGGGTTTGTGGCGATGCCTGCGTTTGGAAGGGTTCAGAGAAAACTCCGTTAACTTCGGTTGCCTGTCAAAACATCGCAGCCCGCGTTTTTGCAGAAAATGATGTTCCGGCAGGGATTTCATCATTAATTACCGGCGATTATAAAGTTGGTGAAATGATGACTAACGATAAACGAGTGCCTTTGATTTCGGCTACCGGTTCTATTAGGATGGGGAAAATTGTTGCCCAGGCCGTAGCCGCAAGATTAGGAAAATCGCTTCTTGAATTAGGAGGAAACAATGCCATTATCGTAACCCCAGATGCCGATATTAAAAATACAGTAATCGGGGCAGTATTTGGAGCCGTAGGAACCTGCGGACAACGTTGTACTTCTACCCGAAGAGTGATAATTCACGAATCTATTTACGATAAAGTAAAAGACGCGATCGTAAAAGCTTATAAGCAGCTGCGTATTGGGAACCCTTTGGATGAGAACAATCACGTTGGCCCGCTTATCGATAAAGATGCGGTAAAAAATTACCAAAGCGCTTTAGATAAGGTAGTAGAAGAAGGTGGTAAGATCTTAGTTGAAGGCGGCGTGCTGGAAGGCAAAGGCTATGAAAGCGGTTGCTATGTAAAACCAGCTATTGCTGAAGCTAAAAATGATTTTAAAATCGTACAACACGAAACTTTTGCACCCGTACTTTATATTATGAAATATTCAGGAGATGTATCAAATGCACTAGAATTGCAAAATGGGGTAGTGCAGGGTCTTTCTTCAGCAATAATGACCAATAATTTAAGGGAAGCAGAGCGTTTTCTTTCTGTAGAAGGGTCAGATTGTGGGATAGCGAATGTAAACATAGGAACTTCAGGTGCTGAAATTGGCGGTGCCTTTGGCGGTGAGAAAGAAACCGGCGGTGGAAGAGAATCTGGCTCTGATGCCTGGAAAATCTATATGCGCAGGCAAACCAATACGATTAATTATACTACTGAACTGCCATTGGCACAAGGAATTAAGTTTGATTTGTAATTGGTGCATTCCTCTCGTTCGTGCCTCACTCGTGGGATGCAGGGGCGAAGGGAATTAAATTTGATTTGTAGGTGATTTTTTAGCATTTTTTCAAACCTTGTTGTAATCGTCACCCTGAGACCCGTGATAAAAAATTACCTAGCGTAGGAAAATGACGTTTTCGAGCAAAGCGAGTTTTAAACTCCGTGTGTGAGTGTAGAAAATCAGCAGCGTTAATAATTTTTGAAGCCTTGGAAAAAATTTAGCTGCTGATTTGCGATTTTTTGGCCCCTGTTGCCAAAAAAACACCTCCACATAGGACGCCTTTTTTTGTTTCGTTTTACTTGTATCCGACGAACGCAGTGAGAGGAATACACGCAAAAAATAAAAAAGGAAACTTCTAAATCAGGTAAGTTTCTTTTTGAATTATAAAAATATAAAAACAAACCTAATAACAAGGTATTAAAAATACGTCAATGGTACCTTGTTTCAGAGCCTGCCTGATTTTTATCGGGGGTCTAACATGTTTTAATTACCAACAACTTAGATTCTGAAATAAACCCGCCTGAACGGAAGGGCGGGTTCAGAATGACGAAATAAGGTTTTTGGGAAA
The DNA here is from genome assembly GCF_020164485.1 of Salegentibacter tibetensis. GTDB lineage: Bacteria > Bacteroidota > Bacteroidia > Flavobacteriales > Flavobacteriaceae > Salegentibacter > Salegentibacter tibetensis. The sequence continues at coordinate 64,572 of NZ_JAIQZA010000019.1, forward strand.
GACTGAATTTTGAAATTTATAACCTCACAGCATTTAAAATCTTGTGAGGTTTATTTTTTCTAAGATTTTAGCATTTCCATAATTCAGCCTTCAATAATAATTTTATACTTTGTGGGCATTAAAAAATGAACAATGAGCAAAATAGATAAAGAGACGATAAGGAAGGAGCATAAAAAACGTCAGGACGATTTTGAGGAGGAGGATATAAATGATGTTCTGGAAGATGAGGAAGCCATAAAATCTAAATTTGAAAATAAGGGAAAGTTGCAGCGTTATTTAGATGATGCTAAAATACTTTTTAGTTTGCTGAAGGATTATGCAAACGGCACCTACAGAGAAGTACCTTTTAATGTTGTAGCTGCCATTGGTGGCGCACTAATTTACGTGCTTTCTCCAATAGATTTAATTCCCGATTTTATTCCAGTTATCGGATATTTAGACGATGCAGCAGTAATTGCTTTCTGTCTTAACCTGATTGAAAAAGACCTGATTTCTTATAATATCTGGAAAAAACAACAGGGATAAATTATATTTTTTATCTAAAATATTTCCCAAAAAAAGAAACCTCGCAATTCCATTAGTTATTGGAAATGCGAGGTTTTGTTTTTTTACAGGATAAAATTAAATCCTTCCGTTGGCCTCAACCCATTTAAAGGTATGTTGATCTTGAGGAATTGACATACGATCTGCAATTCTTCGCATTCTGTCTGGTAATTTCATCAAGTAATCCCGGGCTTTTTCAGCCTCATCGGTTAAGGAACGCATTTTGTCTATTTCCCAGTAAGCATTCAGTTTTTCGAGAATTTCTATATAATCGTAAGTTGTATATACGCCAAGTCTTTGTGCTGCGTTTGAGAAATTCTCAAAAGCTTCTGCAATTCCCTGTCCGCTTTCGCGAAGAAATTGAGCAGGCATAACGATCTTTCTTTTCATCATATCGTGAAAAGCCAGCATCATTTGGCTGGGATCGTGTTCAAAGATGGTTTTTACAAATTCACGGTAAGCCATATAATGCCTCATCTCGTCTCCTGCAATAATATTACACATTTTCCCGAGCATTTTATTGCCTTTCTTTTTGGCTAACTGCCCAACACGCTTATGTGAAATATTGGTGGCAAGTTCCTGAAAACTTGTATAAACGAAGTTTTTATAAGGATCACGACCGGTACCAATATCGAAACCGTCACTTATTAAATATTGCGTGGTTTTTTCAATTTCCCGCATATTTACCCGGCCAGAGAGGTAAAGGTATTTGTTAAGGGTATCTCCATGACGGTTCTCTTCTCCCGTCCAGTGGCGAACCCATTTAGACCAGGCGTTTTCTTCACCGCGACTTTTACCATGCTGTTTTACGCCTTCCATATCCATAAGCCAGGATTCGTAGGTTGGCAGGGCTTCCTCAGTAACCATATCGGCAACTAAAACTACCCAAAAATCGTATTCAAGTTCTTTGGCTTCTTCCCTGATTTGGGTAAGCTCGGCCATATAATTTTCTCCCTGTAAATTGGGAAGAAGATCTGTGGGTTGCCAAATTTCTTCTACCGGAATAAGGTATTTTTCAATGAAACCATCTACCTCTTTTTCAACGGTATTCATTACTTCTAATCTAATATTGTCGAGGGCCATTACATGTTAATTGGAGCAGGCGTTAGCAATCCTGCTGGATTTATAAATACTGCTACAAAGATTATACTTAAGTTTTTACTAATATAATTCAGCACAAATAAAAGTCAAAATCCTTGAAGTACAAATATATAAAGAGAAAAGGCGTTTTTTGGTAAAATCGTCTTAATTTCTACCTTCCTCACCGGGATATAGTTTGAAAACAGGCTCGCTTTGCCAAATTTCTTTTGAGTTTACATCTATAGCCGATAATTTCCCCATAAATGCGGCGCCGGTATCTACGTTCCAAATGCTTGCGCGTTTTACGGGAGCACTTTCATCAATTCTGGTTACCGGGGTATGACCAATAAATATTTCATCAAAAAGCTGAAGGCGTTTTGGGTAATTTACATCATCCGACTTTATATTTTTATCTAATGAGAGTGCCATTTCCCATAGGGTGCGATCCCAATAAAACCCGGTGTCATGGTATTCCTGCTCCGGGCCGTGCTGGTTGGTAAACCCGGCGTGTACAAATAGTCTGTTTTTCTTATCTATATAATAATTTAGCATCTGGTTATAAAACTCGATATGCTTTTCCTTTTCTTCCGCAGAAAAATTTCGGTATGCATCAATGCTTGACTGGCCGCCGTGTTCCAACCATTTTTCGTTAAGCTCTCCTGTTTCCAACCAACGATGAGTAAGGTCGTCGTGATTTCCACGCAGAAAAATACAGGTATTTTGTTTGGCGAGTTCTATGAGGTAGGAAACCACATTGGCTGAATCACTCCATCCATCTACATAATCCCCCAAAAAAATAAGCTCGTCTTCTGGAGTGACTTCTATTTTTTCAAGGAGTTGAATTAAGGCTTTTAATCCGCCGTGAATGTCTCCAATAGCAATGCTTCGGCCCATATTAATTGTATTTTACTTTTCTTAAAATTCGCATACTTTCTTTATAATAGTTATAAACTTCCTGGCTGTATTCCTTCAAATAAGGTTTTGCTTCTTCCAGTTTGTCTATTGCCTTTTCAAAGTTGTTTAAATAACAAAGTAAATAAGTTGATGGCAAATTTTTAAGGTCTTTTGTTTGTTGTTTGTCTAACGGAACCTTTTTTTTAAGCCTTTCCACCAGCTTGCTGTTTATATTGTAAATATGATAAAGCGTTTTTTTGTCGAATGCTGGTGGCTCAAATAACAATTTACTTTCTATATCATAACTTACGCTGTCTTTGAAAATGATAGTTGTTTCTTCCAGCGGATAAAATTGATATTTATCATGCAATCCCAACTGAACATATTCCAGGATCTTAAATTCTTCTTCGGTAAGACTTATGCTCACCTGGTCCAGGTCTGAATAAAACAATTTCACCTGTTCATTGATCAATTCTATATCTACGCGCGAATAAAAAGTTTCGTTTTTTGCCTGGATCTTTTTTCCCGCCCAGCAAACCACAAAATATTCTTTAAAAACCTTATAAGTAGCGTTGTAATCTTTTCTTTTCTGAAGAAAATCGAAAACCCCGTCCAGGGTCAATTCAATATTGTTATGAGAATGTTTCTCTATTGAATTTACTATTTCTGAGTTAACATCTTTAATCTCCACACCAAAAACTTTCGGCATGCTGATGCTGCCTTCCCTCAGGAAAACCGACCCTCCATAATACTTCCAGATATTTTTTCTAAGTGAACATATTTTGCCGTGATTGGGCCTGATACTTACTAAACCCACCACGAGATTTCCCGGCAAATGCGGAAAGGGAATGTTTTCGTAAGAAATTAAAGGCGGATTGCTCAAATAAGCATTTACAAGATTTTGAATTTTACTGTCATCAAAGAAATCGGTTCCAATAATGCTGTTGTCCTCATCTTTTACCCCAATTACGATGTAAGAATTATTTTTGGGGTTGGAATTAGAAAGGGCACATACATGCTTTAAAAACTTAGCTTTACCTTCCCGTTCTCCAATATTGAGCTTCAGCTTTTTGTCGTAAAAGCTGTTCTCATCATTATGAGCGAGTAGGTTTTTTATTAAAAGCCGTTTGTTAATCATGCATGCTAACTTTGTCATTTCCTCGCAGGCGGAAATCTCTGTTTTATTATTTATTACTATTTCTATTGTTTATTGAAAGTTACCTAAGAAAACCTTAATCATATTTAAAGCCTTTACGTTCTGATTTTTTAAGGTAATTCATAAATTTCGAAATTTGTTTATTAAGAATTTCAGATTCCTTGTATAGTACTTTAAATGTTTCTTTAGAAATATGCTCTCTATCAAAACACCGCTGTAACTGGGCTCGGGTTTCATTATTTGAACCTCTTGAATACCCTAAAAACTGAATAAATTCTCTATTCCCACCTCTACCAAATCCTTCTGCAATATTATCCATAACAGAACCAGATGATCCATTAATTTGATCCCGTAATTTGTAATCTTGCTGTAGATTAGTGGTAATAATAATTTTCCATATTTCCTGACATTGAACTCTGGCCAGTTTATAGATTTCTAACTCTTCAAAAGTTTCAAAATGTGCCATATTAAAATATTAATAGAAATAAAAAATAAGGAATATTAGTCTTTATTCACAGTAACACTATTCGCCTGCGCGGTTGGCATCACTACTAAATCGGCAATGTTTACGTGATAAGGTCTTGTTACCACAAACCGAATAATATCTGCGATATCCTCCGGGCGTAGAGGGGTGAAATCCTCATAAACACCTTTGGCCTTTTCGGTATCTCCTTTAAACCTCACTTCGCTGAATTCGGTTTGTGTGAGCCCCGGATTAACGGCTCCAACCTTAATACCGTGTTTGTTGAGGTCTAATCGCATTGCCTGGTTTAAAGCATCTACTGCATATTTGCTGGCACAATAAACATTTCCGTTAGGGTAAACTTCTTTCCCGGCGGTAGAACCTATATTGATAATATGGCCGGCACCCTGATTTATCATCTTCGGAAAAATTGCTTTGCTTACATATAATAGTCCTTTTACATTAATATCCAGCATTGTGTCCCAGTCCTCAATATTTCCATCCTGGATAGGGTCTAAGCCGTGGGCATTTCCGGCATTATTTATAAGTATATCTATTTCACTAAATTTTTCAGGAAGACTGTTAATTTTCTCGAAGACCTCTTCCTTTTTACTAACATCAAAGCAAAGCGTATAAACCGCCACCCTTTTTGATAATTCTTTTTTTAATTCAATCAATCGCTCTTCTCTTCTTCCGCAAAGAATAAGATTTATGCCTTCCCTGGAGAGGGCTCTGGCGGTAGCTTTTCCAATTCCACTGGAAGCTCCCGTAATAAATGCAGTTTTCATATGATGCTTTTCTTTATACCTAATTATCTACAAGTAACTAGCTTGGATTTAAATATGCAATTTAAAATCCTGTTAAATTTAGTTAATCTAGTATCCGGGATAAAATTTAATCTACAATGCTGCGTTTTCTTCTCTAAACAATTAATAAACCTATTTTATGAAAAGAACGATGAAGAACCTAAAGTTAAAAAGTCTACTGCTTGCAACAGTAATCGCTTTTGGATTTACCAGTTGTAGTGATGATGATGAAAATGGAGTTGAGGAAGGCAACGCTCGTCTCACCGTGAGGATGACAGATGCTCCAGGAGATTATGACCACGTTTGGGTAGATGTACAGGATGTAATGATTAAAACCGAAGCAGGAGTTGGTGAAGATGAATCCGAATGGGAAAGTCTTTCTAATGTTGAAACCGGCCGTTATGACCTTTTGCAATTAACCGGTGGAGTATCGCAATTACTGGCAGATGTTGAAATACCTGCAGGATATCTTGATCAAATTAGATTGGTTTTAGGTCCTGATAATGTTGTGGTTGTAGATGATGAGGAAATAACCATGGCTACGCCAAGTGCACAACAATCTGGATTAAAATTACAGGTACAACAGGAACTTGAGGCAGGAGAACAATATGAATACCTCCTGGACTTTGATGTGGATGAGTCTATCGTAGAAACTGGCAACGCAGGATATATCCTGAAGCCGGTGATTAGAATGTCGGCTATGGCCAATACGGGGTCAATAATGGGAAAAGTACATCCAACAGATTTTCAAAGTTTGGTAAAAGCAAAAAATGCGAGCCACACGATCTCGGCGTATACCGATGCAAGTGGGAATTTTGTTCTTCACGGTGTTCCGGCAGGAACTTACCAGGTAACTGTAACTCCAGATGCTGATACTGGACTGGAAATGAAGTCTATGGACAATATAGAGGTAGGTGAAAATGATGCAATAGATCTTGAAACTATTTATTTGGAATAATCACAAGAATTCACTTATAAATAAAGAGCGGCTATTTTTAGCCGCTTTTTTGTTTTTTAACCATACATTAACAGCCTAAACGCTAATAATTTTCCAATTTGCGGCCACGAATTCAAGGTCTTAAATACGCATAAAATGATAGATAACAACGCCTCTGTAGATATAGCAAGTTTAAATGAAAAAATAGAGAGGGAAAGTGCTTTTGTAGATTTACTTAACAACGAAGTCAATAAAGTTATAGTAGGGCAGAAGCATATGATGGAGCGCTTACTTATAGGTTTATTGGGGCAGGGACATATTTTGCTTGAAGGTGTTCCCGGTTTGGCAAAAACCCTGGCTATTAATACTCTTTCACAAGCCGTTCACGGTAGTTTTAGCAGGATCCAGTTTACACCAGATCTTTTACCTGCAGATGTTGTGGGAACTATGATTTATAATATGAAGCTGAATGATTTTAGCATAAAAAAAGGACCTATTTTTGCGAATTTCGTATTAGCAGATGAGATTAACAGGGCGCCTGCAAAAGTTCAATCGGCTTTGCTTGAGGCAATGCAGGAAAAGCAGGTAACCATTGGTGAAGAAACCTTTATTTTAGACAAACCGTTTTTGGTTATGGCCACGCAAAACCCGGTAGAGCAGGAAGGAACTTATCCTTTGCCTGAAGCTCAGGTAGACCGTTTTATGCTGAAAACCGTTATAGATTATCCCGAAATTAACGACGAGCAGTTAATTATGCGCGCCAATTTAAGAGGGGAATTTCCAAAGGTAAATCCTGTGGTGAGCATTGAGCAAATTTTACGTGCACAACAAGCTGCCAGAGAAGTTTATATGGATGAAAAGATTGAAAAATATATCCTGGATATTATTTTTGCAACCAGAACTCCTGAAAAATATAATTTAAAAGATCTAAAACCTTTAATAAATTTTGGAGCTTCACCAAGGGGAAGTATAAACCTGGCAAGAGCTTCAAAATGCTATGCCTTTATAAAACGCCGCGGGTATGTAATTCCTGAAGACGTTAGAGCGGTGGTTTTAGATGTACTTCGTCATAGAATTGGAATTACCTATGAGGCTGAGGCCGAAAATGTAACTTCTGAAGATATTGTGCATAAAATAGTAAACGAGATAGAAGTACCATAAACTTCATTTTTTATCTAATATTCGCATTTTCCAATTATTTGCTGTGTAAAAACACAACCGCTTCCTAATGGATACCAAAGAGCTTTTAAAAAAAGTAAGAAAGATTGAAATAAAAACCCGGCGTTTGAGCGATCACGTTTTTGGCGGGGAGTATCATTCTACTTTTAAAGGCCGAGGGATGACTTTTAGCGAAGTGCGTCAATACCAATTTGGGGACGATGTTAGAAATATAGACTGGAACGTTACTGCGCGTTACAGCGAACCTTTTATAAAGGTTTTTGAAGAAGAACGTGAACTCACCATGATGCTCATGGTAGATGTTTCGGGTTCAGAATTCTTCGGAACGCAAAATCAGCTTAAGAAAGATGTGATTACCGAAATTGCGGCTACTTTGGCCTTTTCGGCTACACAAAATAATGACAAGATTGGGCTGATGCTTTTTTCAGATAAAATAGAGCTTTATATTCCACCCAAAAAAGGGCGTTATCACGTATTGCGGATTATTAGGGAGCTAATAGAATTCAAACCGAAATCTAAAAAAACCGATATAGCTGTTGCCATAAAATACCTGTCTAATGTGATGAAGAAAAAGGCGATTGTTTTTATGCTTTCAGATTTTATGGACGACGATTACCAGCAAACTCTAAAGATCGCGGGCAATAAACACGATGTTACAGGAATTAGGGTTTACGATTCGGCAGAAGAAGAGATTCCGAATTTAGGTCTGGTACAAATGTTGGATGAGGAAACCGGCGAGTATGTGACAGTAAATACCGGTTCTAAATCGGTGAGAAAAAATTACGCTGAATATTATCGCGGAAGGGCTGCTTACTTCAACGAGAGTTTTACGCTTAGCGGCGCAGGGGTTATAAATAACCGCGTAGATGAAAGTTACGTAAAAAAATTACTGGGTTATTTTAAAAGAAGAGGTTAAAAACAAATGAATAATAGATTTATAACAACATTAAATATTTATAAAGCGGCAGCCTTGCTGCTTTTTCTGTTGTTATCTTTTCAGGCTTTTGCCCAGCAACCTCAAATAAATGCTGGAATAGATTCTTCTTCGATCAAAATTGGGGAGCAAATTATTTTTAGTATTGAGGTAGAAACCGATTCAACTGATTTGGTGGTTTTTCCTGAAGGACAAACTTTTGATCCTATGGAAATGGTAGAGTCCTTAGGCGCCGATACCACTACAGTAGAAGATCGTTTCAGGCTATTAAAGAAATATTCGCTTACCCAGTTCGATTCAGGAGTATACACAATTCCGCAGCAAAAAATAATTATTCAAAATCGGGAATACCTAACCGATTCTTTTAGGGTTGAGGTTGCCGATGTACAGGTTGATACCACCCGGCAAAAAATGTACCCTATAAAACCTGCTGTAGATGTTCCAAAACCTTTCAGTATTCCAAATTGGGTTTGGTGGTTGCTTGCGGTATTGGCCTTGTTTGGGATTGCATTTTATTTCTTCAAAAGGAGAAAGAAAAGAAAAGAAGCAGAGCCGGAATTGCCGCCTTACGAGCAGGCAATGTTTGAGCTGAAACAACTTGATAATTCATCCTTGCTGCAGGACAGGGAAATCAAGGAATATTATTCACAACTCACCTTTATTGTAAGGAAATACCTGGATAGGAAAATCTATGACAGGGCGCTGGAAAGCACAACCTCAGATCTTATCGCTTACCTGGAATTAAAAAAGGAGGCAGGGGATCTAAGTTTAAAAGATAAATCTATAGATAACCTCCAGCAGTTATTGAAACGTGGCGATTTGGCCAAGTTCGCCAACTCGAGACCAGATGTAATAACCGCGAAAAGCGATCGTACCAAAGTCGAGCACCTTATAAAAGACATCAGGCAGGTGGTTCCCGAACCTACTGAAGAAGAATTGATGCAGGATGAAAATTACCGAAGGGAAAAGCTTTTAAAAAGAAGAAAGAAAATGATTATTGCGGTTGCAGGAGGTGTACTTATTCTGGCTATAGTGGTCATTGCAATTCTGGTAAATACCAAAGGCTTCAATTTTGTGAAAGATTCGGTTTTTGGAAATGAAACCAGGGAATTACTGGAAGGTGACTGGATTAAAAGTGAATACGGAACACCAACTGTAACTATAACTACCCCCGAAGTTTTAGTAAGAAAAACGGTAGAACGTGACGATGAACTTCAGGAAATGCTTCTGGGTAGTGAAACCTTTGATTCTGGAACCCTGGAAAGCAATTTATATATTTTACTTATTACCGGACCGGTGAACCCGCAAGGTGATTTTGATTTAGAAAAGGCGGTAGATGGAATTTATGAAAATCTTGAGAGCCAGGGCGCCCGTAATATTATTATGAAAGAGGAAGAATTTACCACTATAAACAATTCAAAAGGAATAAAAGTTTTTGGAACTTTTGATCTTGAAAATCCTATCACCGGCGGACCTATTAAAAAGGAATATGCCATTCTCAATTTTGGGGAAAATGGAGGTTTTCAACAAATTATGGTGGTGTTTGATGAAGATGATGATTATGCTGTTGAGATCTTACAACGAGTAGAAAATTCTATAGAATTAAAAAATCAGGCTAATTGATGTTTGCTAACTATACATTCGAAAATCCGGAATTTTTCTGGCTCTTATTGCTGCTTTTGCCGGCAATAGGCTGGTATTTCTGGAAACGCAAGCAGCAAACCCCAGAGCTTAGAATGTCTAGTGTAAAAGGTTTTAAGGTAAAGCAATCCCTGCTTTCTAAAATAAAGCCTGTGCTTTTTGTACTTAGATTACTTGCCCTGGCTTTATTGGTTGTTGCTATGGCGCGCCCAAGAACGGTAGATGTTACTACACAAAGCAGCAATATCAGGGGTATAGATATTGTAATGGCCATAGATGTTTCGGCAAGTATGCTGGCGCGGGATTTTGAACCAAACCGTCTGGAATCTGTAAAGGAAGTGGGTGCCGAATTTATAGAAAACCGCCCCACCGATAGGATTGGCCTGGTGCTTTTTGCCGGCGAAAGTTTTACAAAAACGCCTATTACCAGCGATAAGAGCATTGCCTTGAGGGCTATAAATGAAGTTGAATACAGCGATATCCTGCAAAATGGTACTGCCATTGGTTCTGGTTTGGCTACGGCTGTAAACCGTTTAAAAGATAGCGATGCAGAGAGTAAGGTTATTATTTTACTTACCGATGGGGTTAATAATTCGGGGTTTATAGATCCTAAGATAGCCAGTGAGCTTGCAGTAGAATTCGGGATCAAGACATATACCATTGGCGTGGGAAGCAATGGCAATGCGCTTACGCCGGTAAATATTTTATCAAATGGAAGGTTTCAATACGGTGTGCAAAAAGTAGAAATTGATGAAGCTTTATTGCAGCAAATCGCTGCAGATACCGGCGGAAAATATTTTAGGGCAACCAATAATGAGACCCTGGAGGAGATTTATGAAGAGATTGACAGTTTGGAGAAATCTGAAATAGAAGAATTCAGATATTATAATTATTCCGAAAAATTCAGGCCTTATGCTTTATTGGCATTGGGATTATTGCTTTTTGAAGTAATCTTGAGGTATACTGTATTTAGAGGTTTTATTTAAAAAATTAGAAAGAGAAGTTTAATGTTCATCTTAGAAGAGAAAATATATTTATGGCTTTTACTGCTTATTCCGGTGGTGATTATGCTGTACCTGGTTTTTAGAATCTGGCAAAAGCGGGCGAGATCGCGTTTTGCCAAACCGGCGCTTCTAAGTTTCCTGGCTCCAAACCGATCTTCCTTTAAACCATTTCTAAAACTCCTCTTACTGCTTTTAGCACTGGCAAGTTTGGTGGTAGGGCTTGTAAATCCTAAAATAGGATCTCAATTAGAAACCGTAAAGCGTGAAGGTGTAGACATAGTTTTCGCTATAGATGTTTCAAAAAGTATGGAGGCCGAAGATATTGCGCCCAATAGGTTGGAGAAATCAAAACAACTCGTTAGGCAAATTATAGGCAATCTTGGCAGTGACCGTGTTGGGATAATCGCCTATGCCGGAAGTGCTTTTCCGCAATTGCCAATTACTACAGATTATGGTTCGGCTAAAATGTTCCTGGAAAGCCTGAATACCGATATGATCTCCTCCCAGGGAACCGCGATCGGGGATGCGATAGATTTAGCTACCGGCTTTTTTGACGATAATCAACAAACCAACAGGGTGATGTTTATTATTAGTGATGGTGAAGATCACGAAGGTAATGTTGAAGATATGGCCAGGCAGGCCGCAGAAGCAGGAATTCGAATCTATACCATTGGGGTAGGAACAACCAAGGGAGGACCAATCCCTATTAAAAGGAATGGAGTGGTCCAGAATTACAAAAAAGACAACCAGGGAGAAACGGTAATTACAAAACTTGATCCGGCAATTCTTGAGGAAATAGCTGCAGAGGCAAATGGGGTTTATATAGATGGCACTATAACGGCAGAAGTAACCGAAAGGGTACAGGAAGAGTTGCTCACCATTGAAAAAACTGAATTTGAAGCCAAACAATTTGCCGACTATAAATCGCAATTTCAGTGGTTTGTAGGTTTGGCAATTTTATTGTTGCTGTTGGATATATTTATGCTGGAACGAAAAACGGGCTGGATAAGAAGGCTTAATTTATTTAACGAAAAAAGAAAAACAGAGGAGTGATTCAATGAGAGGTTTTTCAGCAAACATATTACTTTTAATTTTTGGCTTCTTGCTTTCATTGCCTGTAGTTGCCCAGCAACAAAATGATAAGGAAAGAGAAAGAGCTCAAAAAGAGGCGCGGCAATTTATGCAGGATGCCGATGAGGCATTGGGAGAAAATAATTTTCCTGAAGCCGAGGCTGCTTATAGAAAAGCAATTGCGAAAGATCCTGAAAACAGCGACGCAAGGTATAATATGGGAAATATGTATTATACCCGCGACAATTCGCCGCAGGCTGCGCAACGTTATAAACAGGCCGGTGAGGTTGCCGATACTAAACCTGCAAAACATCAAGCTAACCACAACCTTGGTAACGCTTATATGAAGCAGAAAAGGTATCAGGAAGCTGTAGATGCGTATAAAAATGCTTTGCGAAACGATCCAACTGATGATGAAACCCGGTATAATTTAGCGCTTGCCAAAAAAATGCTGGAAGAAGAACAGGAAGACCAGGATGACGACCAGGACGGTGGCGATGATGAGAATGAAGATCAGGACGAGCAGGATCAGGATCAAGACCAGGAAAACGAAGACCAACAGGATCAGGATCAAAATGGTGAAGGCGATAACGAAGGTGATCAGGATCAACAAGACCAGGATCAAGACGAGCAGGAAGGCGACCAGGATGAGCAGGATCAACAAGATGGTGAGGGTGATCAGGAAGAAGAGGAGCAAGAGCCAGAGCAAGGTCAACCCCAACCGGCACAGGGGCAGTTATCTCCAGAACAAATTCAAAGTTTACTGGAAGCGATGAACAATGAAGAAAGAAAGGTGCAGGATAAAGTAAATGCGGAAAAACAAAAAGGTGCCAAAGTGCAATCTGAAAAAGATTGGTAAAATTTTTGATACATTTCTTTTCAAAATCTTATCTTAAAGAAAGGGGTTTTATAGATGAAGTTGAAGTTTTTAATACTTAGCATTTTATTTTTTACCGGTATTGGTTTACAGGCCCAGGTGAAGTTCGAAGCCAAAGTGAGCAAGGACAGGCTTGGGGTAAACGAACGCCTTAGGGTAGATTTTGAAATGAACCAGGATGGCGATAATTTTCGGCCTCCTTCTTTTGATGGCTTTACCGTTGTAGGCGGTCCAAACCAGTCAGTGAGCAATCGCTGGATTAACGGCGACCGTACATATTCAAAAACCTATTCTTATTATTTACAGCCAAATTCCCGTGGAAGCAAAACCATTGCCCAGGCTGAAATTACCATAGACGATAAAATTTATAAAACAACCCCCATAGATGTTCGGGTTACCGCTGCGGTAGACGAACCAACCGACGGCGATAGTTCTGACCTCATAGCTTCAGATAACCTGCATTTGGTGGCTGAAATTTCTAATCCCACTCCTTATTTAAATGAAGGGATCACTGTAGTTTATAAGCTTTACGTAAGTCCGCGGATTAGTGTAAGCAATTTTAGGGAGGTAGATAGCCCAAAATTTTCAGATTTCTGGAGCCAGAATATCGAAATAAGGGAATTAAGACCAGAAAATGGGGAGTACAAAGGGGAACCTTACCGTTATGTAGTGCTTAAGAAAGCTGTTCTGTATCCGCAGAAAACAGGTGAATTGGAACTTGAACCGCTCACTTTGTCAGTTTCTGTAGATGTACCCAGTGACAGGCGTGACATTTTTGGCAGTAGAATTTACAAAACAGTAAATAAAACCGTTGCCGCCGGCACGAGGACTATAGATGTTAAGCCTTTGCCAGATGGGAAACCAGCAGGTTTTACCGGTGCTGTAGGTAAATTCAGTTTAAATGTAAGTACTACTAAAGATAAACTTGATGCCTCAGAATCATTGGAGGCAAAAGTTGAAATTAGAGGTAACGGAAATTTAAATTTATTTGAATTACCATCACTTCAGGTGCCGTCTTCCCTGGAGATGTATGATCCCGAAAGAAAAGAAAATGTAACTACTACCTTGAATGGAAAACAAGGAAGTATTATTGATAATTACACCATAGTGCCAACCCGAAAAGGCCAATACCCAATTCAGTCCTTAACTTTCTCATATTTTGATCCTGAGACGAAAACATATAAGAGCGTGTCCTCTAAAGAAATTCTAATAGATGTAGAGGAAGGCCCTGTTAGCGCTTCTGGAGGTGGAATTGCAGGAACTGGCAAACAAGCTCTTAATTTGCCATCAGAGCAATTCAGGTTTATAAAGACTAAAACAAATTTAAAACCCCTTGAACAGCAAGCCTTTTTTAGGTCCTGGACGTATTGGGGTTCTTTAATTTTACCATTTGCAGCGATTCCGCTCTTTATTTTATTTGGAAAAAAGAGGAAAGCTATCGCAGCCGATGTCACCGGAAACCGGATGAAAAAGGCCAATAAACTGGCGAGAAAATATCTTTCTGAAGCCAAAAAGAATCTTGGCGATCAGCAAGCGTTTTATGAATCCCTGGAGCGGGCAATGCACAATTACCTCAAGGCGAAACTCCATATTCAAACATCAGAAATGAGTAAAGAGCGAATTTCTGAAATACTGAAGGAAAAAAATGTTGCTGATGAAATTTCTACTGAATTTATTGAGGTTTTAAAGAGCTGTGAATTTGCTCGCTATACCCCGGCCTCCAATTCTGCGCAGCAGGAAGACTATGAGAAGGCAGTAAGGGTGATTTCAAAATTGGATAAAGATCTGTAAGATAAAAGCCCATAAGGGTCGTTTGGTAAGAATAGCTATTACCTAAACCAAAGATAAATGATGATAATGTGGCCGTTAAATTATGTGAAATGAAGAATTTGATAATTGTTTTTCTGGTATTTATTTCGGCTTTGGCGCAGGCTCAAAATTCAACGCTTTTTGAAGAAGCTAATGATGCCTACGCGAATGATGATTTTGAAACTGCCATTGCGAAGTATGAAGAAATCCTTGATAACGGGGAAACATCTGCAGCGGTTTATTATAACCTGGGAAATGCACATTATAAATTAAATAATGTTGCTCCGAGTATTTATTATTATGAAAAAGCCCTGCAACTGAATCCTACCGATGAGGATGTGCAAAATAATATAGAATTTGCGCGAAGCATGACCATAGATGAAATCCCTGTCAATGAGGAAACCGGTTTTCAGAAAAGTGTTAATCAATTTATTTCTACTTTCACGTATAATACCTGGGCCTATCTTTCTATTGCTTTATCAATAATTTTCGTAATTCTATTCTTGTTTTATTATTTCAGCAGAAAGCCTATAATAAAACGCAGTCTTTTTGGAGCTGCTGTCTTTGTTTTCCTGCTTGGAGGTATTTCAGTATTTTTCGCATTTCATCAGCAGGAAATTCAGTTTAATAATCAATTTGCTATCATTTTTGCTGATGAAGCTGAAGTGAAAAACGAGCCATCTCAGCGGGGTGATGCCGCATTCAATCTTCACGAAGGTACCAAAGCCAGGGTGCTGGAGGATTACCAGGGTTGGGTGAAAATTGAGCTATCTAATGGTACCCAGGGTTGGATAAAAAATGAAAATATAAAGCGACTATAATAAATATTGTCATTCGATTAACATTAAAATGTGCGATTTTCTTTTAATTAGAAGCAATTGTTGTTATTTTTGCAATTGTGAAAAATCTGGCCTGCATATTCTCTTTTATCTTCATTGCATTTGTAACAGTGCCCTGCATTATTGCGTGCATAGATAATTCTATAGATATTTCGTTAGTGTTTGATGTAAATGAGGAGGAAAGTTCGTCAAAAAACCAGATCAATCTGGAGTTTAATTTTGAAAAACCCCAATCTAATTATGCCAGTATTCACTATCTTCAGGAACACGAGTACACGGGAGATTTTTATACCGAAAGTTACCCAATAATTTTTTTAGATATTATTTTTCCCCCACCCAAGAGCGCTTAATCTAACTTAACTTTTTCTGGATTTTTAAGTTTCTTGTAAACCTGAAGAGTGTATAGAAGACATTTCTTTAGTCTTTAATAGTCCAAAATTCCATTTCATTTTTTAAATTTAGATTTAGAGACCAGGTAATTACCGTTAAATCAAAGGTCTTAACTTAACAAAGCGTTTTATATGTTTAAACATTTTAATAAAGATTTCCCGGCAAGTATTGTAGTATTTTTCGTAGCCATTCCCTTATGTTTGGGAATTGCACTTGCTAGTGGAGCCCCATTGTTTTCCGGACTTATTGCCGGTATGGTGGGAGGTATCGTTGTAGGTAGTATTTCGAATTCACAATTAGGGGTTAGTGGACCTGCCGCCGGTTTGGCGGTTATCGTTTTGAGTGCAATACAATCTCTTGGAAGTTTTGATATTTTCCTTGTTGCCGTGGTAATTTCTGGGATTATCCAAATAATTATGGGAGCTTTAAAAGCCGGTATTATCGGCTATTATTTCCCATCATCGGTAATTAAAGGAATGTTGGCCGGTATTGGTATAACCATTGCAATCTCACAAATTCCTAATGCTTTAGGTTTTTCCAGTGATTTGGAAATCTTTTCGATAGATCAGGGAATTGGGCCGGCATTAAGCAAGTTGACCAGTAATATTCATTTTGGTGCTATTTTAATCACCCTTGTAGCAATTGCCATTCTACTTTTATGGGAAAAAGTACTTACTGGTAAACATAAAATATTCAGCATCGTGCCAGGTCCCTTAGTTGCTGTGGCAGTGGGTGTAATTTATTATATGGTAGTAGAGGGTGCTGCCTTAGGAATACAGGATTATCAATTGGTAACCGTACCGGTGCCTGATAGTGCTGCTTCCTTTCTTGGACAATTCTCCTTTCCTAATTTTGCTGAAATCACAAACTCTGAAGTTTGGATCGTAGCTATTACACTAGCCATTGTTGCCAGTTTAGAAACCTTATTAAGTGTTGAAGCGATAGATAAATTAGATCCTTTAAAAAGAACTACAGATACCAACCGTGAGCTTTATGCACAGGGTGCAGGTAATATGATTTCAGGCCTTATTGGTGGTTTGCCGGTTACCCAGGTAATTGTAAGGAGTTCTACTAACGTACAATCTGGAGGTAGAACAAAAATGTCTGCTATTCTTCATGGTTTTATAATTCTTATTTCTATTATCGTTATTCCATCTGTTTTGAATATGATTCCTTTGGCAGTACTGGCCGCAGTACTTTTTATGGTAGGATATAAGTTGGCTAAACCAGCGCTCTTTATGCAGATGTTTAAATTAGGAAAAGGACAATTTCTACCTTTTATAATTACTGTACTTGGGGTGGTGTTTACCGACTTGTTAATGGGCATCGGACTCGGGCTCGCAGTTGGAATTGCGGTTATTTTGATTAATAGCTATAAAAATTCTCACTTCCTGCATAAAGAAGGTTATGATGTTCCCGATGGTCATTACAAGATCACGCTTGCTGAAGAATTATCTTTCCTTAATAAGGGGGCAATTCTAAGGGAATTGAATGAGCTTCCGGAGGGAGCAACAGTAATCATTGATGTTAGAAAAACAAGGGTATTGGATTATGATGTACTTGAGATTTTAGATGAATTTTCTATTAAAGCCAAACGAAAGGATATTACAATTAAACTTATTTCTGAAAAAGGAGAAGTTGTAAATCCTGAAAGTTTCAGAAGATTCTTTGGACTGGACGTACCGGTTTAAATAAAGATTGAGTATTATTCTAGAGGGAGTTTGAGAAGTCGTATTCTCGTCAAGCTGAGACCTGCGGTAAAAAAATTACCTAGCGTAGGATTTTGACGTAATTTTAATGGTAAATATAATGAACCACGAGTTAACCGATATAAGTATAGTGTTTCATACCTGTTGCTGAGTATGGTTTTGG
>NZ_JAIQZA010000002.1 GCF_020164485.1 Salegentibacter tibetensis
TTCATCCGGCAAAGCTCCAATCATTTCCCCTAATTTAATTTCAAATCGAAAAATATTTCAATGAACGTTTATCCTTTATATAGTCATACTTCCCAATGATTCACATACTCCTTAACCGGACACTAGTGATCAATTGTAATAGATGGATAACTATTGAATTTACTACTGATGAATTATTTAAAATTAAGAATTTTGGTGTTGATAGGGTTAAGTTTGACCTTGCTCTCCTGCGCCAGTATTCCTAAAGAAGCGCCAATGCTTTCTCAAAACCTGGGTATTGAAATTCAGGAATTAGAATCATCACATTATCAACTGGTAGAGGTTTACTTTGATCTAAAAAGAAAAAATGCTCGAGAATACCTTGAAAAGGTATGGTTGCCAAAATACGCCGGGAAATTCTTCTCCGATCCTGATATTAAGGAAATGTGGGAAATGGTAATATCATCAGGATCTGAAAAGGATAGGTTGATGTTTCTTCTAGTGACTGCTCCCGAGCTTCAAAGTGAAATAAACAAACAGTATCAATATATGATTGGTCCTCTTGACCAGTTGGAAAAAATGTTGAAAGGCTCACTTACTGAAAAATATAACAATGCCCGAAGCATTAATAACGTCCTCACCTCCTTTCTTGTTTCGGCTGCTGAAGTTGAGCAAAACAGGCAACGTTATTTAGATATGGCAGGAATTACCGATGAAAAAATTTCTTCTGCTATTCATAATATTGAAGTTGCTACATCAAAGATGGTATCTACGGCAACAAAAGCAAATGCCGGTTTTTCAGATGTTGAAAGTAACATAAGTCAATACAGAGAAAAAATCAATCAAATTTTAAATCAAGTAAAATAACCATGAGTAAAAGTACCGAAATAGACTGGGAAGCCTTCCACGATAAGGTTAAAAAAGCCTCCAATAGCGCGGCAAGGGAGACTAATGTGGAGCTGGCAGGAGAAATGTCCTCGATTGTTCATCTTACCCAAATGGAAATTCAGGAGATATTTCCTGAGAAAAGTGAAATGGAAGATTTTGCCGAGCTTATGAAGATTGTAAAATCCAGTACACATACAAATCAAAAAGTAAATAATATTGTTCAGAATTCGGAGAAATTTAGCAAAGTGGTAGTTTCACTTTTAAGTAAAATAATATAAATATGGAGAACAGGTATATTACTGGGAAAGAAATAGAAGATATAGTAAAAGAAGCCGAAGAAATAAAAAACTCCAGGAAACTATTCTCAGATGTGTATGATGATAGAGGTAATCAATATGTAGATTTGGTCCAAGAAGGAGGCGGGGTACTGGGTATCGCCCTTGTAGGCTACACCTATATCCTTGAAAAAGCCGGCATACGGTTTTATAGCCTGGCTGGCACATCTGCAGGATCAATAAACACACTTCTCATGGCCGGGGTAGGTAAACCGGGTGAGGCCACTGCGGAGAGAATTATTGAGATTATGGGTGACAAAGATTTTTTCGACTTTGTTGATGGCCTTCAGGAATAAAAAAAATGATTCAAAAGAAAATTGAAAAAAGAGGAAGTATCTTTTGGAACCTTGTTTTACATGGTTGGGGAATTTGGAAATTGCTTAGAAGTAAATTGGGGATAAATCCGGGAGATCATTTCGAGAATTGGCTGTCAACTTCATTAGAAAAATTTAATATTTATACATATCAGGACCTTTGCGCAAACAGGGATAATATTCCTAATCTTAAGCATCGCACGAGACAGGATTTCAAATTTAATCCGCCTAAGATGGCAATTATTACTTCTGATATTACCACTCATACAAAAGTTGAATTTCCTAGAATGGGAGAATTATATTGGGAAAATATAAACAAGCTTAAACCTTCAAAATTTGTAAGGGCTTCTATGTCTATTCCATTCTTTTTTTATCCTTATGAGGTTAAGAATATTCCCAATACCGGAAATGTCGCAGACGAGAAGTGGCAGGCCTTTGCCAGTTATAACGGAGAAGTGCCACCTGCTGTAAAATTTGTGGATGGAGGAATGCTTTCTAACTTCCCTATAAATACCTTTCATGTGGGAGGAATTCCTACCAGGCCCACGTTTGGTGTTAGGCTAAGTACACACCGGCAGAAATTCAGTCCTGCTGATGAAATTTTTGGCTTTAGTGGCGCAATGATAAGCACTATGCGTCAAATAAGTGACTATGAATTTATACTTAAAAATCCAGATTATAAAAAGCTCATCTGCAAAATTGATGCAGATGCAGAATTTAACTGGCTAAACTTTGGTATGAATCCAAAACGACAAAAGGAACTCTTTACTCTTGGTGCAAAAAAAGGATTGGAATTTCTTAAAACTTTTGACTGGAAGGGGTATAAAGAGATAAGGAAAAATTGTTGATTATTTTGAGAGGGCTTTAAATCCAAGTGGTGCAATGCAACTTTTTCTGTATAATATTGCTTACTTATAGTTATTTGGATTAAACTAATAATTATATTCTGTGCCCTTTTAGAATAGGTGAAATGAAATTTTAAATTACATCCTCATAAAATGTTTATTAAAACAGACCTTTTATTTTTTATAAATTAGAAAAATAATCTTAAATATAAATTGCTTTTGTTTTATTCTTTCTTCCTATTAAAACTTTCTTAAATGCTTTAAAACCATAAAAGAATTACGGTTGAATGAAATTTTTTCCAAGATGTTATGGTTAATTTCAACCTATTAACCTTAAATAATTAGTTATGATATTAAAAAATTTTTACAAAGTTTTTGCCATCTTTTTTGCTATGGCTTTAATGACTTCTTGCTCCAAAGAGGAGACAGCGGTTGAACCTAAAGATCCAAACGCTCTGGACAATTATGATGAGCCCATCCAGGGACAGTACATTGTGGTATATAAAGATCAAGCCCGACAAGAAGGTAAGTCCTCTCTCAATAAACAAGCCGTACAGAGTAAAACAAAAAGTGTCCTTGCTGAGAATAATTTGACCGATGTTAAAATTCTCAATATTTATGCTAATGCCATAAATGGAGCTACTTTAAGCTTAACTGAATCACAGGCTTCTGCATTGGCAAAAAATGAAAAAGTTGCTTATGTGGAACAGGATAGAGTAATTACCTTGGCCCCACCTAGTAATGGTGATCAAGTTGAGACCAGCTCTACTCAGGAAATGCCATATGGCATTGCCCGTGTAAACGGAGTCACAGGGTATTCCGGTTCTGGGGTTGCCTGGGTGATTGATACAGGAATCGACCTGGACCATGAAGATCTTAATGTTGATGCTTCAAGAGGATTTAATGCTTTTACCAGAGGGAGAGATGGAAAGTCACTTGATGATGGAAATGGACATGGATCCCATGTAGCCGGTACCATCGCTGCCCTGAATAACGGTGTTGGAGTAATAGGTGTGGCACCTGGAGCAACCGTAATTCCCGTAAAAGTGCTGGACAGCAGAGGGAGCGGCTCTTATTCCGGAGTTATTGCAGGTGTTGATCACGTAGCCGCAAATGGCACCAGTGGAGATGTTGCCAATATGAGTCTTGGAGGACCAATATCCCAGGCCCTTGACGATGCTGTTCTTTCTGCTTCTCAAAATGGAATCCTTTTTGCACTTGCTGCCGGAAATGATAGCGACGATGCTAACAATTATTCTCCAGCCCGAGTAAACGGGACAAACATTTTTACGATCTCAGCCATGAACAGTAGTGATGTTTTTGCGTCTTTCTCCAATTATGGTAATCCTCCTGTAGATTATTGTGCTCCCGGAGTAAGCATTAAATCTACCTGGAAAGATGGTGGATATAATACCATAAGCGGTACATCTATGGCCTCTCCTCACGCGGCAGGTGTGTTGCTTTTAGGCAATGCAACTACAGATGGCTATGTGGGTGAAGACCCCGATAATAATCCAGACCCTATTATTGTTCATTAAGACCTAAAGAAATAATTTCAATGAAAAGCACCGCTACGGCGGTGTTTTTTTTACACTAATGTGAAATATAAAAAGGAATTAGGGGGGAAAGGGCTATTTAATTTTCGCTTGTATTGAACAAAAAATATGGAAATTAAAAAATACTTGTAAATAAAAATATAGGGATGCTTTCATAATAAGGAGGAACCAGGCTACTACCTCCGAAAAAAAGAAGCCATAATACAGCTCTTTCTTTAAATCGTAGTAGAGGATTAGGTAGAGAGTGACGATTAGGATTATTTTCAGGATTAGCGAGATTATTATTCTTTAATTAGTTCATTTGAATTTCTTTCATTATCTACTCCCCAGATATTAAAAGTACCGCCTCCATCAATGTCCACCACCCAGGAAGCGTTTTATCTCCCGGTTCAGATCTTCCAAAGAGGAGAAGCTTATCTCACGCAGGGGGTAGTAGATCCGCTGGTAGGCAAGGTTTACCGCATTCTCCACCAAAGCTTTGTCCTGCGGAGCATAGCCCCGGGCAGGATTGATCACAAAATTGTAATGCTGTGCGAAGTCTGTTGATGTACGCCTCATACCTGCTCTGACACCGGTAACCGCTAATTTTATGTCGGAGACAATTCTTTAGTGACGCCTCCATAAAAGCGCAGGGCATTTCAGCTACAGTTATTCAGGTCTTCCCGTTTTAGCTTTACAGGCTTCCACTAAGGTGTATTATTGGGTAAAATGGCCACAAATACTTCTAACGGGATCAGTTCTCTGGTTTCCTTATCAATAATTTGGAGTTTCTTGCAGGCATAATCAATAAACACTTCCTTTCCAGGATCGTGTTCAAGTTTCATCGATCCTTCGACCCTGGCATACTTGCGCCGGTAATGTTCCATAAACTGGATATAGTCGTAAGGATATTTGGGCTGCGCTACATATTAATGGTATAGAAAAATAAACTTTGGGTGATTCCGAGCTATATTGACCCCCTCAAAATATACCATGAGTTCCTCGTAGTGAGGGTTGTCAATAGTAGTATGGAAAGGAAAAAGCTTCTCTAAAGTAGCATTATCAAAGGTCACTAATTTTTTTAGGAGAAGAGTTGCTAGCCTTGAACAACTGCACGTAAGATTAATCGTTCTTATTTTTTTTTATTGATTCTCTTCACGAACAAGGCCCCAGGAATCTTCTCTAGCTAAGATGGTATCCTCCCGTTGGCAAATCATCAAATAGATTTTTTTACTTCTTCTTTTGCGTAGAAATCCGCAATTTGTTGAGCATAATCCATTGAGGATTTACCGATGTAGCCAAGGAACATTTTTTCGGTACTGTGAGCTGTTATCTGCATAATTAAAGGGGTTGGCAATTTTCCATAGGTATTTGTAGCAAAGGATCTTCTGCAAACGTGAGAAGTAATAAGTTCATATTTAGGAAAAGTACCAGAAATTTTTCTTTTAATTCCTTTTTCGATTCTTTTGCCATTTCTGTCTTTGGGAATTATATTTCCCTGTTCATTAATCATTTCAATTTTTTGCCCTTCTATTAATTGATTGACTTTGGCTTCTTCACACAGGAGCTTAATCTGATCATTAAATTTTTGAATGGTAATTTTATAAGGCAAGCCTTCTTTTAATATATTTTTTGTTTTGGGTAAAACCGGGATAGTAACCTGCTTCCCGGTTTTTTGTTGTTTTAACTCTATAAGCTCCAATCCGTTTCGAACTATAAAGTTTTCTTCTGTAAGATTTAATAAATCACCTCCTCTTTGTCCAATATGACAACCTAATAATAGCCATTTCCGCGTATTAATGAGAGATTGGCTTTTTAATTCTGTTTTTTCAATTTTTTCCAGTTCCTGGGGATTTAGGAAGATTATATGCTCTGTTTGAGCTTTTCCTCCCCTGATTTTTCTGAGCTGATGACTAACTTGAATACCATTTATTTCAGCATCAGTACATACAGTTTTAAGGTCGTCTATTTTCTTTTTTGCATAGCTTTCTGAGTAGTGTTGTTTGTTTAACATCCAGTCTAGAAAGGATTTCCCAAATTTAATGTCTACATCTTGAACTTTAAGGGACTTTTTTCCCTGATAAACCTTGATGATTTTAAGTAAATTTTTATATGAATTTACCCGGCTCTTGGATAGTCCTAAACCGCCTTTAGAATTTTCTCTAATATTGGCAGTGTCAATAACGGTTTGTATGGCTTCTGTAAGTGAGTCTCCTTGTTTCTGTTGGTCCTCTTCTGAAATAAAATTTCCATTAAAAATATCGATTTGTTTTTGAAGCCAGCCACCGCTGACTTCTCCAGCAGTGGCTTCATCATACATGTCTATTATGTGATTTTTAAGATCTCGTAATTTTCGATTAAGATTCTTCAATTCGGGTGAATTTCTTTTAACACCTTCTAATATCAGGCTCTTTTTACCGGTACCTGCTAAAACACAGTTGGAAAGATTTACAATTTTACCTGTGTTTTTGGTATAATCATGTTTTCTGCCATGTATAAAACGTAGGTAAATTGTTCTCGGATCTTCTTTTCCTCTAATAAAAAGTTTCACTGTAGCCATTCTAAAGGTATTTCCAAAAAAATAAATCTATCAGATATCTTCCCGACATCTTCCCGACATAAAATGTTTTTAAATAGAATAAAATATATTTAAAATTAATTAAAAAACTGATATTCAATAATATATGAATTGTTAAAAATAGTTTTGAATCGGTTATCAGATCCCGTCCCGAGTACAAAGACCCTCTTTATCTGATTGATTTAGAGGGTTTTTTTGTTTTTTATTTCAAAAATTGTCAAACATTTGTCAAACAAATTATTAACTGCGTATATTGCAATTAATATAATCTTTTGATTTTTTTAATTATAAATTATTAGATTAGCAAAGTAAAGTAATAGCATGATACAGCCAAAGTCTGTAAACATTATTTGTTTAGGGAGCTGGAACAAAAGGATTTTTACGCCGAATTGGGTTGCGAGTGAATTATTTAACTTAGACCCAGATGAGCCCTACAACGGTACTATAAATCCCAATGAACTTGAATTCGGTTTTAGTTATAGAGATATAACTTTATTTCCAAAGGATAATTTAATCGAAATAAGATTAGATAAAATAACCGATGAAACCAAATTGTTTTCTGTCGAACTTTTTACTCGAATTATGAAATTACTACCTCATACGCCTACCAAAGGAGTTGGGGTGAATGTAAGATATGAGATCGAAGAAAATGCTAATTATCCTATATTAAAGGATATTAAAAAAATTAACTGTTCGATACCATCTTTTGATCCACTTCAAGTAAAATTTGGTCGCCAAGAGGAGGATTGTTTTTTAAATCTCGTTGTAGAAAAAACAGATAAAGAAAAAATCTTTTTAAGCTTTAATTACCATTATCCTACAGAAACGGATTCTTTATATAAGGATGTAATTAATAAGAAGATTAGTGCTTCACAAAAAGTATTGAGTTATGAGTGAATTAATGACTATGCAATGGGGTTCATCTTTTGAATCTGAGAAAAGTGAAGAATTTGAATCTTTCGAAGCTTTTTCTAAGCAGGAAGAAATCACAATTATGTTTCGTACTGATAATAGAAAACTTGATCATTTTAGAAAAGCCATTGCTGAAATCGAGGATCATTCTGTTTATAAGAAATATTGTATTCTTGCAGTACAGAATTTATTAAAGAAGAATCACCTTCTAGAACTTTCTTTGGAACTAGCCGAGGAGCAAATTTCCGAAGAAGATTTTGAAAATGAGTTGGATGCAAACCCTTCAAAATATACAATTGATATAAATTACATTGAAAACATCAATGATTTAAGTGTTATTTCGAAAATTATTCAAGAAGTTGGCCAATCTTTCTCAGTTGATGAGGTTTCAGAAATTTTCTCTTTAGATTCAGAAGACATAGAATCTAAATTATCCCTATTAAAGTAAGTTTATATTGGAGTTATACAAAGAAGGTGATAAAATAGAATGTAACAAATCTGAGGTTATTGCAAAAAAAATAACACCTCAATCTCTTCAAAATCACCCTAAATTGGGTAGGGTGTGGAAGTATAAATGTGATAGGGATGGTTCTGCAGAAATTACGGAGGAATTAGATCCGAAGGAAGCTTTGCATTCAGAGGAATCTAATTTAAACTTAGGAGATACTTTAAAGTCAGAGAAATTCTATGTTTTGGTAAAAGAAACCAGAAAACTTCGTCCTAAGAAGATTGGCGGCCATACTGGTCGACACAGCTCTCAGGAGTTGAAAATTAAGAAATATACCTTTGGTGAAATCATAAAGCCGTTTGAACACATAATAAACGCTCTTCAAAATCGTGAAATGCTGAAATAGTATTTTTTTCTTAGATTTCCCTGATTCGAAAATTCCCTGCAATAAATCATAAATCGAATCAGGTCTAAACAATTTCATTAACTCTAAGGTTGCAATCGGAAATCTATGGCATGAAGCGGAAAGTAAAGTCATTGGTTAAAAATATAGACCAAACTGAGTTTATTTATCATAAGAATAAGTAGAAATACTATCATTATTAGGGACTACAATAAGCAGATTTTTATCCCTCATAGGAACTGAGACGGTGTTTTTTATTTGCTGGTCGAAAGGTTTGATACCTACGTCTAAAACTTTTTTATAATCAGAAATGGTTTTTACCAGCAAACCTTTTAAAGAAGAATATCCACCGTGATAGGTGTTTACCTTATAAGAATTACCACTTACCAGTAATTGTTCTTCTCCATCGATATTGAGTACCTGGAATGAATTGATCGGTGCGGTTTGGAAAGCCATTGGAAATTCAATGAATTCAGAAAACTCACCATTATTATTTTTAAGATAACCCGAAGCCAGGGTGTTGATTTCATACATTTTTGCAGAAGACAGAACTTCCGGCGTGAATATATCTTCCATTGTTTTTAAAGAAAATTCCTGATGGGTGGGGAATTTTTTACTTATAAAATTCATCTGGGAAGCTAATTCGTTTCGTGAATGTATGGGGTAATATTTTCCGTTTTTATTATAAGCAATTACAGTTTCAAATTTTCCATCCTTATTGAAATCGGCATAATACATTCTTAGAGGGGCGTCTTTTTTGGCTTCAAATCTTGTGTTTAGCCCCCAGTTACCCAGGAGAATATCCTTCTGGCCGTCCCCGTCAATATCATAAAATGCTATACTTTGCCATAATCCCAAAAGACCTTCAGGTAATTTAATTGCTTTAAAATCACCTTGTTCATTCAAATAAATCTTTGGACTATCCCATTCGGTGGCTACTAATAAATCAGGAGAACCATCATTATTTATATCTTCTGATATCGCAGAAGTTACCATTGAGCTAAGGGAGAAATTTGGATCTTTTGTAAAGTTACCTTTTTGATCGTTTTTAAGCAGATAAGACTCTACCTGCTTCCCGAAATTACCCGGATCTGAGAGGTTACCGATAAAAAGATCGTCAAATCCATCCTTATTATAATCCAGGCTTATCGCTGTTGAGCTGTTGAGATAGTTTTTCGGCATAGAACCGGGAGAATCATCAAATTCGCCGTTGTTGTTAATGTATAGCCGGTCATTTTCGAAAAATTGCATTCGGTTAGAATTAATTCCTGAAGCAACATATAAATCGAGATCTCCGTCATTATCAGCGTCAAAAAACACAGCAGCGTTATCTTCGAATTCCTTGTGCCTAGCAAATCCTTCTATATTGACCTCTGTAAGGGTTTTTCCGTCATTAAGGAATAGTTTGGAAGGATAACCTGAAGCGCCTCCAATAAAAATATCATCAAAGCCATTATTATCTATATCTCCTGTCGCCACAGCTGGTCCCTGCATAGATACACTGTAGGGTATTAATTTTTCCTGGTGAAAATCGTCATATTCATCTTCTTTATGAGCGTATTCCAGGGTGTTGGTATATTTGAAATATTCTTCCCGATTATCCGCTTCCTCATAGTTATAATTAGCAGCGTTTTCAGAATATACAAGCTTAAGGTTTTGATTTTTTTGAGGCTGAATTTTTTGATAGGTATTGTTTGGCCAAATAATATGAACTGAATCGATTTTCTCTTCCTTACCTAAGCCAAAATGAAGTTTGCTTTCTACGGAAGATAGAAAGCCCCGGGAATTGAATAGTTGTTTAAGCTGCTGTTGTCCTTCTGAAAAAAGTATTGCCTTGGTACCAATGCCATAATTGTTTCCGGGATATTCAAATTGAAGCGAAAGATAATCGCCTGAAGCATTGGTGGTATTTTCATAGATCCCGGCTTCTTCATTTAGATTGTTTATCACGAGATCCAAATCTCCGTCCAGGTCCAGGTCTACATAAATAGCGCCATTAGAAAAGGAGGCCTTATCCTCAATCCATTCCCCGGTTTTTCTTTCAAACTTAAGCGAATTTCCCTTAAAAATTTCATTGGAAACCTTTCCCTCGGGCATTTCGTCTTTAGAGTTATAAAGCCATTTCATACCTTCGTTGGGGCTTCTATTTTTAAAAGCCGTGGCCACAAAGTTTTTGAAATCAAGATCATTCGGCCTTCGTAAAATCCCATTAGAGATAAAAAGATCCTGATGTCCGTCATTATTGAAATCGGCCAGTAGGGGTGCCCAGCTCCAGTCGGTAGCAGCTATTTCGTTATAGAGTGCCATTTCCTGAAAGTTTGAACCTTCATTATTTATTTGAAGCATATTCCGGGCATATTGATCTTTATAACCCAGTTTACTAAGACGTTTTTGCATATTGTACATCGCATCATCACCCTCACTTTCCTTAATTACTTTTTCATCTTTAGGTAGCATATCTAAAGTAATAAGATCCTGGTAACCGTTTCCGGTAATGTCGGCGGCATCACTACCCATAGAAAACCTGCTTATTGTTGAAAATGCAGAATCTAAGGTTTCGGTAAAAGTGCCATCCTGGTTGTTTATGTAATAATAATCATCTTCGTGAAAATCATTACTCACATAAATATCTACCCAACCGTCATTATTGAAGTCTGCAAGGCTTGCGCTTAAACCATAACCATTTATTCCCCCATATATTCCCGCTTTTTCGCTTACGTCTGTAAACTTGCCGTTATTATTCTCGAGAAGAACATCCCCAACCGAAGGGACTCTTTTGTTTCTCACATCTGCAGAACCGTGAGAAAGGGTAGTATGTATTGCGTGGTTTACAATGTAAACATCAAGATCTCCATCATTATCGTAATCGAAGAAATAAGCTTGTGTAGAATAGCCTTTAAAATCTAAACCATATTCTGCCGATTTTTCGCTGAAAGTTCCATCTCCGTTATTGATAAAAAGTTCATTGTGACCTTCAAAATCAAGCAAACCGGAAACTGCTGAAACATAAATATCCAATAGGCCGTCGTTGTTAATATCTACCATCGTGACCCCGGTATTCCAACTGGACTTTCCGCCTACATTAGCTTTTTCAGTAACGTCCTCAAACTTTAAATTTCCTTTATTAAGGAATAGTTTGTTTTCGCCCATATTAGAAACAAAATAAAGGTCGGGGAGTCCGTCATTGTTTATATCTCCCGCAGCTACGCCACCACCGTTATAATAATAGATGTAATTAATAATACTATGCTCCGGGTCTTCTGTAATCTTATTAGTGAAATTAATATTGGTGATTTCAGGCGGAAGTTTATTCAGCAAATAATCCTGAGATTCATTAGATTCAGAGGAGTTTTTACAAGCGATACATAGAAAAAGAATTGCGAGTAGTCCTGAAATTTGGGCCTTCATTTCTTTTATTTTGATTAGGAGGCTAATATATAAATTTAAGATACTATTAACTATTGGCCGAGCCTATTTGTTAGAACGGATTGCTATTTAGATAAGCAATGGATTCTCCTTCAACTGAAGTTTTGAAAAGCTAAATCGATCCATATTGCTGCTAAAACTAAAGATTTTTAAACCTCACTTTTCTTAATAGATGTACTCGAACCTTCAGGCGGATAACTGGATTTATTTTTGAGAGCGTCAATTTGTTCCCTGGAGAATTGCGGAAGCGGCATCTCCCATTCTTTTTTCCAGTTTTGGACTTCAGCTTCAGCTTCAGCCGATTTCTCTTTAGATAATCCCTGATCTTTTCCAAAGTAAATAGTCTGAGAAGGGAAGGCGAACTCGGTACCACTGCGATCCACAACATCCATCATTCTTAACATAAGGTCTTCACGAATTTCCAGAAATTCATTAAAATCCTTTGCATCTAAATATGCAAAAATCTCAATATCTAAAGAATGCGCGGCAAAACCAGTAAAACGAATTCTTGCAGGCTCTTCATATACCTTTGGGTGGGCGTAAAGTACTTTTCGCAATTCAGCAAGTAAAAATCGCAATTGGTCCGGTGAGGTTTCGTATCTAAAATTTAAGGTGGTAATAAACCTGAATTTATCCCTGTGTGCAAAATTCTCAATAGTATCAGATGAAAACGCACCGTTTGGAATGCTAACCACTGTACGATCTAAAGTACGAATTTGAGTAGAACGAATTCCTATTTTTTCTATATGCCCGGTAATTTGGCCTACCCGGCAAAAATCCCCAACTCTTATAGGCCTGTCGGCGATTAAAGTAACACTTCCTACAAAATTTTCTATGGTTTTTTGGGCACCAAGGGCCAGGGCAATACCACCAATTCCCAATGCAGCCAGACCGGTGGTTACATCAATTCCTACTGCCCCTAAAACGGCTATGATTCCAAAAACCACGATGCCTATTTTGGCGGCTCGCTGCAGAAATAAAACTATAGAAACCCCTGCCGGATTGCCACGTAATACCATCTTTTCCTGGCTAAATTTTCCTATGAAATCTGATAATCGCCAGAGGAGAATAAGGAACGCAGCAATTCCTACTATTATGGTAATCGCACTAAATTTTTGCCGTAAAATAATAGAAAGTTCAAGATTTCTTGAAAGCGCGACAAATATCCAAACGGCCGCATAAAGTTTTACAGGAAGTTTAATGGCTTTGATAATTCCAGAAATGGGAGTTTCCCTGGTTCGTTTCCATAATTTTTTTAATAGGAGTATTATGGTGGAAATTAATAATAACGAAACAAAATAACTTAAAGCTATAAGTACAAGAGCAACAATCCATTGGCCGGCCGGTACGCCACCCCAAAGATATTTTTTAAGGATACTCGGCATTATTTCGTCAATTAACGCGGAGCCTCTTAGGCTAAGCGAACTTATGGCGCCAACTGTTTCTGAAGAAAAAAGCCAAATTGGGTTGCCTGCTTCATCATCATATTGCTTTAAAAAAATATCTATTGACTCATTGTCGGCATTTACATTCCCTATTATTTCCAGGTTCCCGTCAATACCATCATCTATTTTTCCGTTGGGGTCATCGCTAATTGTATGATAAGGCTGGAGGTTTCCTTTTTGGTCAAATAAGCGCTGTAAAACCTGAACTATTTGTTCTTTATCTTCTTCTAAAGTAATACTTGCCGGAAAATTCAAATACCTGGCGGCGAGATTAAAGTTTTGCCCGGCCATAGCATCAATAAATCCTTTTACTGTACCTCGTGGGGTTCTTCTTCCCAGCGGATCTTCCGGGATTTCTTCGGTTTCAGCTTCTTTGTTTTGATTACTTCCTATTGGAAATTGGGCTTCAGCAGGTAAACTACCAAATAGGAGTAAGCTGATTATAAATACGAATTTTAAATAATGTGAATCAGAGATTTTCTTCATAAGTGGCAAATTGGCTAAGATGTTTCGAAGATAGTAAATTGTAAGAATTGCGAGGCTTCTGAAAGCTACTTCATAGACTTAAAAGATTTAAGATTAATTTCTGAAAAGTTGACTTACAAATAAGCGTCTTATTAATTACTTTAGAACTTGTATGATATTCTTCGAAATAAATAACCCGGGGCTTTTTATTGTTTGTGTAGTGATCTTTTTTGCCGCAGTTTTTCTTAGGTATTTGGTCTCCGCAGGTATTTTCTATTGGTATTATTTTAAGCTGAAAAGCGAAAAATTCAGAAAGAAAAGATTAAGTAAACGCGGCTTCAGAAAAGGACAGTTAAAAAAGGAAATTTACTGGAGTACCTGGTCTTCGGTTATTTTTGGATTTTTTGGTGCACTTACTTATTTCCTTTGGCAAAAGGGTTTTACTGCGATTTACCTGGATATAGAAAAATTCGGTTTCTGGTATTTACCGCTAAGTTTTATTTTGCTTTCCCTGCTACACGAAACTTATTATTACTGGGTGCATCGCTGGATGCATAATCCGAAAGTTTTTAAGAAAATACACAAAGTGCATCACGATAGTTTAGTGCCCAGTCCCTGGACGGCCTTTTCATTCCATCCCTGGGAGTCTTTGCTGGAAGCGCTAATCGTACCGGCCATTCTGCTTATTTTACCGGTTCACCCTATTGTGATTGGGGTTTATCTGATTTTTATGACTCTCAGTAGTGTGATAAATCATCTGGATATTGAAATTTATCCAGAAGCTTTTATAAAAAGCCGCTTCGGAAAATTATTTATTGGCGCGACCCATCATCATTTTCACCACGCTGAATTCAAAACCAATTTCGGACTTTATTTTACTTTCTGGGACCGATTGATGAATACCGAAAGCAGTTCTAAGATTTCTTCGGAATAAGGAAAGCCTGTTTTTGAAAGGTTTTTAGTGCGTAATCCTGAACCTGCTCGGCCGTTCAGTTGGGCTTTCTGCAGAGCTTGTTCCGAAATTTATTTTGCTGTTTTAGATCATGTTAGAAGCTGAAACAAGTTCAGCTTGACTGAAATAGAAAATTTCGTATGCTAGATATAAAAGTGATAAATCAAAATCCAATTCTTCACTTCCAACATTCTATCATTTTATCAGGTTTCCTTATCTTGAGGCCCAAATAAAAAAAAATTCATGATAAAAAAATTACCGATTCTGGGGTTGGCTGCATTACTTGCGGCGGGCTGCGGAAGTGAAAAATCTGTTTTTGGCAGTAAAGACAAGTCGGCTGAAAACACTTCAGAAAAATCTACAAACGGATTAAAATCTTATAACGAGGTTATAACTTCAGAAGCTGAGTCTGATGAAGGACTTTTTACCACTCATTTTGTAGGAGATAAGCTTTATTTTGAAATCCCGGTAGAGATGCTGGATAAAGATATGCTTTTGGTAAGCCGTATCGCCGGTGTGCCCGATGGTTATGGTGGTGGTTACGTAAATGCTGGTTCTAAAGTGAACGAACAGGTAGTTCGCTGGACCAAACGAAAAGGCAATATAGATGTAAAGGTGATTAGTTTTGAAAATATGAGCGACGAAGAATCGCCTATTTACAAATCGGTGCAGGCCAATAATTACTTTCCAATTCTTTTCAGCTCAAAAATAGAAGCCTACAATCAGGATTCCACAAGTGTAGTGATAGAAGCTAGTGCTTTGTTTGAAGATGAAGTACAGGCCATTAACGGGCTTTCATCTTCGCTCAGGGAGCGTTACAAAGTAAAGAAATTAGACCAGAGCAGATCTTATATAGAATCTGCAAATTCCTACCCGAAAAACATTGAGGTTAAGCACGTGATGACTTACGAAGCTCAAGAGCCGCCGTCTCGTGACCAGGCCGGAACAATTTCTATGATGATGAATCAGTCTATGATTTTGCTTCCAGATGATAAAATGCAACCAAGAATTGCAGACCATCGTGTTGGCTGGTTTACCATAGATAAATACGATTATAATTCTGAGGAATTAAAAGCCGATGATTATGAGCTGATTCGTCGTTGGAAATTGGTTCCTAAAGATATTGAAGCTTACAAACGCGGCGAGCTTGTAGAGCCTGAAGAACCTATAGTTTATTATTTAGATCCTGCCACGCCCGAAAAATGGCGACCTTATTTTAAGAAAGGTATAGAAGACTGGAACGTAGCTTTTGAAGAGGCAGGTTTTAAAAATGCAATAATCGCTAAAGATCCGCCA
Organism: Salegentibacter tibetensis; assembly: GCF_020164485.1. Classification (GTDB taxonomy): domain Bacteria; phylum Bacteroidota; class Bacteroidia; order Flavobacteriales; family Flavobacteriaceae; genus Salegentibacter; species Salegentibacter tibetensis. The sequence goes on from NZ_JAIQZA010000002.1 coordinate 15,822, forward strand.
AGCAAGGAAGAAGACCCTGAATTTAGCCCTGAAGATGTGCGTTACTCAGTGGTTCGTTATGTAGCGAGCACCACGAGAAATGCAGTTGGGCCTTCAGTAACCGATCCCAGAACGGGAGAAATTATTGAAAGTGATATCATTTGGTATCACAACCATTTACGCTCTTACCGAAACCGGTATATGATAGAAGCCGGAGCTCAAACCGAAGATGCCAGGACATTAAACACCCCGGAATCTGAAATCGGGGAAATGATGCGTATGGTAATTGCACACGAAGTTGGCCACGCTTTAGGTTTGCCACATAATATGAAAGCCAGTGCTGCTTATCCAACAGATTCTTTAAGATCTGCTGAATTCACTCAGAAGTATGGCTTAACACCTTCCATTATGGATTACGCCCGTGTAAATTACGTGGCTCAACCCGGGGATGAAGGCGTGCGTTATATTAGAATGATGGGGCCATACGATTTATATGCTATTAATTGGGGATATAGATATCTTCCCGAAGCCGAATCTCCTGAAGCAGAAAAAGAAAAATTGGATGAATGGATTTTGGAAAAAGCAGGAAATCCCTGGTACGAATTCGGAAGTGGTTACGGCGGAGTAGATCCCCAATCACAACGTGAAAGCCTGGGAGACGACCAGGTGAAAGCCAGTGAATACGGATTGGCAAACCTTAAAAAAGTTGTTCCGAATTTAATTGAGTGGACTTCCAAAGACGGTTATGGTTATGATGATCTTGAAGAAGTTTACCGGGAGCTCACTTATATGTGGAGGGGTTATACCTCCCACGTGGTTGCTAATGTTGGTGGGGTTTATGAAACCCGAAAAACCTCAGATCAGGATGGTGTGGTTTACGAAAACGTACCGAAGCAAAAGCAGGAAGAAGCTGTTAACTTTTTAGTTGAAGAAGCATTTACCACTCCAAAGTGGTTGCTTGATCAGAAGGTATTGAATCGTATTGAAGCTTCCGGGGCTATAGAACGCGTACAAAACTTGCAAACCCGTGCATTGACCATTTTGTTAGATGAAGACCGTTTAAAGCGAATGATAGCCAATGAAGAAGTAAATGGAAACGAAGCCTATACCGCCGTGAATTTAATGAAAGACCTGCGAAATGGGATTTTTAGTGAGCTTTACAGCAGAAATAAAGTGGATGCCTATAGACGAAACCTGCAAAGGTCTTATGTAGATATTGCTTCAAAATATCTAAAGAACTTAAATACTGAAGATAACGAGGCTTTGCTGAAATCTGATATTTTACCGCTGATGCGTGGTGAAATGCAAGCTTTAAAACGTGAGCTGAATCGTAGAAAATCTGGAGTAAATCATTCCCTGACTCAATATCACTGGGAAGATTTAATTGCCAGAATAGACACTGCGCTCGATATAAAGTCTTAATTTAAGAGAAAAATTCAATTAAAAACCCCGAAAAACTTCAATGTTTTTCGGGGTTTTATTTTTTAAATATGTGATTTCTATTGCACCGGGAAGTCAAAATAAGTTTCTGGATATGGTTCGTTTCTTAAAGTATAATGCCACCATTCTTCGGGATAAGGTCTAAAGCCGTTTTTGATCATTATTCTTTTCAGTAAAGAACGATTGGCTTTTTGTTCTTTAGTAATTTTATCTGTGCTGTGGTGTGAAATATCACCAAAGAAATCGTAACCACTACCCATATCCACTTCCTTTTCGGTTTGTGCATCAATAATAGTGAGATCCACGGTGCTACCTCGGGAATGCCCGGATTTAGTGGCGATATAGCCCAGCTGGAACAGGTCTTTCTTAGCAACATCCGGATAGAATTTTTGTTTGGTAAGCGTATCCTCCGGGTTTCTGGCCCATTCAATAAAGTGATTTACCGCGGTTTGCGGGCGGTAGGCGTCAAATATTTTTAAGCAGTAACCTTCGCTCTTCAGGTCTTTTTGCACATTTTCAAGGGCATCTGCGGCCTGTTGCGTTAAAATAGCCACAGGTTTTTTGTAGGCATTTACCGGCTTTCCGATAAAATTATTGCTTGCGGCATATCGAATATTCAGTTTAATATCCGGGATTTGCTCTTTGATGTATACAAATCCTTCCGGCAGTCCTTTTTCCTGAGCGAAGCTGGATGTAAGGCTAATGATAAAAATTAAAAGGTAGGTTAGGCTTTTCATTTTACTGAATTTTAAGCCAAGTTACTTAAAAATATTATTCCCTGATTTTCATCATATTTCAGAAACCTGTAAAGGCTTAGTTTTGAAGTGTTTAATTCAAATAATCAGGTCATGGAATTAAAAGGAAAAGTAGCGCTTATTACGGGAGCGGCATCGGGAATAGGGGAAAGTACAGCTTTGCTTTTTGCAGAGGAGGATGCACGGGTTTTTCTAACCGACATAAATGTTGAAAAAGGAGAAAAGCTAGCGAAGAAAATAGAGGAAAAAGGGGGAGATGCGGTGTTTTTTAAAGCTGATGCCTCGAAACAGGAAGATTCTGAAGAAAGTGTTGCCGAAGCGGTTCGGCAATTCGGTAAACTGGATATTGCGGTAAATAATGCCGGAATTGGTGGACCTCAGCATCCGGTAGGCGAATATCCTATTGATGGTTGGGATAAGGTAATCGCCATAAACCTTTCCGGGGTCTTTTACGGTATGCGTTACCAAATCCCTGAAATGCTTAAAAATGGCAAAGGCTCAATAATAAATGTGACCTCTATTTTAGGAAGCGTGGGCTTTGCGAATTCGGCAGCTTATGTAGCGGCAAAACATGGAGTGGTAGGATTAACAAAATCTGCAGCGCTGGAATATTCAGCAAAAGGAATAAGGGTGAATTCTGTGGGGCCGGCGTTTATAAAAACGCCTTTGTTAAAAGATTTGGATAAAGATTTGCTTTCCCAATTGGTAAATGTACACCCAATTGGTCGATTGGGAGAGCCAGAGGAGGTGGCACAGCTGTTTCTCTGGTTGGCAAGCGATAGGGCCACCTTTGTCACTGGTGCTTATTATCCTATAGATGGCGGGTATTTAGCGCAATAAGGGTTCGATAATTTTAATTTTAAATCATTTCAAAGCCGATAAATATAAAATTTATCGGTTTTTTGTTTTTAGACCCGTGTCCTATTTTTCACCCGTAACTTTATGATTTTCATAAGAAAATGAAAAGGAACTTAGTGTCTAAAAAATAGTATTTTAGTGCTATTATTTTAGCACACTTAACCGAAGAATCTAGTTAACATTTATGATAGAATCTGATACCTCTAAACTCTCCGAAGAGGACTTAGACATTCTTAAGAATTACGCACAGGGCATTATTAGGACCGTTCGTGAGCCTTTATTGGTAATAGACCAACATAAGAATGTTGTGGACTATAATGCTAATTTCAAGAAAAAATTTAAAGTTAGAGGAGAAAGCGAGGATGGAGTTTCGGTTTTTGCTTTTAATCAAAATCAGTTGGATACGCCCGAATTCAGGGAAATTCTGGAAGACCTGGAAAACGATGGTAATGCCTTAAATGAAAAAACTATTCGGGTACAACTTCCGGAGAACGATAAAAAAGGTTTTACTGTTAATGCTTCTGTACTTTCTTTACCAAATGGAAGCTCATTATTCTTATTCAGTTTTAAAAAACTAAAGAAGATTGGGAATCTATCCCGACAGGAGAAAGTTTTCAATAGAATTGTTGAGAAAATACTTTCTAATGCTCCTGCATCCATTTGCATACTAAAGGGACCTGAACATATTTTTGAAGTTGCTAACGAGAATTATCTTAAACTGGTTGGACACAGAAATATTATTGGAAAAAGCGTGAAAGAGGCGCTGCCCGAAGTTGGGAGCCAGGGTTTCTTAGAGCTTTTAGATAACGTTTATTCTAGCGGGGAGGCATATGTTGGTGACGAAATTCTTATAAAACTGAATGTAGGTAACCGAAAATTTAAAAATTCTTATCTAAATTTTGTTTATGAACCCACCCGAAACCAAAAGGGTGATGTAGATGGGGTTTTTGTTCACGCAATAGATGTGACCGAGCAGGTTAAGGCACGTAAAACAGTTGAAGATAGTGAAACGCGTTTAAGGGATGTAATCAATACCGTGCCCGCCATTATCTGGATTACTGATATTAACGGGCAAAGTGTTTTTCTCAATAAAAACTGGTATAGCTATACCGGTCAGGGCCAGAAGGCAGCAGAAGGTATGGGTTGGTTAGATGCTATCCACCCCGAGGACAGAAAACAAGCTGAATTTGCTTTTTTGGAAGGCCACGACCAAAAGAAAGCTTACACGATAAACTTTAGATTACGCAATAAAAAAGGTGAACACCGCTGGGTTTTAGATAAAGCCAGCCCAAAGTTTGATGCCGAGGGTAAGTACGAAGGGATGATAGGTACCGTGGTAGATGTACACGAAGAAAAAATTAAAGAGCACCTGGTACGGGAAAAAGAACACCGTATGCAGGGAATTGTAAAAGAAGCAACCGTGGCTACGGCAATTTATACAGGACTCGATATGAATATTGAGCTGGCTAACGATGCTATGATTGATCTTTGGGGTAAAGACCAATCGGTTTTAGGAAAGACACTTAATCAGGCTTTACCCGAGTTAGAAGGACAACCATTTGGCGGGATTCTCGAAAATGTATACAAAACCGGGGAAACCTATTGGGGAAAAGAAGATCGGGTGGACCTTCGAAAAGATGGTAAAATGCAAACCGGCTTTTACAATTTCACATACAAACCGCTACGTGACAAAAACGGGGAAATCTACGGAATTTTGAATATGGCTATAGATGTAACCGATTCGGTTAAATCTAAAATGTTGCTAAAGGAAAGCGAATTTCACTTCAGGCAAATGGCCGATTTAATGCCGGGGATGGTTTCTAAAACCGATGGCAGAGGAAGTGATATATATTTCAATAAAAACTGGTTGGATTTTACAGGACACAATAGTGAACAACTTAAAGAAATTGGCTGGGTGGAATATATTCATCCCGAAGAAAAAGAAACCTATGTAGAAGCCTGGGATAATTGTTTAGATACCGGCTGTAATTTGGAAATGCAGCTACGTTTAAAGAATAAAGCAGGAAAATATATTTGGCATTTAAGCCGGTGTGAAGCCGTGAAGGAGGATGATGGTACTGTGAAAATGTGGATTGCCGCAAACACTGAAATCGACAAAATTAAGGAAGAAGAAAAGCGTAAAGAAGAATTCTTGAAAATGGTAAGCCACGAGTTAAAAACTCCTATTACCTCAATAAAAGGTTACGTACAGCTCCTACTGGGCTTGCTTAAAAAAGAGCAGGAAGAAGAGGCTTCAAACCTACCCTTAAAACCTTCTTTAGAACGAATAAACCACCAGGTTTCCAGATTAACCCGTTTGATTTCTGAAATACTTGATCTTTCCAGGGTTCGGGAAAATCAACTGGAATTGAAAACGGAAAAATTCAATTTAAATGATTTGGTGGCAGAGACTATTCAGGATATAAATTACACAAATACGCAGCATAAAATATCTTTAGAAAGTGAGGTGCAATGTTACGTGAGTGCCGATAGAGATAGAATTGGCCAGGTAATCATAAATTTTGTGATGAACGCCATTAAATATTCCCCCGGAAGCCAGGAAATAAATGTGAGAATTTCAAAAGAATCTGATTGTGAAGTAAAAGTAAGTGTAAAAGATTTCGGGATTGGAATAGGTAAGGAAAACCACAAAAAGATCTTTAAAAGGTTTTATCGTGTTGGGGTAAAAGGAGAAGAAACTTATTCAGGTTTTGGAATTGGATTGTATTTAGCCAACGAAATTATAGAAAGACATAACGGAGAAATAAAATTAAAAAGTAAGTTAGGCGAAGGTTCAGAGTTTTCATTTATTCTGAACGCTGCACAAATTACTTCTAATTAAAATATATGGAAAAAACGACAAAAATTCTAGTGGTAGATGATGATTCGGGAATTGGAGAAATGCTAAAAACATTGCTGGAATTTTACGGTTATGAGGTAATGGTTACCGAAAAACCACTTATGGCTGAAGAATTAATTCAGAAGGAAAATATAGATATCGTACTTTTAGATATGTTAATATCTGGTGTGGACGGAACCGATGTTTGTGCCGGAATAAGGCGGAATCATGAAATTACAGAAACCCCTATATTGATGATGTCGGCTTTACACGATGCCGGTCCTAAATGTAAGGATGCTGGTGCTAACGATTTTATAGCAAAGCCATTTGAGGTAGAAGAGCTTACCGAAAAAATAGAGGAAATCCTTGCTTCGGATAAGGAATAGCAACACATTTCTCTTGTAAGTATGGAATTTATCCAATACATTTGATTATTATTGGATAAATTCCTAAACATTAGAATTATGGGGCAACCACCATCTATTGAAATCAAACATTTTAAAGAAGTACGGGAAGAAAATAACTTCACGCAATCTGAATTTGCCGAACTTTTGGGAATCAAAAACTCTACGGCCGATATTGAGCGTGGCCGCACCAAACTTTCTGGAAAAGTGGTGGCCGAGCTTTTAAGTCAGTTTGGGATTAATCCCTTATGGCTTTTTGGGCAAAATGGGCAAAAATATTTGCAGTTAAGCAAAGGAGATGTAAGCCCAAAAGTAGTTACTGTAGATTCTTCAGATAATGAGAATATGGTGATGGTGAATCAAAAAGCCGCTGCCGGGTATCCTCATAATGTTCAGGATGTGGAATGGTATCAGCAATTACCAGCTTTTGATATTCCGCTGCCGGAATTTAGAAATGCTACTTACCGCGGCTTTCAGGTTGAAGGAGATAGTATGTTGCCTAATTATTATCCCAACGAATGGGTTCTTGCCAAGGCCGTGCCCGACCTGGACCAGGCCAGTAACAATAAAATATATGTGGTGGTTTTACAGGATTCTGTCCTGGTTAAAAAACTTCAGAAGTTACCCGATGTTTCTAAAGTGCTTTTAATTTCCCTAAATGAAGAATATCTTCCTATAGAAGTTAATATTAATGAAATACAGGAACTCTGGCAGGTAAATTCTAAACTTACTTTTAACCTTGATAATCCTTCAGAAAGCGGACTTTTTAGAGAGTTAAAACAATCTATGGAAGATTTGAAGCGAGAGCTTAGATCCTTTAAAAAACAAGCATAAATAAAAATATCCTTTTTGAAATAAATCAAAAAGGATATTTTCTTTGGTTGGTTAGACTTTAGATCCTACATATCATCTGTAGCATCATCAATTGCGTCGCCTACATCATCTGCAGCATCTTCAATGTCATCTGCAGCTCGTTCCACACCAGATTTTTCTTCTCTACAAGAGGTGAAAACCGCAGCGGTACTAAAAGTAATTGCGAGCATTAAAATTAATTTTTTCATAGTTCTAAATTTAGTTATTAAAAAGGATTAGTAGTCGTCGTTACCGTCAAACTCGTCCTCAACTTCATTTGCAGCATCTTCGATCGCGTTTCCGGCATCGTCTACAGCATCTTCGATATCGTTTCCAACATCGTCCATATTGTCGTGCATGTCATCCATATCGTCATGCATTTCTCTCTCTATTTGGTTTTCTTCTTCATTAACCTCGCGGCACGAAGTAAGAGCAGTACTCAGAGTAAAAAACAAAGCGAATATTAAAATTGATCTCTTCATAAGCCTGGTTATTTCTAGTTTGTCTATAACAAAATTAGAGATGTAAAAGTGTATTTTAACATGAATAATATTAAAACTTTCTTAAAACATCAATAAGAATGACTAAAAAGTAACCGTTTGTCTAATATATTTTAATTGTCATCAATTTTGTCAATCTCTTTGTCAATTTCTTTATTTACTTTTCCGTCAACTTTTTCCCCTGCACGCTCCAGTATCCCTTTGCGTTCTTCAGGCTCTGCAGTTTTCTCTTTTTCAACTTCAACTTCCTTAACCACGGTTTCCTTTTCTGTAGTCTCACGGCAAGAGGTGAAGCTCATTGCGGTAAACAGTAAAATTACTCCAGTAATAAGTACTCGTTTCATAATCTTTAATTTATTGATTTATACACCGAAATTACAATATAAATGTTAGGTGCATTTATTTTTTAGGAAACTTTAGCTAAACCCGGGTGAGGTCTTTAGGTAATTAATCACAGTTTTAGTAGCGCCGGTATTACTGTTTATAAAATGCCCGGCAATCATTCCGGTTTTTCTCCTAAAATCTTCATTCCCTACAAGTTTATCTACCACCTCAATAAATTCTTCTGAATTTTCTACGGAAAATAAACCAGCTAGCTGTCTTAGACGAATAGCTTCCGGGAAGTTTTTATAGTTCTTACCAATTACCACCGGAATGCCAAAAGTAGCAGGTTCCAGGATATTATGTAGCCCGGTATTCCCTGCAGCACCACCTACATAAGCAATATTGGCATAGCTGTAAACCTTGCCAAGCAAACCAATGGTATCCAATATTAAAACTTCAAAACTTTCCAAGTCCTGGTTTTCCCTTTCTGAATATCGAATAGTTTTCTTTTTAATTTTTTGTTCCAGCGCCTTTATTTTCTCTTCCTTGATCTCGTGAGGGGCAATTATTACTTTGATTTTTTCTGAAGTAGTATTGATAAAAGAAAGCAAAATTTCTTCATCTTCGGGCCAGGTACTTCCGGCTACCAGGCAGGTCTTACTATTTATAAATTTTTCAGCAAAATCAAGTTTGTTATTATATTGAATTTGTCTTGAAACCCGATCAAAACGAGTGTCGCCACTAAGTGTAATATTATTAAAGCCAATAGTTTTAAGTAGCTCTACCGAAGCTTCATTTTGAACAAAAAAATGATCAAAATTTGATAAAGCTTTTCGCATAAAGCTTCCGTAGGGCTTAAAATAGACCTGGTTTTCCCTAAAAGCACCCGAGACCAATAAACTTTTAATGTTTCGATTTTTTAATTCAGCCAGAAAATTCGGCCAGATTTCATATTTAATGAAAAAAGCAATTTTCGGTTTTACAATTTCTAAAAAACGCTGTGCGTTTTTCCTGGTATCCAGCGGAAGATAGGTAATCACATTGGCTAAAGGATGATTTTTCTTGTTTTCGTAACCTGAAGGGGAGAAGAAAGTGATTAAGATTTTATACTTCGGAAATTCTTTTTTTACTTCTTCAATTATAGGCAAAGCCTGTTCAAATTCTCCCAGTGAAGCCGCGTGAAACCATAAATAGTCTGAAGAAGGATCTATTTCTGTTTCCAGTTTATCGAAAACCGATTTTCGACCTTCGGTAAATAATTTGAGTTTATGGCTAAACCTGCCGGCCAGTGGTAGCGCTTTTTCGGCAATTTTTGTCGCTAAGTTGTAAAGTGGTTTCAAAATAACTGATTTCTAATGCGAAAATAGGCCTTTAATTAAAATTGATTGGCAATAGGGTGCTTATTTCGTATTTTCGTGGCATTCAAAAAAAAATACATGAAACCAGCATAATACTGGACCCAAAAATTGACAACACACAGGGGCATAATTATTAGCTCGTGCCTAATTCAAAAATGGGATAAAAATTATAACTAGATGAGAAAGATACAAATGGTTGATCTTAAGGGTCAATATGAGGGGATAAAAGATCAGGTAAATACTTCTTTTCAGGAAGTGATAGAAAATGCAGCATTTATAAACGGTCCTGAAGTTCAGCAATTTCAGAAAGAACTGGAAGATTATCTTCAGGTGAAAAACGTCATTCCCTGCGCAAACGGTACCGATGCTCTGCAAATCGCAATGATGGGACTCGGTTTAAAACCGGGAGACGAAGTTATTACTGCCGACTTTACTTTTGCCGCAACTGTTGAGGTAATAGCGCTCCTTCAACTAACACCGGTTCTTGTAGATGTTGAACCCGGTAGTTTCAATATTGATCCCGAAGCCATTAAAAAAGCGATCACCCCAAAAACTAAAGCGATTGTTCCTGTGCATCTTTTTGGACAGGCTGCCAATATGGGTGCGATTATGAAAATTGCAGAAGAACACAATCTTTTTGTGATTGAAGATAACGCACAAGCCATTGGCGGGAATTATCATTCACCAAATGGGAAAACTTACAAAACGGGGGCAATTGGACATATTGGGGCAACTTCGTTCTTCCCTTCTAAAAACTTGGGCTGCTATGGCGATGGCGGTGCGATCTTTACCAATGATGATAAATTAGCACATACTATTCGAGGCATCGTTAACCACGGAATGTACGAGCGTTATCATCACGATGTTGTAGGTGTTAATTCGCGATTGGATAGTTTGCAGGCAGCTGTTTTGCGGGCCAAACTTCCAAAGCTTGATTCTTATAATGAAGCCAGAAGGAAATCGGCTGATAAGTATTCGGAAGCTTTTAAAGGTCAGGAAGATGTAATTACACCGGTAAGGCTAAACGAAGATGATACGCACGTGTACCATCAATATACCCTTAAAATTAAAAATGAGAAGCGTGACGCGCTAGCCAAACACCTTCAGGAAAAAGGAATTCCATTCGGTATTTATTATCCAATTCCCCTGCACAAGCAAAAAGCTTATGCAGATTCTAGATATAATGAAGCCGATTTCCCGGTGACCAATCAGTTGGTTCAGGAAGTACTTTCGCTCCCGATGCATACCGAATTGGATGCTGAACAAATTGAGTATATAACCGGAACAATCAAAGAATTTTTAAACGCTTAAAACTTTAAATATGAAAAAACTTTTAATCTTTTGCTTAGGAATATTTTTATCTGCAGGGCTTCAGGCTCAGGACTTATATATACAGGCCGGGAAGTTAGTAGATACAAAAACCGGAAAAATTCTAACTGAAAAAACAATAATCGTTTCCGAAGAAAGGATTAAAAGCGTCGAAAACGGATTTGTAAATCCGGAGAGTGAAAATGATTCTGTGATAGATCTTCGTGATAAAACGGTGCTACCGGGATTCACTGATATGCACGTTCACCTGGAAAGTGAAACCAACCCGGGGAAGTACATGGAAAAATTTATTGACGATCCGGCAGATGCGGCCTTTAACTCGGTAGGTTTTGCTAAAAGAACTTTAATGGCCGGTTTTACCACCGTGAGAGAATTAGGAGGCAGCGGAGTAAATATTGCACTTCGCGACGCGATAAATAAAGGAAAAATTGATGGGCCAAGAATATTTACTTCCGGAAAATCCCTTGCCACTACCGGAGGTCACGCCGATCCCAGCAACGGAATGAATAAGGAATTAACAGGAGATCCGGGACCAAAAGAAGGCGTGGTGAACGGACCGGAAGATGCTGCCAAAGCAGTTCGCCAACGTTATAAGAATGGTGCCGATTTAATAAAAATTACCGCTACGGGTGGTGTTTTAAGTGTGGCTAAAAGCAGCTCAAATCCGCAATTTACGGAAGAGGAAATAAGAGCTATTGTAAAAACCGCAAACGATTATGATTTTCACGTGGCTGCCCACGCTCACGGGGATGAAGGAATGCAACGCGCCATAAGGGCTGGTGTAAAAACCATTGAACATGGTACAAAAATGAGCACAGCAACGATGGATTTAATGAAGGAACACGATGCTTATCTTGTGCCTACGATCACCGCAGGGAAAGAAGTAACCCAAAATGCTGAAATTGAAAGTTATTACCCTGAACTTGTAGTGCCAAAGGCACGGGAAATAGGGCCTCAAATCCAGGATATGTTTGCCCGGGCATACAAAAGGGGAGTAGGTATTGCTTTTGGTACCGATGCCGGTGTTTTTAAACACGGAGAGAATGCACGGGAGTTTGTTTATATGACAGAAGCCGGAATGCCGGCAATGGAAGCAATTCAAAGTGCTACAATTACCGCTGCTAAGATTTTAAAAATGGAAAATGAGATCGGACAAATAGCCGAAGGTTTTTATGCCGATATCATAGCCGTAGACGAAGATCCAACCGAGAATATTGAGACTTTAAAGGAGGTGAAATTCGTGATGAAGGAAGGAAAGATTTATAAAAATTAAAATTTATTAATAAAGAGTTGTCTGAAGAGATTATAAAAACCGTCATCCTGAGACCCGTGATAAAAAAATTTATCCAGCGTAGGAAAATGACGTTTCGAGCATAGCGAGTTCTAAACTCCGTGTGTGAGTGTAGCAAATCAGCAGCGTTAAAAATTTTTGAAGCCCTGGAAAAAATTTAGCTGCTGATTTGCGATTTTTTGGCCTTGTTGCCAAAAAAACACCTCCACATAGGGTGCCCTTCCTGCCCGTCCGTTCAGGCGGGTTTTGTTTCGTTTTACTTGTATCCGACGAACGCAGTGAGAGGAATACACGCAAAAAATGAAAAAGGAAACTTCCAAACCAGATAAGTTTCTTTTTGAATTATAAAAATGTAAAAAACAAACCTAAATAACAGGGTTTTAAAAATACGTCAATGGTAATTTATTTCAGAGCCTGTCCCGATATTTATCGGGGATCTAAGTTATGGATAAGTAAACATGTTAGAAGCTGAAACAAGTTCAGCTTGACGAAAATAAATCTTTCCAGACAACTTACCTTTTTCTTTTTACTTTGCTATAGTATTCTTCAGCCTTAAATAGAAGCCGAAGCCGTTTCCATTTGTCGGTTTATCTTTTTTACCAACCCCTGTAGCACTTTTCCGGGGCCTATTTCGGTAAAGTTTGTAGCGCCGTCGTTTATCATATTTTGAACACTTTGTGTCCATTTTACCGGGGCTGTTAATTGAAAAACCAGGTTTTTCTTAATTTCTTCGGGGTCGGTTACCGCAAAGGTGCTTACGTTTTGATAAATCGGGCAACTCGGAATGTTGAAAGTTGTATTTTCAATTGCCGCAGCCAGTTCTTTACGTGCAGGTTCCATTAATGGTGAGTGGAAAGCGCCACCCACCGGCAAGATCATAGCTCTTTTAGCACCGCGCTCCTTTAAAGCTTCGCAAGCGGCTTCCACCGCTTTTACATCACCAGAAATCACTAATTGTCCGGGACAGTTATAATTCGCAGCCACAACTGTTCCTTCTATTTCGGCACAAACGGCTTCCACGATTTCATCTTCCAGGCCTAAAACGGCGGCCATAGTAGAAGGTTCTAATTCGCAGGCCTCCTGCATCGCCATAGCACGCTTGTAAACCAATTTCAATCCGTCTTCAAAAGAGAGGGTGTTATTTGCTACAAGGGCTGAAAATTCTCCCAGGGAGTGCCCGGCAACCATATCGGGTTTAAATTCTTCGCCTAAAACTTTACTTAGAATAACCGAGTGTAAAAATACGGCCGGTTGTGTAACTTTGGTTTGCTTAAGGTCTTCCGCAGAACCTTCAAACATAATATCGGTAATTGAAAAGCCTAAAATTGCATTGGCTTTTTTAAATAGATCCTGTGCTTCAGTAGATTTTTCAAAAAGGTCTAAACCCATTCCTGAAAATTGTGCTCCCTGACCGGGAAAAATATATGCGTTCATAGTATTCAGTTTTGATTCGGCTAAAATAGAAATAATAAAAAAGACCTCATAACAAATAGTCTGCTATGAGGTCTTTCCTAAAAAATGTGTGGTTTATAAATCTAATTTTCCTTTTTCTGCAATATCTTTTTTATCACCGGTTAATGCTGCTGCTCCTATTTTTATAAAACTCACAAATTTGTTCTGCTTGTTGTCCCAGAAATAAGCTTCTATAGGAACTATTTTTATAGCGGTTAAATTGGGGTCATCTATCCCATTAAACCAGGCATCATCCATCTTATCGTAAAATTCCTCTAAAATATTGTTGTTTGTTTCAATGCTGGCTTTACCATAGATACTTATAAATTCCATATCCGAGGTGTCGCTGTACAGTAATTGAACGTCATTATCTTTGGCGATATCTCCATTATGGTCGCTATCCAGCCTACTAAAGAACCAGATATTTCCTTCTTTGTCCACTTCTTTGGTTGTCATGGGTACTGCACTTAATGGTTTATTACCGAAATCGGTAACCAGCATACAGGTTTTAATACTTTTTACCATCGACTTCATTTTAGATAAAGCCTCGTCTTTATTTAAATTTTCAGTACTCATTTTTTTAAGTTTAAGTTGGAGGGTTGAATTTAATGAGTATCTCAGCCTATCTGCGCTAATAAACTCCTAAAAGAATAATAATGCTTGTTAAGAATTGTGAAATTAGTTGAATTGTTTAATAATACTGGTAACCTGTGGTTTATATCCGACCCCAAAGAGATTTAGATGCACCAGTAAGTAATAAAGTTGCCAAAGCGGAATTCGATCTATAAAACCGGATTCTAAAGGAAATTCCTGGTCGTAAACCTCGAAAAGTTGCTTATCAAAACCACCAAAGAGTTTCATCATTGCAAGATCCATTTCCCTTGGCGCAAACGCGGTAGCAGGATCTATTAGGCAGGGATTCCCTTCTGCATTAACCAAATAATTGCCACCCCAAAGGTCACCGTGAATTAATGCGGGTTTTTCATCGGGGATTATTGCTGAAATATTTTTGAAAAAAGATTTTTGAACTCCGAGTCCATAACCTTTATCTTTTGCCAGTTTCAGCTGAGGTTCCAGGCGTTCAGAAATATAGAAATCGGCGGCTGAAGCTGTCCTATTATTTTGCTGCGGAAGACTTCCAATATAATTATCCTGGTGAAAACCGAATTCTGCTGAAGTGGTTTTATGCAAAGCCGCCATTTGCTTTCCAAAACTTTTCCAAAAATTAGATGATTTAGCTGAGCTTTCTTTGAATTCCAAAAGCAAATAAGCGGTTTCTCCTATGTCTCCAAGGTTCAAAACTTTTGGGATATCAATTACTCCCGGTTCTTGTAAAGCTTCCAGACCGGCTTTTTCAGCCTCGAACATGCCGGGGAATTTTTCAGAATTATTTATTTTTACAACTTGCTTTTTCCCTTCAGAATTAATAAGAAAAACATCATTAATATCTCCGCCGGTAAGTCGGCTAAACTTTGGGTTTTTAAGATTATTTTCCTCAGCTATTTTGTAAAGCGTTTCATTTTCTAACATAGGTGAGATAAGTGAAAGCGTAATCGTGATTTTCGTCTTTGGGATGAAACTCTTCAGCTACTAATTTCCATTCTTTTTTATCTATCTCCGGAAAAAAAGTATCGGCCTCAAAAGTACCGTGTACGCGGGTAAGCTCAATTTTATCGGCAATATCCATTCCCAATTCATAAATTTCGCCACCCCCAATTATAAAAGGCTGTTCATCTTTTTTGGCAAATTCCAACGCTTTTTCTAAAGAGGAAACCACTGTCGCATCTTTTTTAAGATAATTATCTTTTCTGGTAATTACTATATGTGTTCGGTTTGGAAGTGGTTTGGGAAAAGTTTCAAAGGTTTTTCTCCCCATAATAATATGATGCCCGGTAGTAAGCTTTTTGAAACGTTTAAAATCGTCTGGCAGGTGCCAAACCAGATCCTGATCTTTCCCCAGGGCATTATTTTCCGCGGCAGCGGCAATCATTGTAATCATAACCTATGTATTGAATGGTTTGTCTGGTTTATCAGATTCGCTGGTATGGGGTTTAAAACGCTCATCTCCGCTTTTTAATTCTGGCGCCTTTTCCGGTTTTGGAGTGATTTCTCTTTGAGGCCGATTTGCAGGAAAATCTTTTTCTACCTGTGTCTGCATTTTGGCAATCTTTTCCTTTTGTTTCTGTACCAGTTTTGCCATTTGCTTATCCTGCCATTCTTTTCCCAGGAACTTATTGGTGATAAAAACATTAAAAACGTGGACTAAAAAAATAAAAGCCCAAATTAAAATGGCCCATACAAACCAATTATAGCCCAATGGCATAAAATTCTCCTGGTAGCCAATAACCACATTTAAAACTATTAGGAAAACTGCACCGATTAGGAAAATAATAAAATGCTGAAATAATCTCTTTTTCTGAAGGGTGCGCTTACGTGCGTGGTCATAGAGTTCACGCTGTTCTGCATCGAGTTTGGAAGTATTTTTCTTTTTAGAAAACATAATTAGAAGTACTTTAGTGTCTATTCCAAATTTACAGTTTTTGTTAACAATTAGCAGAGGAAAATGGAGAATTTAAGAAAGGGCTTCCCGGTTTTAGAGCAATACACCTATTTAAATACCGCGTCTTCAGGCTTATTACCCGAAGCAGTTTGGGAATTTAGACAAAATCATGATCTTGATTTTCTACTTGGCGGAAGCGTTTTTAAAGAAAAACAGGCCGGAATCTTAACCGAAACCCGGGAATTGGTTGGCGAGTGTTTTGGTTGCCCTCCTTCTCAGGTCGCTTTAGTGCCAAATTTCTCTTACGGATTTAATACTTTATTGGAAGGCCTTGAAAAATCGAAAAAAGCGCTTTTATTGAAAAATGATTATCCATCACTGGACTGGGCGGTAAATTCCAGGAATTTTGAAATTTCTTATGCTGAAATTGATGAAAATTTGGAGAATAATATCGCTGAAGCTTTTGAGAAGCAACAACCCGATTTTTTCGCATTTAGCATCGTACAATATGTCAACGGAATAAAAATAGATCCTGATTTTATAAAGAAGCTGAAGCAAAATTATCCTGAAACCCTATTTATTGCTGATGGAACCCAATTTTGCGGAACAGAAAATTTCAATTTTCAGGAAAGCGGATTGGATGTGCTAATTTGCAGCACTTATAAATGGTTGAATGCCGGATATGGAAATGCATTTATACTATTCAAAAAAGAAGTGGAAGGAAAAATAGCTCCTAAAGCATTAGGCTTTGGCTCTTTGCAGGGGAAATATAAAGCCCAGGAAGGAAATTTTATAGGAAAATTTGAACCCGGCCATCAGGATACCTTGAATTATGGAAGTTTAGCGGAAGCTTTAAAATTGTTTAAGAAAATTGGGGTAAATGAAATTTCTTCGCGAATTCAATCTTTAAGTGCAAAGGCCAAAACTGAATTAACGAAACTGAATTTACTGGAAGAAAGTGTTGTAAAACGTTCATCACATTCTTCAATTTTTAATATTAAGGGAAACGATAAATTGTTTCAGCATTTAAAAAGTATGGGTATTATTGTATCTCAGCGTGGAGAAGGAATACGCATAAGTTTTCATTATTTTAATACTGAAAAAGAGCTTAATTTTCTTTTAAAGGAATTAAGGAAATTTGGGGTCTAAAATTTAATTCTTCCTCCGGAAAATATAATTTTTAAACGAGTTGTCATTATCCTGAAAACTGGTTTGAATTTCTAATCCGGATTCTTCGGCAAGCCATTTTACTACCGCATCGTCGTACTTTTGGGAAATTTCGGTATGTATGCTTTCCCAGGCCTCAAAATTCACTTTTAAACCGAGCTTATTGATGGTTACTTTTTGACTGACTTTACTCACCAGGTAACTTTTAGCAGTTCCTGATTCCGGATTGTAAGTTTCCCAATGCTTAAAATTATCGGGATTAAAATCTGCATCTAATTCCCGGTTTATTCTTACCAGCAAATTTTTGTTGAAAGCTTCAGTAATTCCTGCAGGATCGTGATAGGCATCTAAAATCTTTTGAGGATCTTTTTTCTGGTCAAAGCCCATAAAAAGCATATCCTCGGGATTCATTGCTTTTTGGATATTCCGAAGAAATTCTATCGCATTTTCGTGTAAAAGGTTCCCGATATTAGAACCTAAAAATAGAATCACTTTCCTGCGAGTGCTTAGGTTTGCTAAGTTTTCCAGGATATTAAAGTAAGTACCCTGTTGGATTTTTACATCTACTTCAGGAATTTCAGTTTTTAGTGAAGTTTCTAATTCTTCGAGTACGTTCTGACTTATATCTATAGGTAAATAGCTGAAATCATATTCTTTTTCTACCAGATGCTGTAATAGGATTTTGGTCTTTTTTCCATCGCCCGCGCCGAGCTCAATAAGGTCAAATCCGCCTTCCTTATTTATAGTATCAGCTATGGCGGCTTTATGATGTTTCAGGATATTTAACTCACAATTGGTGAGGTAATACTCAGGCATCGCCATAATTTGCTGAAAAAGTTTATCTCCTTTTTCATCGTAGATATACTTTGAAAGTAAATATTTTGGAAAGCTGGTAAGGCCTTTATAAACGTCTTCTTCAAAAGCGGTTTGAAATGTAGTTTGTATGGTTTTCATTTAATTATGTTGATTATTTTGCCAGTCTTAAGCCGGTGAACTGCCAGCGTAAATGTGGATGAAAAAAGTTGCGATAAGTAGATCGGGAGTGTTTTGAGGAAGTCGCTACCGAAGCCCCTCGTAGCACTTTCTGGCTTACCATAAATTTCCCATTGTATTCGCCAAGGGCGCCTTCGGGTTTGGTATAATTGGGGTAGGGAGAATAGGCACTCTCTGTCCATTCCCAGCGATCTCCCCATTTAAAATATTGCTGGGCGGTTTCCCATTCAAATTCTGTGGGTAATCTTAAGCCTTTCCATTGTGCAAATGCAAAAGCTTCGAAGTAAGAAATGTGGCTTAGCGGTGCTTCAGGAATAAGTTTTGTAAGTCCGTTTAAAGTATATTGGTGCCATTCTCCGTTAATTTTATGCCAGTAAAAAGGTGATTCAATATTGTTATTGTTTACCCAGTCCCATCCTTCAGCATGCCAAAGAAGGACATCTTTATAAGCGCCTGCTTCTATAAACTCTATAAACTGGGCATTTGTAACCAGTTTGTTTGAGATCTGGTAATCATTCAAATAAACCTTGTGAACGCCCTGTTCATTGTCGTAACAAAAATCGTCAGATTTATGGCCTACTTCATAAACCCCTTCAGAAATTGAGACCCATTCCTGTTTAAAATCCTGGATGGGATTTTCTTCAAACTGATGGTTATATTCAGGGAATAATGGATTATTGCCTAGAATGTATTTTATATCCGTTAATAAAAGTTCCTGATGCTGTTTTTCGTGGTGGCAACCAATTTCTAGAACGCCACAAAGTTCTTCAGAAATTTTTTCTTCTTTCAGAAATTGTTGCATCGCTTTAGAGACGTAGTTCCGGTATTCATAAACCCAGGCAACCGTTGGACGGGATAAATTACCGCGATTAGTACGTATTACTTTATCGCCAACGCTTTCGTAATAACTATTGAAAACGTAAGCCGAATTCTCATCGAAAAGCTGATAGTCCTTTACATTAGGCTTTAGAACAAATTCCTCAAAAAACCAGGTGGTATGGCCAAGGTGCCATTTAGGTGGAGAAACATCAACTATGGGTTGCACCACATAATCTTCGGTTTCCAGAAAGGAACAAATAAGTTCAGAATGTGCCCTGGTTTCATTAAAAAAATCGAGTAATTGTTCTTGTGATTGCATAAAAAAGAGTGGTACTTTTTAGAGTACCACTCAAATTTACAATTTTTTCGTTCGGTCTGAAACCTAGGCGAGTTAATGGCAAGTTAAAGTATAGCCTATTTCCTAGAGATTCAGCGGAAGGGTATAACTTATTTTTGTGGGTTTCCCTCCACGGGTTCCCGGTTTCATGTCGGGCATTTTTTTAAGCATATTTTCAACAGCAGCAATTACCGGTTTTTGATCACCTTTTACTGAAGTTACTACTGTTTTCCCAGCTTCATCTATATGCATTTTCACGACAACCTTTCCTCTTATAAATTCCCCCTTTTCATTACGCGGATATTTATAATTGTTCTTAACGTGTTCCATCAAT
Source organism: Salegentibacter tibetensis (assembly GCF_020164485.1). Lineage (GTDB taxonomy): Bacteria > Bacteroidota > Bacteroidia > Flavobacteriales > Flavobacteriaceae > Salegentibacter > Salegentibacter tibetensis. The sequence continues at coordinate 35,353 of NZ_JAIQZA010000002.1, forward strand.
TTTTGATTGAAACAGGTTTTTTGGTCTTCACTGGATTCGCATCCCGGCCATACCGGTGCCTTTTCTTTTACAGTAACCGTATTTCCTTCTACATTAACATCATCTTGTGCAAATGCAAAAGTACCGGTAAAAAGAAAAAAGCAAAACATTAATTTTTTCATAGCTCGGAATTTGAGGTTTTTAGACCATAATTTTTAGAAATTGAACGGAACGGTAAAATTACGGTCGTCAGGTTCTCCCTGTAAAGTTCCAGGTTCCATATCAGGAATTTTTTGTATCATTTCCTTAGCCGCGGCATTCACTTTTGGCTCAGGTCCTTCAACCGAATTAACAACTACTTTTCCTTCCTCAGTTACTTTAAAAGAGATTTCTACTTTTCCGCGAACGTAATCACCATCTTCGGTTTGCGGATACTCATAATTTTCTCTAACGTGTTGAGATAGTTTTTGATTAAAACAGGCTTTTACGTCTTCGGCGTCTTCACAACCTGGCCAAACCGGCGAAGTTTGCTGGGCTTGAGCACTGGTTAAACCTCCAACTACAAAACATGCGATAAGCATTAACTTTTTCATAAACTTTAAAATTTTAATTAAATTATTTTGGGTTATACCGCAACCTTAGCTTTTATGCCGGGATGCGGGTTATAATCTTCTAATATAAAATCTTTATAGTCAAATGCAAAAATATCTTTTACCTCGGGGTTGATTTTCATTTTCGGTAAAGCTCTCGGTTCCCTGGAAAGTTGCAGTTTCACCTGTTCCATATGGTTACTGTAAATATGAATATCGCCAAAAGTGTGAATAAAATCTCCGGCTTCATACCCACAAACCTGAGCCATCATCATCGTTAAAAGGGCATAAGAAGCAATATTAAAAGGTACGCCCAGAAACACATCGGCGCTTCTTTGATATAGCTGAAGTGAAAGTCTGCCATCGGCTACGTAGAATTGAAAAAATGCGTGGCAGGGCGGGAGTGCAGCTTTTCCGTTGGCTACATTTTCTGAAAAAGATTTTGAAGAATCCGGCAATACAGAAGGATTCCAGGCCGAAACCAACATCCTGCGGCTATTCGGGTTCTTTTTCAGGGTATCAATAATTTCTTTGATCTGGTCTATTTCTTCGTTGTTCCAGTTACGCCATTGCTTACCATAAACCGGGCCCAGGTCGCCATTTTCATCGGCCCATTCGTTCCAAATTCTTACTCCGTTTTCCTGAAGGTATTTTACGTTGGTGTCGCCTTTTAAAAACCACAGCAATTCATAAATAATAGATTTTAGATGTAGTTTTTTGGTAGTTACCATTGGGAAGCCTTCGCTTAAATCGAAGCGTAACTGATGGCCAAAAATGCTTCTGGTACCCGTTCCGGTACGATCACCTTTGTCGGTTCCGTTATCTAAAATATGCTGTAAAAGATCCTGGTATTGTTTCATATCCTGAATAGAAGAAAATTATTTCAGCTAAAATAGGAAACAAGTGTATTAAATAAAATTCCGCAGAAGATTTAACGTTCTAAATTTAGCCAATTATCATTCCGGCAATTGTAGCCGAAAGAAGCGAAGCAATGGTACCGCCAATTAAAGCCTTCATTCCAAATTCAGATAAAGTTTTTCTCTGTCCTGGTGCCAGGGAACCAATTCCACCAATCTGGATTCCTATAGATGCAAAATTGGCAAAGCCGCAAAGCATATATGTCGCCATAATTACTGATTTTTCGTAACTAAGGCTAAGTGCGTTTGCTGTATTTTTAAGTTCTGCCAATTGCACATAACCTACAAATTCGCTTGCCGCGAGTTTAATACCAAGCAATTGCCCCATTAGCATCATATCTTCTTTGGCAACACCAATAAGCCACATTAAAGGAGCGAAAATGGTTCCTAAAATGGCTTCAAGGGAAAAACCTGAATAAGGTGTGTTTTCAGCTAAGAAAGTATTTATGCCGGTCCAGGAACCGGTCCAGTTCAGTACATAATTGATCATTGCAATAAAGGCGATAAAAACCAAAAGCATCGCCGCCACATTCGCTGCAAGTTTTAAACCTTCGGTTGTTCCGTTAGCGATGGCATCAAGAATATTAGAGCCTATTTTATCAGAAGAAACATCTACGTTAGTGTTGATTTTATTTTGTTGCGGATATAATAATTTTGAAACCACAATTGCACCCGGCGCTGCCATTACTGAAGCAGCTAATAAATGTTTTGCAAATTGAAGTCTAAGCACAGGATCATCACCACCCAAAAAGCCTATATAAGCCGCTAGAACACCACCGGCAACCGTTGCCATACCACCAATCATTACCAGCAAAATTTCTGAACGCGTCATACGTTCCAGATAGGCTTTAATCATAAGCGGGGCTTCGGTTTGGCCAAGGAAGATATTCCCCGCTACACTTAAGCTTTCTGCACCGGAAATTCCCAGTAATTTGGTAAGTATCCAGGCTAATCCTTTAACCACAATTTGAATGACACCCAGGTAAAATAAAACCGAGGTTAGGGCTGAAAAGAAAATAATTGTTGGTAAAACCTGAAATAGGAAAATAAAGCCGAAACTTTCTACATCCATCATCCCGCCAAGCAAAAATTCGCTTCCTGCCGCAGTAAAATCGAGAATAAGAACAAAAATATTCCCTACAAATTCAAATATATTCTGAATAAAAGTAATTTTCAAAACGCCAATAGCGAGCAGTAACTGTGCCGCCAAACCAATTCCAACAGTTTTCCAGTTAATCGCTTTCCTATTACTACTGAATAAAAATGCAATGATAAGCAAGGTGAACATTCCCAGCGCACCACGTCCAATACTACTTGCAGAAAGTCCCGCACTCGGGATCATTTCTTTTGCTATAGGAGCAGGGATTACCTCCGTGGGATCGTTAAACCCGGTATCTATAAAAGTAAATTTCTGGTTAGCCTGGTTTATCACCATGCTGGAATCTGTAAGCGTAGAAACCCTGTAATTTACAATACTGTCCTGGGGGGTATTATAAAAGAGTACAAGGAGTTTATTCTGAAAGATGTAATCCCCTTTTGCAAGGGTGTCTTCAGCTTTACTGATACTGAATGAACCCTCGTCTAAATCTAAGATGTTACCATTAACGAAAATGTCCTGGCTGGCATTTTCCTGTGCCTTATCTAAAGTCCAGGTTTTTGAAATGTTTTGAGAAAAAGTGCTGGTCACACTAAGTAGAACTAAAATCAGGCAAAACCAGGTTTTATTCATAAAGGCAGGCATTATTTGCGTTTGGAAATTTCATCCCTAATGCGTGCCGCTTTTTCGTAGTCTTCATTATTAACGGCCTGGGAGAGCAAAGTTTTTAGTTCGTCTAAGGATAATTTTTTGTAATTGGTATCGTCAGATTTTATATCGATGTCATCAGGAAGTAATTCCTCTGAAATTATTTCTTCTTCGTGTTTTTCTGAAGCTGCCTGTTCGCCTTCGTCTCCTTTCAGGAATATTCCTGCTTTATCAAGAATATTCTTATAAGTAAAAATTGGGGCGTCAAACCTTAGGGCTAAAGCAATGGCATCGCTGGTACGCGCGTCAACAATTTCCTCTATCTTATCGCGTTCACAAATAAGGCTGGAATAAAAAACACCGTCTACCAGTTTATGGATAATAACCTGCTTTACGGTAATCTCAAACCTATCGGCAAAATTTTTAAAAAGGTCGTGGGTTAAGGGACGTGGGGGTTTTATCTCTTTTTCTAAAGCAATCGCAATAGATTGCGCTTCAAAAGCTCCAATAACTATGGGAAGTTTACGTTCTCCCTCTACCTCGCTTAAGATTAAAGCGTAAGCACCGTTTTGGGTTTGACTATAAGAAATTCCTTTTATATTAAGGCGCACTAAACTCATATATCATAAATTAAAAAGGGCTGTCTAAAGCAGGACTTTCACCGTATTTAGACAGCCCTTTTAAGGGGTGCAAGTTATAAAAATTATGCGTTTTTCGCTTTAAATTCCTTAAGTTTCTCGTTTAGCTTAGGTACGATCTCAAAAGCATCACCAACCACACCGTAGTCTGCAGCCTTAAAGAAAGGTGCTTCCGGATCGTTGTTGATCACTACTTTGGTCTTGGCAGCATTAATTCCCGCTAAGTGCTGAATAGCTCCTGAAATTCCCACAGCGATGTAAAGGTTAGAAGCTACAGGCTTCCCTGTTTGCCCAACGTGTTCGCTATGCGGCCTCCAGCCCATATCACTCACGGGTTTGGAACATGCGGTTGCAGCACCAAGTATATCGGCCATTTCTTCGATCATTCCCCAGTTTTCGGGACCTTTAAGTCCGCGACCACCGGAAACTACGATTTCTGCATCAGCGATTGTTACTTTGTCCTTGGCCTTATCTACCGATTCTACATTTACTGAAAAATCACCGTCTTTTAATTCAGGTGAAAAGTCTTCAACGATAGCGTCACCCTGGTTTTCCCTTAAACCGAAAGCATTTTGAGACAATCCCACGATTTTCACATCGGTAGTAATTTTGGTGAAATTGAATGCTTTATTGGTAAAAGCGCTTCGTTTAACCGTAAAAGGATCTGTACTTTCAGGAGCAGCCATTACGTTTGAAGCGTAACCGGCATTTAAATGAACGGCTAAAAGCGGAGCTAAATATTTGCTATTTGCACTCTGGCTTACCACAACTATTTTACTTCCTTCTTTTTCTGCAGCTTGTTTCAAGGCATCGGCGTAAGCTTCAGCATTGAATTTGCTTAATTTATCATTCTGGATGTTAAGCACTTTGCTAACACCATATTGTCCAAGTTCAGAAGTATCGGCAGCGTTAAAACTAACTGCAACTACTTCATCGCCACCGGCTACTTCTTTTGCATAAGAAGCAACTTCAAAAGCAGCTTTTTTAAACTTGCCGTCTTCGGTTTCTGTATATACTAAAACTGACATATCTATATTTTTTTGTCATTTCCGTGTAGACGGAAATCTATTAATTTTTTAGTCATTTCCGCGTCCCGATAACCATTGGGAACGGAAATCTATTTTTAATTTTATTCCAAACCTCACAGGTTTGAAAACCTGTGAGGTCTTCTTTTTTTATATCGCTTTTGCTTCGTTATGAAGTAAATCTATCAATTCATCAAGATTTTCTGGGTCAACGAGTTTTACATCTCCTTTTGGAGCCGGTTTTTCAAATTTCACAGCTTCCGTTTGAGTTGAAACTTCTTCGGCAGCAACTACATTGAGAGGTTTTTTACGCGCTTGCATAATTCCACGCATATTTGGGATCTTAAGGTCGCTTTCTTCAACCAAACCTTTTTGGCCACCAATTACAAGTGGAAGGGAAGCAGTTAAAGTTTCCTTACCGCCGTCTATTTCACGAATAGCCGTAGCTTTATCGCCTTCAATTTCTAAACTAATACAATTATTCACAAAATTAGCATCCAGAATTGCTGCAAGCATTCCCGGCACCATTCCGCCGTTGTAATCTATAGATTCACGGCCGGCGATAATAAGATCGTATTCGCCTTCTTTGGCAACTTTTGCAAGTTGTTTGGCTACCTGGAAACCATCGGTAGCAGGAGTATCAACTCTTATTGCGTTATCGGCTCCAATAGCCAGAGCTTTTCTTAAAGTCGGTTCGGTTTGAGCACTACCTACATTAACTACATCTACACTTGCGCCTTGTTTTTCTTTAAACCACATAGCGCGGGTAAGTCCAAATTCATCATTCGGGTTAATTACAAAATTCACTCCGTTGGTATCAAATTTCGAATCGCCGTCGGTGAAATTGATTTTTGAGGTAGTATCAGGAACGTGACTAATACATACTAATATTTTCATTATAGCGAGTTTTTTAAATTTATATCGATTTCGTTTACGAAGTTACATAATTTAATTCAGAAAATGCTATGCATGCATAATAAAATTTATGTTTTTTAATTCTTTAAATTTTATTGAATTCCTAAATAAATCATAAATAACATAATTAAAAAACAGAAATCATCGTAAAAATTACTTTTTTACTAATAGTAAAAGTGGGCTCTGTTGTCGATATGCAGGGCTTTTAAATTTTTGTGGATTAATAGTGGGGAAAACTTCATTGAATTACTATTTTTGTGCTTTCAAGATATATAAATAGTATAGCATATAATGAAGACAATTCAATTTAGGGAAGCCGTTCAGCAAGCGATGAGCGAAGAGATGCGAAAGGACGAGTCTATTTATTTAATGGGCGAGGAAGTAGCAGAATATAATGGTGCTTATAAAGCCTCTAAAGGTATGTTGGACGAATTTGGCCCAGATCGTGTAATAGATACCCCAATTGCTGAGCTTGGATTTTCAGGAATTGGTGTGGGTTCAGCGATGAATGGCAACAGGCCAATCATTGAATTTATGACCTTTAACTTCTCTTTAGTTGGAATTGACCAGATAATAAACAACGCGGCGAAAATGCGCCAAATGAGTGGTGGGCAGTTCAATATTCCTATCGTGTTTAGAGGGCCAACTGCTTCTGCAGGACAATTGGGTGCAACGCATTCCCAGGCTTTTGAAAGCTGGTTTGCCAACTGCCCCGGCTTAAAAGTTATTGTTCCATCTAACCCATATGATGCTAAAGGTTTGCTTAAAGCTGCGATTCGTGATGATGATCCTGTAATCTTTATGGAAAGCGAGCAAATGTATGGTGATAAAGGCGAAGTACCGGAAGATGAGTACGTCATCGAGATTGGAAAAGCCGATATTAAAAGAGAAGGTAGTGATGTAACTATTGTTTCTTTCGGAAAAATTATCAAAGAAGCCTACAAGGCAGCTGATAAATTAGCTGAAGACGATATTTCCTGTGAGATCATAGATCTTAGAACTATTCGCCCAATGGATCACGAAACCATTTTGGAGTCGGTTAAGAAAACCAACCGTTTAGTGATTTTGGAAGAAGCCTGGCCTTTTGGAAATATTGCTACTGAAATCACTTACCAGGTACAGTCTAAAGCTTTCGATTATTTAGATGCGCCAATCGTGAAAATAAACACTGCCGATACTCCGGCACCGTATTCTCCTGTATTGCTTAAAGAATGGTTGCCAAACAGCGACGATGTAATTAAAGCGGTTAAGCAGGTTATGTATATTGACTAAACCAGAAATACCTATAAATTTGAAACTTCATCGGATGCTTATTCGGTGAAGTTTTTTTTTGTCTTATGATTAACAAATCTGCCTTTTTTACCGTTTTTTTTCTACTGATCTGTGTTATGGGAATAGCACAAACCAAAGTCGGCGGCGTGATAAAAGACGAAAACGGGCAGCTGCTTCCTTTTGTAAATGTGATTTTTAATAATTCTTCGGAAGGAACAACTTCCGGTGAAGACGGAAAGTTCTATTTGCAAAGTGAGAATACCTATACCGAACTCAAGATTTCTTCTGTGGGTTATAAGACTGAAATAATCCCACTTCAGCAAAAAACAAACCTTGATCTGGAAATTGTTTTAAATGAAGAAACTTCTAATTTAGAAGAAGTTCGAATTCTAAGGGGAAAAACTTCAAAAAAGAACAACCCGGCGCTGGAGATTCTTAGAAAAATTTGGGAGAATAAACGCAGCAATGGCGTATCAGCTTTTAAACAATATGAATATAGAAAATACGAAAAATTGGAATTCGATCTGGATGGGATTGATAGTTCTGTGGTGAAAAACCCTGTTTTTAATGGAATGGAATTTATTTTCGATTATACGGATACCAATAGGATTTCAGGAAAAACGTATTTACCGGTTTTTATCAATGAGTCGGTTTCTAAGTTTTATGGAGATAATATAGAAAATGAAAAGCGAGAAGACCTTTTAGGAAATAAGAACTCCGGTTTTGAACAAAATCAGAATTTAATCGCTGCGATAAAAGATGTTTACGATGAGTATAACATTTATAACAACTACATCAAGGTTTTTGATAAGAGTTTTGTTAGTCCGCTTTCCACTACCGGGATCAATAACTACAATTATGTTTTAAGCGATAGCGCTTATGTAGATCAAAAATGGTGTTACAATATTATCTATTATCCCCGCCGGGAAAACGAACTCACATTCCAGGGGGATTTTTGGGTAAACGACACCACATGGGCGGTAAAGAAAATCAATCTTGAAGCCTCTCGTAACGCCAATATTAACTGGGTAAGAGAACTTTATATAGAACAGGAATTTGAGGTGCTTAACGATTCGGTTTTCTTAATCTCCAAAGATTATTTTCAGGCCAATTTTTCTTTGGATAAAAAAGAAAGTACTAAAGGTGTTTACGCCAAACGCACCCGGATTTTTGATGGGTATAAATTCAATTTACAAAAGAACGAAGGCTTTTACGATAGAAGACCTTATAATTTTAACGAAGAAATTTATAAACGCAATCAGGCTTTTTGGGAAGAAAACAGGTTGGAAAGATTAAATAGGGAAGAAGAAGGTATTTATGTAATGTTGGATAGTTTAACTAAGGTCCCGGCTTTTAAAAGGGTTTACGATCTTGTCACTATTGCAGAGTCGGGGTATAATGAATTTAATGGCTGGGATTTTGGTCCGGTTTACTCGTTGTTCGATTATAATCAGGTGGAAGGTTTCAGGACTCGTCTGGGCGGAAGAACTTATTTTGGTCAACACGATCCCTGGAGAATTGAAGGCTATCTGGCCTACGGCTTTAAAGATGATAAATTTAAATACGGAATTTCGGGAAAATGGCTTGTAGATGCGCGATCACGTTTAATAGTTTCTGCCGGAAAAAGGCGGGATATAGAGCAACTTGGCGCGAGTTTAACCTCTAATACTATCGACGTTTTAGGGCGTAGTTTGGCCTCATCTGGCCTTGTAAGTGTGGGAGATAATAACAAATTAAGCAATATAGATTTAAGTACTTTTAATCTTGAAATTGAGCCCTGGTATAATTTTAATGTGCGTTTTGGCACTTCTTATCGCGAGATCAGTTCAGCTTCTCCTGCTTTTAGTTTAGATTATTATACCGATGAAACCCAAAATGAAACGGCTTCAGAAATAAGGCAGACCGAAATATCTTCCACTTTCACCTATACTCCCGGGAGGGAAATTTCAGGTTTTGGTGTAGAAAGAAATGTGGTGAATGAAGAGGAATTTCCTACTTTTTTCTTTAATTACAGCCTGGGTTTAAAGAATATTTTAAATAGCGATTTCGACTATAAGAGATTACAGTTTTTTTACGATCAACCTCTTAGAATAGGTGGTTTTGGTAGGGCAAATGCCAGTATGGAAGCAGGAAAAACTTTTGGCGCAGTTCCGCTGGGGCTTTTAAATGTGGTGCCGGGAAATCAAACGTATTTTGCGATGTATAATTCTTTTCCGGTGCTTAATTTCTATGAATTTGTGACCGATACTTATGTTGCAGCGCATTTCAACCATAATTTCAACGGCAGGTTATTTGCCAGGATTCCGCTTTTACGAGAATTAAATTTGCGTGAGCTGGTAGGAATTCGTGGAGTCTGGGGGGAGATTTCCGAAGAGAATAAAGCATTAAACGCTTCCGGAATACCTTTACGGGCTCCGAACCGGGAACCTTATTTTGAATACAGTTTTGGAGTAGGAAATATTCTTAAATTTTTAAGTCTCGAAGCTCATTTTAGAGGGAATTATTCCGAAATTCCTGAATCCCGAAATTTTGCGATAACTGCTTCCTTCGGTTTTCACTTCTAAGCACTGATTTTAATATTGATTTTCACTATATTTGCTGCCCTTAAATGAGAAAAAAGAAAGAAAAATGTCAGAAAGTTTTGATGTATTAATAGAGATCCCAAAAGGGAGTAGAAATAAATATGAATACGATTTTGAATTAAAGAAAGTCCGTTACGACAGGATGATCTTTTCTTCGATGATGTATCCAGCCGATTACGGATTTATCCCGAATACCCTTGCACTAGACAGCGATCCGCTGGATGTTTTGGTTTTGGTAAGTGAACCAACTTTCCCGGGTGTTGTAATGGAAGTGAAGCCTATTGGCGTTTTCCACATGGCCGATGAGAAAGGACCTGATGAGAAAATTATTTGTGTGCCGGTATCAGATCCTATTTGGAATAGGTTGAATGATTTAAATGAATTAAACGGTCATATGGTTAAAGAGATTGAACATTTCTTTAAAGTTTATAAAGATCTTGAAAAGAAAAAAGTAGATGTTGGTGGATGGGGAGATGCTAAAGAAGCCAGAGCGATTATTCAGGATTGTATAGATCGCTATGAGAATTATGACGGAGATAAGGAGCGATTCGGGATTCTCCCATAATATATGTTACATATTATTGATAAATTAAAAGCAATAACCTTAAAAAGTTATTGCTTTTTTAATTATCACCAATTTTACTACATTAGCCATATTAACTAAAACTTAACAATTAATATGGAATCAATGATGATTTATATGCCTGCAATATTGGCTATTATAGGACTCATTTTTATGTGGGTTAAAAGATTCTGGGTGATGAAACAGGACGCCGGGGACGGAAAAATGAAAGATATTGCTTCTCACATCTACGAAGGGGCACTGGCCTTTTTAAATGCAGAATATAAATTACTTAGCTTTTTTGTGGTTGGTGCCAGTATTGCACTTGCAGCCGTTGCTTACGTTGTACCAACTACCCATTATCTTATAATTGTCGCCTTTATCTTTGGGGCTTTTTTCTCTGCCCTGGCAGGAAATATGGGTATGAAGATCGCTACCCAAACCAACGTGCGTACCACACAGGCAGCCAGAACCAGCTTGCCTCAGGCCTTAAAAGTTTCTTTTGGTGGTGGTACCGTGATGGGGCTGGGAGTTGCCGGTTTAGCCGTGCTTGGTCTAACCGCGTTTTTTATCTTTTTCTTTCATTATTTTATGGGCGGGGAATGGACCAATACAACCCAAATGACCATAGTGTTAGAAACCCTTGCCGGATTTTCCCTGGGTGCAGAATCCATAGCTTTATTCGCCCGGGTTGGCGGTGGAATTTATACCAAAGCTGCAGATGTTGGCGCCGATTTAGTTGGAAAAGTTGAAGCAGGGATTCCTGAAGACGATCCACGTAACCCGGCAACTATAGCCGATAATGTAGGAGATAACGTAGGCGATGTGGCCGGAATGGGAGCCGATCTCTTCGGAAGTTATGTCGCTACCGTGCTTGCGGCAATGGTTTTAGGAAATTATATTATTGAAGATATGGGTGGGAATATCGTTGATTCCGGTTTTGGCGGAATTGGCCCTATTTTACTCCCTATGGCCATTGCCGGTGCAGGAATTATCATTTCCATTATCGGAACGCTTTTAGTTAAAATAAGTAGCAATTCGGCTAAAGAGGCTGAAGTGCAAAAAGCTTTGAATATTGGAAACTGGACAGCTATTGTTTTGGTAGCCGTAGCCAGTTATTTTCTGGTTACCTGGATGCTTCCAAAGGAAACCCTAACAATGGGTTTTTTTGTAGGTGGCGCTGAAGGTTTCGAATTTATTGCCATAGATTCTATTAGGGTGTTTTACGCCTGTTTGGTAGGAATTGTTGTTGGTGGTGTAATTTCTGCCGTAACCGAATATTATACGGGACTCGGTAAAAAACCGGTACTTTCTATTGTTCAAAATTCGAGTACAGGCGCGGGAACAAACATTATCGCCGGACTTGCTACCGGAATGATCTCTACTTTTCTTTCAGTTTTATTATTTGCATTTGCTATTTGGGCTTCTTATGCATTCGCCGGATTTTACGGCGTTGCACTGGCAGCTTCAGCAATGATGGCAACTACCGCTATGCAACTGGCAATTGATGCTTTTGGACCTATCGCCGATAATGCCGGCGGAATTGCCGAAATGAGCGAATTACCTGCAGAGGTTAGGGAACGAACAGATATACTTGATTCCGTAGGAAATACTACTGCGGCTACCGGAAAAGGTTTTGCAATTGCATCTGCAGCCCTGACTTCACTTGCACTTTTCGCAGCTTATGTAACGTTTACGGGAATTGACGGGATTAATATTTTTAAAGCGCCGGTTTTAGCGATGTTGTTTATCGGCGGAATGGTGCCGGTGGTTTTTTCAGCCCTGGCGATGAAATCTGTTGGTAAAGCAGCGATGAAAATGGTTGAGGAAGTAAGAAGACAGTTTAAAAATATTCCCGGGATTATGGAAGGAACCGCAAAACCGGAATACGATAAATGTGTGGCGATTTCTACAGAGGCGGCCTTAAAAGAAATGTTACTGCCCGGGGTTTTAACCATTGGTTTTCCTATTGCAATAGCACTAATCCCAATGCTTTTTGGTTATGAGAATGTATTGATTGCTGAAATGCTTGGTGGTTATATGGCCGGGGTTACGGTAAGTGGAGTGCTGTGGGCAATTTTTCAGAATAATGCCGGCGGCGCCTGGGACAACGCAAAAAAATCTTTTGAAGCCGGGGTAATGATTAACGGAGTTATGACTTATAAAGGTTCTGAAGCGCATAAAGCAGCGGTTACCGGCGATACAGTAGGTGATCCTTTTAAAGATACTTCTGGACCATCAATGAATATATTGATCAAATTAACCTGTTTAATTGGGTTGGTGATCGCGCCAATTTTAGGCGGCCACACCGAAACAGATATTCCCAACGAAGGAGTTTCTATTGAAGTGGAACAAAATATAAATGCTGTAGATGTGGCTGGAGATGTTTCAGAAGAAATTCAGGTGAATATGGTTTCTGAAGGAAATAAAACCATCGCAAAAGTGAGGATAACCTCCACTAAAAATGGAGAAACCAAAGTTCAGCAGAAAACTTTTACCGGTACAAAAGCCGAAGTAGAAAAACAAGTGAAGGATTTAAAAGATAAAGCCTGATACTTCAGTTTAAAAAAATAAAAAGAGGCTGTTTGAGAATCCTACTAAATCGTCATCCTGAATTTATTTCAGGATCTAACATGATTATAATTTATTTCATGTTAGAAGCTGAAAACAAGTTCAGCTTGACGAAAAACAAGATTTTTCAAACAGCCTCTTATAAATTTAAAAATAGACCTATTTAGCCTTTTTATTTATTCTTTTTTCAGCGAGTTTATTCAGACCTTCATCTGCTTTATATTCTTCATCCAGGGTTTTCTGCAATTTGGTTGCTATAGCCTTATGACCTAATTCTTTGGCATATCGTACTAAAGTTCCATAGCCTGAAATTTCATAATGCTCCACACGTTGAGCATCTGCAATAATTCCTGCATCCCTTACTTCTTCTTCAGCATCTTCCTTTAAAAAGGCTTCGGCTTCTTCAATAAGGCCTTTCATGGCTTTGCATTCTTCGCCGGTAGGTTTAAAACCGAGTTCTTTACTAATTTCTTCCAAACGCTTTTTTTGCTCTTTGGTTTCTTCTAAATGGTCTTCAAATGATTTCTTTAATTTGCTATCGTTCGCCGCTTTAGCCATTTTAGGTAAAGCTTTTACAAGTTGGCTTTCGGCGCTGTAAAGATCTTTTAACTGGTGCTCGAATAGGTCTTCTAATTTTTTCATGATCAAATATTTATATGGTTAAAAATGTGTGATAAATTTATTAGCTAAGTGATTCAAAACAAGTTAAATGAGTGATAAAGCTTTGTTGTTTATTCCTTAAAATTTTTAAGCTGAAGTCTATTTTAATTTTAACATAGCTACAACTAAGCTTCCGCGGTAATTACTTTAATTTTAAGTGGAAACTTTGTAATTAATAAAAATTGAATGTTATGGCTAAAGATCACGGACCATCTATAAAGAATGATGAACAGTATGAAAAGCTTAGGGAGGAAGGGATGAGTAAGTCTAAAGCCGCGAGAATTGCAAACGACCCCAACTCGGGTGAAAAAGGTGGAAAAGCCGATGAGTATGAAGAACGCAGCAAGGAAGAACTCTATGAGAAAGCCCAGGAGATAGGGATTGAAGGGCGTAGCGGTATGAGTAAGGATGAGTTAATTAAGGCTCTTAGAAACCATTAAAATGAGATCTATCTGGAATGGCTCTATAAGCTTCGGACTGGTTTCTATACCGGTAAAATTATATTCTGCATCTGAAGACAGGAAACTCGATCTTGATATGCTGGATAAGCACGATAACGCAAGAATTAGATATAAACGCGTAAATGAAAATACCGGAAAAGAGGTGGAATGGAAAGACATCGTGAAAGGCTATAAAAAAGATGAAGATTACATTGTACTGGAAAAGGAGGATTTTGAAAATGCCAACCTTAAAAAGAGCAAAACCATAGATATTGAAGAGTTTGTTGCCGAAGATGATGTGGCTGAGGTTCTCTACAAAAAACCTTACTTCCTGGAACCGCAAAAGGAAGGCGGAAAATCTTATAATTTACTTCGTGATGCTTTGAAGAAAACCGGGAAACTGGGCGTAGCTACCTTTGTGATGCGGCAAAAGGAACACCTAAGTCTGGTTGGAGTTTACGATAAAGCCTTGGTGCTGCACGTAATTAGGTTTGCCGATGAGATTAGAGAAGTCAAAGACCTCAAACTTCCAACAACCAAAGTTGCTAAAAAGGAGGTTGATATGGCGATTTCACTAATTGAGCAGTACACGACAGAGTTTGACCCAGATAAATTCAAGGATGTTTATAACGACCAGTTAATAAAGATCATTGAGTCTAAAAGTACCGGCAAAAAACTAAAACCGCAGAAATATAAAGAAGAACCTACCCAGGCCAAAGATCTTATGGCAAAATTAAAGGCGAGTCTCGATAAAAAGAAAAAGTCTAAAGCATCCTAAGCGATGAGTTTAGAAGATTATAAAAAAAAGCGAAACTTTAATAACACCCCCGAACCAGGTGCCGATTTTTCTACCGAAAACCGGGGTAGGTTTGTCATTCAGCGTCACCAGGCCACGCGATTGCATTATGATTTACGCCTGGAAATGGAAGGCGTGTTAAAGAGCTGGGCCGTTCCCAAAGGTCCGTCGATGAATCCAAAAGACAAGCGCCTTGCTATTGAAACCGAAGACCATCCCGTTAAATATTTACATTTTGAAGGTACAATCCCCAAAGGGAATTACGGCGCCGGGGAAATGCAAATCTGGGATAAAGGAACTTTTAAAGCTGCTGCGAAGACCAAAGATAATCTTGCGGAACAATGGGAAGATGGAAACCTGAAAATCATAATTACCGGAAGCAAAATTAAAGGGGAGTTCGCTTTGGTAAAAACCAATCGGGGAGATAAAAATAATCAATGGTTACTTATAAAAAAGAAGGACGATTTTTCTACCGATTTAGATTATGACGCCGAGGTTTTTTCTGAAAAACCTTCTAAAAATGAAGAAGGTGAAAAACCTGAAGGAAAGGTCAGGAAAATAAAGCTTTCAGAATTTATAAAACCGATGCTGGCAACCTCCGGCAAGAAAATCTTTAACGATCCCGATTGGATTTACGAATTAAAATGGGATGGTTATCGCGCTTTGGCTAATATTGAAGATGGTAAAGTTGATCTCTATTCCCGAAACGGAATTTCCTTTAATTCCAAGTTTTCAAAGCTGGTTAAAGACTTAGAACAGATAGATAATGACGTAATTTTAGATGGCGAAATCGTGGTTTTAAATAAAGAAGGAATTCCTCAATTTCAGGCTTTGCAAAATTATGATGAGAATACGCCGGGCGCACTGCGTTACTATGTTTTTGATATGCTTTTTCTAAATGGCCACTCTATGCTGGATTTGCCACTTTTAGAACGCAAAAGTTTGATTCCGGAAGTTCTGGAAGATTTAGAACTGGTGCAATACTGCGATCATATTGAAGGAATGGGAACGGCGTTCTATAATAAAGCAATAGACCTGGGACTGGAGGGCGTAATCGCAAAAAAGGCCGATGGCACTTATTCTCCCGGCTATCGAACTGATAAATGGTTGAAAATTAAAGACGAAAACAGTCGGGAAGTACTTGTTTGCGGATATACCACTTCGGAAGGAGCGCTTTTTGGTTCTTTAATTATGGGTGCTTATGAAGGGGAAGACCTAAAATATATAGGAAATTGTGGTACCGGTTTTTCTAATGAAGAACAAAAAGAATTACTAAAAAAGTTTAAAAGAAGGGAACGAAAAACATCTCCCTTTCCAGAAAAAATAAATTTAAAAGGTAGGGAACCGGTTTGGATGCGTCCCGATTTAATTGCTGAAGTGAAATATTCAGAAATCACGAAAGCCGGCAAACTGCGACATCCTGTTTATAAAGCTTTACGGGAAGATAAAGAACCCGTAGAAATTTCAACCGAGGAAATTTCTGAAAATAAAGCTACCAAAGAAAAGAATACTAAAAAAGCATCTTCAAAAAAGAAGTCGGGGGAAAGCCTGGAAATAGATGGCATTGAAGTTCCGTTCACCAACCTGGACAAAATGTACTGGCCGGATTCCGGTTTTAGAAAATATGATTTAATAGATTATTATATACAGGTTTCAGAAGTGATGTTGCCTTATTTAAAAGACCGTCCGCAGAATTTGCACCGGCATCCCAATGACATCAACAAACAAGGATTTTATCAAAAAGACAACGAAGGAAATTTACCCGATTGGGTGGCGACCACCGAAATTTATTCGGAATCTTCAGAAAAAGATATCGAATATATGCTTTGCCAGAATGAAGCTACGCTTTTATATATGGCGAATCTGGGTTGTATAGAGATCAATCCCTGGAATTCCAGGGTTGAAAACCTTGATTTTCCTGATTATACGGTGATAGATTTAGATCCTTCAGATAAAAACACTTTTGAAGAGGTTATTGAAGTTGCACAAGCTGCCAAAGAAGTCTTGGATTTAGCGAAAATTAAAGGCTATTGCAAAACTTCGGGTTCCAGCGGACTTCATATTTATATTCCGCTAGGCGCAAATTACTCTTATAATGAGGCTCGTGATTTCACCAAATTGCTGTGTTATTACATCGCTGATAAAGTTCCAAAAATAACCAGTATGGACAGGGCAAAGAAAAAAAGAACGGATAAAATTTACCTGGATTATCTGCAAAACCGAAGGGGACAAACTTTGGCTTCCGCTTACTGTGCAAGGCCCAAACCCGGGGCGCCTGTTTCAGCTCCATTGGAATGGAAGGAAGTTAAAAAGGGACTAAAAATTTTGGATTTTACGATAAAGAATATGCCGCAAAGAATTCAGAAAAAGGGCGATTTGTTTACAAAAGTACTGGATGATGGGATTGATATGGAAAAAGCAATGCAAAACCTTGAATCTTCCTAAAGTTTATTTAAAAGCAGGGCGGGGCTTACGTAGAATTTTTAACTTGACACAAAGTGGAAATCAATGAAGAAAAGATTACGCAAACTTGCCGGTAGGTACAAATTTATAGAACAGGTTCTTATTACGCCTTATCGAAGTTACGGTACTCACTCCCACCTTTATATACTTGGACGTGTGCTGGATAATGAACCACTAAAAATATCCAAAGGTGCCAATATTTTTAAAACCATAAAAACCACTTATAAGCAATTTGACACTTTTGAAATCCCGGAGGCGCAAATTGATCTAAGGCTTCCTGGAAAGGTACATGCAACCACAGAAAGCGGTGCTGAAGGTTTCTTTTTGTTTGATGATATTATAGAGGGAAATTTGGCAGAACACGCCGATGAGGAAGGTTGGTTGGAATACGAATTATACTACAAAGGACCACTGGGCAAAAAAACGGAATTGCTGGAAGACCCATTTAAAGGAGATTTTCTAATTCCTGATCCTACCGCGGAATATGGCGTAATTAGCGATATAGACGACACTATTTTGCATACCGGCGTAACCTCCTTTTTAAAACTTCGATTGTTAAAAAACTCACTTCTTACGAATGCTTATAGTAGGATTCCGCTAAAAGGAGCAGCTGAATTCTACCAGAAACTCCATATAGGTAGGGACGGTACACCCAATAACCCTATCTTTTATTTAAGCAACAGTCCCTGGAATTTATATGAATACCTTAAACTATTTTTAGACCATAACGCATTTCCAAAAGGTCCTATTTTGCTACGTAAATTCAGGACGCCTTTTGATGGCAGTATAAAACCTGAAAAGCCGCATAAGCAAAAAGAGATCGCTAATATCTTGAAAACTTATCCTGATATGAATTTTATTCTTATTGGTGATAGCGGCGAGCACGATGCTTCTATTTATACCGAAATCGCTGCCCAGTTTCCCGATAGGATCCTCGCAATTTATCTACGAAGTGTAAAGCATAAAAAGCAAATGAGCCGCGTACGAAGTATTATAGATAATTTTGAAAGCACCCCGGTATTAATGGTGGAAACATCGCAAGAAGCTGTGGAACACGCCAAAGAACAAGGGTTTATTTAAGGTGTAAATACAAGTCACGGTAAAAGTTCCCAAAATGGTATTTTTGTTTATCTTTGTATAAATGATTTAATGTGAGAATTATTTCAAAACGAACTTTACGAGATTTTTGGATTAAACATGCCGATAGTGAACAGCAGTTAAAATCCTGGTACAGAGAAACGGATAGATCGGAATGGAGGAATATTAATAATTTAAAGAGAAATTATCCCAGTGCAAGTATTTTGCAGGATAACAGAATTGTGTTTAATATTAAAGGAAATAGATATCGGTTAATTGTAAAAATCAATTTTGAATATCAAATCTGCTGGATAAGGTTTGTTGGGACGCACGCTGAATATGATAAAATAGACGCAAATAACATTTAATATGAAAATCAAGCCAATTAGAAACGAAGAAGATTATCAAAATGCTCTTGAAAGACTTGAGGTGATCTTTGATGCTGGAAAAGGAACTGAAGAAGGTGATGAACTTGAAATATTGGCCATTTTAATTGACAATTATGAAAATGATAATTTTCCAATAGGAATGCCGGACCCTATTGAAGCCATTAAATTTAGAATGGAGCAAATGGGGATGAAACAAAAAGATTTGGCGGAAGTTATTGGGTTTAAAAGCCGGGTAAGCGAAATTTTAAATAGAAAACGAAAATTAACTTTAGAAATGGTAAGAAAGTTAAATAAAAGCCTTCACATTCCTACAGAAGTTTTGATTCAGGAATATAAATAAATACACGCTTAGTAGAAGTTATCCCGAATTGATTCAGGATATAGGCTCAATTATTTACTAATCATCAATACTCTGTCCTACAGCTGTTCTCTTGCTGACAGGAGCTTTTCTTGGCATTGTTCTAAAAATATGATCCCATAATGGAGACGAAACCCCAAAAGCCCTATCGGATTCCCGGTAGTGGTGAATGCTATGATGGTGCCATAGCGTCTTCAGGAAATTATTGGGTACTTTAAAAGCGTGAACCGAATAATGAACCGCCAGGTAGGCGGCATATCCTATTAAAAATCCGGCCAGGAATCCAAATACATAATCGCCTAAAACAGCCCGGTAAATTATAAAAAGCACAGTTGCGATTACTAAACTTAAAACCGGTGGCATTGCTAAACGCGATTTATCTTTCGGATAGTCATGGTGTACACCATGCATGGTGTAAGAAATTTTCTTTTTACGCTCGCTGGTTGCCGGAATATGGTACAAATAGCGATGCATAATATATTCCACAAAGGTGAAAAAGAAAAGTCCCGCCACAAATAGATAAACCATCATTGGGGCTTCAAAACCTTTTTCAATAATTCCGTAGTAAACTAAAACCACTGCTATTAATCCGAAAATAATTAAGGGTAGGGAAATATGCGTACGCGTAAGCATTTCTAAAATTGGATTATCAAACAACTTTGGAGAACCCTTATGTTTTGGCCTTTTGAGTTTTGTTGATTCCATCTTTAATAAATTTTAGAATAAACCGTGAATCTCAGCATCAATGCGATTTATAATATCTCCCAGATCTTCGGGGTTATCTACAAAGTTAATATTATCTACATCTATTATTAACAAATTTCCTTTGTTATAATTGTGTACCCAGGCTTCATAGCGCTCATTTAACCGACTTAAATAATCAATAGAAATTGAGTTTTCATAATCACGGCCTCGCTTATGTATTTGAGAAACCAGGTTTGGAATACTGCTTCTCAAATAAATAAGAAGGTCGGGGCCCTGCACCACGCTTTCCATAAGGTCAAAAAGTGAACTGTAATTTTTAAAATCACGATTGGTCATTAATCCCATTGCGTGAAGGTTCGGCGCAAAAATATGCGCATCTTCATAGATCGTTCTGTCCTGTATAATATTTTTTCCGCTTTCGCGAATTTGTAGAATCTGCCTAAAACGGCTGTTTAAAAAGTAAATCTGGAGGTTAAAAGACCAACGCTCCATTTTATTATAAAAATCTTCGAGATAGGGGTTTTCCAGTACATCTTCATACTGTCCTTCCCAGTTGTAATGTTTTGCCAATAATTTAGTAAGCGTGGTTTTACCTGCTCCTATATTTCCTGCAATCGCTACGTGCATAAATTCATTAAAATTAGATAGTTGTTAGGGCCGCTTAAAAAGCGAGGGTGTAAAGATACAAGAATTACATCACCCTGAATTTTACACCCTGTCAAATTAGTCATAAATCTTGAAAAGCTAAAGCTTTTGACTCTTTATCTCCTTAGAATTGATTAACTTAAAGGTAGAATTCATAATTATGAACACCCTGTTAAAATTTTATGTCTTTATTTTTTTCTGCGGAATTCTTAATGGTTTCGCACAGGAAAAGCAGAACGACCATCTTATGATAAGTGAAAGTCAATATAGTTTTGAAAATACTGTTTCAAGATTAGAATCGCTGCTGAAGCAGAATCAGGCTCTTTCTATTTTTACTAAAATTGAACATTCTGAAAATGCCAAAAAAACTAATTTAGAACTTGCTGAAACAAGCGTTTTAATATTTGGAAATCCTAAACAAGGCACCTTATTAATGCAGTGTGACCAGCTGGCTGGTATTGATCTTCCGCTTAAAATGCTGATTTTTAATGAAGACGGCCAGAATATAATAGCTTACAACAGTATAAATTATCTTAAAAAAAGATATGAACTAAAAGAAGCGAAAAATCTTTCTCAAATAAATAAAGGCCTTCAAAATATAGCTTCCAAAGCATCAGGGAGTAAAGTAAAAAAGTCAGGAAAATTTAAACTCAATAAACACCAGGGGATTATTTCAGAAATTAGCGAATTCGATTTTAAAACCACCTATGATCGATTAGTAACTGCAATTGAGGAAAATCCAAACCTAAATATTTTCGCGGAGATAGATCATTTTGAAAATGCTGAAAAGGCAGGTATGGGGTTACGCCCCACGCGGCTTATCATCTTCGGAAATCCAAAAATAGGTACTCCAGTTATGCAGGAAAATGCAAAGATAGCTTTAGAGTTTCCGGTTAAATTTTTGGTTTGGCGGGACGAGGCCGGTATAGTGAAGATTTCCTATAATGATCCGGCATTTTTAGCTGAAAGGTTCAATCTCAATAAGAATATTCCGCAGCTGGAAACTATGAAAGATGTGCTAGAAAATTTAAGTAAAAATGCATCAAAAAATTAAGTAAGATTACCTTTTACCAGTTTTCTACATGATTAGATCCTGATTTATGTGTAAATCTTGTAGATGGTTACAATTTCATAGCAGAAAACTTCAATTAAACCATTTATAAATTTCAGAAGAAGTATAACATTCTTCGCATTTAGAAAACATCCAGAGACAATCTATAAAATCGGTAAGCATATGAAATAGTAAACCGATAAAAATCAGCCGCAGGATTTTGTTTTTAGTAAAAATCAATCCTAAAAAATAGGCGAGAATAGCTAATGGAGAGTGTAAAGGATGATACCCGATTCCGCAGCGCATTGGGTCAAATAATGGCTCGGCAAAGACGTGGTCAAGATCTACTGCCATGGTGGCAAGTAAAATGAGCCAGTTCTTTTTCCAGTTCTTTTTGTCGTAAAACCAGGCGATAGCGCCAATAGCTATAAAATGAAGAAAATAATGGGTGAAAGTTTGCAATTGGAGTTGTTATATTTTGAAGTTGTAGAGATCTTTTTCTGTTATGGACTCCAGGACTGTGACTTAAAACTAATTAATAAAAAACATTGGATCCATTAAAATTTAGATTAGGAGTAATGTTTGTTTTTCTGATTATCTCAAAAATTCTAGGGATCCTCCTGTTCCTCCTCCCCGGCAGAAGATTCCACCTTTCCCTTCAGCAAATCCTTCATTTTATTCTTCAAAACTATAAACCGCCAGATGCCCACGGTAACAAAAAGCACGGAGAATACCAATGCGAGGTAGCCAATGTAATGCATCTCCTCATATTCCTTTAATTGAATTAAGGCAAGACCACCCAGCAGAAAATAAAGTGCCGCCTGGGTGTATGAGAGTAGCGTGCGTTCATTTGCAAGCTTTGTCCGCTCCAGCGCAAGGTGTTCACGGATGATACTCTCATCTATCTTTCTGCCGGTAAAAAGCTTTCCGAATTTAACTCTCCTCATAAATATTTTATTTCCTTAACAGGTTTAAATATAGCATTTTAGTAGCCAAAAACTAAAAGTTTAGAACCAGGGCTCTTAATACTTTGTCAAAGCCCTCTTAATCCACCTTGAGCACTAAGCGCCAAATCCCAATATTCAAACGCAAGTACTATCCTCCCTTACTCAATACCACCAAATTATAGCATCGAGATCCATACCCACGACTATCCACTAATTACTGGCAGGTGCATCCGGGAGCGGTAAAACTCTGGGTGCTTTCATGCCATGGGAAAGCCACGTTGTATTTATTGTCTTCCCAATAGAATTCACTTCTTTCTTCTGGATTATTTCCAATTTCGTTCATCGTTTCAGCATCATATAATCTACCGTTTACCATAGTGTAAATTACCGATTCTGAATTTCGAATATCTTCCAGCGGATTTTCCTCCAAAACAATCAAATCGGCTAATTTTCCTTCTTCCAGCGAACCAATTTCGCTACCCATGCCTATATATTCAGCTCCGTTTATTGTTGCTGCCTTTAAAGCTTCCATTTTGGTCATTCCACCCATTTGCAGTAACCAAAGTTCCCAGTGTGCACCAAGCCCTTGTAACTGTCCGTGAGCGCCAAGGTTAACTTTAACTCCAAGATCCGAAAGTTCTTTAGCGGTTTCTGAAACTAAAATAGGTCCGTTTTTATATTCTTCCTCAGGCAGGGTTTCCCTTCTGCGCGAACGGGAATCTATGATTTGTCGCGGTGTGAAATTCAGTAAACGCTCATTTTCCCACACCTTGTCTTTGTCATAGAAATAATATTCCCCGTTAATTCCGCCATAATTTACAATAAGAGTGGGGGTATAACCGGTGTTGCTGTTTCCCCAAAGTGTTTTTACATCCTTATAAACCGGTGCAATTGGGATGTTGTGTTCTATCCCGGTGTGCCCGTCTACAATCATATTCATATTGTGTAAAAAGGTACTGCCACCTTCGGGAACAACATTCATTTCCAGTTCCTTTGCTGCCTGCATAATTTGCTGGCGTTGCTCACGACGTGGCTGGTTGTAACTTTTTACCGAGGTTGCTCCAAAAGCTTTAGTTCTTCTTAATGCCGATCTTGCGTCGTCCAGGTTATTGATTACCGCTTTAAAATCGCCTTCTGCGCCGTAAAGAATAATTCCGGTAGAATAAATTCTTGGCCCAACCATTTCACCGGCTTTTACCATTTCGGCCATACTAAAAATGCTTTCACTTAATGCCGAAGGGTCGTGTACCGTTGTTACCCCGAAAGCCATATTTGCGTATAGCGGCCAGTGTTTTTCCGGCGTTAAGCCATATCTAAAAGCCCCAATATGAGCGTGGGCATCTACGATTCCAGGCATTATTGTTTTGCCTTCTACATCGTAAACTTTCGCATTGTTCGGAAGTTTTACTTCGGAAGCTTCGCCTATAGAAACAATTTTGTTTTCTTCAATTACAATACTTCCGTTTTCAATTACTTTATCGCCATTCATCGTAATAATTCTGGCGTTGGTAAAAGCGATTTTTCCTTCCGGAACATCGGTTTTTAGCTGAAGCCCTATTTTTGTGCCCTCTTCAGTAATATCAGGGATAGAGTCTGGTGAATTTTGCAGAAAAGTAAAACGCTCTGAAACTTTATTGGTGAAATACTCGTCCCCTAAAGTCCAGTGTACATTTTTACTATTGTTGGACCAGTGAAGGTTCATTCCCGCGTCCTTTGTGATTTGCGTTACAGGAATAGTTTTAGTTTCGTTATCCAAATCCAAAGGTCGCCCTGTTAGCGTAAGTGGCGCCAAATATGCCTGGTGCAAATGGCTAAAAACTACCCATTTGTTGTCGGGGCTCGGTACCAAACGGTTGGCGTGTTTGGAGTTGATATGTGTACGCTCGTCGTTTCCGGTTAGATCGATACTTTTTAAGCTTTTTTCCAGGCTGCCCATAAGCGCACCGCCGGTTTGAAAGAAGATTCTTGAATCGTCTTTGCTATACATTGGGAAATCTCCCGAATCGTGGATTTTCTTTTTATTTTCCCCGGAAGCGCTTATCGTATAAATTCCCGGTTCTTTACTAAAAGTTTGGCCCTGGTCGCTATTTCCTTTTTCTTTTACAAAAACAATTTGTTCGCTATCATTTGAGAAAGCAGGGTTTCTGTAAATTCCTTTTTCTGAAGTTAGTTTTTGTGGATTTCTGCCATTCAATCCAACTTTCATTAAAGCGCCCATTTCAGTATCATTCCAGGTCACATAAACAATCTCTTTTCCGTCAGGGGAAAAAGCGGGTTCAAATTCAAAATCTTTACCGTTTGTAATTCGCTGAGGTTTTCCATTCGGTAAAGATTTTTTCCATAAATAACCAACCGCATTAAATACAAGGGTTTTACCGTTAGGCGAAGTCACCGCATGGCGAATCACTTTCGGATTAAATTCTTCGGAAAATACCTGGTGTTCACTGTGGTGGGTTTCCGCGATTTCTATGGTGTTTTCAACCTCAAACGGAATTACTTCGGAATCATAATTTTCAATATTCACCTTATTGATCTTTCCTTCGCTCCAGAATACGATTTCTTCTCCTGAAGGCATCCAGCTAAAGCCGGGATAAACTCCAAAAATTGCCCAGGCTTCCTGCTGGTCTTTGCTCAATTTATCATAAACCGGCCATTCTTCCCCGGTTTCCAGGTCGTGAATGTATAAAACCGATTTTGTCCTTACCCTTTTTATAAAAGCGAGTCTTTTCCCATCAGGGGAAACCTGTGGCCTGGCAGCGCCGCCGGGACCGCCGGTTATTGTAGTGTTTTCACCGGTTTCAAAATCGTATCTTTTTATTACGTAAATCTGTTTATTAGGATCTTTATTGTACTGGAACATCCCGCCGGGGTACATATCTTCGCTGTAATAAAGGTAGCGCCCATCCGGAGAAATGCTGGGTTCATTTACATCCTGCTGATCGTTTTTACGTTCAGTAAGTTGTAAGCCGCCTTCGCCGCCAATATGGTACAACCACATCTCGCCGGCACCCAAAGAACGTCCGGAAGTGAAGTGCTTTCTCGCTACAATAGCATTTCCATCTGGCGTCCAAACTGCGTTGTTCAATAACCTAAAATCTTCTTTGGTAAGTTGCTTTGCATTTTCACCATCGGCATCCATAACCCAGATGTTGTCCCCGCCACCGGCATCGCTGGTGAAAGATATTTTGGTGCCATCAGGGCTAAAACGCGGCTGCACCTCGTAGGCCATTCCGGTTCTAAGAATTTCAGCTTTCCCACCGCTTATTGGCATTTTGTAAATATCGCCCAAAAGGTCAAAAACGATGGTTTTTCCATCTGGGGAAACATCAAGGTTTATCCAGGTACCTTCATCGGTTTGCAATGATACTTCTTTGATATTCCAGTCGTCTGAATATGGATCACTTACATCCCATTTCTTTTCTTCTTCTTTTTCTTGTGAAAACAGGTTTGGAGCGGCCAATATTAAAAAGATGGCCGGGAGTATTTTTTTAAACATAGTGTGGTTTTTTATCGAGGCTAAATATACTATGAAAAGCTTAAAAGCTCTAATTGGATTAGCTGATTTAAAATTTGGTCATTATTTTATCTAATTGGCGACTTTTAAAGTAAGTTTGGTTTAAGATTTTCTGAAATTTAATTTTTTAAAAATGAATAAAAATAAGCCTGAAGTGTGGTTAAGGGGAAAAGTTCCTGAAGTTCCCGACTTGCTGCAACCCGCTGCACACGCTTTGTTGCAATCACGAGAAGAGGTGGAAAAATATATGCAGGATTTTCCTGAAGAATTATTATGGAAAATACCAGCAGGAAGAGCTTCAGTCGGATTTCATTTACAACATTTAACCGGCGTGATAGATAGAATGCTGACTTACGCCAAAGCCGAAAAATTATCGGAAACTCAGTTTCAATATTTAAAAAATGAGGGGAAGCCGAATGATGGAATTTCAGCAGAATTCCTTGTTCAGAATTTTCAGGAAAAAGTAGACGAGGCAATCTATTTTCTTAAAAATACCCCTGAAAATATCCTGACGGAATTTAGGCCGGTGGGAAGAAAGGAATTGCCTTCAACCGTAATTGGTTTGCTTTTTCACACCGCGGAACATAGTCAGCGACACGTGGGACAGCTTTTGGTGACGGTGAGTGTTTTACAGGACTTAGATCCCCGATAAAAATCGGGACAGGCTCAGAAAATATCCAGAAGCTTCGGGACAGGATGACGATTAATTTTTAAAATAGTTTCAATTTCCTGCAAGGTTTGCCAAACCTTGTAGGTCTTTGGACAATTAAAAATTATACCTACGAGGTATAAAAAAACCTCGCAGGAGGGCGAAAATCAGTGATATTTAAAAAGGCAAATTGCTTAAATCCACATTTCCACCGGAAATGATAAGCCCTACTTTTTTTCCGCGGAATTTCTCTTTTTCTCGTAAAATCGCGGCAAAAGCTACCGCGCTGGAAGGTTCTACCACAATCTTCATTCGTTCCCAGATGAGTTTCATAGCCGCGATGATTTCATCTTCTTCTACCCTAATAATTTCAGAGACCTTATCCCTGATAATCGGGAAGTTCTTATCGCCAAGGTTTGTTTTTAGTCCGTCTGCAATGGTATTAGTAGTTTCATTGAATTCGATTTTTCCGCTTTTTAAAGAACGATAGGCATCGTCAACTTCAAAAGGTTCAGCACCAATAGTTTTGCAATTTTCAGCATAAAAATCTACGGCAAGAGCTGTTCCGGCTATAAGTCCGCCACCACCTACAGGGGTGATTATCATATCCAGTTCAGGGAAATCTTCCAACAGTTCTTTTGCCGCGGTTCCCTGACCGTAGATAACATTGAGGTCATTCGATGGATGTAAAAAAGTAGCACCGGTTTGCTTTTGTATTTTCTTGGCAGCTGCTTCGCGAGCTTGTAAGTTGGGTTCACATTCGGTAATTTGACCGCCATAGGTTTTAACCGCTTCTTTTTTAACCTGTGGGGCAGAAGAGGGCATCACAATATAAGCTGGGATTCCCAGACTTTTTGCCGAAAGGGAAACCGCCTGTGCAAAGTTGCCCGAAGAATGCGTTACTACTCCTTTCGATCGTTCTTTATCGCTTAAAGCTAAAATTGCCGCGGTGGCACCACGCATTTTAAAAGCACCCATCTTCTGAAAATTCTCACATTTAAAGTAAATTTCAGTTTCGGCTATTTTGTTCAATAAATTTGAAGTTAATACCGGTGTGTGATGAATGTATGGGGAAATTTCTGAATGTAGTTTGGTGAATTCTTCTTTACTGATCATTATGACTGCTTTTTGAGCAATAAAATTAAAGAAATTTTATTCAGTAAACTACCTCGGTGCAAGCCCCAAGAGGCATTATTGGAAAATATATTCTGATTTCGAGGCAGTCCCGCCTGAATGCTTCGGGCAAGCCTCGGAGGATTTAAATCTCGATTATCGAGTAAAAAATTAAAATTGGGTTTGAAAAATACCTTATTTTCCTTCTTCAAAAGGAATGGAAAGAACCGGGATTTCGGCATTTTTAAATAATTCCACCGAAACACTTTCAGCAAAAAGGTTATAGAAAAAACTGTGTTTATGAGTGCCTACAATTAAAATATCGGCTTTTAGTTTTTTGGCTTCTTCAAGTACGGTTTCAACGGTAGATCCCTGGATTAAAAGCGCATCAGATTCTATGTTTTTATCGATAAACATATCTCGGATTTGCTGCAACTCCTTATGTTCGTCTTTTAGTTCATCGGCGCGCATATCCCTTATGTACTGCGGGCCTGCGTCATAACCAACAAAATCGGGATCCGGGGCGGCCACGTGGACCACCCAGATCTTTGCCCCGAATTTTTCAGCAATACTTTCAGCATAAGACATAAGTTCTCCCACAGCGTCGTTAAAATCTACCGCTACAAGAATATTTTTAAAGGTTTTCATATGCTGAAATTTTTAAATTAATAACCTCTATCACGCTTAACCACGTTTTTAAGTTCTTCTTCGTCTTGCATTCTTTCATAATTCTCAATAATTTGAGGAACTACAGAATTTGGATGTGTAACACTGGCAACATGTGGGGTAACCCTGATTTTAGGGTGTTTCCAAAATGGGTGTTCGTCCCTTATTGGTTCTTCCCAAAAGACATCTAAAGCAGCACCAGAAAGATGGCCGTCGTCTACCTTAGCCAGTAAATCCTGTTCAACTAAATGCTCGCCACGGGCAACGTTAATAACATAGGCGCCTTCAGGTAACTTTTCAAATAACTCTTTGTCTAAAATTCTTTCGGTTTCAGGAGTTAGTGGAAGCATATTGACCAAAATGTTAGTTTGCTCCAAAAATTCATCAAATTCATCTTCTCCCGCGAAACTCTCTACATCATCAAATTCCTTTTTGTGTTTTGAAAAACCAATTACCTGGAATCCGTTTTTCAATAAACATTTAGCTACACTTTGTCCAAGGTTACCTATTCCTAAAATACCAACTTTAACTTCGTTATTTCTGGTGTAGGGAACCGGATCCCATTTTTCGTTTATCTGGCTCTCTCTATAATGTAAGAGGTTTCTTTGATGCGCCAGGACCAGGCTAAGAACAAAAGTCCCCATGTCTTCTGCCAGGCGATCGTCTACAACTTTGGTGATTTTTATGTTTTCCGGAAGCTCAGCATCACTGGTAATATGGTCTACCCCGGCGCCCATTGAGGCAACCACTTTTAGGTTCGGGTAATTCTGAAAAATCCCGCGAGGATGGTTCCAGCTTAAGGCAAATTCCACCTCTTCCTTATCGTGGTCTTCGGGATATACATAAACATTTAAACCCGGATGTTGATTTTTTAAAGCTTCAACCCAAGCTTCCGGGTCTTTACCCGGACTAACTACTAAAAATGACATTCTTATCTATTTTTTTGAATGGTTTATATTTAGCTCACAAAGGCACTGTACCCTGTAATGGCACGGCCTACAATGAGCGAATTAATTTCTTTTGTTCCTTCGTAACTATAAATGGCTTCAGCATCGGCTACAAAACGTGCTACGTCGTATTCAAGGAGAATTCCGTTGCCGCCCATAACTTCACGGGCACGACTCACCACATCTCTTGTGCGCATACTACAGAAAACCTTCGCTAAAGACGCGTGTTCATCTGTGAGTAAGTCGGCATCCTGCATTTCAGATAGTCTGAAAACTAAAGTTTGCATCGCGGTAAGGTTGGAAAGCATTTCTACCAAATGATTTTGAATTAATTGATAAGAAGCGATTGGCCTTCCAAATTGTTCTCTTTTCCGGGTGTATTTTAGCGCGCTTTCATAAGCTCCACGTGCACAACCAACCGCCTGCCAGGCTACTCCCGCACGGGTCATTCTAAGCACTTTTGCGGTATCTTTAAATGAATCGGCTTTTTGCAGCCTGTCACTTTCGGGCACTATACAATCCGTTAAAGTAATAATGGCGTTTTGCACAATTCGCAGGGCCATTTTATCCTCCATTTTTTCTGCCTTATATCCGGGGTTTCCTTTTCTTACAAGAAAACCTTTAACCTGGTTGCTATCTTCATCCCGTGCCCAAATGATAATCACATCGGCAAAAGTGGCGTTACCAATCCATTTTTTCTGTCCGTTTAAGATCCAGTTCTCGCCATCAAACTTGCAGGTTGTTTCGAGCCCGCCGGCTACGCCAGAACCCACATTAGGTTCGGTAAGTCCAAAAGCACCAATAGCATCCAGTTTTTGCATCTTCGGAAGCCATTCCTGCTTTTGCTCTTCGCTGCCGCATAAGTAAATAGACCCCATTGCAAGTCCGCTGTGCACTCCAAAAAAAGTAGAGATTGAAACATCTACGCGGGCAATTTCCTGCGCTATGATGCCTTCCATTAAAAATGGAAGGTTAGGACAACCATAGCC
Source organism: Salegentibacter tibetensis (assembly GCF_020164485.1). Classification (GTDB taxonomy): domain Bacteria; phylum Bacteroidota; class Bacteroidia; order Flavobacteriales; family Flavobacteriaceae; genus Salegentibacter; species Salegentibacter tibetensis. Next base: position 65,557 of record NZ_JAIQZA010000002.1, read on the forward strand.
TTCATAGGGCACGCCTGTTATATTTAGTTTTTTGAACTTTTCAATGATCTCGTGCGGAAATTTAGCACGGTTCCAATAGTCGTTTACCAAAGGTCGAACTTCATCTTCCATAAAATTGCGCACATCCATTTGGAGCTGGCGTTGCTCATCGGTAAGCTTAAGGTCTAAATTGTAAAAATCGCCGGTAATGGGAGGAAGGTCACTTTGGCCTTTTTTGCGTTTGGTTTTTAACATTTTCATCAAACCCTTGAGTTGCCGCTCATCTAGCTGGCCCAAACTTTTCATTGCTTCTGAAAGATCTATTTGCTCATTTATTTTGGCCAGCTGATCCATATCAACCGACTTTAATAGGTTGAAGGTGTTTTTTACTTTTCTAAAAACAGACATAAGGTGTTTGATTGGTGTAGTAATAAAATTAGGAATTAAAACTGCGTCCGGTTGTTAAAGCTTTCCGAAGAAATGACTAAAAATCCACATCGTTTTAGCAATTGAATAAAACATCGTTTTAGTAAGATTCCGGTAGAAAAATTTCAGTACTCTAATCTTCAGAAGTTATATCTTGATTTGCAGTAGTTGAGAGAGAGCAAATTTTACAGGATGGGGAAAAACCCTTGGTTTTTAGAAGCTGCATCTAATTCACTAAACTTTAGCATGTTATATTTCTAATGAAATGGTTTGTGTCGTAAATTAAGACTGAATAATTAAAAATTAAATTGAAAAGACATGGAACCAGAAAACGAAAAAAAAACTAACCCAGGAAATTCAAAAAGACCTGAAACAGGGAGCGATTTTGATAAGAGAAATGTTTCAAATTCAGGGAGAACTGAAACAGGTGGCGAAGCGTACGACAAAAATTTGTCTAACAAGAAAGGGTCTGAATCCAGCAGCGAAGCAAAAAAGTGGAAATCTAAAGACCGGGATCACGATAATCAAGGAGACTGGCTCTCCACAATTCGTGAAAACAAAAAAGGTATTTTGGGTGTATTAGGCGCTGTTGTTGGCGGGGCATTGTTATATAAAGGCGCCAAAGGAATGGGAACTTCTAACAAGAGGAGTAGTAAAAGTGTGACTGCAACCAGTAAATCGACCATTAACCAACCCAGGGAAAAATTATATGCATACTGGAGAAACCTGGAGAACCTGCCTAAATTTATGAGTCACATAAAAGAAGTAAGGGAAATTGGAAACAATAGATCTCAATGGATAGCTAAAATCCCGGGAGGTTTAGGTACGATTGAATGGGATGCTGAAATACTTCAGGAAAGGACAAATCATTTATTAATGTGGAGATCCTTGCCGGGCTCAGAAATAGAGAATTCCGGGGAAGTAAGATTTGAGATCGACCCTAAAGGAAGAGGTACTATAGTGGAAACCACAATTACTTACAAGCCACCGGCAGGTGATGCGGGAGGTTTTGCAGCAAAACTCGTCAATCCCGCATTTGAAAAGATCGTAAAAAAAGACCTTAAGGAATTTAAGAAATTGATGGAGAGTGGTGGCGCTGAAAAAGGAAGAAGCAAATCATCTTCCACAGTTTAATTGCAATATCCTATAATTTAAAATGAAAAACCCCGCAGGTTTTAAATTCTGCGGGGTTTTTATATAGTGAGTTTCCGGTTTACAAATTAAAAGCCTTTTTTACCTTATCTACATAATCCAGTTTTTCCCAGGTAAATAATTCAACTTCTTTCTTTATTTCTCCTGAATATGGACTTTTAAAGATCTTGGTAATGGTTCTTGGTTCTTTTCCCATATGCCCGTATGCGGCAGTTTCACGATAAATAGGGTTTCTAAGTTTCAGGCGGTTTTCAATGGCCCAGGGTCGCATATCAAAAATTTCAGCAATTTTTTTAGCGATTTCCCCATCTTTCATATCCACTTTAGAAGTTCCATAAGTTTCTACTGAAATTGAAGTTGGTTTTACCACTCCAATGGCGTAAGAAACCTGCACTAAAACTTCGTCTGCAAGTCCCGCAGCAACCAGGTTTTTTGCAACGTGACGTGAAGCATAAGCAGCAGACCGATCAACTTTACTAGGGTCTTTCCCAGAGAATGCCCCGCCACCATGAGCGCCTTTTCCGCCGTAGGTGTCTACGATTATTTTTCTTCCGGTAAGTCCGGCATCGCCGTGAGGCCCACCAATCACGAATTTTCCGGTAGGGTTTATATGATAAGTGATTTCATCATTAAATAGCTTTTGAACATATTCCGGCAATTGCTCTTTTACCCGCGGAATAAGAATTTCAAGAATATCTTTCTTGATCTTTTTCAGCATCTTATCATCATCCTTGTCAAAATCATCGTGCTGGGTAGAAACCACAATAGCTACAATTTTCTGCGGAACATTATCATCGCTATATTCAATAGTAACCTGGCTTTTAGAATCCGGACGCAAATAAGGAATATCCCTTCCTTCACGCCTTAATTTTGCCAGTTCGATAAGTATTTTGTGAGAAATATCTAATGCCAGGGGCATATAGTTTTCGGTTTCGTTGGTAGCATAGCCAAACATCATTCCCTGGTCCCCGGCGCCTTGTTCTTCTTTGTTTTTCCTGTCAACTCCCTGATTTATATCCTGGGATTGTTCGTGGATTAAAGAAATAACTCCGCAGGAATCTCCGCTAAATTTATAAGCGCCTTTGGTATAACCAATATCATTGATTACTTCCCGGGCAATGTTTTGCACGTCTAGATAGGTGTCGCTTTTAACCTCACCGGCAAGAACCACCTGGCCAGTAGTTACTAAAGTTTCGCAGGCAACTTTAGAATTTTCATCAAATGCAAGGAAATTATCTAGTAACGTATCGCTAATCTGATCGGCGATTTTATCGGGGTGTCCTTCAGAAACACTTTCTGAAGTAAATAAATAAGCCATATTTTTAAATTAGTTTAAAAAATACGGGTTGAATTTGACGAAAAGCTAAGGGAGTAGTGATACTGCTTTAGCATTTTTCTTATACTTTTTTAAAAGCATAAAAGGGTTGCAATCAGTCAAATCCTTCCCTTTATTAATTCGGGTACAAATGTATAAAAATAACCCAAACTCAAACTTTCTTTAACTTTCTTTTTCTTTCTGTTGAAATGCTTTGGAAATTAACCTGGGTGGTGAAATATTTAAAGATGATTTTATACTTCTGAAGTAGAGCCTGTTAGATTTAGTTTTTGATTGGTAATTGAATTATAAATAATTTTGATGCGATTAAATTATTGATTACTCATTTTAAATCGATAATAATTTTTTTTTCATAAAAATGAAGTTTGGGTTTGGTTATTAAAAATTTCTGCCCTTATCTTTGTACCAAACAAAACAACTAAAATGTACCAGGTAATTTGCAATATGATGCGTATGATGATGGGGAGGACTTCCGCAGCGCGCTCAATTGCTTAATCCTGAAAAGATATAAATTGCAAAAAGCCGCTGCCAATCGCAGCGGCTTTTTGCGTTTAAAGAGAGTCATTTCCGTCCCGATAGTTGTCGGGAGCGGAAATCCAAATAAAGAAAATAAGATTCCTGTAAAGAGAGAAATTTAAAATAAGTAAATAAGATTCCCGTCTTTACTGAAATAAATTCAGCACAAGATGCGGGAATGACAAAAATTAAAAGATGAAAAATATTAAGGCAATAAATAATATGATGATGCGCACTATGATGATGTGTATGTGTATGCGACACATGAAATGCTATTGCCAAAACCGAATGTAACTTAGTTTGTTTAGAGTTCAATTTAAAGGTCCCCTTGGTAATAGCTGCTTAAGGGGATTTTTTTTATTAAAACATTGTCATTTCCGCGCAGGCGGAAATCCAAAAACAAAAATCAAGCTTCAAAAAAGAAGCAAAACAAAACTTTAAAAAACTAGAAATTATGAGTACTCAAAAATTTTCAACAAACGCATTACATGCCGGTCACGATACTAAAGCTAACGGAGGAACAAGGGCGGTGCCTATTTATCAAACAACTTCTTATGTTTTCAATAACTCAGATCACGCTGCTAACCTATTTTCCCTGGCAGAACCCGGTTACATTTATACACGTTTAAATAACCCTACTAACGATATTCTGGAGCAACGCCTTGCCGCCCTAGAAGGTGGAATTGCCGCGGTAGTAACCGCTTCAGGAACGGCTGCAATTAATACCACGCTTTTAACGCTTTTAAAAACAGGTGATCATATCGTAGCTTCGAGCAGTTTATACGGCGGAACTTATAATCTTCTTAGTGTAACCTTACCCAGGTTTGGAATTACGACCACTTTTGTAGATCCAGAGAATCCGGAGAATTTTAAGAAGGCAGCAAAAGAAAATACCCGTGCGATTTTCGTAGAGTCACTTGGGAATCCAAAATTAGATGTCTTAGATCTTAAAGCAATTTCTGCACAAGCTAATGATCTTAAAGTTCCATTTATAGTGGATAATACAGTGGCAACTCCTTCTTTATTAAAGCCTATAGAACACGGGGCAGATATTGTTATAGAATCGCTTACCAAGTACATAGGCGGTAATGGAACATCCCTGGGAGGAGCCATAATAGATGCCGGTAATTTTAACTGGGCAAATGGAAAATTCCCGGAGTTCACCGAGCCTTCACCGGGTTACCACGGACTTGTTTACCATGAAGCTTTAAAGGAAGCTGCTTTTATTGCCAAGGTTAGAATTGAAGGCCTTCGTGATCACGGAGCGGCATTAAGTCCATATAACGCATTTCAGATTTTACAAGGTTTGGAAACCCTTGAAATTAGGATAAAACAACATAGTGAAAATGCCCTGGAACTAGCCACATGGCTGGAAGAGCAGGAAGAAGTAAAATGGGTAAATTATCCCGGGCTGGCAAGCAGCAAATATAATAAACTCGCCAAAGAATACCTTCCGAAAGGACAAAGTGGTGTGGTTACTTTTGGGGTAGAAGGTGGCTTTGAATCGGCGAAAGTTGTTGCTGATGAAACAAAACTTTTCTCCCTGGTTGCCAATATTGGGGACACAAAATCTTTGATTATTCATCCTGCAAGCACTACACATCAGCAACTGGACGAAAAACAACAGGCAACGGCCGGAGTTACGCAAGACCTTATTCGTCTTTCGGTAGGTTTGGAAGCTGTAGAAGATTTAAAAACAGATCTAAAAGAGGCTTTTGCTAAAATTCAGAAAAAAGCTCTGGTATAATTTATTGTTGGTGGAAAGGCAAAGGAAAAAGCAGCCAGGTTAAGTCTTTTTCCTTTTGCCCTTTCTAAATCGAAAAAAAGAAAAAAATGCTTCAGGAACTCTGTTTAAAAGATTTTGAAAATTCCGCGGGAACGGTTCAGGATATTTATTTGAGCTTTCAACAATTTGGTCAGAATTCCGAAACTGCGCCGATTGTTCTAATAAATCACGCGCTTACCGGAAACTCCCAGATAACCGGGAAACTCGGCTGGTGGACCAAAATAGTTGGTCCTCAAAAATGTATCGATACCGAGAAGTTCAGTATTCTGGCCTTCAATATTCCGGGGAATGGGTTTAACGGAAAAAAAGAACATTTAATTCTTAATTATAAAGAATTTACCCTTACAGATATTGCCAGAATCCAGGCTTTAGCGCTCCAGCAATTAAAAATTGAAAAATTGTTTGCCATAATTGGGGGCTCTATTGGGGGCGCTTTGGCCTGGGAACTGGCCGCTTTAAAACCCGGTTTGGCCGAAAATATTATTCCGATCGCCACAGATTATAAAGCTACAGATTGGGTTTTGGCAAATTGTAAAGTGCAGGAGCAAATCCTGAATAACTCCAATGCGCCGGTGAAAGATGCGAGAATGCATGCAATGACTTTTTACAGAACGCCACAATCGCTAAGCAAAAAGTTTAACCGAACCAAAGAAGAGGTGAAGCCTTGTTATAAAGTTGAAGGCTGGTTGCAATATCACGGCGATAAACTGGAGGAACGTTTTCAATTGGCTTCTTATAAGTTTATGAACCATTTGCTAACCACCATAGATATTAGCAAAGGCAACGGTAATTACCTGGAAGCCGCAAAGCAAATAGAGGGAGATATTCATATTGTAACAGTAAATTCAGATTGGTTTTTCCTGGCCGATGAGAACTGGGATACTTATGTAAACCTTTCCCTTGTAAAAAATAATGTAAGCATTCACGAAATAAGATCAATTCACGGGCACGATGCGTTTTTAATTGAAGCTTCCCAATTGTCCAGGTTTTTAAAACCGGTATTTAAGACCAACAATAAAGAAAATGAAACCGGCGTGACGCTGAAAGCAAAAAGTTTCAACAAACAGGCTAAGGAAGATAGGTCTGTTTCAAATTCCCAATTTGGGGTTAAAATATAAATAGATGAAGAAAGTGAATATCATCTTATTTGGAATAGGTAACGTAGGTAGTACCTTAATCCAGCAATTGCTCAGCGCAAGGGAGCAATGGGAAAAGCATTCCGGGGTTTCGGTAAGTATTCCCGTGATCGCCAATTCGAAGAAAGCGCTTTATAATGCCGAAGGCATTTCTGAAAACTGGCAAAAGGATTTCAAAAAATCTGCTGAAAAGTACAAATTGGAAGATATCCTGGATTTTACCAAGGAAAACGACCTGGAACACCTTATCGCAATAGATGCCACAGCGAGCAAGCAATTTGTAGAGCTTTATATTCGGCTAATTCAAAACGGATTTAATCTGGTAGCCGCCAATAAAGTGGCGAACACCCTTTCTGCCGATTTTTATAATAAATTACGCAAAGAACTAGATTACCACGGAAAATATTTTCATTACGAAACCAACGTGGGTGCAGGTTTACCAATTGTACAAACCATTCAGGGCTTGCACCAGGCGGGAGAAAAAGTCACTAAAATTAGGGGTGTTTTTTCCGGTTCTTTGAGTTTTATTTTCAATACTTTTTCTGAAAACAAAGAGAAATTCTCTGATGTATTGCGAAAAGCTGGAAAATTGGGATATACAGAACCTGATTCCCGGGAGGACCTTTCGGGAAATGATGTTGGAAGAAAATTGCTGATCCTGGCTCGCGAGCTTCAGCTGGAAAAGGAATTTCAGGAAGTTAAAATTCAATCCTTAATTCCGGAGAAACTGAACGGACAAACTTCCGCGGAAGAATTTCAGCGTAGAATAGGCGAGCTTGACGAAATATTTTTTCAGCATAAAAAGGAACAAAACAAAGATCACGTACTGCGGTACATAGGGGAAATTGAAGTAGGAAGTGCCAGCCTGGAGGCAAAACTTATTTCTGAACCTAGAAATAGCGCGCTGGGACAAATTAAAGGAGCCGATAATATTTTTGAAATTTACACTGAATCTTACGGCGATCAACCGCTGGTAATTCAGGGAGCCGGGGCAGGAGCAGCGGTAACCGCCCGCGGAGTAGCAAGCGATGTGCTTAAATTATCGCAAAGATTAAATTAAAAACAACAAAACCAACAATTATGCATTTTGAAACCGAAGCCATTAGAACACAAAACGAGCGTACACAGTACCAGGAGCATTCCACGCCATTGTACTTAACGTCCAGTTATGTTTTTGATGACGCCGAAGATATGAGAGCTTCATTTTCTGAAGAAAAGGAACGCAATATTTACAGCAGATTTACCAATCCCAATACTTCAGAATTTACTGAAAAAATAGCCAAAATGGAAGGGGCAGAGGCCGGTTTTGCTTTCGCGACCGGAATGAGCGCCGTATTTTCAAGCCTGGCTGCCTTGCTTAATAGTGGTGACCATATAATTTCAGCACGTTCGGTTTTTGGTTCTACACATAGTTTGTTTACTAAGTTTTTTCCAAAGTGGAATATTTCACATACTTATTTTAATGTGGACGAAGTTGATAAAATTGAAAGTTTAATAAAGCCCGAAACAAAGATCATTTTTGCTGAAACGCCAACCAACCCCGGTGTAGATGTTCTGGATTTGGAAGTTTTAGGGGAGATTGCTAAAAAACATAATCTTATTTTAATTATAGACAATTGCTTTGCCACACCCTGGCTGCAGAATCCTATAAAATTCGGGGCGCATTTGGTGATACATTCGGCTACAAAATTAATAGACGGGCAGGGCCGTGTCCTGGGCGGTGTAACAGTTGGAAATGCCGATCTTATTAGGGAAATCTACCTGTTCTCAAGGAATACGGGGCCGGCTTTGTCGCCGTTTAATGCCTGGGTGCTTTCTAAAAGTTTGGAAACGCTTGCAGTACGTTTGGATAAACATTGTGAAAACGCGGAGAAAGTGGCAGAATTTTTAGAAACCGAGGCCAATGCCGAAAATGTAAAATACCCATTTTTAAAGTCGCATCCGCAGTACGAGATTGCCAAAAAGCAGATGAAAAAAGGAGGGAATATCGTAGCGTTTGAGATTAAGGGAGGCATTGAAGCCGGGAGAAAATTTATAGATGCTATAAAACTTTGTTCAAGATCGGCTAATTTGGGGGATACCCGAAGCATCGTTACGCATCCTGCATCTACAACCCACAGCAAGTTGAGTGAAGAAGACAGGTTAGAAGCGGGGATAAAACCCGGATTGGTCAGGGTTTCAGTAGGACTGGAACATGTGGAAGATGTGGTAGCAGATTTAAAACAGGCTCTAAACTCAATTTAGTTATGGTAATTTCAGCAGGAATCGGGCTTTTTGATTTTTCCGTAGAGAATTCAATAATAAATGCGAAAAAGTCAAACTTTAAGTATATTCGCAATATGCTTTCAAAAAAGACCAAATACGGTATTAAAGCCCTGGCGTTTATCGCGAAAAGAGGTGATAAAAAACCGGTACAAACTTCAGAGATCTCAAAAAGTGAAAGTATCTCGCAGAAATTCCTTGAAAGCATACTTCTGGAATTGCGAAAATCGGGATTTTTAGGGTCTAAAAAAGGTAAAGGCGGCGGCTATTATCTAATCAAAGAGCCGGAAGATATTCGAATGACTTCAGTAATTAGGGTTTTGGAAGGTCCTATTGCAATGGTGCCTTGTGTAAGCCTTAATTACTATGAAAAGTGTGACGATTGCCCCAGTGAAGAAGCCTGTTCAGTACATAGTTTAATGATTCAGGTAAGGGATAGTACCCTAAAGGTTCTGGGCGATAATACTTTAGCCGATATTTCTACTAAGAAATAGGAAATAAGAAATAAATGTTAAATACTGAAATTTAGGCCTTTAATAATTGGTCTGCTAAAAAAACAAAGTTACTTTTGTTCCATAACCTACTAATCCGATAGGTTAATAGAATTTAAAGAGGAAGCAGTATGATACTGGATCAGGTAAAATCTAAAAGCACTTATAAAAAAGACAGTACTTCTGAGAAGCCCTTACGAAGTATTTTGAAAACGGTGAGTTGGAGAATTGTAGGGACCATAGATACGATTGTCATTTCATGGGTTCTTACAGAGGAGATTGAAACTGCACTCGCAATTGGGTCGGTAGAATTAGTAACTAAGATGATCCTGTATTTTGGCCATGAGCGGCTTTGGAATATGATCAGTTTTGGGAAAGAGTAAAATTACGTTTTAGAAAAGTATATAAAGTATAGTTAGGTTCGGAGACGGCCAGAAAATTTGTAAAAGATGAAACGGTACAGCGAAAATGAATTAAAGATCCTTAATCAGCAGTTTAAGGGAATTACACCGGCAGAGATCGTACAATGGGTAATATCAAACTCGGTAAGACCAGTGATCACTACCAACTTTAGGCCTTATGAAGCCGCAATTTTACACGCGGTTTCAGAAATAGACCCGGTAATAAAAGTGGTTTGGTGCGACACCGGCTATAATACCCCGCAAACTTATAAACACGCAAAGCAGGTAATAGACCAGTTATCACTTAATGTTAAGCTTTACACACCAAAGCAAACCGCTGCTTATCGTGATGCGCTTTTTGGTGGAATCCCGGATATTAATAATCCCCAACACGAAGAGTTTACTAAACAGGTGAAACTGGAACCTTTTCTGCGGGCTATGCGTCAGCAAAATCCAGATGTTTGGTTTACCAATCTAAGAAAGGGCCAAACCAGTTTTAGAGATAGCATAGATATTTTAAGCTATAGCAAAGACGGAATTTTAAAAGTGAGTCCGTTTTATCATTGGAGCGATGAAAAACTGGATGCTTATTTAGAGCAACATGAACTGCCAAACGAGTTTAAGTATTTTGATCCTACCAAAGTTTTGGAAAACCGTGAATGTGGTCTTCACGCTTAAATAAAAGAGATGGAAAAAGAGCATAAATATACTTTAATGTACCGTTAAATAATGTGTATTCCCTGCCCTTAAAAGTATCTTTTATAAAAATTATAGAAGGTCCAATTAAGTGAAAACTAGAAAAGGACCTTTTTTGTTAAACACCTGTAGTTCAGGCTTCAATTTAAAAATTATCAATAATGCAAAGTTTTAGAACCGAAATAGAGAACCCAATTGTAGAGCAAGATATCCTTGATTTAGAAAAGAAAATCAGGTTGTTTCGTGAGGGAAAGGCAGATGAAGAAAAGTTCCGAAGCCTGCGATTAGCGCGTGGGGTTTACGGGCAACGACAGGCGGGCGTACAAATGGTTAGGATAAAATTGCCGTTTGGAAAGGTAACTTCAGAACAACTACATAGAATTGCCGATGTTTCTGATGAATACTCAAAAGGCCGTTTGCATATTACTACGCGTCAGGATATCCAGATTCACCACGTGAGTTTAGACAGAACTCCAGAGCTTTGGGCGCAGCTGGAAAAAGATGATATTACTTTGCGTGAAGCCTGCGGAAACACTGTGAGGAACGTAACCGCTTCCCCAACCGCGGGAATTGATAAAAACGAACCTTTTGATGTTTCCCCATACGCGCACGGTACTTTCCAGTTTTTTCTACGGAACCCGATTTGCCAGGAAATGGGAAGAAAATTTAAAATTTCTTTCTCTTCTTCAGATGAGGATACTGCCTTAAGTTACATTCATGACCTTGGTTTTATCGCGAAGTTGAAAGATGGAAAACGCGGATTCAAGGTAATGTTGGGCGGTGGACTTGGTTCTCAACCAAGACATGCCGATGAGCTATATGATTTTCTTCCGGTGGAAGAAACCCTTCCTTTAATTGAAGGGGTATTGAGAGTTTTTGATCGTTACGGTGAACGTGCAAAACGCCTGAAAGCGAGGATGAAATTCCTTGTAAAAGATATAGGAAAAGATGCTTTTATGGAGTTGGTAGCCGAACAAAATACGGCCCTCTCTAAAAACCATCCAAAATTTGAAGTTGAAAAATTTGAAGCTGCACCGCCGCTTCAGGATGTTGAGGTGCCTTCAGTAACAATTGAAGATCAGAAAGATTTTGAAACCTGGAAAAACACCAATGTTCTTCCGCAGAAACAGGAGGGCTTGTTCGCGGTTGGAATTCGTGTTCCCTTAGGTGATTTTTATACCGGTGGCGCCAGGAAACTGGCAGATTTGGTGAAAAAATACGCCGGTAATGAGATAAGACTGAGTCTAAGACAGGATATTTTAATTCGCCACGTAAGGGAAGAATTCTTAGCATTTTTCTATTCAGAATTAAAGAAACTGGGCTATGCCGATACCGGTTATGATAAAACGGTAGATATCACGGCCTGCCCCGGTACCGATACCTGTAACCTGGGGATTGCCAGCAGCACCGGAATTGCCGATGTACTGGAAGATGTTTTAAAAGAAGAATATCCGCAGTTTATAAACGGAAAAGATATTACGATAAAAATAAGCGGCTGCATGAACGCCTGCGGGCAGCATAATATGGCTGAGATCGGTTTTCAGGGAATGTCGGTAAAAGTTGGCAAAACCGTGGCACCGGCAGTTCAGGTGCTATTGGGCGGAGGAACCCTTGGGGACGGCCAGGGCCGTTTTGCCGATAAAGTGGTGAAAGTACCCAGTAAACGCGGGCCGGAAGCTTTACGATTCTTGCTAAACGATTATGAAGCAAATGCAAATGCTGAAGAAAAATTTGCGGAATATTACGACAGGCAGGGGAAAACATATTTCTATGATTTATTGAAAGAACTGGCCGATACTTCAAACCTAACAGAAAACGAGTTTGTAGACTGGGGTCACGAAGAACCTTACATAAAAGCTGTGGGTGTGGGCGAATGTGCCGGGGTTGTTATAGACCTTATCGCAACCTTATTATTTGAAAGCGAAGAAAAAATAGATAATGCTAAAAGTGCACTGGAAAGAAATGCCTGGGCAGATAGTATTTATCATTCTTATACCTCAATTGTAAATTCAGCCAAGGCTTTATTGCTGGCAGAAGATGTAAAAACCAACACCCAGGCGGGGATTATTTCTCAGTTTGACGAGTTGTTTGTAGATACCAAAAAAATTGAGTTATCGACTTCTTTTAAAGAATTCGTTTACCAAATGAATGAGCATGAGCCAACGGAAGCTTTTGCCAATAAGTATTTAGAAGATGCGCATTTGTTCCTAAAAAGAGTAGATGCATTTAGAACAAAGGAGGTACAAAATGTATAATTCACCAAAACTAAGCGTGGTAGGCGCAGGGCCTGGAGATCCGGAATTGATCACCATTAAAGCTCTAAATGCTTTAAAAGATGCCAAAGTGGTACTTTTTGATGCGCTTATAAACCGAGATCTATTAGAATATGCACCGCAAGCGGAGCATATTTTTGTAGGAAAACGAAAAGATAAGCATCGTTATTCACAGGATGAAATTAACGAGCTCATTGTAAAATATGCCCTTGAAAGAGGCCATGTGGTGCGATTAAAAGGTGGCGATCCTTTTATCTTCGGAAGGGGATCTGAGGAGATTAATTATGCCAAAAGCAAAGGTTTGGAAACGGCTGTGGTTTCAGGGATTACTTCCTCAATAGCGGTTCCGGCAAATGTGGGAATTCCGTTAACACAACGGGGAACTTCTGAAAGTTTTTGGGTGATCACAGGAACAACCACTCAAAAGAAACTCTCTGATGATGTTCGCCTGGCAGCACAATCTACCGCAACGGTGGTTATTTTAATGGGGATGGCGAAACTCGCTGAAATTGTAGAGGTTTTTAGCCACTACGGAAAAGAAAATATTCCGGTTGGAATTATTCAGAATGGTACTACCGCCAATGAGCAATCGGGTTTCGGAACCATTAAAAGTATTGAGAAAGTAGTTGCTAAAAAACAATTAACCGCTCCCGCCATTATTGTTATTGGTGAAGTGGTTCGCGAAAGCGGACAGCTGAAAGCTGTTTTTCAGGAAGTTCAAAATCAGTCACAAAATTCATTAATTAATGAAACCTGTGAGGTTTTAAAAACCTCACAGGTTTAAGTGCAGACTATGGAAGAAAGAAACGAATTATACCCGGTCTTTTTAAAGGTCAATAAGCTGAATATCCTGGTCGTTGGAGGCGGGCAGGTGGGACATGAAAAATTGCATTTCCTGTTTAAATCGAGTCCGAATGCCAATGTAGAAATTGTAGCAAAATGGTTTTTGCCTGAAACAGAAGAACTGGCAAAAAAACACGGGGCCAAATTGACCAAAGGCAGATATAGAAGAAAATATCTTAAGAACCGGCATTTTGTAATCGCGGCTACCAATGATGCTAAATTGAATAAGCGCGTTTATAAACACGCCAAAAAGCGGTATTTACTGGCCAATATAGCCGACACTCCGGAACTCTGTGATTTCTATATGGGCGGAATTGTAAATAAAGGCCACGTAAAAATAGCGATTTCCACGAATGGAAAATCGCCTACCGCGGCAAAGCGTTTACGCCAGTTCTTTGAGGAAGTAATTCCTGAGGATGTAAACCAAATGGTAGAAAACCTGAATGAATATCGAAGCACTATAAAGGGCGATTTTGAAGCCAAAGTAGAGCAAATGAATTCTATAACCGAATCTTTAAAAGTTAAAAACAAGAGTGATGATTAAGACAGATATCCTGATAATTGGGGCCGGACCAACCGGATTGTTTACCGTTTTTGAAGCGGGATTGCTAAAGTTGAAAACCCACTTAATAGACGCGCTGCCGCAACCCGGCGGGCAATGTTCTGAGATATATCCTAAAAAACCAATTTATGATATTCCGGCATTTCCAGAGATTTTAGCGGGAGATTTGGTTGGAAACCTCATGGAACAAATAAAACCTTTTGAACCAGGCTTCACTTTGGGCGAACGCGCCGAAACTTTGGAAAAGCTGGACGATGGTACTTTTATAGTAACCACAAATAAAGGCACCAAACACCACGCACCCGTGGTGGCTATAGCCGGTGGATTAGGTTCTTTTGAACCAAGAAAACCCCCTATTGCCAATATTGCAGATTTTGAAGATAAGGGTGTTTCTTATTTTATTAAAGATCCTGAAGTTTACCGCGATAAGAAAGTTGTGATCGCCGGTGGAGGGGATTCAGCTTTAGACTGGGCCATTTACCTGGCCGATGTTGCTGCTGAAGTTGCTTTGGTACACCGGAGGGCAGAGTTCCGTGGGGCATTGGATTCTGTAGAAAGAGTTTCAGAATTGGCCAAACTTGGTAAGATTGAAATGATAACCAATGCTGAGGTTGTTGGCCTTAGAGGTGAAGATCAACTTGAGCAGGTGGTAATTAGGCATAAAGATGAAGCCCGCGGGGAGGAATTTAAAGACGTAGACGATTTTATTCCGCTTTTCGGATTGTCGCCTAAACTGGGCCCGATTGGAAGCTGGGGGCTGGAAATAGAGAAAAATGCGATTAAAGTTGATAATTCTTACGATTATCAAACCAACATTCCCGGTGTTTATGCCATTGGTGATGTAAACACTTATAAAGGAAAATTGAAATTGATCCTTTCCGGTTTTCACGAAGCGGCGATTATGTGTCAAAGTGCTTATCAGCGAATTTTTCCTGATAAAAAATATGTACTTAAGTACACCACCGTTGGTGGCGTAACCGGATTTGATGGTAGTAAAAAAGAAGCCAAAAAAGAAGTGGTACAGAGTATTGGGGTGTAATCCCCTGGCCCCGAAGGGGGAATTAATTAGAATAAAATACAATAGTTTTAAAGCTTATTAAGCTCCCCTCCTTTTTAAGGAGGGGTGGCCGATAGGCCGGGGTGGTTTAACCCTTCTGTCATTGCTTCGGAATGCCCGTTTCGCTTGAGAAGGGAGGAGTTTTAACCGCCATATATAGCGTGTGTCGAGTTAATCGGGAAGAGCCGTATCAAGAAAGCTTTCGGGAGTGGAGAGGCGCACTCCGTCAATTTCTGACGGAGCCGTCTACTTGATTGGCGGTAGTACTTAAACGAATTTTTAATTTAACCACTTTTTTACTCCACCATGTCCTGAACAAGTTCCTCGTCTATTTCTACTAAAGCTATAGGTTCCGTCTTTACATAATGCTGTCGCTCCGTTCGGTGGTGAATTATAATAGGATGGAGATTGGACCTTTTCTCCAAAAGAATTAGTGTAAAACTTTACATTTGATCTTGGTTGATTATAATTATTGTTGTTATAATCAGGATAATATTTTTCTTTAGGTTTGTAGTTAAGAATTGAGGAGACTTTACTTTCTTTTTCTTCATTTAGTCTCCTTAATTCATTTGCACGATCAATTTGAATTTCTCTATATTCAGCAACTACGTGTAAATAGTTGGAAACCGAATCAAAATTTTGGAGGTTAGAATTTAGATCTTCAAGATTTTGTTTTTGAGTTTGAATTTCTACTTTGTATAAGTACATTGATTCAACTTCATTCTCGAATTTAACTATGTATTCTTCTAATTCATTCAGACTATTTTTCTGAAATGAAAGATTATCTTTTATTCTTTCAAGATGTTTTTGTTTTGTATTTAAATCAGATCGAAGCTCTTCTAAATCCTGAATATTATTTGTTGCTCTTATTTCATCTCTATATAGGATTAGATTTTCTCTAATTTCCTTAGCTTCTTTAAATAATGATTGAATTTCCTGGAATTTTTTTTCTATGTGATATTTATCATTGTCATAGGCCTCAGTGGTATTGAGAACTACATCATCATCAAAATATCTTTCGTACAATGTATAGTATCGGTTTTCTCCTGCTACAAATTCAGATTTTTTACTTATAAAAAATTCATAAATGGAAACGGAAGCAACTAATATTAAGAGAAAGGAAAATATTCGTTTCATCTAATTGTTTTTAAAAAAGTATTACCACCAACAGCTACGGTTACCTCAAGTTTTGAAATTATGGATCCGGACTTGTCGGCTTAGTTATTTTCTTTCCTGGTTTCTACTAAAATTATAGTTTTTCTACAATACCCGTTATTTGCGATGAACCGATGTTATGATTTGTAATTTTATTCATCACTCAATAGAAGTTTCGTTTCAATTTCTCTCTTATTTTCTCCCAATACTTTTAAATACTCATTTAGGTAATCAGATAAACTATCAAGGTCTTGGTACAAACTAAGTTTATTTATTCCATAAAAATCTAAAGATCTAATTATTCCATTTTTTGATTTGGAATCGATAACTATTTTATGAAGTTGTTTTCCTAAAGTTTTTTCTAAACCAATTTCAGGTTTACCCGAGATTGTGAATAAACCTCTTTGATTTATAATTCGGGATGCTAAACCGCTTGGAAAGAAAACAGCAAAATTTTTAAACTCAAAAGGATTTTCTCCTCTTTCAAATTCATTAATATCTGTAATGGCATAATAGTATATTACACCATCTTTATCGAAATTTTCATAACAAGCAAAATAAGCTGCAACTAAAGGATTTTTTGACCAATCTAATAATCTAGTTCCTAATCCGTGATGTTGAGCAATAGCCAGCCAATCCCAGTCATTATCAGGATATTTATCTAAATGAAATTTGGCATATCTTTTCCAAGCTTTGAAAGTATGAGCATCTGTGAAAGTTGCAGAATAATTTTTATGGAATTCTTTTCTTCCTGCTTTTGGAATAACAGACCAATTCTTATCTGATTGTCCCCTAAAAATTAATGTATTTCTTTTCTTTAGAGGCTCGAGTTTTTTAATTAATTCCTCAAAACTTTTGATGTATATCTCTTTCATAAATTATTAAGCATAACGGTTGCAGCTGTCGCTAGTTTCGGGAATAAAGACTCGGATTAGTCGGCTTAGTTGTTTAATAATTGGCTACAAAATAGTAATTTTTCAGCATACTACTCGTTATTTTCAATGAGCCGTGGTTAGCCACTGTTAATTTTCTTCCACTAAAACATAATTGGAGTCCATCTTTGGATTTTTATTATATCCTATAACTATTTTAAAACCTGGTAACTGCCATTCTCTCAATTCGAAATGAGATTGCTCATTCATAGTCATTAAATCATATTTTGTGAATTCTTGACCTAAATATTTAGCTTCACCAAGTTCTACATAAAATTTATCCACTAAAACTTTAATTGATCTTTCTTCTGGATGATTTTGAGCGAGATAAAGAGATTTTGTTCCATCTTTATTATCAGTTAAACTTATGTAATCAAACTCTTTATCTCCCAACTCAAATGTTATATCGGAAACTTTAATAGCACCAGCTAGTTCTTCATTCAATGAAATTTCAGACGGCTCCATTTCTTCGTGATTATAATAATAAGGATTTATTCCAAGTTTGGAAAGAATTGCTTTTGTTCCTTCTTTTGTTCTTGTCTGCTTTATTTTTTCAGACTTTGAATTATTAGACGAACTTTTGTTTGATTTGAAAAAATCGAATAGTCCCATTTTTTTGAAAATTTATTGTTGTGAACTCGTTAAACCCACATCCTTCCAAACTGAACTAAAGTTCGCAACCAGTATAAAAGCAGGTTTATTTATAAGCTTCCCGTAAATCTATTAAAAATCTGTTAATTTCATTTACGAGAATCCGTAAACCCTGCATAAGCTTTAGAACTGTGAGGTTTTTTAGTAAGCATTGCTTAAGTTTGTTCAAAATAAGATTCCAATGAAGATTAGCCTTAAAAGACTCAATAAAGATTATCATTTTGAAACCGTAAACGAACGTGGAGACATTGTTCACTTAGACAATAAAACCGATGCCGAACCAAAGGGCGCCAGCCCAATGGATTTATTGCTTCGGGCCATTGCCGGTTGCAGCAGTATTGATATTGTTATGATCCTTAAAAAGCAACACCTGGAACTTGAAGATCTTCAGGTAGAAGTTGAAGGTTTTAGGGAAGATGGTGCGATACCCAATGTTTTTAAGGAAATTCAGCTTAATTTTCTTTTAAAAGGAGATGTGCCTGCAGCAAAAGCAAAACGCGCAGTAGACCTTTCTATGGAGAAATACTGTTCTGTTTCTAAAATGCTGGAAAAGGCAGCTGAAATTAATTATGCTATTACTCTAAACGGGGAGTTGATAAATTAAAAGATTCTGTTTATTTGCCTTATTAATTTTTATTACTTCAGTGAAAGTAATAAGGATCACCTGTTTTTTAGAAATAAATTACAGTAGGGCAACTAAAATAAATTATCCGTAAAAATAGTAAGCACACCTTGCATTTAAAAGGCTGTGCCGTATATTTGCTGATTCAAGTTCATTGTTTATAACATCGTTATCAAGAAAGGTTGAGGGAATAGACCCGTTGAAACCTTGGCAACCCTCCTGTAATGGGAGAAGGTGCTACGTTCTACTGCGCTTTTGGCGCAGATAGATAACAAGAAAGAATTCTTTCCCGCTTCTTTTTTTGATAGTGATTTTAGATAAAATTATATGTCGAAATTAGAAGAACAACTTCAAAAAAATATACTCATTTTAGACGGTGCCATGGGCACGATGCTTCAGGATTACAAATTTTCTGAAGAGGATTTCCGTGGAAAACGTTTTGCTGACTGGCCGGTACCGGTGCAGGGAAATAACGACCTGTTATCCATTACCCAGCCTGAAGCAATTGCAACCATTCACCGCAAATATTTTGAAGCCGGTGCCGATATTGTGGAAACCAACACCTTTTCTGCAACCACCATCGCTATGGCCGATTATAAAATGGAAGAGCTGGTAGATGAACTCAATTATGAGTCGGCCAGGATTGCCAAAGAAGTCGCCGTAAAAATGACTGAAGAAAATCCGGAAAAACCTCGTTTTGTAGCCGGCGCTATTGGGCCAACCAACAAAACAGCGAGTATGAGTCCCGATGTTAACGATCCCGGTTTCAGGGCAATTTCGTTTGAAGAATTGCGGGTAGCATATAAACAACAGGCCAAAGCTTTAATAAAAGGTGGCGTGGATATACTTCTGGTAGAAACCGTTTTCGACACTTTAAACGCTAAAGCCGCGCTTTTTGCCATAGAAGAACTTAAAGAAGAATTGCAACTCGATATTCCTATAATGGTTAGCGGAACAATTACCGATGCTTCGGGCCGAACCTTATCGGGGCAAACCGCTGAAGCTTTTCTAATTTCAGTATCGCATATTCCGTTGCTAAGTGTTGGTTTTAACTGCGCTTTGGGCGCTAAAGAACTAACTCCGCACTTGGAGGTTTTAAACCGTTTTGCGAGTTCCGGTGTTTCGGCTTATCCTAACGCAGGCTTGCCAAATGCTTTTGGAGAATATGATCAGGATGCTGAAGAAATGGCAACGCAGATCAAAGAATATTTAGAAAAAGGACTGGTAAATATCCTGGGAGGTTGCTGCGGAACAACACCTGAGCATATTAAAGCTATAGCTGAAATCGCCAAAGATTATAATCCCAGAAAAATAGTGGAACCTGAATTTTCCACCGCTTTATGATAGAAACAGTGAAAAAAGAAACAGATCAGGAGGAATTTTCTACCCCTAATAAAAAACAAAAAGAGGTGAGACCTCTGAAATTATCAGGCCTTGAGCCACTAATAATTACTCCCGACAGTAATTTTGTAAATGTAGGGGAGCGTACCAATGTGGCCGGTTCCAAAAAATTTCTTCGGTTAATTAAAGAAGAGAAATTTGAAGAAGCCCTTGAAGTTGCCAGGGACCAGGTAGATGGTGGGGCGCAGATTATTGACATCAATATGGACGATGGCCTTATTGAAGGTAAAGAGGCTATGGTGAAGTTCCTAAACCTAATTGTAGCCGAACCCGATATTGCCCGTGTGCCTATTATGATAGACAGTTCTAAATGGGAGATTATTGAAGCCGGTTTGCAGGTGGTCCAGGGAAAATGTGTGGTGAATTCCATTAGCCTTAAAGAAGGTGAAGCAGAATTTATTGAGCACGCCACCAAAATAAAGCGCTACGGGGCAGCGGTAATTGTAATGGCTTTTGATGAAGTGGGGCAGGCCGATAATTATGAACGCCGAATTGAAATCGCAAAACGATCTTATGATATTCTGGTCAATAAAGTGAAATTTCCGCCCGAGGACATCATTTTTGACCTGAATATTTTCCCGGTGGGAACCGGGATGGACGAGCATAAACGCAATGCTATAGATTTTATTGAGGGAACACGTTGGGTAAAAGAAAACCTTCCACATTGCAGTATAAGCGGCGGAGTGAGCAATGTTTCGTTTTCCTTCCGCGGAAATAATCCGGTACGGGAAGCCATGCATTCGGTGTTTTTGTATTACGCTATTAAAGCCGGAATGAATATCGGGATTGTAAATCCTGCACTTCTTGAAGTTTATGATAATATTCCAAAAGATCTTTTAGAACATGTTGAAGACGTAATCCTGGACAGGAGGGAAGATGCCACCGAGCGCCTGCTTGAATTTGCCGAAACAGTGGTAGGTTCAAAACGAGAAAGTAGAGTAGATCTTTCGTGGAGGGAAAAACCCTTGCAGGATAGGGTTACCCACGCACTGGTAAAGGGAATCGATGCTTTTATTTTAGAGGATATAGAACAGGCCCGCCAGGAAGCCGATCAACCTATTGAGGTCATCGAAGGTCATTTGATGATAGGAATGAACGTGGTTGGTGATCTATTTGGAAGCGGAAAGATGTTTCTTCCACAGGTAGTGAAATCGGCGCGGGTAATGAAGAAAGCGGTAGCTTATCTTTTACCTTATATAGAAGCTGCAAAAAAAGCCCCCCAGCCTCCAAAAGGGGAGGATTATTGGGAAAAGGCTGAACCGGAACTCTTCGTTTCAATGAAGGAATTTGCCAAAAAACATCGCTATAATAATATTAGTGAAGCCGAAACCATTTTGGGTGATGTTTTAGATACAGGGGACTTAAAGGATTATGAGTTTAAGAAACAGCATATAATAGGAAGTTATATAGCCGATTTTGTGTGTCTTAAAGAAAAGCTTGTCGTAGAAATTGATGGCTTGATCCATCAATTGCCCGAAGATAAAACAACTAACGAAGAAAGAACAGCCTGGCTAAAAGAGCACGAGTTCAGAATTATTAGGTTTAAGGGCGATGATATACATTCTGATCTGGACAGCGTTGTAAATAAAATTTCCAGAATGCTTAAAAAGGCGCCACCATCGAGTGCTGGAGGGGCTGGAAAAGTTTTAATGGCCACCGTTAAGGGAGATGTTCATGACATTGGGAAGAATATTGTGAGCGTGGTATTGAGTTGCAATAATTATGAAATTATAGACCTGGGCGTTATGGTGCCTTCAGAAAAAATTATAGCAACAGCCAAAGCAGAAGGTGTTGATGCTATTGGGCTAAGCGGTTTGATCACACCTTCTTTAGACGAGATGGTTTTCCTGGCCAAAGAGATGGAACGGCAAAATTTTGACGTGCCTTTGTTAATTGGAGGCGCCACTACTTCAAAAGCGCATACAGCGGTTAAAATAGATCCGCAATATAAAAATGCGGTTGCCCACGTAAACGATGCTTCCCGTGCAGTTACCGTAATTGGTGATTTATTGCGGGAAGATACTCGTATAAAATATATGAGCGATCTTAAAGCCGAATATGATAAATTCAGGCTTAATTTTAAGAAAAGGAGTAAGGTGAAATCCTTTTTACCTATAGAAGAAGCAAGAAAAAACAAGTATTCAATTGAGTGGGAAACCACTCAAATCACTAAGCCAAATAAGCCGGGAATTCAGCAGATTGATGATTTCGATTTAAAAGAACTTGAAGCTTTTATAGACTGGAGTCCGTTTTTTAGAAGCTGGGATTTGCACGGCCGGTACCCCGATATTTTAAAAGATAAAGTAGTAGGGGAACAGGCAACTTCTTTATTTGCAGATGCTAAAGTTTTGCTGAAAAGAATTCTTGATGAGAAATTATTAAAAGCAAAAGCGGTGTACGGATTGTTTCCGGCAACTACCATAAACGATGATGACATCGAGGTTTCTTATGAAGAGGATTCAGAAGGAAAAACGATGCTTTTCAGAACCCTTCGGCAGCAATTAAAAAAGCACGGAGGAAAACCAAACTTTGCGCTTTCCGACTTTATTGCGCCAAAGGAAACGGGAATTCAGGATTATATCGGTTGTTTTTGTGTGACAACAGGTTTTGGAACTGCAGAGCTCGCCGCGAAATTTGAAGAAGACCACGACGATTATAATTCGATAATGATAAAAGCCCTGGCCGATCGTCTTGCGGAAGCTTTTGCAGAATATTTACATAAAAAGATAAGACGCGAAGATTGGGGTTATGCTCCCGAAGAGAATTTAAGCAACGAAGAATTAATTAAGGAAACCTATAAGGGAATTCGCCCCGCACCGGGTTATCCGGCCTGTCCAGATCATTTGGAGAAACTAAGTATTTGGGAGGTTTTAAAGGTAAAAGAGCGAATTGGCGTAGAGCTTACCGAAAGTCTGGCGATGTGGCCGGCCGCAAGTGTAAGTGGTTATTATTTTGCCAATCCTGAAGCGCGTTATTTTGGCCTTGGTAAAATTAAAGACGACCAGGTAAAAGATTTTGCCGAGAGAAAGGGAATTCCGTTGAAGAAAGCTGAAAAATGGCTTAACCCGAATATCGCAGATTAAACATAATGAATAGCAAGGTAGATTGTAAAAATGTAGAATGAAAGTACAGTTTACAATATACATTTTACATAAGATTAAATGAAAGTAACAGAACATATAAAACAAGCTAAAGGAGAAACATTATTCTCTTTTGAAATCGTTCCACCACAAAAAGGAAGGAATATTCAGGATCTCTATAATAATATAGATCCCCTAATGGAGTTTAATCCGCCGTTTATAGATGTGACTACCTCTCGGGAAGAACACGTTTATATTAAAAAAGCGGACGGTTTACTGGAAAGAAAGATAACCCGTATGCGCCCCGGAACGGTTGGAATTTGTGCAGCAATAAAGCAAAAATATAATGTAGATACTATTCCACATGTACTTTGTGGCGGTTTTACCCGGGAGGAAACTGAGTATTTACTGGTAGACTGTCATTACCTGGGTATTGAAAATGTAATGGCACTTCGCGGGGATGCTATGAAACACCAACGCTATTTTGAACCTACTCATGGTGGAAACTGTTTTGCCAGTGAGCTGGTAACACAAATTAAAGATTTGGGAGAAGGAAAATACCTAAACGAAGTTATTGAATCTGATAATAACGCCGATTTTTGTATTGGTGTGGCCGGTTATCCCGAGAAACACCTGGAATCACCGTCTTTACAAACCGACTTAAAAAGGCTTAAGGAAAAAATAGATGCAGGCGCAGATTATGTGGTAACACAAATGTTTTTTAATAATAAAGCTTATTTTAATTTTGTAGACCTGGCAAGGGCAGCAGGAATCACTGTTCCCATAATTCCCGGTATAAAACCAATAGCCGTTAAAAGACACCTGCAACTGTTGCCACAGGTATTCAGCATAGATTTGCCTGAAGAATTGATAAAAAATGTGGAAGCCTGTAAAAACAATACCGAAGTTAGGAAAGTTGGTATTGAATGGGCTATAGAACAATCTAAAGAACTGAAAGACGCCGGAGTTCCTGTTTTGCATTATTATTCAATGGGAAAAAGTACTAATGTTCAGAAAATTGCGGAGGCGGTTTTTTAAAATATTAGGCTACATTTGCGGATAATGAAGAAAATTACCGCCCTTATTTTTCTTTTTATCCTCGATAGTATATCGGCCCAGGAACCCGGGAAGAATTATTATTCTTTTGATGCCAGTTATTTCTACGGAACCATTGCCGAGCATAGTCCCGATATTGCCCATTTAATTACCGGACATCCTACGGGGCTTATCCTTGGTTTTAATAAAAAAAGTTTCGGATTTGAAGATTGGGAAAAACGCTACAACTATCCCGATGTGGGAGTTTCCCTTACCTATCAGGATCTGAAAAATCCTGATTTGGGCGAGAATTACGGACTTTACTCGCATATGAATTTCTACCTGTTCAAACGCAATTTAATGTTTAGAATAGGACAGGGGCTTGCTTATGCTTCCAATCCATATCATCCCGATAATAATTTTAAAAATAACGCCTACGGTTCGCGCTTGCTTAGTTCTACCTACCTGATGGCGAATTATAAAAAAGAGAATATTTTTGAAGGTTTGGGCATGCAGGCAGGCTTATCATTAATTCACTATTCCAATGCCGATTTCACTTCTCCAAATTCCAGCACCAATACTGTTACTTTTAACCTGGGAGTGAATTATGTGCTGGATCATCAAAACCAGCCAAATTATATTCCTAAAGGACCTAAAGAAAAATATACAGAGCCAGTTCATCTAAATTTTGCTTTACGGAGCGGGGTAAACACCATGGGAATTATCGGGTCTAAACAATACCCGTTTTTGACTTTTTCAGCTTACGCCGATAAGGTGCTGAATCATAAAAGTACTCTCCAGGCAGGAACAGAGCTTTTCCTTTCAAAAGCAATGGAAGAACGTATTTATTACCAGTCCGTAGCCTTTCCTTCCGGAAATACTACCGGCGATGAAGATTCAAAACGCGTTGGAATTTTTGTTGGACATCAGTTAAATTTCAATAAATTATCGGTGATCACCCACCTGGGATATTATGCCTATTTTCCTTATGAGCATTTTGTAGATCAGTTATATAACCGGGTTGGTTTACAAAGAAAAATTACCGAGAATCTTTGGGCTTCGCTCACCGTGCGATCCCATTATGCCAATGCTGAAGCTGTAGAACTTTCAATAGGATATCGATTATGAAAAAAGGAATTTTATGCATAGCGATATTGATTTTTATCTTTTTGGGATGTGATTATGAAGAAGCGCCCACTTGTATAAAAACTTCCGGGGAAATTATTTCTGAAGAATTTATTGTTGATGCTTTTGAAGAGATTATGGTCTATGAGCGTGTTAAGCTCTTTATTGAACAGGGCGATGAATATAAAGTTAAGATTGAAACCGGAGAAAATCTTAGGGAAAATGTTTTTGTTGAAGTAGTTGATAACCGACTAGAACTCAGGAATGAAAATTCCTGCAACCTTTTTCGGGATTATGAGGTCACCAGGATTTTTGTGACCACACCTACCTTAAACTGGTTGCAAAACAGCAGCGGAAGTGCTATAGAAAGTATTGGTGCGCTTAATTTCCCAAAACTTTGGTTGCGATCTTTTAATCAGGAACGCGACCCGAAGATTCACACCAATGGCGATTTTATTCTTGACCTGGAGGTTGAAAATCTAAGAATTACCAACGATAATATTTCCAATTATTTCCTCACCGGAAATGCCGAAAATGTAAACCTGTTTTTTGCCAATGGAGACGGAAGGCTGGAAGCAGGAGATTTTATCGTGCAGCATTACGATATTCTGCACCGCGGAACCAATAAATTAATCATCAATCCGCAGCAATCTTTAAGAGGGGATATTTTTGGGTTCGGAGATATTATTTCCAAAAACCGCCCACCCGAAGTAGATATAGAAGAACACTACACCGGCCGACTTATTTTTGAGTAAGTTCAGCAAATAAACTTTCCAGGTTCCTGGTTTTTTGATTTAGCTGAAGTGTCTTTAATCCGTTGTCGTGGGCAAAATCAAAAACTGCCGGGCGCATATCTTCTTTGGTGTCGAAAGTGAGTTCGTAGGCAAATCCGCCTACATTTTTAGCCGCAAGAAGATGTGGTAATTTCTGAAGGGCAACTTGTTCAACCCGGTAATCGAATTCCACTAAAATCACCTGTTCATTTTCTTCGCGTAATTCCTTTAAATGCTTATCGGCAACAACTTTTCCTTTATTGATAATAATCACCCGGTCGCAAATAGCTTCCACTTCCTGCATAATATGAGTAGAAAGAAAAATAGTTTTACCGGATTTTTCTTTCCCTATATTCTTAATGAGATTCCTTATCTCCACCAATTGGTTTGGGTCCAGCCCAGTGGTAGGTTCGTCTAAAATTAAAACTTCCGGGTCGTGGAGCAGGGCAGTGGCCAGCCCAACACGTTGGCGATAACCTTTAGAAAGTTGCTCTATTTTTTTATTAGCTTCAGGTTTAAGGCCGGTAAGTTGAATAACTTCTTCTATCCGCGATTTATCGGTTTTGTAAATTTTGGCGTTGAATTCTAAATATTCTCGCACATACATTTCAGTATATAGCGGGTTGTGTTCGGGTAAATACCCAATTTGCTGCTGGATTTTATGTAAATCGTCTTCAAGGGAAATTCCGTTTACTTTAGCTTTTCCTTCAGAAGCAGCTAAATAACCGGTAAGGATTTTCATTAAAGTAGATTTTCCAGCGCCGTTTGGTCCCAAAAAACCCACAATTTCCCCTTTGTTCAACTTAAAAGAAACAGCATCCAGCGCTTTTTGTTCACCGTAAAATTTAGAAATTCCTTCAACATAAATAGACATAGCAAGCATTTTTTCAAAAGTAAGAATTATTGTTGTGGAGTCGGGACTGGAAGTTGGAGAATGGGTGTTAATGGTTTTTTAGCACGTAATACTGATTCTTATCAATTCTCATTATTTAAAGTCAAAAGCTCTTCAATTATATTTTGAGAAATTCGAAAGTCTGTATCTAAAATTTTTTGGATAACCGGTTTAACTTTATCAATAAATCCTAGTTGTTTTGCTTTATGAATAATCCCCAGGGTACCTGTGATTTTTAGATTTAGACGATTTGCCAGTTTCCTTGCTTTTAAATCATCCAATAGCAGTAAAGTGTTTTTTAGTTCTTTCGCCAAAGCTATTGCACTTGCTTCGCCTAAATCTAATTGTAATTCTAAAATTTCCTGAAATTCTTTATTTGAAACCGGTTGTACTTTAATCCAATTTGGAAGTTCTTCACCAAATTCTTCGGCAATTTCGGGAGTAGTAATAACTTCAGAATATACTTTTTTAAGCAGCTCAAGATGGTTAATCCTGGAAAAAAGAATTAAAATACTGGTATCAGAAATGACTGTTCTAGGCATTGGAAATATCAGAGTGTAAATCGGAGATAGAATTACTAAAAATAGAAACCCCGTAGTTGCCTAAAAGTTCTATAAATGTCCTTTTAGAAACACCAGCCATTTTTGCAGCTTGTCCTAAGCTCAACCTGGAGTCTTCATATAGCTTGGTAGAAAGGATCATGAGAAGATCATAATCTTTCATATCTAAAGAACTTGGTATATCTATTTTTATAGTTCTCATAACTAACTGGTTTTAGGTTAAAGTTACTAAAATGTCTTTAATAATTGATTCTTTCTTTTTAACCTACTTTAAAATATCCATTGGAATTTTCATTAAAGTAGATTTTCCGGCGCCGTTTGGTCCCAAAAAACCCACAATTTCCCCTTTGTTCAACTTAAATGAAACGGCATCCAGCGCTTTTTGTTCGCCGTAAAATTTAGAAATTTCTTGAACATGAATAGACATAGCGAGCATTTTTTCAAAAGTAAGGATCTTTATATCGCCGGAAATAGGTCATATTTAGGAATATTCAGTTTCGAAAAAGCAATCCTGTTGTAGATTTCGGAATTACCGGGTACTTATTTTGAAACTCATTAGAAATATTTCGATGATTCTATAGAAAAAAAATCAAGTCTGCAAAAAGCTTGAGGAAGCTTAAAAAAACCTAAAAAAGGGTTTTTCATTAAGGAATTATATTCTACTTTAGCCCCGTAACAAAAAAACAATGAATCACTTAATTAGCTGGAACGCATTCTATTTTTTTTATTTCTATTTCAGAGATAGGAACGGGAATGCTATGTAATTAAGTAAAAAATTATATAAAAAAGTCCCGATAAAATCGGGACTTTTTTTTTGCTCACTAAGTGAGATTTAATATGTGTGGCCTCAGAGTTTAAATGTTTTGTTTTTTCAACTTAATGTGTGTTGGCTTCACTTCAGAATATTAATCTGCTAAGTGGGATTTATTATAAAAAATTAATGGATAAAATTATTGCAATTCAGGGTGTACAGGGTTCATTTCATCATTTGGTGGCCCAGGAGTATTACCACAATGATGTTGAGGTTTTAGAATGTATGTCTTTTGCCCAACTCACTAAAAGCCTTTTGAAAGGCGAAGCTACCGAAGGTGTGATGGCTATAGAAAATTCTATTGCCGGGTCTATTTTACCAAATTACGCCCTGATAGATGAAAATAATTTAAAGGTGGTTGGGGAGCATTACATTCCTATTGATATGAATTTTATGGCGATGCCAGGGCAAAAGATAGAAAACATCAAGAAAGTATATTCGCACCCTATGGCACTTTTGCAGTGCAAGGAATTCTTTAAAAAGCATCCGCATATTAAATTGATTGAAGATACCGATACTGCTGAAGTAGCAAGAAGGATTTCAGAAAAAGGAAGTACCAAAGTTGCCGCGGTCGCCAGTAAAGCGGCAGCCCAGTTATTCGGACTTGAAATTTTGGCCGAAAGCATCCATACCAAGAAAAGCAATGCAACGCGATTTTTAATTATAAGCACCAAAAAGAAGGAGCCAAATGGCGATAAAATAGATAAGGCTTCTTTAAAATTTGAACT
Organism: Salegentibacter tibetensis; assembly: GCF_020164485.1. GTDB lineage: Bacteria > Bacteroidota > Bacteroidia > Flavobacteriales > Flavobacteriaceae > Salegentibacter > Salegentibacter tibetensis. The sequence goes on from NZ_JAIQZA010000002.1 coordinate 94,238, forward strand.
GGAAAGCAAACGCGGCAGCCTGGTTTCGGTTTTAAATATCCTGAGGGATTTTAACCTGGATATGACCAAGATACAGAGTATGCCTATTATAGAATTTCCGTGGAAATATTCATTTTTTATCGATGTAATCTTTGACGATTATGCAGAATTTCAAAAAGCGATGGATATTCTGGAAGTGATGACCGAGCGATTAACAATTTTAGGAACCTACAAAAACAGTTTGTAATGATAGAGCAGGCCAAAAGGTTGAACCACGTAAAAGAGTACTACTTTTCTTCAAAATTGAAGGAAGTGCGTGCAATGGCAGCTGCCGGGAAAGATATTATTAACCTTGGCATTGGTAGCCCGGATTTGCCGCCACCGCCACAAGTGATTTCGGCTTTAAATGAAGCTTTGGTAAACACCGGGGCGCACCAATATCAGCCATATAAAGGTACCGCCGATTTTAGGAATGCTATAGCCGAATTTTATCAAAATCATTACCAGGTTGCCCTCGATGCCGAGACTGAAATTCTGCCACTTATGGGTAGCAAAGAGGGGATCACGCATATTTCTATGGCTTTTTTAAATGAAGGCGATGAGGTGCTTATTCCAAATCCCGGCTATCCAACCTATTCTTCGGTTACCGAATTGGTGGGTGCTAAAGCGGTTTACTACGACTTAAATGCCGAAGGAAACTGGTTGCCGAATTTAGAAGAACTGGCTAAAAAAGATTTGAGTAAGGTGAAGTTAATGTGGGTTAACTATCCGCATATGCCTACCGGCGCTTCGGCAAATGATAGTCTTTTTGAAGAACTGGTAGCTTTTGCCAAAGCACATAAAATTTTGATCGTAAACGATAATCCGTATAGTTTTATTTTAAACGAGCATCCTAAAAGTATTTTAAAAGCTGAAGGTGCTAAAGACATGGTTTTGGAACTGAATTCTTTAAGCAAAAGCTTTAATATGGCAGGTTGGCGAATAGGAATGCTCTGCGGAAGCGAGAAAAACCTGAACACTGTACTGAAAGTAAAAACCAATATGGATAGCGGGATGTTTTATCCGCTTCAGGCCGGAGCAGCTGCTGCTTTAAGATTAAACGGAGATTGGTTTTCTGCTCAAAATGAAATTTATCACAGCCGAAAAGAAAAAGTGCTGGAACTAGCTGAAGCTTTGCAATGCGAACCCGAAAAAGACCAAACCGGGATGTTTGTTTGGGCAAAGGTTCCGAAGGGAACAAATGCAGAAGCTTTTGTAGATTTTTTACTTAATAAATACCACATTTTTACCGCTCCGGGATTTATTTTTGGAAGTAACGGGAAAGGTTATATTCGGTTTTCACTTTGTGCAACCGAAGAAAATATTAACAGGGCTATAAAAAGAGTTACCTCATGAAAGTTCAAATAATAGGAATAGGACTTATAGGCGGTTCGTTTGCGCTGGATATCAAATCGGCTTTTCCCGAAGCGGAAATCTACGGGAGCGATGCTGATGAAAAGAATTTGAAGAAGGCGCAGGAACTTGGGATTATAGATCACCCGGCGAAAATTGAAGATGTTGAGCACGCTGATGTTGTTTTGGTGGCAGTTCCGGTAGATGTTGCGAATAAAGTAGTGACAGAAGTTTTAGACCTGGTTAAGGAAAATACCCTGGTTTTTGATGCCGGTTCTACAAAATCGAGACTTTGTAAAGAAATTGCAAATCATAAAAACCGGAGAAATTTTTTAGCGGCTCATCCTATTGCAGGAACCGAATTTTCCGGCCCTGAAGCAGCGATCCCTAATTTGTACAGGGATAAAACAAATATTATCTGTGAAGTAGAAAAAACAGCATTTAAACTTCAGGAAAGGGCGCTGGATATTTTTCAAAAACTGGGAATGCGCATCAGGTATATGGATCCTGTTTCTCACGACAGGCATATTGCTTATGTTTCGCATTTATCGCATATAAGTTCCTTTATGCTAGGAAAAACAGTGCTGGAAAAAGAACGTAACGAGCGGGATATTTTCGATCTGGCGGGCAGTGGATTTGCTTCCACAGTAAGGCTTGCCAAAAGTTCGCCGGCAATGTGGTCGCCCATTTTTCAGGAGAATAAAGAGAATGTGCTGGAGACTTTAAATGAATACATCAATAACCTTACGCATTTTAAAGAATTGCTGGAAAAAGACGATTTTCAGGAGGTATATAACGAAATGCAACGCACCAATCATATCAAATCAATTTTAAACGGAATAAACTAAAAATTAGGATTAAATTTTAAATTATGGAAAACAAGAAAGAACTAAGAAACTGGCTGGACGATTTTGGATTAGATCATCCACTGGTAATCGCAGGCCCCTGTAGCGCTGAAACCGAAGAGCAGGTTTTAAAGATCGCTCATCAATTAAAAGATACAGACGCCACGGTTTTACGTGCCGGAATCTGGAAACCAAGAACAAGACCCGGAAATTTTGAAGGTGTTGGTGCGCTTGGTTTAAAATGGTTGAAAAAAGCCAAAGAAGAAACCGGGATGTTGACCACTACTGAAGTCGCGAATGCGAACCACGTAGACCTTGCTATGGAAAATGATGTTGATATTCTTTGGATTGGTGCCAGAACTACGGTTTCACCGTTTATCGTTCAGGATATTGCTGATGCACTTAAAGGAACTGACAAAACGGTATTGGTTAAAAACCCGGTAAATCCAGATCTTTCCCTTTGGTTAGGTGCGGTAGAAAGATTTCATACTGCCGATATCAAAAATTTAGGAGTGATTCACCGTGGATTTTCAGCTTACGAAAAGACCAAATACAGGAATAACCCTGAATGGCAAATCGCAATTGAGCTTCAGAATAAATTCCCGGATCTTCCGCTAATTTTAGATCCTTCGCATATCGCGGGACGTAGGGATATTATTTTTGATCTTTGCCAAACAGCCTTAGACCTCAATTACGACGGCCTTATGGTTGAGACCCACCACACTCCTGATGATGCCTGGAGTGATGCAGCACAGCAAATCACCCCCGCAGCACTTGTTCAGATTATGAAAGATTTGAAGATTAGAAAAGAGGTTTCAGAAAGTGAAGATTTTAAGAATAAATTGAACACTTTAAGAGCTAAAATTGACGTAGCCGATAACCAATTGATCGACCTGCTTTCAAAAAGAATGAAAATTTCAGATGAAATTGGTAGGGTGAAAAAATCACAGAACGTTTCGGTTTTACAAACTAAAAGATGGAACGAAATTCTTGGAAATATGGTTCTGGAAGGAGAACAACACGGCTTAAGCGAAGAATTTATTCTGCGTTTATTCAAAGCGGTTCACCAGGAATCCATTAACCACCAGGAAAAAATTATGAAAGCATAATAAGCCTTGTTTTTCATGATTTTTGGTTTAAAAGCGAGTAGTGAATGCTGCATTTGCTATTTTAGCAAAGTGGCTGTTTGGAGATTAATTAATGGACGTCATCCTGAATTTATTTCAGGATCTAATATATAGACAACCTAGATCCTGAAACGAGTTCAGGATGACGAATAGATGACGAAATAAATTTTTTTTCAAACAGCCGCTTAAAAAACCATAATGTGAATGAAAGGAACCGTTTATAAATCTACCGGAAGCTGGTACCAGGTGAAAAGTGAAGCCGGAAAGTTTTACGATTGCCGTATTAAAGGAAAATTCCGGATTAAAGGTATTAAAAGCACCAACCCGGTTGCAGTGGGTGACCGCGTGGAATTTGATATTGAAGACAAGGAAGGTGCAGAGCAGGGAGTGATCAAGAAGATCGATAAGCGCGAAAACTACATTATTCGTAAATCGGTTAACCTTTCTAAGCAAACCCATATTATTGCAGCCAATATAGACCAGGTTTTTTTACTTATCACACTAAATAATCCGCCTACACTTACCACTTTTATAGACCGATTTCTGGTTACTGCGGAAGCTTATCACGTGAAAGCGGTTTTACTTTTTAATAAGGTAGATACCTATAACGAAGATGAGCTGGTAGAGATTAAATATCTTGCAGCTATATACAGAAATGCAGGATATGATTGTATAGGAATTTCTGCCACCACCGGAAAAAATGTAGATAAGGTGAAGGAAATGATGCTGGGCAAAACCAGTATGTTTGCCGGCCATAGCGGTACCGGAAAATCTACTTTGATCAATGCAATTGAACCCGGTTTAAATTTAAAAACTTCCCAAATTTCTGAACAGCATAAACAAGGCCAACATACCACCACTTTTGCTGAAATGTTCGACCTTAATTTTGATGCCAGAATAATTGATACCCCCGGAATTAAAGGTTTTGGCGTGGTAGAAATAGAAAAGGAAGAGTTGGGAAATTATTTCCCTGAGTTTTTTAAGATGAAGCAGGATTGCAAATTTCATAATTGTCTGCACCTGGAAGAGCCGCAATGCGCGGTAAAAGATGCGTTGGAAGATGGCGAGATCGCCTGGAGCCGTTATAAAAGTTATTTGCAGATTTTAGAAGGAGAAGAAGACAATTACAGGACAGATATTTATCCAAAAAAATGAGAGTAGTTTTACAGCGGGTTTCTAAAGCTTCAGTACAAATAAACCACGAAATTAATGCTGTAATGCGTACCGGTTTATTGATTTTATTGGGCATCGAGAATGAGGATGATCAGGAAGATATAGATTGGCTCTGCAATAAAATTGTAAAAATTCGCATTTTTAATGATGAAAATGACGCGATGAACCTTTCCTTATTAGATGTGAACGGTGACGCCATAGTGGTTAGTCAATTTACCTTACACGCTTCCACCAAAAAGGGAAATAGGCCTAGTTTTATAAAAGCTGCAAAACCTGATGTTGCGGTTCCACTTTACGAGAAATTCGTCGAAAAACTGGAAGAAACTTTAGGAAAGCCGGTAGGAACCGGAGAATTTGGTGCCGATATGAAGGTGGAGCTACTCAATGATGGGCCGGTGACAATTATTATAGATTCAAAACAAAGGGAATAAAAATGAACATAGAAAACGCTCAAAAGGCTGTAGACGATTGGATAAAAGAACATGGAGTTCGTTATTTTAATGAGCTTACCAATATGGCGCAACTTACCGAAGAAGTAGGCGAGGTTGCCAGGATAATTGCACGCCGGTATGGGGAACAAAGCGAAAAAGAATCAGATAAAGAAAAGGATTTGGGAGAAGAGCTGGCAGATGTGATGTTTGTGGTGCTGTGTCTTGCTAACCAAACCGGGGTTGATCTTCAGGAAGCTTTTGATAAAAAGCTGGATATAAAAACAAAAAGAGATCACGACAGGCATCATAATAACGAAAAGTTAAAATAATGAAGTTCAAAGAGATGATTTCGCAAAGAGCCTTCTGGAAATCGGTTTTATTCCTTGGCATTGGCTTCCTGATTGTATATGATGTTGTAAGTATGCTGTTTGAATACGGCGGATTTCATTTTAAAGCCTTTTTTACTGAACGTACAGAAGATGGGAAGTTATTTCGCTTTATTGCGGGACAACTACTTGCCGCTTTTGCTTATGGTTTTATTATTGCGTTTGGGCAGTTTAGAGGAAAACAAAAGAGAGATGCTAAAAATTAATATAGCAAATTAATGAATTTAAAGATTTCAAATACCAAAAAGCATCTGGCCGGAAATATTAAAATTACCGGCTCTAAAAGTGAATCCAATCGCTTACTGATTTTGCAGGCTTTATATCCAGATTTAAAAATCAGTAACCTTTCTAATAGTGACGATACCCATTATTTGCAAAAAGCCCTGCAAAGTGATGAGGAATTAGTAGATATCCATCACGCCGGGACGGCAATGCGATTTTTAACAGCTTATTTTTCGGCTCAAGAAGGCCGGGAAGTGGTTTTAACCGGAAGTAAAAGAATGACCGAGCGTCCTGTTAAACTTTTGGTAGATGCGCTAACACAAATGGGAGCCGATATTTCTTACGAACAGAACGATGGCTACCCACCAATAAGAATTAAAGGAAAAAAGCTTATCGCTAATCATGTTTCATTGCAAGCTAATATTAGCAGTCAGTATATTTCTGCATTAATGCTTATTGCACCTGCGCTGCCTAATGGACTCGAAATTAATCTGAAAGGACAAATTACTTCTACGCCTTATATTAAAATGACTTTAGAGATCCTGCAACGCGCGGGAATTAAAGGAAATTTTGAAGGAAATACTATCAAAATTGAAGCTATTCCAGAAGTAGAAAGTCAAACTTTGGCGGTAGAATCAGATTGGAGTTCGGCTTCTTACTATTATAGTCTGGCCGCGATAAGCGAAACAGCCGATCTTAAATTAAGCACGTATAGGAAAACCAGTTTGCAGGGAGACTCCTGCCTGGCTGAAATCTATAAGCAATTTGGGGTGAGTACTAAATTTGAAGGAGATCATATTATCCTTGAGAAGCGTCCTGGTAGTAAACCAAAACATATTGAAGAAAACCTTCAAAATTCACCTGATATCGCCCAGACCATAGCGGTTACTTGTTTGGCTTTAAATGTACCTTGCCATTTAACCGGCTTGCACACCTTGAAAATTAAGGAGACCGATAGATTGGAAGCTTTAAAAACCGAAATTGAAAAATTTGGTAGTAAGGTAAAAGTCACTCAAAACAGCCTGAAGCTTCTTCCGCAGAAAGATTTTGCAGAAAATGTTTCAGTAGGAACTTATAACGATCACCGTATGGCGATGGCTTTCGCACCACTGGGACTTAAAATTCCTTTTGAAATTGAAGATGCAGAAGTGGTTTCAAAATCCTATCCTGGCTTTTGGGAAGATTTTGAAAAACTCAGTTTCGAGATTGAAAAAACTTCAATTTAAAAGCTTTTTTTAAATAAACCGTTAAATACTTGACAACCCCTACCTTGAGATTGTATATTTGCGGCTTCTAAAAATGCAATTATGGGAATGAAACTTTCACACTTCAATTTTGAGCTTCCGGATGAACTTCTGGCAGAGTACCCTTCAGAGAACAGGGACGAAGCCAGGCTTATGGTTCTTAACCGAAAAGAACAAACAATTGAACATAAACAATTTAAAGATATTCTTGATTACTTCGAGCCTGAAGATGTTATGGTATTGAACAATACCAAAGTATTTCCGGCACGTTTATATGGTAATAAAGAAAAAACCGGTGCGAGAATCGAAGTATTTCTTTTAAGAGAGTTAAATCCTGAAACAAAACTTTGGGATGTTCTTGTAGATCCTGCAAGAAAAATTAGAATCGGGAATAAACTTTATTTTGGGGATGACGAAAGTTTAGTGGCTGAAGTTATAGATAACACTACTTCTCGGGGAAGAACCCTTCGTTTTCTTTACGACGGTTCTTACGAAGATTTCAGAAAGAAACTTAAGGAACTTGGGGAAACCCCGCTTCCAAAATATATAAAGCGTGATGTGGAACCTGAAGATCAGGAACGTTACCAAACAATATACGCGAAAGAAGAAGGAGCTGTAGCGGCACCAACTGCCGGACTTCACTTTTCTAAGCACCTTTTAAAGCGTTTGGAAATAAAAGGAGTAGATTTTGCTGAAGTTACCCTTCACGTTGGTTTGGGAACTTTTAGCCCGGTTGAGGTAGAAGATCTTAGCAAACATAAAATGGACAGCGAAGAAGCTTTTATTGAAAAGAAAGCTACCCAAACTATAAACAAAGCAAAACTGGAAAACAGACGTGTTTGTGCCGTAGGTACAACCGTAATGCGTGTGTTGGAAAGCGCGGTTTCTTCAAACCATACTTTAAACGAATTTGGTGGGTGGACCAATAAATTTATCTTTCCTCCTTACGATTTTAGTATTGCGAATTGTATGGTGACTAATTTCCATACGCCGAAATCTACGCTTCTTATGATGATCTCGGCTTTTGCCGGTCACGATTTTATGAAGCGTGCTTACGAAGAAGCGGTAAAGGAAAAATATCGTTTCTATACTTATGGAGATGCGATGTTGATCATCTAATTCCAAAAAGTTTTAAATTATAAAAGCCACAACTTATAAAAATAGGTTGTGGCTTTTTTATTGTGATATTGCTTTAGAACAGAAGCTACTCCTGTAAGGCTTAGAAACCTTGTAGGTTTATTTAATTCACATACCTGCGAGGTATAAAAAAACCTCGCAGGAAGATAGGTATGTTAAGGGTAAATTTATTAAGTTCCGAAAAATGAAACATTAATTTTGCTTAGCGCCAGAAATTCAAGAACCTCGGGGAATTAAACCCTCAATGGGGGGATTAAAACACTTAGCTTCAGCTTAACTTAAAAATCCTTTAATTCTTCATACTTTTGCAGCGTGAAAAATAAGAAGAAAGACATACGGGCACTTACCAAAGTACAACTACAGGAATTTTTTGTAGCCAATGGCGATAAATCTTTCCGCGGAAGTCAGGTATACGAATGGCTTTGGAATAAAGGCGCGCACAGTTTTGATGCGATGACCAACATTTCTAAAGCTACCCGTGAAATGCTGGACGAGAATTTTGTGATCAATCATATTCGGGTAGACCGGATGCAGCGCAGTAGCGATGGCACGATTAAAAATGCCGTGAAACTGCACGATCAACTCACGGTTGAATCGGTTTTGATTCCTACGGCTAGCAGGACGACGGCTTGTGTTTCCTCGCAGGTGGGCTGCAGTTTAGATTGCCAGTTTTGTGCCACCGCAAAATTAAAAAGAATGCGAAACCTGAATCCCGATGAGATTTACGATCAGGTGGTTGCAATAGATAACGAAAGCCGTTTGTATTTTGACCGGCCGCTTAGCAATATCGTTTTTATGGGAATGGGTGAACCGCTTATGAACTATAATAACGTGATGAAAGCGGTAGAAAAGATTACTTCACCCGAAGGTTTGGGGATGTCCCCAAAACGGATTACCATTTCTACTTCAGGTGTGCCAAAAATGATCAAGAAACTGGCCGATGATGAAGCCAAAATTAAACTTGCTGTTTCTCTTCACTCGGCAATAGACGAGGTGAGAACGCAAATAATGCCTTTTAATGAAACTTTTCCCTTAGCCGATCTTCGGGAAGCTTTGGAATACTGGTATTCTAAAACCAAAAGCCGAATCACTTACGAGTACATTGTGTGGAAAGATATTAACGATACCCGCAAAGATGCCGAAGCCCTGGTACGATTTTGTAATTATGTGCCGTGTAAGGTGAATTTAATTGAATACAACCCTATAGACGACGGGAACTTCCAGCAAGCCTCTTCTAAGGCTACAGATATGTATCAGCAAATTTTGGAGCGCAACGGGATCACTGTTACCGTAAGGCGTTCCCGCGGAAAAGATATAGATGCTGCTTGTGGTCAGTTGGCTAATAAATCGGCTTAACTTCCCTCATTAAGGGTAATTCTATATGGCTTAACAGGAAGATTTAAAATTGTTTTTTATACTTGATTTGCTTGTCTTCAACTTCCTTATTTTGATAGAAAAACCACCGCTGAATATTCTCTATAAATAATTATCTTTGGTGGCTTAATGAAAGTAATTTCCCAAATAAAACTCCCGGTTGAGAAAGAGATGGAACTTTTTGAAAAAAAGTTCCTGGAAGCCATGTCTTCTAAAGTGGCATTACTTAACAGGATCACCCATTACATTGTGAATCGCAAGGGGAAGCAGATGCGGCCTATGTTTGTTTTCCTGGTGGCAAAGATGGTTTCAGACGGTAGCGTGAACGAGCGTACCTATCGCGGGGCTTCAGTTATAGAGCTTATTCACACCGCTACACTGGTGCATGATGATGTTGTGGATGATTCTAACCGCCGACGCGGGTTCTTCAGCATAAATGCTTTATGGAAAAATAAGATTGCAGTTCTGGTGGGCGATTATTTGCTTTCTAAAGGTCTGCTGCTTTCTATAGATAATAATGATTTTGACCTGCTGAAAATTATTTCAGTAGCCGTTCGCGAGATGAGCGAAGGCGAATTGCTGCAAATAGAAAAGGCCAGGCGTTTAGATATTACTGAAACCGTTTATTACGAGATTATTCGGCAAAAAACGGCTACGCTTATCGCAGCTTGTTGCAGTTTGGGAGCTGCTTCGGTTAAACCTGATTCTGATGAGACTGCCAAAATGAGACGCTTTGGCGAATTGATTGGGATGGCTTTCCAAATAAAAGATGATCTTTTTGATTATGGCGATGAACAAATAGGAAAGCCCACCGGTATTGATATTAAGGAGCAAAAAATGACTTTGCCTCTAATTTACGCCTTAAATAATTCGACCAAAAAGGAAAAAGACTGGGTAATTAATTCGGTTAAAAACCACAATAAAGACAGGAAGCGGGTAAAGGAGGTGATTCAGTTTGTAAAGGATAAAGGCGGCCTGGACTATGCGGTAAAGCGCATGGAAGAATTTCAGCAGGAGGCCATGGTGATTTTAGAAGATTATCCAAATTCTCCATATAGGGAATCCCTGGAGCTTATGGTGAATTATGTGATAGAACGTAAAAAATAAGGCTGTGCTGTTTTACACTGCCGTCTAAAATAGGGGCTTAAACCCCCGATAAAATCGGGACAGGCTCTGAAACACGTTCAGGGTGACGTAAAAACAAAACAGCCTTAGTTAATTTTAATAAAGAAATTGCCGATTAATTATCGTCTTCGTGAATCTCTTCATCGATTTCTTTTCCAACTTTTTTAGCTTCTTCTTCAACTTTTTTGGCGCCTTCTTTAACTTTTTCACCGGCTTTATTCACATTGTCTTCAATGTCTTTGCCAAAAGACTCTACGGCATCTTCCGTTTTTTCTTTCGTGGTTTCACGGCAGGAATATAAACCCAGGGTAAAAACGGCAACTAAAATAAATATAAACTTTTTCATGATAATTTGATCTTGGTTTAAACTAAAAAAAGCCACTTTCGATTAAAAAAGCAGCTTTAAAATTTCTTTGAAAGAAACGATTACATATTATCGTCTTCGTGCATTTCTTCGTGCATTTCTTCACCTGCTTCTTCCATTTCATTTCCTGCTTCGTCTGCAGCGTTTTCAATATCTTCACCAGCAGACTCCATAGCGTCTTCTGTTTTTTCTTCAGTAGTTTCTCTACAAGAATAGATAGAAAGAGACATTGTTGCAACAGCAAAAAGTAAAAATAATTTTTTCATTTTAGAATATGTTTGATTAGTTGAATCAGCAAATTTAAACTATTTTTTAATTATGCAAGGGATTCTTTTCAATCAAATACTTCCAATATCGTTTAGGTAAATGTTGGTGATGAAGCCTTGTGTTTATGCGGGATCTAATGGTTGTAGCTTCAAAATATTTTTTCCATAATTCCTGAAAGTCCATTTCAAAATCATTAAAAATATATTGATTTGCTTCAGCTTTATCTGTATTTATAGAAAAATCAAAGCTGATAATCTCTGTTTTGTGGAGATCGTAATATAGCCCAAATTTACGCGTGGTGTCATAAATAATCCAATGTTGGTCACTGTACCTGGAAGTAAAATGTTTGTTTATAAGAGGAAGCACATTAAAATCGGGCGCAATCGTTGCAAAATAGATATTGTCTTTAGTAAGTTGAAATCTTACAAAAGCTTCCATTCGGTGTTTTTCCCGTCTTACCTTTTTGGCAGTTTGTGCAATTTTTAGAACGTGAGGATTCGTAAAATCTCCATCTACATTGTTTTTATGCTTAAATGTGTACTGAAAATACTTCAGAATTTCCAATTCAATGCCGGGTTCTTCACTTAAATAGGCGTTATACACTGAATTTGCACCACGAGCTGAAACATAAGATTTAAAAGCCTTCAAAACCCGGTTTGCCTTTGATTTATCTGTTATAACTTCAAGAATTTCACTAAAGAAATCTCCTTTATTCGCATCTGGAGGATTTATTGCGATTACCTCTAATTTTTCCTCATAGCTTAAAAAAATGCAGGTGAGAAGGCCGTTAAAAGTACCGTCGTAATTTAGTGAAGCTGTAGCCTGCATCTAAAATAGACTTAATTGACTGCTATATTCTTTTCTGAATTTCCCAACAGAATTTCGAAGAATAAGTGATTTGATTTTTGCCGATCCCAAATCACGGGTTTCCCAGCCTCGGGAATCACAAATTATAAAATACTTCGCCCGGTTAAGTGAAACGCCAATGGCTTTTAAATGATCGTGATTTAACTTCCGGTATTTTCTAGCGTTTAAGATCTTGCTCACCGATTTTAAACCTACACCTGGAATTCTTAATAGGGTTTCTTTTTCGGCGCGATTAATATCTACCGGAAAATGCTGCGGGTTCCTTAAGGCCCAGCTCAATTTTGGATCAACTTCAACATCTAAATTTGGAAACTGCTGGTTTAGTAATTCGTTCACATTAAAACCATAAAATCGCATTAACCAATCGGTTTGATAAAGCCGGTTTTCCCTTAGCATGGGAACCTGGGAACCCAGGGAAGGTAATCTTGGGTCGCTTCGAATTGGAACATAACCGGAATAATAAACCCGCTTCATATTATAATTTGTATAATAATGATTTGCAGAAAGCATGATCTCCCGGTCACTTTCTCCTGTTGCGCCCACGATCATTTGAGTGCTCTGGCCGGCAGGTGCATATTTTGGTGTGTTTTTGATTAATTTTTTCTCTGATTTATATTGAATTATTTCATTTTTCACCTTCTCCATTGGCTTTATGAAATCGGCGTGGTCTTTTTCGGGAGCCAGTTTCTTTAATCCGGAAACCGTAGGAATTTCAATATTTACGCTTAACCTATCGGCATAAAGCCCGGCTTCGTACATCAACTCATCACTGGCGCCTGGAATAGATTTTAAATGAATATAGCCGTTAAAATTTTCTTCCAAACGCAATTTCTTTGCTACTTTTATAAGACGCTCCATTGTGAAATCAGCATCTTTAAAAATCCCTGAACTTAGAAATAAGCCTTCAATATAATTGCGTCGATAGAAATTGATGGTGAGATCTACTACTTCCTGCACTTTAAATGCAGCTCGTTTTATGTCATTGCTTCTGCGGGTTACACAATAGGCGCAATCAAAAATACAATAATTGGTAAGCAGTATCTTGAGCAGGGAAACACAACGCCCATCTTCTGTATAGGAATGGCAAATTCCCATTCCGTCAGAATTCCCCAGGCCTTTATTTTTATTAGAGCGTTTACTACCACTGCTGGAGCAGGAAACATCATATTTCGCAGCATCGGCAAGAATTTCCAGTTTTTCCTTAATTCGATCAAACATCATGGTTTCGAAGTTTGGTTCAAAAATAGGAAAAAATCCAATATTTAGGAATAAATACTTGTTAATTGAAAAAATTAAATGTTTTTCAATTTAATCCCTCATTGAGGGTTTAATTCCCCGAGGCCTGCCCGAATCATTCAGGCGGGCTTGCCTCGAAATTATAAAATAGTTTTCCAATTCAGATCTCGTGGGCTTGCCCCGAGGTTCTTAATTTTTCTAAAATACTTCGGTGGATTTTCAGCTTAAAGACTACTCCTCTTCTGGATCTTCGCCAGCCAATCTTGCAAAATTTCGGTAAGCCTGTTCCACCTTTTCTTCAGGGGTAGTGGCAAATTCTTCTTCTGTTACATTATATTTCTGCTGAAGGGAATCCAGGCTTGAATGCAACTGTTCTCTTACTTCGGCATAATCAGGGTGATTGTAAATATTATTCATTTCTTGAGGATCTTCCTTGAGATCGTACATTTCCCATTCATCTATGTCATCATAAAAATGCATCAGTTTAAAACGATCAGTTCTGATACCGTAATGCCTTTTCACCATATGAAAGGCCGGAAAATCGTAGTAATGATAATAAATTGCATTTCTAAAATCTTCATCTGTAACTGAATTATTTATTAAAGGCCTTAAAGATTTTCCATGCATATCTTGTGGAATTTCAGCATTGGCAAAGTCCAGGAAAGTGGGTGCAAAATCTATGTTCTGAGTAAGTGCATCAATTTCGCTGCCGGCTTCAATTTCGCCGGGCAACTGCATTAGCATCGGCATTGCTAAAGACTCTTCATACATAAAACGTTTGTCAAAGAATCCTTTTTCCCCGAGATAAAACCCCTGATCTGTGGTGTAAACAATCAAAGTATTTTCGTCTAAGCCGCTTTCCTCAAGATAATCTAAGATTTCCCCAACCCCTTCGTCTACAGAAGCAACGGTTGCTAAATAGTCCTGAAGGTAACGTTGCCCTTTCCATTTGGCAAGTTCTTTACCGGATAGATTAGCATCGTGAAAGGCATCATTTTTAGGCCGATAAGCTTTGTTCCAGGTATCCCGTTGTTCTTTTGTCATTCTTTCAAAATCTGTTTTCCAGGGATTATGTCTTAAGGAGTCGCTGCCTTTTTCTACGCTCATCTTTAAGTCATGACCTTCATACATATCCTCATAAATAGTTTGCTGTTGCTGTTGTGCTGCTACCTGGCCCTTGTGATCAGAAAAGTAACTATTGGGTAGAGGAAATTCAGTAGAATCATATTTATTTAAATGCCTAAGTGCAGGCATCCAGTTTCTATGTGGCGCTTTATGTTGAACCATGAGCATAAATGGTTTTTCTTCAGAGCGGTTATTTTTTAACCAGTCTAAGCCCATTTTGGTAATAATATCGGTAGCATAGCCTTCAATTCTTGTGGTATCTTTTCCTTTAATAAAATCTGGGTTATAGTAATTCCCCTGATCTACAAGAATATTCCAATGATCGAAACCTTCGGGTAAACCGTGAAGATGCCATTTGCCTACCAGGGCGGTTGCGTAGCCAACCTCTTTAAGAAACTTGGGAAGGGTGGGTTGAGAACCATCAAATACCTCTCCATTCATCCTGAACCCATTTTCGTGACTGTGCTTTCCTGTTAAGATTACTGCCCGACTTGGGCCACAAATAGAATTTGTGCAAAAATTATTATTGAATTTCACTCCATTTTCGGCAATGCGATCAATATTAGGTGTCGGGGCTAGCTGACTTACCGGATGACCATAAGCACTAATTGCCTGGGCCGCATGATCATCGGTCATTATAAAGACGATATTTGGGCGTTTATTCTGGTCTTCTGATGCTTTCTTTTCATCAGAATTATTTTTGCAGGAATTAAGACTGAAAATGCTTAAAGAGAAACTTAGAATAACGAAAAGTGCTTTCTTAAAGATCATAAAAATATGTTTATCTAATTGAGAAAGAACTAAAGTACAAAAAGTATGTAATTTTATCTTAAATTAGACCTATACAAAAACTGCTCAAAAGTGTTTCATGCAATTATCAAGATCCAAAATATTAGCTGTAATATTCTTTGTTTTTCAGGTATATAACCTGTTTTCACAACAGCTTACTCCACCTATACATAACTATTCTTCTGCGGAATATAGGGCGGCCAGTCAAAACTGGGATATTGATGTAGATGAAGAAGGTATAATATATACCGCCAATAATCAAGGCCTATTGAGATTTGATGGCCAATCCTGGGATTTATTTCCGCTGCCTAACGGAAGTATAATTCGTTCGGTATTCGTGTATAAAGACAAGATTTTTACGGGATCTTATAAGGAATTTGGTTACTGGAAGGAGGATATTACAGGTAAACTCTTTTATACCTCTTTAATACCAAAGCTTGGGAAATATGCTATGCAAAGTGAGGAGTTTTGGGAAATCCTGGCATTTAATGGGGATATTTATTTTAGATCTTTTGGAGCGATTTATAAATATGATCATAGCACGATAAAGCCCATCCAAAATGTAGTTAGTAATAAAATGATGGTCTATAAAGACAAGCTTTTACTAGCCGTAAGAAAAGATGGACTATTTTCCCTTAATAAGAATAATGAGCTTCAAAAATTGCCAAATCAGGAAATCCTGAGGGGAGAAGTAGTGGTAGATATGGCAATTGAAGGAGATGATCTTTTTATCGGAACCCGGGAGTACCTGTTTAAATATGATGGTGAGTTATGCGTGTTGTATGATGATAGTAAATTACAGGATGAATTAAGACGATCTGAGCTAAATCATGTTA
Source organism: Salegentibacter tibetensis (assembly GCF_020164485.1). Classification (GTDB taxonomy): domain Bacteria; phylum Bacteroidota; class Bacteroidia; order Flavobacteriales; family Flavobacteriaceae; genus Salegentibacter; species Salegentibacter tibetensis. Next base: position 110,157 of record NZ_JAIQZA010000002.1, read on the forward strand.
TGGCCTTAAATGGTGGGAAATTACTATTTGGTACAGTAAAGAATGGGATTATAAATTACGATCAAAATGATAGATCCTATAAAATTTTTAACCGTAATAATGGTCTGCAAAATAATACGGTTTTGGGATTTGTGGAGAAGTTTGGTAATATCTGGTTAGGTCTGGATAACGGAATTGACCGTATAGAATTAGATTCTCCGATTGAATTCTATACCGATGATACCGGGGAACTTGGTGCTGTTTATGATCTGGCATTTCATGACGATAAAATGTTCCTTGCAAGTAATACCGGTGTCTATAATTTTAGCGATAACCGGCTGGAAATTATTGATGGCGCTGAAGGACATACCTGGAACCTGGAAATTTTAAATGACACCTTGTTTGTAAACCACAACACTGGAACTTATCAAGTGTTTGAAAATAAAGTTAAGCCGGTAGAGACTTCAACAGGAAGCTTTAAAATTAGTGAACTTCCCTACAACAGTAGTGATTATTTGATTAGTAGTTATACCGGGATTCGAAATTTCAGCAGGCGATCGGATAGCATCTACGGACTTGATAGTTTGAATTTCCCGGTTAAAAATATTGTTTTTGAAAATGAAAACACCCTCTGGGCGGCACATCCTTATGAAGGGCTTTATAGAGCAGGATTTGAAAATAATTTTAAGAGGACCAAATTTGTTGAGAAGATCCATATTCCAGATGGAGGAAATAGTATTAATACCAATGTCTTTAAGATTAACAACCAGTTGGCTATTTTTAATGGAGATCATTGGTTTAAATATAATCCTTTTAAAGATTCTTTAGAAATCTTTGAAGAACTTACTCCTTTTAGAAAGTACAAAATTTTGTTGAAAGATGAAAACACTTACTGGTTTAGTCATACAGAAAACAACTTCCTAAAATTTTCTGATTTTGATAATAACAATATCGTAGTGACACCGGCTAGCCTCGGGAATAGACTTGTAAAAAATCACGAAAAAATTCTGAAAAATGGGGATTCGCTCTACTATGTTGCGCTTAACGATGGCTTTGCACGAATAGACCTTGCTAAGTTTATAAAGAATTTGGATAATATGTACGTTAGTAAACCATCAGTAAAAGGCTTTTCAGATTTGGAAGGTCGGTATGACCTTACAGGAAGACCTGTGGTTCCTTATAAAAGTTCCAGGGATTTGAATATTTATACTTCGTTACCAGTGTCTGGTGCAATGGGTTTAAGATATCGGATACACGGAGAAGACACTTTAAGTGGAGAAGTTAATAATGGATTGATTAACCTACAAAATTTAAATCATGGGAATTATGAATTACAACTGTTGGCTATAGGGCCTCAGGCTGAAGTAGTAGAGAAAACCAACTTTAATTTTAAGATTAGACCTCCATGGTATTTATCCCATATAATGAAACTGGTATATATTCTTATCGTTCTATCTCTGCTTGTTCTGGTATACTGGTTTAATCAATTGAAATTAAAAAAACATCAATTATTACTTGAAGAAAAATTCGAGAAGGAACATCAGGAGCGGCTGAATAATCTCGAAAAAGAACGATTAAAAAATCAAATTACCTTAAAAAGGAAAGAATTGGCTAACACTACGATGGTGGCAGCAAAAAAGAATGAAATGCTCATGGAAATTCAAAATGAATTGAATAAGGATAAAAGCAATTTTCCCAATCAATTTAAAATGAAGCATATTCTAAATAAAATTAATCGCGCGATCAAGAATAAGGATGAATGGCAGGTATTTGAAACAAACTTCAACGAATTACACGAAGATTTCTTTAAAGATGTTTTAGATAGTTATCCTAATCTTACCAATAAAGACTTAAAGCTCTGTTCGTATTTAAAAATGAATCTTACTTCAAAAGAAATTGCTCCTTTAATGGGAATTTCGGTGCGGGGAGTAGAAGTACACCGTTATCGTTTACGAAAGAAAATGGACTTAAATAAGAAGGAGAATTTGACAAATTTTCTTATAAAAAATTTCTAGGTTGTTAATTCACATGATTAAAATTAACATAAATATACTACATCATTACTACATCATTAATTCAAATAATTGTTAAAAACTTACTTCAAAATGGTTTTAAATAACTGATAAACAGAATAATAAAACTTATATATGTGTGATGTAGCGGTAGTGTACTACATCGTTTGCGAAAAATCGAGACTTGGTTGTATCTTTCTGTTAAAATTCAGTAAAAATTCAACCGTATGAAATTAAAATTATTTTCCATTTGTATGGTCCTTTTATCTGGTTTTGGCTTCGCTCAGGAAACCAAAACTATTTCAGGGATAATCACGGACCAAAATGAAATACCTTTACCCGGAGCCGAAGTAAAGGTTATTGACAAAGACATTTTTGACGTCACCGACTTTGACGGAAATTTCAGTTTAGAAAATGTGGAAGTTGGCGATGCCATTAGAGTAACATTTCTCGGGTTTCTGCCACAGCAATTTACAGTAGGTCAGAATAATGAATATTCTATTGCTTTAGAAGAAGATACCGATCAACTGGAGGAAGTTGTTGTAATTGGTTATGGTACGCAGGAGAAAAGAGATTTAACCGGAGCTATTAGTACTGTATCTGCTGAGGAAGTAGAAAGAACACCTACAGCTAATGTTATGCAATCTTTACAAGGTAAAGTTTCGGGAGTGCAGATTGTTAACGCTGGTTCTCCAGGGGATTCTCCAACTGTAAGAATTAGGGGTCTGGGTACCTTTGGGGATGCTACAGGTGTATTATATGTTGTAGATGATGTTCTATATGATAATATTGATTTTTTGAATACCAAGGATATTAAATCTATAAACGTACTAAAGGATGCTTCCTCTTCTGCGATATATGGCGTTAGAGCAGCTAATGGGGTTGTGATTATTGAAACAAAATCTGGTAGAAAAAACCAAAAACCTCAATTTGAATACGATGGTTATACAGGTTTTCAACGTGCACAGAATGTGGTGAAACTGGCAAACACCGAACAATTTGCTACAATGGCAAGGGAATCAGGTTCTGCACCCGATGCTCAGTTTATTACTAATGCTATTCAGCGCTATGGTCGTAGCCGTATAAATCCCAATGTACCTGCGGTTAATACCGATTGGTATAAGGAAATCCTAAGGGAAGGCTTAATGCAAAACCATAGTATCTCTGCTTCTGGTGGAGGGGAGAGTGTGGTTTATGCTGTTGGAGCTAACTATTTAGGGCAGGATGGTATCCTGGATATGAAAAATGACTATGAACGTTTTAATATTCGTTCTAAAGTAGATATAGATTTAACCGATCGCCTAAAAATGGGGGTTAACTCTATTTTCAGTAACGCGACTAAGCATTCTCCAGATAATGCAGCCTGGTTTAGGGCTTATTTTGCAGTTCCTACTATGCCGGTAATAGACGAGACAAATACTGAGGCCAGCCCTATTCGTTATTCTAACGCTCAATTATTAGGTTATAGAGGAACACAAAACCCGTTTCAGAATCTTTCTTATAACCAAAACAGAATAAAAATAAGAAAGCTTCTAACTTCTGCGTTTTTGCAATATGAAATAATAGAGGATAAACTGGATATTAAAACAACCTACAGTCATGATTATTCTTCTTTAGAGGAAAGAAATGTAAACCTTCCCTATACTCTTGGTAATAACTTTGAACGTAGGTCAAGTATCAGAAGGGCTAATAATAATTTCTCGAATCAATACTGGGATAATGTTCTAACATATGAAGATAGTTTTGGGGATCACGATCTTACTTTAATGGCCGGTACTTCCTTTAGAGATGAAGCCAGTAATACATTTTCTGCCACCGGTTTTGATATCACCGGGATTGGCCTTGAAACAAGCTGGTTTTTGGATTTTGCCGATCAGGATACCTTTAGTAATAATGTAAATGAAATAGGTAGAAGATTTTATGGATTATCCTATTTTGGTAGGGTAGCCTATAGTTTTAAAGATAGATACCTGTTATATGGTACTTATAGAGCTGATGGCTCTTCTAAATTTACTTTAGATCCCTGGGGATATTTTCCATCTGTTGGATTAGGATGGGTTGTTTCTGAAGAGGAATTCCTTGTAGATAATGATGTAGTGGATTTCTTCAAATTAAGAGCAAGCTGGGGAAAATTGGGTAATGATAACGTAGCGGCCAGTGATGGGTCTAATACCATTAATGTAGTAACAGCCCCAATAGGAGATCAGCCTCGTACGGGTCTAACTTCTACCAGTGTGTTTTCTAATAATACCTGGGAAGTTGTAGAAGAAAAGAACTTTGGTCTAAATCTTGAGGCATTTAATAGAAGATTATCAATTGATGCCGATTATTATATACGCGATACCCACGATGCTATACTTCCAGTTTTTATACCCATCGTCAACAGAAGTGTAAATAGAAATTCTGGACTTATAAGAAATGAGGGCTTAGAGATTGTTGCAAACTGGAATCAACAGGTATCTGAAGATTTTAGTTTTAGGATAGGTGCAAATTTCAGCACTTTAAAAAATGAGACACTTGAAATTGAAGATGAAAGAGGATATATTGATTCTGGTTCAGCTGAATTTAGACAACGCACAACTATTGGCGGTCCACTACTAGGTTTTTATGGATATGAAAGAATTGGGGTTTACCAAAACCAACAAGAAATTGATGCCGATCCTGTGGCTGTAGAAAACGGCCTTGTACCCGGAGATTTTATTTACCGCGACCAGAATGGAGATGGAGTTATTGATGATGCCGATAGGGTGATTCTGGGATCTTTTCTTCCTCAATACACCTTTGGTGGTAACATTGGATTTTCCTATAAAGCCTTTGATTTCTCTATGGATTTTTACGGTCAAACCGGTAATAAGATCCTGAATAGAAAACGAGGGGAAATTATCTTCACTCAGGATACCAATATGGATGCCGATCTTGCAATTAATAGATGGCACGGGGAAGGAACAAGTAATACTTATCCTTCTTCGGCGGGATTACGAAAGGCCTGGAACCAAAGATTAAGTAATTTCTGGGTAGAAGACGGAGATTTTTTCCGAATTCAGAATATTCAGGTAGCCTATAATTTGAAAGCAGAAGGGATACCAGATACAAGGATCTATTTTACTGCAGAGAAACCATTTTCATATTTTAACTATAATGGATTCAATCCTGAAGTGTCAAACGGTGTAGACAGACAAACCTACCCTGTTCCTGCAATTTACACCATGGGTGTTAATATAAAATTCTAAAAAGATGATTATGAAAAAATATAGTTTAACAAAATTATTTCTTCTATGCCTTATTTTTGGCTTTGGAGTTAGTTCGTGTAGTGAGAAGTTAGAGGAGCGGCAAGGACAATTAGATACAGGTGATCTTGATTTTACCAACGCCAGTAACATGATTCAGCCTCTCATTGGTGCCTATTATGAATTTGCTACACGAGGATGGGAAGAACCTCTCTTGTTGGGAGTAAGAGGTGATGATGTAAACGCCGGTGGTTTAGGAGACCAGCAACCTTTTGCCGATACCGATATGTATTCTTATGATAAAGATTACTGGATGTACAACTCCCTTTGGAATGTTCATTACAATGATATTATTAATATGAATAGCGCGATCTTGCAAATTGAAAGGTTTAAAGAATTTGCAAATGCTGAAGATATAGATAGGGCCGATCAATATATCGCTGAAATAAAGGTGCTGAGAGCCTGGTTTCATTTGAATCTTGCCAGAACCTGGGAAGATGTTTTTATAATTACTTCCAATCAGCCCGAAGAAGAACTGGAACAAGGAGTTTCTTCAAAAGCTGCTGTAATGCAGTTCATTTCAGACGAAATGGATATGGCTATCCAAAATCTCCCGGATGCACGTCCAAACGAGCGTACCGATATCCAGGGTGGAGTTACCCAGTATACAGCTTATGCCCTTAAAGCTCTTGCTCATCAGGAATTGGAAAACTACCAGGAGGTAGCGAATGCTGCCGGTGCTATAATAAGCTCAGGTAAATTTTCTCTTTATCCAGATTTTTATCAACTCTTTAAAAAACCTGGAGAGTTGAGCAACGAGAGTTTGTTTGAGATACAATATTCAGATTATGGAACTGAGGCAGGAGATGCACTGTATCATTTATATGCTCCTTTTGGGCCACAAAACTGGACACCTGCCCGTGAAAATGCGCAGAGTGGCTGGGGCTTCTATGAGCCCAGTGACAAATGGATAAAATTTATGGTCGATCGTGGAGAGGAAACCAGGTTGCAAACAAGTGTTTTGTTTACCGATAGAGGTATAGCAGAGCTTGAAGCCGATGGTACCGAGTTACCGGCATTTGTTTCTAATACAACGCCTTCAGGCGATGTTATAAATGACTATGCCCGTGCAAAATTCGCAAGTGGTAAACACTATCTTCCCTCAATTCAACTTACCGATGGAAGAAATAATTACAGCGCAGGAAAAAATTTAATTGTGATTCGTTATGCCGAAATCCTGCTAATGTATGCAGAGGCCTTAACGCTAGGAGCAAACGGTTCAGCGATTTCTGCAGATGAAGCGGTAAATATAGTAAGAGACCGTGCCGGGATGCCAGCTTTAAGTGGTGTGACCCATGAGCAGGTGTTGGATGAAAAATTTGCTGAATTAGCCATGGAATGGGGAATTAGATATTATGATATGATTCGTCACGATAAATATGGGGAATTAAGCTATGACGGAAGAAATTTCACTGCCGATAAGGAGTATTTACCTTATCCACAGGCGCAGTTAGATGCATTACCTATTGAGGCAACGGCAGTAGATAGAAATACTGTGATGAACGATATTTTATTACAATTAAACTAAAAAGCAATGAAAAAAATAAATAAATATTTTTTCGGAATATTTTCATTTATTCTACTACTTACTTCCTGTGAGTATGATGGAATAGATCCACTTACCCAGGTAGACCCGGGAGCCGATGCTGGAGCTCCTGAGGTAACGATTAACTACCCCAATGAGGGAAGTACAATTCAGGTGCCTGAAGCTGTAGCTTCGATCAACATTAGATTTGAGGTAGTTGACGATATAGAAGTTGATATGATTGAGGTCCTGGTTAATGGTAACCAGATTGCCACTTTTGACGAATTTCTTGATTATCGAATCGTAAAGAAAGAAGTGTCCTTTGATAATGTGACCAACGGAGAACACACGCTAACTATTAATGCCACAGATACTGCTGGAAATACTACCAGTAAAACTGTAAACTTTAGTAAAGAGCCTCCTTATACTCCAAAATATGCCGGAGAGTTTTTCTATATGCCTTTTGATGGAGATTTTATCGAACTGGTAAATATCTACATGGCTGATGAAACCGGAAGCCCGGTTGTTTCCAGTGATGCTTATTTGGGAACAGGATCCTATGAAGGAACTGCTGATTCTTATATAGATGTGCAGCTAGATCAGGACAATTTGGGAAGTGAATTTAGCGGTGCTTTTTGGTATAAAGTTAATACTGATGAGGCTAACCGTGCCGGAATACTGGTAGCCGGAGCCAACGAGGAACGTCAACAAGGTTTCCGTTTATTCAGAGAAGGATCGGCTGAGGAACAGAGGCTAAAATTGAATGTGGGAACCGGAACCGGAGAAAGCTGGAATGACGGTGGAGTAATTGATGTTGCCGAAGGGGAATGGGTTCATATTGCATTTAGTATAACTCCTTCTGAAACGATTATTTACTTTAACGGAATGCCGATGAATACGGGAACTATGACTGGTGCTATTGATTGGTCAGGAGTCGAACAACTTACCATTGGTTCGGGTGGAGAGACATTTAGCTATTGGGATCACAGAGCTGATATTAATAGTAATATTGATGAACTAAGACTATTTAATACAGCTTTAAGTCAGGCTGATGTTCAGGAACTGATCAATGCTTCTTCCATTACTCTCGACTTACCTTTTAATGGTGATTACAGAGATATGGTTGCCAATCGTGAAGTAACAGAAGTAGGATCTCCAGGTTTTGCAGGAGAAAGCGTAGAAGGTAACAATGCTTATGCAGGTGCTGAAGGATCTTATTTGCAATTGCCATCTGATGGACTTTTGAGTGATGAATTCAGTGCTACATTCTGGTATAAAGTAAATGCCGATCCAGACCGTGCAGGTATTATCACTATAGGTCCTGAGGATGAAGAAAACCCAGATGCACAAAACAATAGAACCAGTGGTTTCCGCCTGTTTAGAGAAGGAAACGCCGATGAACAACGTATTAAGTTAAATGTAGGAACTGGCTCTGGAGATAGCTGGAATGACGGAGGTGTGATAGATGTAGCTGCGGGAGAGTGGGTACACGTCGCTTTTACTATTTCAAATTCTGAAAGTAAAATTTATTTGGACGGAGAACTGGTGAACACCGGGGATGTTTCCGGAGGTGTAGACTGGACAGGAACCGACATTGTATCAATCATGTCTGGTGCTCCAAGGTTTACCGAATGGGGTCACCTTTCCGATCAAAGTTATATGGACAATCTGCGTTTCTATAACAAAGCTTTAACTGCGGAAGATATTCAAGCCGCAATGGGAGAATAGATTATTAAAAATAATTCCGGTCCTAACCTGGGCCGGAATTTTTTTGTCTTGCTAAAATAGTTTAGTGAGAGTGGTCTATATACTTAAAAAAATATTCGGAATTCATAATTTATATTCTTTCTCAGTTAAAATTTCAAGATGTTTAGATACTTATATTTTATAGGATTAATGTTGATTTTTTCTTCCTGCTCCAGTGATGAAGGTCCGGGATACCAGGAACCTTACGATCCTAATTCAGAGGTTGAAGAGGAAGAAAAATTAACTGATGAGGAATTGCTTGACCTAGTCCAGCAACAAACCTTTAAGTATTTCTGGGATTTTGCCGGCACTAATTCCGGCTTAGCCCGTGAACGTTCTCAGGCCGATGCTTATGGAGGACAGGGAAGAAATATAGTTACAATTGGGGGTTCCGGTTTTGGTATTGCAGCTTTTCCAGTCGCCGTAGAACGTGGATGGATAAGTAGGTCTGAAGCTATTGAAAGACTGAAAAAAATTCTTGATTTTCTGGAAGAGGTCCCCACCTATCATGGTGCTTTTTCCCATTGGTATCTCGATGATTCTGCTCAAACCCGTGCTTTTAGTGAAAAAGATAATGGAGGGGATCTGGTAGAGACCGCATTTTTAATGCAGGGGCTTCTAATCGCCAGGCAGTATTTTTCAGGAGAAACCGAAATCACCAATCGAATTACTGCTCTTTGGGAAGCCGTGGAATGGAATTGGTACACTCAAGACGAAGACGTGCTTTACTGGCACTGGTCTCCTAATTATGCATTTGATATAAACCTGAAAATTCAGGGATGGAATGAATCGCTTATGGTTTATGTGCTTGCTTCGGCATCGCCAACTTATTCTGTTGAGCCGGGAGTCTACCATCAAGGTTGGGCTTCTAACGGTAATATGGTAAATAACCGGCAGTATTATGGGATAGATCTCCCATTAGGACCTGCCTACGGTGGGCCGCTATTTTTTGCACATTATTCTTTTATAGGACTGGATCCAAGAAACTTAAGCGACCAATACGCCAATTACTGGGAACAGAACACCGCGCATAGCCTTATTCATTATAATTATGCGATAGATAATCCCAGGAATTTTGAAGGTTATGGGGAGCATAGCTGGGGCTTTACCGCCAGTGATAGTTATGAAGGATATTCGGCTCACAGCCCGGCTAACGATTTAAGTGTAATTACGCCAACGGCCGCCTTGTCGTCTTTCCCTTATACTCCGGAAGAATCTATGAAAGCACTAAGATATTTTTATGAGGAAAAAAGAAGTGAACTTTGGGGACCCTACGGTTTTTATGATGCCTTTTCTGAAGAAGAGAACTGGGTAGCCGATGGCTATCTGGCTATAGACCAGGGACCAATTATTTCAATGATAGAAAATTACAGAACTGGTTTACTCTGGGATCTTTTTATGCAGGATGAAGAAGTACAAGCCGGTTTAAATAAACTGGATTTTGATTATTAATAGGAATATTTATGAAAATATGTGGAGCTTTTTGTATTTGTCTCTTTTTCCCGTTCATACAATATGCCCAGGAAACTGAATACAACCATGTATTTTTCGATAATAGTTTAATGGAGGAAAGCTGGTTTTATGGTGAAACTTCTTACACTTCGCCTTCACATATTTTAAATATACAAGGTAGATTACCAGTAAATACTGATGTGGCCTTTACACCCGGTAACAGTCTTCACCTAAATTACCGTTCAGCACCAGAAGGAACTTGGAAGGTGAACCTTAAATATCCCGATTGGCGCGGTAAAGACTTTCTCAAAGAAGGAGATATGCTGAGTTTCTGGTTATACGTTGCTAATGAAACTCAAAAAGATAATCTTCCGGAAATAGCCATTGGTTTAGATGAAGACAAGCTTTCTAATTTTATTCAACCCGGTAAGTATATTAGTGATTACTCAGAAAAGAAATGGATGCAGGTAAAACTTCCCCTGGCAGAATTTACTGGATCTGAAGCACTGGCTAATAGCAACAATATCAAGATAATTTCAGTTAAACAATCGCCCAATGATGTCGGGAAAAATGAAATTTTAATCGATCAGGTTGAAATTATAAACGAAGAAAAGCCTTATGTAGAACTGCAGACTACCAAAATAAGGAGTGCAGAGGGATTTGAAAGACACGTAGATCTTAGTTGGGAGCTGGAAGCATCTCCAGCCACTCGTTATGTGAAAATATACCGGTCTCATGATAATAAAAATTTCACTGGGATAGGCGTTCAAAGTCCGGATGAATTCTCTCGTTATGTAGATTATACGGGTGTTCCCGGAAAAACCTATTACTATAAGCTGAGCAGTGTTGGTTATGATTATACCGAATCTCCATTAACTGAATCTACTCAAGTTAGTACAAGAGAAATGAGTGATGAGGAGCTATTAGATATGGTTCAGGAAGCAAGTTTTCGTTACTACTGGGAGGGAGCCGAAGTCAATAGCGGTTTAGCCCTGGAAAATATACCCGGAAGAAGAAATATGATCGCAACTGGAGCTTCAGGCTTTGGAATAATGGCGCTGATCGTTGGAGCAGAAAGAGGCTTTATAACTAAAGATGAGTTTATAACCCGAATGGAAAAAATAGTACGTTTTGTTGAAAATGGAGATCGTTTTCACGGTGCATTACCGCATTTTATGGACGGCCCTACCGGGAAAGTAGAAGCATTTTTCGGGAAATATGATGATGGGGCAGATTTAGTTGAAACCTCTTTTTTTATGCAGGGACTTTTGGCAGCCGAGCAATATTTATCAGAAGATGATCCTGAAGAAAATAACCTGAGAAATAGAATTTCTGTCATCTGGAAAGAGGTGGAATGGGATTGGTTTAAACAGCATGAAGATAGCCCTTATTTGTACTGGCACTGGTCGCCGGAACACGAATGGCATATAAATCATAAGCTTATAGGATGGAATGAGACCATGATAACTTATTTCCTCGCTATAGCATCACCCACCCACGGTATTTCACCCGAAATGTATTATAGCGGTTGGGCTAGCCAGGATACCATTGCAAAGAATTATCGCTCAAACTGGGGCCAAACATCAGAAGGCTCTATGTATGCTAATGATACAAGCTATTTCGGAGTTCCTTTAGAAGTAGGAGTAGGTGTGGGAGGTCCTCTCTTTTTTACTCATTATTCCTTTTTAGGACTCGATCCAATGGAGATGGAAGATAAATACACCAATTATTTTGATACTAACAAGAGTATCGTTTCCATTAATTATAGGTATTCCTTAGAAAATCCGGGGAATTATGAAGGTTACGGAAAGAATAGTTGGGGCCTAACAGCCAGCGACGGCCCCTGGGGTTATAAGGCCCGGGAAGCAAAACCTGAAATGGACGATGGTACGATCGCACCCACAGGAGCGATAGCTTCATTTCCTTATACCCCGGAAAAATCAATGGATGCGTTAAAGCATTTTTATCGTGAATATGGCTCTTTTCTATGGGGAGAATATGGCTTTAGAGATGCATTTAATCTATCTGAAGACTGGACCGCTAATATTTTTATGGGTTTAAACCAGGCTCCAATGGTAGTGATGATAGAAAATCATAGAAGCGGACTAATATGGGACTTGTTTATGAAGAACGAGAATGTACAGGAAGCGCTTAAAGAAATTAAAAAAATAGAAGATTAATATTTACAATTAAAATAAAACCGAAAACTAAACTATATATCCAATGAGACACTTCAAATCAAGTATCTTTTTTATCGCTTTAATACTTTGCATAGGCTGTAAAAATGAAAATAAAAGTGAAGCAAATAAGGAGAGTGGAAATACAGAATCTGAAACACTTTCAGAAGAAGCCTTGCTGGACACAGTTCAGAAGCAAACCCTTAAGTATTTTTGGGATTATGCAGAGCCAAATTCAGGAATGGCTAGAGAACGCTATCACCCAGATGGGGAATATCCGAAAAATGACGCCCACGTAGTAACTACAGGTGGATCTGGGTTTGGATTAATGGCGATTGTTGCCGGGATGGAACGGGAGTTTATCCCAAGGGATTCTGCGGTTGCACGTTTAGATAAAATTGCAAATTTCCTGGATAATGCTCCTAGATTCCACGGGGTTTGGCCACATTGGCTTAACGGTGAAACCGGCGAAACCCAGGCCTTCAGTGATAAAGATAATGGGGGAGATCTTGTGGAGACTTCATTTTTAGCCCAGGGTTTTATCGTGGTTCGTGAATACCTGAAAAATGGAAACGAAGAAGAAAAAGCCGTTGCTGCAAAATACGATGAACTTTGGAAAGGTATCGAATGGGATTGGTACACTAACAATAAAGATGGACTTTACTGGCACTGGTCGCCTGACTATCAATGGGAAATGGACTTTATGATTGAAGGCTACAACGAGTGTTTGATCACTTATGTAATGGCCGCTTCCTCACCAGATCACGCAATTCACGCAGATGCCTACCATGAAGGTTGGGCTCGTGGAGGAGATATTGTAAGCGATAAAGAAGCCTACGGAATGCCACTAATTTTGAAACATAACACCCGTGGTGATAAAGCCGGTCCGCTTTTTTGGGCGCATTATTCCTATTTAGGATTAAATCCAAAAGGTCTTGAAGATAGATATGCTAATTACTGGGATTTGAATGTAAATCACACTAAAATCAATTATGAATATGCCCAGGAAAATCCGAATGATTTTGAAACCTATAATGAAAATTCCTGGGGTCTAACCGCAAGTTATACCCGTAATGAAGACGATGGAATAGGCTATACAGCCCATTCCCCTGATACTGATCGTGGGGTGGTTTCACCAACTGCTTCGATTAGTTCAATTCCGTATACTCCTGAACTTTCTTTGGGTGCTATGAGGTACTTTTTTGAAGATCAAAACGAATTACTCTGGGGACCAGCCGGTTTTTATGACGCCTACAGTCTTGAAGGCGAAGATTGGGTGGCTCCAAAATACCTGGCTATAGACCAGGGACCACAGGTGGTGATGATAGAAAATTATCGCTCCGGTCTTATCTGGGATCTGTTTATGGGAGCTCCGGAAATACAGGAAGGATTGGAGAATTTAGGATTTAATGTTTCGAATTAATTTATATGAATCACTTTCCATCATATTTCAATAAAAAATGGAGTCTTGCTCTTTTTCTCTTCGTATTTACAAGTATGGGGTATGTATGGGCACAGGAAGAAGCTTTTGAATTTGTAGTGCTCCCGGATACCCAGACTTATGTTGAAGAATATCCTGAAATTTATTTGCACCAAATGCAGTGGTTAGCAAATAATAAGGATAGATTTTCTTTCGCGTTGCACGTTGGCGATATTACCCAGAATAATAATGGAAAAGAATGGGATATCGCTAAAAAGGGTTTCAATTTTATCGATGGAAAAGTTCCTTATTCCTTTGCTTTGGGTAATCATGATATGGGAAGCGAAAGCGGAAAATTTGCCGATACCAGAAATACTTCTTTAGCCAATGCGTTTTTTTCGGTTGATGATTTTCCTAATCTTATAACCTCTTTTCCGGAAGGCAAAGTTGATAATTTATTAAGTGAATTTAAGACAGGCGGCCATAAATGGATGGTACTGTCATTAGAGTTTGGCCCCAGAAATAAAACCATTGCCTGGGCCAATGAATTGATCGCTAAATACCCCGAACATAACTTTATTTTAATAACCCACGCTCACGTTTATGAAGACAGCACCCTTCACGATGGTGAAGACTGGTGGCTGCCCGAAAACTACGGTATTGGAGAAGATACCGGCGAAGAAGCACCCAATAACGGCGGACAACTTTGGGAGAAATTGATTAAAAAGCATGATAATATCTCGATGGTGTTTTCCGGGCATATTCTTAAATCCGGAGTAGGAACTTTAGTAAGCGAAGGAGAAAATGGAAATAAGGTGTACCAAATGCTCGCCAACTATCAGAAAGGCGTTGAAGGTTCAGAAAATGGTGGAAATGGCTTTTTTCGAATCATTAAGGTTAATCCTGAAAATCAAAAGATTGCTGTAAAAACTTATTCTCCATGGCTTGATGAATTTATGGAGGAAGAGGAACATGATTTTACCTTTGAAAATGTATTGTTTGAATAATAGTAGTAAAGGTTTCTGCAAGGTATATAAAACCTTGTGGTATCAGGTCTATGGCGTATAAACGAAACCTCACAGGTTTCAAAAACCTGTGAGGTTTATATAAATGATAAATAAAAAATGAAGAAGAGATTTTTATACATATTAGCGGTTTTTATTTTAATTCTGATGTTAGTTCCGTTTACGGTAGCGGCGCAGGAGCAGGAAGCCTTTAAAAAGCAACATTTTATAAAAGATGCTGATACCTTGAATTATCGCATTTTATTTCCGAAGGATTTTTCTGAAGAAAAAGAATATCCTGTGGTTTTATTTTTACACGGTGCGGGGGAGAGAGGTAGTGACAATCAATCGCAATTAATGCACGGCAGTGAATTATTTCTGAAGAATCAGGAGAAATTTCCGGCTATTGTGATTTTTCCGCAGGCTCCGAAAGATGATTACTGGGCAAAGGTTGAGGTGAATCGGGATACTGTTCCTTTTCAATTCGATTTTATGAATAAAAAGCCTGCAACTAAATCCTTGCAAATGGTGATGGATTTAATGGATGAAATGACTTCCAAAGATTATGTAAATAAAGCCCGAATTTACGTGGGCGGGCTCTCTATGGGAGGAATGGGAACTTACGAACTCATTTATAAAAAACCCGAAATGTTTGCCGCGGCCTTTGCTATTTGTGGTGGTGCAAATCCCGAAATAGCTAAAGAATATCCTCAAGGATTTAATATTTGGCTTTTCCACGGAAAAAAGGATGATGTAGTGCTCTCAAAATATTCTGAAGCAATGGCCCGCGCCATTAATCATTATGGCGGAAATGCTAAACTTTCGCTTTATCCGGACGATAATCATAATAGTTGGGATTCGGCTTTTTCAGAGCCAAATTTATTGCCCTGGCTATTTTCGCATGAACAAACTGAATAGAGAAGGAGAAAAGAATTAGGCAATTAGTAATCTATTTAAGACGGAAAGAGATGAAAAGTTTAAAAAAA
The DNA here is from genome assembly GCF_020164485.1 of Salegentibacter tibetensis. Taxonomy (GTDB): domain Bacteria; phylum Bacteroidota; class Bacteroidia; order Flavobacteriales; family Flavobacteriaceae; genus Salegentibacter; species Salegentibacter tibetensis. The sequence goes on from NZ_JAIQZA010000002.1 coordinate 125,745, forward strand.
ATACTTACAACAACGGCCTTTTTATGTAGTGCAATAATATCTGCACAGGAGGTGGTTCCGGAAACTTATATCAATCCTTTGGATATTGACTATTCCTATATGGTTTATAATTCAAGTAAGAATATTTCCTACCGTTCCGGGGCAGATCCTGCGGTAATTGAATTTCGTGGCGAATACTACATGTTTGTCACCCGTTCTTTTGGTTATTGGCATTCCACCGATTTGATCAATTGGGAATTTATTAAACCAAAACAATGGTTTTTTGAGGGATCCAATGCACCAACGGCTTTTAATTATAAAGATTCGCTGGTATATTTTGCAGGCGATCCCGCGGGTTACGGAAGTATTCTTTACACAGATGACCCGAAAAGCGGTAATTGGACACCTACCGCATCAATTACCCATAATATTCAGGATTCAGAATTATTTATCGATGATGATGGGAAAACCTATTTGTATTGGGGCTCGTCAAATGTACATCCTCTTAAGGTGAAAATGCTGAATAAAGACGATCGTTTTCTTGAAACCGGGGTTGAAAAAGAACTTATCAACCTGGTTGAAGAAGAGCACGGTTGGGAACGTTACGGTGAAAATAATTTCCATCCAACTTTAAAGGAAGGATACATGGAAGGTGCCTCGATGACCAAACACGATGGTAAATACTATTTACAGTATGCGGCACCCGGTACACAATTTAATGTGTATGCCGATGCTGCTTATATTGGAGAAACCCCGCTTGGACCTTTTACTTACATGAAAAATAATCCAATGAGTTTCAAGCCCGGCGGTTTTGCGAATGGGGCAGGCCATGGGATCACAATGAAACAAACCAACGGACAATACTGGCATTTTGCCACTATGGCCCTGGCTTCCAACTCTCATTGGGAACGCAGGCTATCTATGTTTCCCACCTATTTTGATGATGAAGGTTTGATGTACAGCATTACCAGTTATGGAGATTATCCGCTGTATGGTCCAAATCATCCCACTAAAGCTGGCCTGCATAATGGTTGGATGTTATTGTCCTACAAAGGAAAAGCCACTGTCTCCTCTTCTATGAAGCAGACAAGAAAAAGTACTTCTACCGATGGGGATTTTGATATTACCGAAATGCCGCTGGAAAAAAATAGTGAAGGTGAAATTATTTCGAAGTTGTTAACCGATGAAAGCCCGAAATCCTTTTGGGTTGCTGAAGCTAATGATGATAAGCAATGGGTTGAGATCGAAATGCTTTCTCCCGGAAATATATATGCTTTTCAATTGAATTTTCATGATGAGGAGTCGGGCATTTATACCCGTACCGAAGGCCTGCGACACCGATTCACCCTGGAGGTTTCAGAAAATGGTACAGATTGGAAAACTGTTGTAGACAGAAGTAAAAGTTATAAAGATGCGCCGAATGCCTACATACCCCTAAATCAACCCGTAAAGGGAAAATACGTACGTTACAATAATGTGGAAGTTCCCGGGAAAAACCTGGCATTATCTGAAATAAGGGTATTTGGTAAAGGTTTAGGAAAGAAGCCTGCACCGGTGAAGGGGTTTACAGTATCCCGGGAGGAAGACCGAAGAGATGCTTCCTTTATGTGGAAACCGGTAAAAGGAGCTCAGGGCTACAATATCCGCTGGGGTATAGCACCAGATAAATTATACCATTCCTGGTTAATTTACGATGAAAATGAACATTTTATGCGCAATCTGGACCGTGATACTGAATATTACTTCAGTGTTGAGGCATTCAATGAAAATGGAATTTCAGAAAGATCTGAAATATTACATATAGAATAAAAATTTTGTTGATTATATAAACCAAATGAAAATGAGAAAAATATTTCTATTACTTGGCCTGATAATTTGTACAGGAACTTCGGTTCTGCAGGCACAAACGCAAATTCCCGAAGTAGAGGAATTACTGGGTAAAATGACCCTCGAAGAGAAGATTGGTCAGTTAAACTTATTAACCCCAGGTGGTGGAGTTGCCACCGGATCGGTGGTGAGTGAAGATGTGGAAGCCAAAATAAGGGAAGGTAATGTTGGAGGCGTTTTTGGCGTTTCCAGCCCCGAAAAAGTTAGACAGGCCCAGAAGCTTGCCGTAGAGAATTCACGTTTGGGTATTCCATTGTTAATCGGATCTGATGTTATTCACGGTTATAAAACCACATTCCCAATTCCACTCGGACTTTCTTCCAGCTGGGATATGGAATTAATAAAGGAAACCGCACAAATAGCTGCAAAAGAGGCGACGGCCGATGGAATAAACTGGAACTTTTCTCCAATGGTAGATATAGCTCGCGATCCGCGTTGGGGTCGAATTGCAGAAGGCGCCGGGGAAGATCCTTATTTGGGTTCTCAGATAGCAAAAGCAATGGTAGAAGGCTACCAGGGTGATGATTTTACAGCGCCGCATACAATGATCGCCACTGTGAAGCATTTGGCGCTTTATGGAGCTTCTGAAGCTGGTCGCGATTACAACTCGGTAGATATGAGCAAGATTAAAATGTTCAATGAATATTTACCACCTTACAAAGCTGCGGTAGATGCGGGCGTAGCCAGTGCAATGACTTCCTTTAACGATATTCACGGGGTTCCGGCCTCAGGAAATAAATGGTTAATTACCGATTTGTTTCGGGAGCGTTGGGGTTTTGAAGGTTTTGTAGTCTCAGATTATACTTCGGTAAATGAAATGATTGCCCACGGAATGGGAGATCTTCAGGATGTTTCAGCATTAGCCATAAACGCCGGACTTGATATGGATATGGTGGGTGAAGGTTTCTTAACTACATTGAAAAAATCTGTAGACGAAGGAAAAGTTTCCGAAGAACAAATTACCAAAGCGGCTCGTAGAATTCTGGAAGCCAAACATAAACTTGGACTTTTAAACGATCCTTATTTATATTCAGATGAAACCAGACCTGAAAAGGATATTCTTTCCGAAGAAAATAGAGCAGTAGCGCGAAAAGCCGCGAGGCAATCATTTGTTCTGCTTAAAAAACACGAAAATACGCTTCCATTGGCTAAGGATGCAAAAATCGCATTAGTAGGGCCATTGGCAAATAACAAGAATAATATGCTGGGAACCTGGGCACCAACCGGGGATCCTCAGCTTTCTATTCCGGTTTTGGAAGGTTTAAAAAATGTAGCCCCGGATGCTGAAATTTCTTATGCTAAAGGTGCAAATATTAGTAACGATACTACTTTTGCTAAAAATGTAAATGTTTTTGGTCCTCGGATCGAGATTTCAGAAGAATCTTCTGAAGCTTTGATTGAAGAAGCTTTACAGCTTTCTGAAAATGCCGATGTAATTGTTGCCGTGGTCGGAGAAGCGACCGAAATGAGTGGGGAAGCCGCTAGCCGAACCAATCTTAATATTCCTGAAAGTCAGCAACAAATGATTAGGGAATTGGTGAAAACCGGAAAACCGGTAGTTTTAGTGCTTATGAGTGGTCGCCCGCTAGTGATTTCAGAAGAAATGGAAATGCCGGTAAGTATCCTTCAGGTTTGGCATCCCGGGGTGGAAGCAGGAAATGCGATAGCCGATGTGCTTTTTGGAGATTATAACCCTTCAGGAAAACTAACAGCTACCTGGCCAAGAAATGTTGGGCAAATCCCAATTTATTATAGTATGAAAACCACCGGAAGACCGGCAGCTTCTCCATCAGAATTCGAGAAATTTAAATCGAATTATTTAGATGTTGAAAATACACCGCAATTGCCTTTTGGTTACGGACTTTCCTATACCGATTTTGAATATGGCGAAACTATAGCGAGTGCCGATGAATTAAGTGAAACCGGAAGTATCACAATTACTACAACAATTACCAATACCGGAGATTATGATGGGGAAGAAGTAGTGCAATTGTACACTCACGATAAGGTAAGAAGCATCACGCCACCAATGAAAGAATTGAAAGCGTTTAAAAAGGTGAGTTTAAAGAAAGGAGAATCTAAAGAAGTGAGTTTTGAAATTACCACTGAAGACCTGAAATTCTATAACGCAGATTTGGAATTTGTAGCTGAACCCGGGGAATTTGAATTTTTCGTGGCCGGAAGTTCAGACCACGAATTTACTGGAACCTTTACTGTAGTGGAGTAGATTTTTTATTAATGCGAAACGCGGAGGTACCCTACTATCTCCGAGTTTAATCCCGCTTCGGCGGGATTTTTTGTTTTAGGCTTGAACCTGAGAAAAATGTTAAGTCCGGATTTATACCGCTCCTCTGGAGCTCCAGGAAAGCTTTTCTTTTTATAAATATATCGAGGCTGTCTATAAAGTAATTTTAATCGTCATTCTGAACTTGTTTCAGAATCTAAGTTGTTGATATTCAAAACATGTTAGAAGCTGAAACAAGTTCAGCTTGACGAAACTAGATCTTTTTAGACAGCCTCTTTCTATAGCTGAATTCCTTCAATTAATAGGCCCAAGGAAAAACCCTCATCCTTTTTTCTGTATGTAAAATGCCACTCCTATGGGGCTCTGAAAACCTTATTGGTTTTTTTCTATAAATATGCCACTCCTACGGAGTTGATTCTTTATAAAAGCCTCAGCGAGGCGGTATATTTATAGAAATAGCAGATTGTTTTGAAAAGAGCTCCAGAGGAGTGAAATCATTTTCGCTACAATTTCTCCAATTTAATCCCGGATAACAATGCCTTTCCTGAGTTCTCATCAAATTCTACTGAAATCCCGTTCTCGGATTTTATCTCATAAGAAATTTCCACAGCCCGAATTCTTCCGTAATCACGGGCAAGGTTGAGGTCTTTGGAAAGTGTTTTTCCATTGATCTTCACATCAAAACTTCTTAAACCTGTGGTTTCTTTCTTTTGGGCCTCACTTAGGTTATAAATATTCTCTTCGGAAGCATTGAATTCAGGTTCGGCAAAAAGCAGGGTGACACGGTATTTTCCTTTTTTTACATCGAACTTATAAGCCTCAATTCCTTCCCGCATTGTTTGATATAGCGGATCGTTTTCTGTACCCTGAATATCTGAAGCAGTTCCCTGAAACTTACTGTCATTTTTCTGATAGATGCTACCACCAACATACCCAAAACTACCATCCTTGTATTCCTGGTCACTAATCCAGATCTCTCCGGTGGTTTCATCGGTGAAATTTACGTGTGTCCCAAGGTTTACCAAAATGCTATTTTCATCAATTTCAGAAACAAGGTTTTTTCTGAATTTGACCTCAATTTCCCGGGAATGAGAAACGCTTCCATCAGTCACAATTAACTGATGTTTACCTTCTGGAAGGGAAAGTTCAAAAACAGCGATTCCGTCTTCAACTTCCGAAGTAAATTCAGTATCATTTACATTCAACTTTACTTCTTCGGCATTAGAAAATATGGTGATTTCCAGGCTGTCATTTTCATCTTTTGGATATCGTTTTTCGTAATTCTTCCCGGCGATATAAATAAAAGCTTCTTTGAGCAACCTCGCCTGGTAATAATGGTAAATATCCTTTTTGCTACGATCTATATTAACCAAACCTTTCTGGTTAATGTACGGCCGTGAATCCTGCCTAAAGGACGATCCGAAATCGGCGAAATTCCACGCGGTCATTCCAAATACATAATCGCGTTCCTGCACCTGGTTTAAATAACTTCTATGTAGTTTTAACTGATAAGCTTCAGAAAAATCCCAGGGTTTTGGCTCATCGGTTTGTAATCTGGAATCGGCACCGGGACCGTATTCAGAAATAAATAATGGACGATTAGGATAGCGTCTGTGTTGTTTATCTAAAAACTCTCCAAAACTTTCAAGGCCCGGGGAGTACCAACCAAAATAAAGGTTCCAGCCAATAACATCTGGGATATCTGCAATTCCCGATTCGTTATATAATTCATTTTCGTGCAAAGCCATCACGCTTAATCGATTGGGATCCAGTTTTTTGGTTTCTTTCTCCAGTTTTTCGGCCAGTTCCACCGAAGTTTTGATCTTGGCTTCTTTTTCTTCTTCGGTTATCTGATTATTAAAAACCAGCCTGATAAAGATCTCGTTCATAATACCCCACATCACGATGGATGGATGATTAAAAAACTGCAGAATCTGTTCTCGCTGCATTTTAAGGGAAACCTCGTGATAAGCATCGGTATCGGTAACATCGTTGATAACGGGCACCTCGGTCCACACCAGCAAACCAAGCTCATCGCAAATTTTATAAACCTCGGGATCTTGTGGATAATGGGCGGTGCGAATCACATTTGCCCCCATTTCCTTGATGGTTTTATAATCTGATCTATGAAGTTGGTTAGGCAATGCGTTGCCTAAACCTTCAAAATCCTGGTGGCGGTTAGCGCCAATAAGTTTTATGGGTTCTCCGTTCAAGACAAAGCCTTTTTCGGTACTCACTTCAAACCATCTTAATCCGAACCTTGAATCTATTTCGTCTAAAATTTCTTCTGAATTCTCCTCGGAGATCTTTGCTACCGCTTCATATAAATTTGGAGCTTCCGGTGACCATAATTCGGGATTATTGATCTCTTTGCTGAAATTAACTGATTTAGTTTCACCCTGTGAAAGCTGAACTTTTTTGCTTAAAGTTTCAATTTTTAGTTTTTCAGGATTAAAAATATCGACGCTAACCTGAAGGTTCTTCGCTGCTTGAGAATGATTTACGATTTGAGTTTCAAAAGTTACATGGGCCTTTTCCGCAGAAACTTCAGGGGTTTTAATCAGCATATTCCCGGTAGCTTCATTTTCGAGTTCAAAATGTATTTCGTCGGTAAGGATGAGTTCTAGATCACGATATATTCCGCCGTAAAAATTGAAATCGGCATCCAGAGGTGGAATATCAGTGTTATGGGTATTATCTACTTCAATCCTGATCTCGTTTTCTTCTCCGATTTTTAAAGTTTCAGAAATGTTGAAAACAAATCCGGTGTATCCGCCGCGATGTGCGCCCACCTTTTCATCATTAACAAAAACCGTAGTAATTTGATTACTACCTTCAAATTTTAAAAAGGCCCTTTTTTGCTCCCATTCCTGCGGAACAAAAATTGTTTTTTTATAAGTTCCTTTTCCGCGGAAATATTCTTTCCCATCCTGAAAGGCATCTTCAGCATTCCAGGTATGCGGAATATTGACGATCTCAGTTTTGTTATCTTTTTCCAAAGAAAATTCCCAGGCCGAATTAATGCTTTGAGTATTTCGTTGAGCATGGAGGTTGGAACTCCAAATTAGACTTATAGCTAAAAAATAGAAAAAGGTTTTCATAGTATTAGGATAAAAAAATTATTATTTCAGGATTTCAATTTGCTGTTTTTCATCATTTAAAAACACCTAATTAAAGAATTCAAAAATTTTAGGGAAATAGTCAAAAGGCATTCCTGAATGTTCGTGTTTTCCGCCTTCAAAACTATAAAGTAAATAAGAAGTATTCAATTTTCTCAGTTTTTCAGTAATCGTTTTGGAACCATCCAGCATAATATAGCCCGGTTTGTCGCGATCACACCAATGGTGCGGACCGGTTGCATAGGGCACGAGATTGTCTTTGGTTCCGTGGAAAAACACTCCTGGAATTGCATTTTCTTTAGTAATGTACCGAGCATCTACGATGGCGCCGGCAAGGGAAAAAACTCCGGCGAAATCGAAATTCTTATAATTTGAAAAATCCTCAAACATTAATCGTTCGTTATACACCGCGTTAAGAACCGCTTCGGCCCCGGCGCTGCTTCCACCAACAATTATTTTTGAAGGATCGATGTTATATTCTTTCTGATTTTGAACCATATAATTAACGGCGTCCATAAAATTTTCAGCAGCCAGTTTAAAGGTTTCCATTTTACCGGAAGCTTCATAATCGCAACCAAAAGACTCACCTTTTCTGGTTAATCTATAAGAAATCTGAACGATTACATATCCTTTTTTTGCAGCAATTTCGGCAAATTTAACTTCTGCCGGATTGGTACGGCTGCCCCCAGAAAATCCGCCGCCGTGCATAAAGATAATCAGTGGCCTCTGCTGCATCGTGTCTTTTTCGGGCTGATAAATATCCAGCTTTAATGCTTCCCCGCTTTTGTTGGCATAGGTTTTAGTTTCAGTATGTTTCAACGGAAAGGAATCATCTATAAATCGCTGTTGCGCTGAAATTGAAAAGCTTAGCAAAAACAGGCCGATTAAAATGGACTTTTTCATAGGGTCAGATATTTTACACAGTCTCAAGATACTTAATTTTGCAGGGAGAATAAGTGGGGATTTTAATTTTAATATTTTATCTTCGCTGCAAAGATTACCGCCTTTACTGAAATAAATTCAGCATAGGCCGCGAAAATGACACTATTAAGATTTCCGCCTATACTGAAATAAATTCAGCACAGGCTGCGGAAATGACAAAAGTTATATATGAGTTTACAGGATAAAGTAATGGCAGAGATGAAAGCTGCTATGAAAGCTAAAGACAGCGAAAAGCTGGAAGCTTTACGATCGGTTAAAAGTGCTATTTTACTGGCCAATACTGAAAGCTCTGAGAAAGATGGATTGACTGAAGATGAAGAGCTGAAGATTTTGCAGAAACTGGTAAAACAGCGCAAGGAGAGTGCTGTGATTTACAGGGAGCAAAACAGGGCAGATCTAGCCGAACCTGAAGAAAACCAGGCGGCTGTAATTGAATCTTTTTTACCAGAGCAGTTAAGTGAAGCTGAAATTGAAGCCAAAGTAGACGAGATCATCACCAAAACCGGAGCCAGCGGAATGCAGGATATGGGAAAAATTATGGGGATGGCCAGCAATGAATTAGCCGGTAAGGCAGATGGCAGAAGGATTTCTACAATTGTTAAAAGTAAATTGAGTAAATAATTATCGAGACCTCACAGGTTTTCAAAACCTGTGAGGTCTAATAGGCCCCGTGGCGCAACTGAATAGCGCATCAGATTTCGGCTCTGAGGGTTGCAGGTTTGAATCCTGCCGGGGTCACTTAAAACAGAAAGTCTACACGGGAGTGTAGACTTTTTTATTTTCCGGAAAAGCTGAGCTTGCTCAACGCTTTGTAGGGAAATAAAAAAGTAAGCTGCCCGGATGGCAGGATGACTTTCTATTTTCATGCGGGAGCCCAAAGGAAAAACGAAGTTAATCCTGCCGGGGTCATAACATGTCGAGAGAAGTAGGGCGCAACCACTTGTATTTAAAGAGGTTGCGCTTTTTCTTTGGGGTTAATTCTGCTTTTTTAGTTCACATATAGTCCACAATTAATTTTTTTAGCTTTTTTCTGGGATCAGGCCTAAAGGGGATCAAGTCTAATTGTTGTGTTTATGCAAAAATTGTAGGTAATCTGTACAAAAAGAATTCTACATTTTTCACTCCTCTAGACTGACTTCTAACGGTTTTTATTTGGATCAAACCTAAATATTGCAAAATGATCAATACGGGAAGAATTTAGTGGGCAACACATAGTTAATCTTAATTTTTTACTATAAAATTTTAATTATTTCTCAATTTTGAGAATGATCTCTGATTGATTTCTGTAAATACAATTATTCCTTCTCTTTCCTATTTCAAAGCTTTCTCCAGAGTATTATTCGAAACTAACAGGATGTATTCCCTATCAGAGGAGGTATAAATACCGTTAATTATTATGTAAAGTTCATTGGGCTTATCGTACAACAAACAGTTAAAATCAAGCCAATAGGGGAATTCCCTCATTTCATCCCCTTGTGATTGATATTATCTTTAGAATGTCAAAAAAATACTTGAATTGATATCAAACGTAGGAATTACAATTAACCATTATAAATATTAATAACTAAATTTTATTAACAATGAGAAATTTTAAATTAAAATTGATGTATTTGGCAGCGTTTGCCTTAATTTTTACCTCCTGTAGTAAGGATGAAAACACCGTGAACAACGATCAGGAAAGTGTTACGCTTACATTCGGAACTGCTCTCCAGGATTTCAGTAGAGCTATGACGAACAAAGAACATGCAGGAGCTGATGTAGGTGAATGTATTGACGGAAACCCTGCTTTTGCACAAATCACTATTGAACATGGAGATAATAATACAGAAGTAACGGTTGTAGTACCTATATTAGAGGATACCAACGGATATTCTACTGCTTATGATGAAGATCTGGAAATTCCGGTAGCTTCAGGCGAAACACATGTTTCTGTTACTCTTATGGACTTTGTGGTTTGGACGGATGATGACAATGACGGGGAACCGGATAATGTTTTATGGGTCGCTCCTAAAGTTGGAAGTGAGTATGCCCATTTCGTTGCAAATCCTTTAGGTGGAGATGCCAGTACCTGGAATTTAAGGGCGGGATCAAAAACCTATCTTGATGTGGAAGTGCTATGTGTTGATGACAGAGATGTAAATCTATATGGATATCAATTCTTTGATATTGAAGCAACTGAAGCTATCGAGTTCTGTATATTTGGAAACTACTGTGACGAAGACGGAAGACACTATCCCGCAATGTACAGTGTGAATGTATGGTCTTTTGAGAATGGAGAAAAAGGCGATATGCTTTACGAAAACCTTCAAAATACAATGGATATTGAGGACGGAGATTATTATACTTCCCCGATATGTATGTTTTTACCTGACAGGGCCGGTATGGACGAGTATTATTTTGAAATTACCTTGCGTAATTCAGATGCCTACGAAGATGTAGAAGAAAGAATAATAAGAGCCGGAGTTATCAACGATGGTGATGTAAGAGATCTAATGGATGGAGATGACAACGTAGACTACTACCACTTTCAAGCAGGAAATTGCGGTGATATTGAGGATTCCCCAGCATTATTAAATTCAGATATCTATTTTACTCCTCTTTCTTCTATGAATAATAGTGGAGTAAACGGTACAGCAACTCTTTTGTTAATGGAAAATTCATTAACCGTAAAAATAAGGGCTACTGGTTATGAGTCAAACATGATACATCCTCAGCATATCCATGGTTTTGAAGATGGCTCCAATGCGGTTTGTCCTCCTCCATTTGGATCACCGGAATTTATGGCCGCCGATACTAATAATGATGGCGTAATAGATCTTGTGGAAGGTATACCATTTTATGGTCCGGTTTTACTTAATCTTTTTGAGCCTGTAAATACTTGGCCTGTAGCCGATGCCAGTGGAAATGTAGATTATGAGCGAACCTTTGAACTTGGAGAAGAAGAGTTTGAGGAAGAAGGTGAGGTTATCAGTTTGGAAAACCTATTGCCATTGGAAAATCGTACAATTGTTCTTCATGGGATGACTTTTGAAGGAGAATATGACGCTACACTTCCCGTAGCCTGTGGAGAAATCATTCAGGTTTACAATGGACAGGATTAATAGTTAAATAATATATAAAGATTAGGTACGAAGAACAAGCTGTCTCATTAATTTGAGGCAGTTTTTTTGTTTTATAGCTGTATTGGATTGCATTTTTACTGGGATTTTCGTATTTTTAAGTACTGATAATCACATAAATGAGCCATAAATTTAAGGATTACAACCAGCAACAAAATTGGCTATTACCACCCTCCATTGAAGAATTGATTCCCTAAGACCATCCGGTTAGGATCGTCAATGGAGTAATTGAGCATTTGGATCTCCAGCCATTGATAAAAGCCTATAGTCAAGACGGTCAACCCAGTTATCACCCTAAGATGATGTTGAAGGTGATGGTCTATGCTTATATGGATAATACCTATTCCAGTCGGAAGATTGAGAAGGCCATGCGTGAGAACATCAATTTCATGTGGCTTTCAAATAAACAGGTAGCCGATCATAATACCATAGCTCGCTTTAGGAGTAAAAAACTCAAAGATGTATTTTAAGCAGGTAGTTTTGTTGCTTGCCCAGGAAGGCTTGGTTACTTTAAAGCAAGTGTATACCGATGGGACTAAGATCGAATCTGTGGCCGGACGATACACTTTTGTCTGGGGTAACGCTATAAAGACCCGCAAAGAGAAAATGATGCAGCAACTTGAAGAAATGTGGGAGTATGCCCAGAGCATTGCTGATGAAGAAGACCAGGATCCTACTCCTCCGGATTTTAAAAAAGTCGATAAAGAGAAGGTGGAGAAAACGGCTCAAAAGATTAATAAAATACTCAAAGGGAATGACAAGGCCAGTTCCAAGGCAAAAGCTAAAGCCCGTTACATTGTAAAGAACTTTGCTGCTAACCTGGAGAAGTATGAACAACAGAAAGAAGCTCTTGGTAATCGAAACAGCTATAGCAAGACCGATCCGGATGCAACCTTTATGCGCATGAAAGAGGATCATATGAAAAACGGGCAACTCAAGCCCGGTTATAATGTACAGATAAGCTCTGAAGACCAGTTTATTGTTAACTACACTTTGCATCAGGACACCAATGACATTCATACCTTAAAACCCCACCTGGAGCGTTATGAATATCTATACCAGAATGCGCCTGAATCCCTTACTGCCGATGCTGGTTATGGAAGCCAGGAAAATTTTGAATTGTTATCCAATAAAGGGATCCATGCATATGTAAAGTTCAACACCTTCGATAAAGAACAGAATGTTGCGGGGAAGAAAAGAAAGAAAACTCCTTTCCACAGGGACACCCTTCATTATAATGAGAAGGAAGACCATTATGTATGTCCCATGGGACAGCGGATGGATAAAATATCTGAGAATACCAAAGCCACAAAATCCGGTTACAAGCAAACCTATAGCAAGTATAGAGCACAAAACTGCATGGGCTGTCCAATAAGAGGCGCCTGTTTTAAAGGGAAAAGCAATCGCATTGTCGAGCGCAATCATATCCTGGAGCAATACACAAAAAGCCAGGGAAGCCCTATTATCTGAAATAGGGGAAATAAATCGAAGAAAACGGACAGCTGATGTGGAACCGGTCTTTGCACATATCAAATACAACAGAAATTTTAAAAGATTTACTCACCGATGGCTCGATAAAGTAGAATTAGAGTTCGGATTATACGCTCTGGCCCATAACATTAGAAAGAAGAGTGCTTAGAAACACTCATCTATATATTTTCTATCAAAAAAATCCAATGTCTAGTTGAAAAAATCTATCTAATAAAAAAACCGCCTCATTTTGGTAAATGAGACAGCTCCTTTTATTTTCCGGAAAAGCTGAGCTTGCTCAGCGATTTGTAGGGAAATAAAAAAGTAAGCTGCCCGGAGGGCGGGGTGACTTTCTATTTTCATGCGGGAGCCCAAAGGAAAAACGAAGTTAATCCTGCCGGGGTCTTATACATTGTTATCCCAACAACTAAAACCCTTAAGCAATCATGGGGTTTTATTTTTAGCAAACCGTGGATCTTACCGTAGCCTACGTTTAATCGGTACTCCAGGGTTATATTGTTTTCCGGCTATAGTATTAAGACTGCTTGTTGGAAGAAAATGAAATTACAATGGGAAGATTTTTTCATTTGAAATTCACGGAGAAAAAAAAAATTCTTACATTATGATTTTTATTAGAAGAATGAATGACACCCCAGCTTATCTTTGTGGTAAATATCACAAAGATGAGGATGAAATGAAATACCCCCTGATTTAATGGGGGTGTTGAGCATTTGAAGAGGAAACCAGATACTAAACCAGGAGTGAATGTTAGTAGACAAACATAAAAGAATACACGATTATTTAAGGATTTCGCTTACAGATAGCTGCAATTTTCGTTGCCAGTACTGTATGCCCGATGAGGACATACAATGCTTACCCAATAAACATCTCATGCAGGTTGATGAGATTGAAAAAATTGCAAGCATTTTCGTGAATCTGGGAGTTAATAAAATTCGGCTTACAGGGGGGGAACCCCTTGTTAGAAAGGAGTTCAGGGAGATTTTATCCCGACTCTCAAAATTTCCGGTAGAAATAAGTCTTACCACCAATGCTGTTCTTGTTCATAAATTTATTGACGACTTTAAAGCCGCTGGGATACGCTCAGTGAATGTTAGCCTAGACACCCTGAACGCAGAAACTTTTAAAAAGATCACCAAAAGAGATCAGTTTGATTTAGTATGGCGAAATATACAATTGCTGCTGGAAGAAGGCTTTAGGGTAAAGATTAACGCAGTAGCTATTGAGGGTGTGATTGAAAAGGAAATCCTTGATTTTGTGGAAATCACAAGGGATTTGCCCTTACATGTTCGCATGATAGAATTTATGCCTTTTGAAGGAAATCACTGGAACAGCAAGAAAGTAATTACAGCGACGCAAATGCTGCAATGGGCGGAAGCGGAATATGATATGGTGAAATTAAAGGATAAACCTCATGCTACCGCCAAAAAATACAAAGCCATTGGCCACGAAGGTACCTTTGCCTTTATCACGACTATGACAGAACATTTTTGTGGCGATTGCAACCGTATGCGGATCACAGCCGATGGAAAGATGAAGAATTGTCTTTTTGGGAAAGATGAGATGGATTTACTGGGGACCCTAAGAAAGGGCGAAGATATAGAACCGCTTATCAGGTTATCAGTTATACGCAAACACGCAGTGATGGGAGGGCAGTTTAATAAATCGTATAAAGATACTAGTACCTCTCAACTTGAGAACCGAAGCATGATTAGGATTGGCGGATGATTTCAGTAGAACAGGCTAAAAAGATTCTTTCTGAAAACTCAGAAAGGGGACAAATTAAAGAGATCGCTCTTGGGGAATGTCTTGGATTGGTGCTTTCAGAGAATATATATTCTCCCATTGATGTTCCCTCCTTTGATAATTCAGCTATGGACGGCTATGCAATGAATTTTGAAGGGCATAATGAGGAGTGGGAAGTTTCAAATGTGATCCAGGCAGGAGATACTTCAGAAACCATTATTTCCCCGGGTAAAGCAGCCCGTATCTTTACAGGAGCAAAGATTCCGAAGGGGGCCAATACCGTAATTCCGCAAGAGCTAATAGAAGTAATCAAAGAAGGCCAAATAGCCTACAGTGGAGATAAGATATCTATTGGGAGTAATATAAGGCTAAAAGGATCCCAGTCTGAAAAGCATACACAAATACTTGAAAAAGGCCAGGTCCTGGGAGCCGGACAAATAGGCCTCCTCGCTTCGGTTGGGGTAGCAAAGGTAAAAGTTTGGACTACGCCCCGGGTAGGTTATATAGTTACGGGTAATGAGTTGAAAGAACCGGGTACCCCTCTAAGAGAAGGTGAGATATATAATTCCAACGGGCCTATGCTTGAAGCTCTTTTAAAAGAGAATGGAGTTAAGCAAATCCAGGGATATAAAGCCTCTGATGACAAAAACAGCCTTCAAAAAATTATTGATCGCGCTCTTTCTGAAAATGATATTCTCTTGCTTAGTGGCGGAATTTCTGTTGGGGATTACGATTTTGTTGAGGATTGTCTGAAAACAGCAAAGGTACGGGAGCTTTTCTATAAAATAAAACAGCGTCCGGGAAAACCATTGTTCGTCGGAAAAAAAGAGAAAAAGATGGTTTTTGCCCTACCTGGAAACCCGGCTTCGGTTCACAGTTGTTTTATACAATACGTTAGACCTTCCATAAGATTCTGGTTGGGTAAAAACGCAGTATGGGACGCCGACCACCAGTTAACACTTGCCGAAGACGTGGAGAAAAAACCGGGTTTAACTTATTTTATGAAAGGAAAAAAAACAGGGGGAGAAGTGTCACTTTTAAAAGGACAACAATCCTTTAATTTACAGGCCTTTGCCACTGCAGAATGCCTGCTCGAATTACCCGGGGAAAATGAGGTGGTAACTGCGGGAACCATAGTAAACGTTTACGATCTTTAAGTGTCTTTAGCTTTTAGGACAGTACGGGATTTAATTTAATTCTGATTATGGTCCCTTCGTTTTAATCCCTCATTGAGGGTTTAATTCCCCCGAGGCCTGCCCGAATCATTCAGGCGGGCTTGCCTCGAAATTATAAAATAGTTTTCCAATTTATACCTCATGGGCATGACCTGAGGTTTCTGATTATAAGGCTTTTGAAACAGCGGTTAACTCTCATTTTGACGGGATCACCTATTAAATAAAACTCTTTCTGAAAAATTATCCAAACATAGAAGCCTTTGTACTCGCAGGAGGGAAAAGCAGTCGTATGGGGCGCGATAAAGGCCTGGTACGATTAAACGAACAGCCCATGATTTTACATGTGCTTAAGGAATTGCAAATACTGGGAATATCCACTAAAATTATTGCGAACAATCCTGCCTATAAAAAGTTTATGCTTCCCGTTTATAGTGATGTCATTCCTAAAAAAGGCCCTATGGGTGGTTTGCTTACCGCTATGGAAAATACAAAGGCAAAAATGGTTATCCTCCTTGCCTGCGATATGCCTTTTGTTACCGCCGGAGCAATAGAATTGCTCCTGGAAAATGCAAATAATAGGCAGATAATCGCCTCTGTGTATAATCAAAAAATAAATCCCCTGTTTAGTATCTATCCTGTAATTTTAAAGGAAAATATTAAGAAAAGCATAGCTGTAAGAGAACTAAAAATGACCGATTTCATTCTGAAAAATGAACACGTTTTGTTACCTTTCCAGAACGAGAGTTCGGGTAAGATATTCAAAAATATCAATACAGAAAAAGAACGAAAAGAAGCAGAAAAGAAATGGAAAAATTAACCGTAAAAGCTTTTGGTATAATCGCTGAAAAATTGCCGGAGCAGGAATTTTATTTTCCACAGCAGCAGGATACCGAAGAATTATTAAACAGTCTCTATGATGAATATCCGGATCTAAGGAATATGGACTTTTCCCTGGCGGTGAACCAACAGCTTATACAGCAAAATACTCGCCTGCGAGGGAACGAGGAAATTGCCCTATTACCACCATTTTCAGGGGGATGAATAGATTTTCACGCCAAACCATATTGCCCGGTTTTGGGATAGAAGGACAGCAAAAACTCTCCGACGCCCGCGTTCTTGTGGTAGGAGCCGGGGGATTGGGTTGTCCTGCTCTCCTGCACCTTGCGGCTGCCGGAGTGGGTACTATTGGAATAGTTGATGGGGATACTATAAGTGAGTCTAACCTTAATAGACAAACGCTTTTTGGACACCAACATACAGGTAAGCCTAAATCCTCTACTGCAGCCGAAATTCTTAAGGAAAAATATCCGGATTTAAGTTTTGAAGTTTTTTCTGATTATCTGAATACGAATAATGCCCTGGAGGTAATCTCTTTGTTTGATGTAGTGGTAGACGGGACAGATAATTTTGGCACCCGTTATCTTATTAATGATGCCTGTGTACTACTTAAAAAACCCCTGGTAATGGGCGCTATTTATCAATATGAAGGGCAGGTGATGGCTTTTAATTTTGGGCAGATTGCATTGAACTATCGGGATATTTATCCCAATCCGCCCAGACGGGATCAAATTCCCAATTGTGCTGAGACCGGGGTTTTAGGTGTTCTTCCGGGTATTATAGGAACGCTTCAAGCCGCGGAGGTAATAAAAATACTTTCGGGAGTAGGAAAAGTACTTGCAGAAAAAATACTTTTTTTCAATCTTAAGAATTCATCATTTTACGAAGTGGCCATACAGGCTAATCCTAGCGGCAGGAATAATCTTCCTGATTCTGAAGAAGATTTTCGTAGCAGGGATTACAACATCAACTGCGGACTCGCAGAGAGCATAAATTGGGAAAAGGCTATGGATTGGACGCTAAATATGAATGATAGCCTACTGGTAGATATCAGGGAAACCGGAGAAAAGCCATTACTGGAAAAGGAATTTTTAACCAGGATCCCAATGAAAAAAATAAAGGAGAACGCTGCAGCTCTCTCAGCTTATGAGAATATTCTTCTGGTTTGTGCGTCGGGGCAACGCAGCCGGCAACTGGCACACGAACTGAAACAGCAATTTCCCGAAAAGAAAATATTTTCGGTAGAAGGAGGTATTTTGCATCCTTCTTCACCTTTAAATTTGAATAAAAATGACACGTAAACCTAAAAATATATTTGTAGAAGGACCTATTTCTTCAGAAAAGATAGCCCAATCTATTCAAAATCATAGCGCCAAAACCAATATAGGAGCTCATTCTATTTTTTTGGGGCAGGTGCGGGCCGATGAAAAGGAGGGTAGCGTAGTGAGCGCCATAGAATATACAGCTTATGAAGAGATGGCCCTTCTAAAGGCATTTGAAATTCGGGAAGCCATATTTGAAAAATATGAGCTTACCTGTATGCATATTTATCACAGCCTGGGGGAAGTGAAAACCGGGGAAATATGCCTGTTTGTATTTACATCCTCCAAACACAGGGAAATGGCAATAGATGCTTGTGAAGAACTGGTAGAAAGGATTAAAAATGAGCTACCGGTTTGGGGAAAGGAACTTCTTGAGAACCAGGGAGAAAAATGGAAAGTGAATACCTAGATATTGAATAGATAAAAATGGTAAATATTACTCATAAAAGCAATACGCTTCGAAAGGCAATAGCGCAAGCTGTGGTTAAGGTAAGCAGCCTTGATACGATTAGGGCGGTGGAGGAGAAAAAAGTTCCCAAAGGGGATGTGTTTGAAATGGCGAAAACAGCAGGACTTTTTGCGGCAAAGCGCACCAGTGAAATGATTCCCGATTGCCATCCCTTACCGGTTGAATATACAAATATTACCTACAATATTGAAGACCTCGAGGTTTATATTAATGTTGAGGTACATACTATTTATAAAACAGGGGTTGAGGTGGAAGCCATGCATGCAGCATCAGTAGTTGCCCTCACTATGTACGATATGCTAAAGCCTATAGATAAAGGAATAAGTATTGAAAAAATTAAGCTTCTGGAGAAAAAAGGCGGAAAAACCGATTACCGCAAGGTAGTTGAGGAAAATCAAATTTCAGCAAGTGTCATTGTCTGTTCCGATTCAATTTCAGCGGGGGAGAAGCAGGATAAGGCAGGAAAGGTTATCATGGAAAAGCTAAAAGCTTATCAGGTAATAGTAGAAGATTACCGGGTTATTCCAGATGAGAAAGAAACAATTCAAAGCCTTGTAAAAGAAAAATGCCATAAAAAAGTAGATCTGGTGATTTTAACCGGGGGTACCGGCCTATCTCCCCGGGACGTAACCCCGGAAGCTATTCAACCATTACTAGAACGCCCTATCCCGGGAATTGAAGAGGCCATAAGAGCCTACGGACAGGATAGAACACCTTATTCTATGCTTTCGCGTTCGGTTTCGGGATTAATAGGAAACACCCTTGTACTTGCTCTGCCAGGCTCTACGAAGGGTGCTGAAGAATCTATGGATGCAGTTTTTCCCGCAATCATGCATATTTTTAGAGTGATGGCAGCTTTTAAGCACGACCGGGACTAAATAATTCTTTTTTATAAATTCTAAAAATATCTCAAAAGCCTCAATTTAACCTGGTGGTCAGGAACATGGGGGCATAATTTAATTTCTTCCGGTTTTTTAGGAATACTTCAATTTTAGTTTTTACTATTTCAGAATCGCGGGGAGGGGGGGAGTCTATCGGCCGCATGTAATCAATATTCCCCCTTAAAATTTCCAGCATCATTTTATTAGGGAAGTCAATATCTTTTCGGCTGAGCCGTGGTATTGGCACCTTCAATAGTATAAGTTCTTATGCTTATTTTAAGCTTGCTCCTCTCTTCTTTCTTTCTGATTAGAATTAAAAATGAGCCAACTTAACTTCCAACGAATTTAAACTTCGAAAAATTAAAATCTTCAAACCTAAATTTTGCATTTATTTTTTATTCTAATTTATTGTTAAAAAGTGTTTTTATAAGTGTTAAATAAAGCAATATTATATGAATAATGTTATAGTAGTTAATAAATTGTTGTAAAAATAATATTATTATGGCAACAAAGTATACGAACACCGGAGGTTTTGAGGAAAAAATTAGAAGAAATTCCTGGGGAGCAATTTTCGCTGGCGCACTTACTGCACTCGCAGTAGCCTTCTTATTAAATTTATTAGGACTTGGTATTGGCTTAAGTTCTATAAACCCGATGACAGAATCTGATCCTCTCGCGGGATTGGGCACCGGAACAATAATTTGGTGGGGTTTGTCTAATCTTGCTGCACTTTTCGTTGGGGGTATGGTAGCAGGCAGGATGTCTGGATTTACTTCGGGAGCAGATGGGGGTCTACACGGATTTTTGGCCTGGGCACTATATGCCGTTGTTACATTTTATTTTCTTACTTCTACAGTAGGTTCTATAATGAGTGGTTTGGGTAACACCGTATCTTCATTGTTTGGTGGAGATAACTCACAGCAGATAACCGTACAGGTAGATGAGGCAGAGCAGCAATCACAGGAAAAAGCTAACTTAACTTTAGAAAAAGTAAAGCAAGAAGTATTGCAGGTTGTTAGCACAGCAGAGCGATACGATGTATTGCCAGAGGATGCTACTGAGGAAACCCGAGAAAGTATTTCGGAAACCGATTCAAAGGTAAAAGGCTTAATAAGATCTATGGATATAGAAGAGTTCTTTAACGACCTGGAATTTGATATTAATGAAGAAGGTGGCCTGGAAATAAACCTTGAGGGTGATGGTGAATATCTAAAGAAAGAGGAGCTTAAAGAATACCTCACCCAAAATAGCGATCTAAGCGAGACTGAAATTGACCGAATGGTCCAGAATTGGGAACAGCAAATTGAGGAAGCAATAAATGATGCCGAAGAATTTTACGCAGATGCTAAACAGAAAGCGGTAGAGTTTAGCGACAAATTCACTGATGCCGTAGGTACTTTTAGTATCATTGCATTTGGTGTGCTACTGCTTGGGGCCTTAGCTGGTTTCTTTGGAGGAACTTTTGGTTCACCCGAATATACCGTAACTAAAGAACGCCGTGTAAAGGAACAAAAGGGAACATACTAAATAATGATTTAACAGAATAAATGTATTTAATTGAAACTTTGAAAGCGGGATTTTCTAAAAAGAAAACCCCGCTTTTTTTGATTAAATGCTAGTTCTTCAGGATGGACCACCTTCAGGTATAAAAACAGGAGTCATGATATTTTGATTAAAACCGGGTTTATGCCTTTATTGTTGAAGCTCCCCAACCAGTGAGCAAGGAAATGTTGGAGGTTTTTACAGTGCCGTCAGGCAGATAATGTAAAGGTGCATCCTTACAAAAAGATCATTAGCAAAAGTTAATGATCTTTTTGTTCTTATTTATTAAACACTTGATGCATAGTTTCGATGTAACCTCTTAAGATTTATTCAACTATCTACATTTTAGTATATTAGATCAAATATTCCTGTCGAGGCCATTTTAATCCCTACACTTTTTCTCGCAGGTTGGAATTTTAGGGCTATTCTTCTGCCCTTTGCCTGAAAGTATTTTTTAAACCCCAATTGAAAAAACATTTTTAATACGCAGGTCATGATTTTTAATTCAGATTTAAAAGGGAAGTGAGACGGAAAAAACCACAACTTTAAAAAAAAACCGATAGATCAATATTTTAAACCTATATGCCATGGAAACAATATTTAAAAATTATTTCGTATGTATCATTTTTTTGGTTTCTCTGCTGTTTTCCGGTACAAATTCTTGGGCCCAGGAAGCAAGAGTACAGAAAACAATAGCATATGAACAGGATACTCTATCTGATGTAGTAGAAATAACTGCAACAGATTACGCCTTTGATGCACCTAAGGAAATAGAATCCGGGTGGACAACTTTCGAGTACAAAAATGAAGGGAATGAACCACATTTCCTGTTCCTGACTAAGATACCGGAAGGTTTAACTTTTGATGCATATGCGGGGGATGCACTTGTGCCATTTAACGCAGTCTGGTATGCGATGAGGGATGAAGGAATAAGCACTGAGGAAGTTATGGAGAGACTGGGAGCACAAATGCCCGAATGGTTCTGGACTCTGGAGTTTGCAGGAGGGGCCGGTCTTATATCTCCCGGCAGGATCACAAATGTGACCCTGAACCTGGAACCCGGTATATACGCTATGGAGTGTTATATGAAAACCGAAGATGGAGAATTACACTCCATGGAAGGAATGCTGCGAGAGCTCAAGGTAACCGATACGCCATCAGAGGCAGCTGCCCCAGAGGCAGATATCGCCATCACGCTTTCAAATTTTGAAATGGCAATCGATGGCAATCTCTCTCCCGGTAATCATACCATCTCCGTTCATGTGGCAGAGAATCCGGAAGAAGGATATGGCCATAATGTACATGTTGCTCGCCTTACAGAAGACACTGACGCACAAGAGGTGGCTGAATGGATGAACTGGTTTGATGTTAATGGCCTGCAAAACCCCAGTCCGGTAATTTTTATTGGAGGTATGCAACTGCTTCCTGAAGGTGGTACCGGCTACTTTAGTTTGGATCTGGAACCTGGCCAATATCTATTCTATTCCGAATACACCGGTTATTTAGGAGTTGCAAAGGAAGTAACTGTGGAATAGAAGAGAGTTTAGAAGGTTTTATATCATTCCATTATGGTTGTTTAATAGGAATTTAAGCTGTGACAAAAGTCATTGATACAAAGCCTTTTTATTAGTGACTTGAATTTCTAAATATATTATAGTACGATAACTTATTGTTTAATAAGGAGATAATTAAATAACTAAGTACAGGATTATATGAAAAGTATAAAAATGATAAGAAGTATAATTCCAATTGTTACTATCCTTCTAATATTATGCTACCCTCTATTACAAGCACAGAATTCAACAACCGTTAGGGCAAATGGCGAAAGTGAAGTAGTAGTAATAACTGCAACAGATTACGCCTTTGAAGCCCCGGATGAAATAGAATCCGGGTGGAGGAATATCCGATTCAGCAATGAAGGTGAGGATCCCCATCTTATTCTTTTTAGTCGTTTACCTGAGGGCAAAACAGTAGATGATTATTTAACTGAGGCCGGTCCCCCATTCAACAAGGCGTGGTATCAACTTAGGGATGGAAAAATTACTCCCCAGGAGATAACTGGTATATTAGGTAAGACTGTTCCTGAATGGTTTTGGGGCGTAGAAAGAATGGGTGGAGCAGGTCTTGTAATGCGGGGTGGAGTAGCAGAGACTACTATCAACCTGCCTCCGGGTAATTATGCTATGGAATGTTATATTAAAACGGAAGATGGGGAAATCCACTTTATGGAAGGAATGGCCAGACCAATTCGGGTACTCGATAAAAATTCCGGTGGAACTGCGCCAAAGGCTGACTTGCTAATCA
Organism: Salegentibacter tibetensis; assembly: GCF_020164485.1. GTDB lineage: Bacteria > Bacteroidota > Bacteroidia > Flavobacteriales > Flavobacteriaceae > Salegentibacter > Salegentibacter tibetensis. The sequence goes on from NZ_JAIQZA010000002.1 coordinate 148,800, forward strand.
AAGTTTCCAATACTGAGCTGGAAGTTCATGGAGATCTTACTGCCGGAAAGCGAGTAGTGGAGGTGCAAATAACCGAAAAACCTGATAAGGGTTTAGGTCATGATGTTCATGTAGCACGATTAGGTGCCGGCGCGAACCTGCAGGAAGTGGTACAATGGATGAACTGGTATTCTCCGAACGGCATGCGTGAACCCACTCCCGATCACGCAACTTTTATTGGAGGGATGCATTTCCTGCCATTAAACAGCCCGGGATATTTTACGATAGATCTTTCGCCGGGTCGGTATCTGTTCGTTTCGGGGGCTGCGGCGGATAAGGGTATATTTCAGGAAATTAGGGTGAAATAGTCATAGTAAATCATTATGAAGCATTCCTCATTTTCAGTAATAATCTCAGGAACAGCAATAAGGAATTCAAAAATAGTACTAACAATTAAAAAAAAAGAAGAAAAGATGTCGAATTTATTTAAAGGATTAATGTTTAACATAACAACCATTATTATGAGTTTAGTCTTTTTGATGTCCAGCCTGGTACACGGACAATCTCAGGAAACGGTCGTTCATGTGGAGGCTATTGATCACGCGTTTGATGTTGATGCACCCAATCAACTTCCATCCGGATGGGTTACATTTATTTTAAGTAACCAGATGGCCAGTGAAACGCATGAGATAAGTTTGGTAAAGCTTCCCGATGGAGTTACCCATGAAGATTATCTTACGGATTATATGATCGCCTGGGAAACCTTGTTACGTGAATATCAGGATGGGGTTTTAGAGCGCTCTGGAATTAGCGACAGAGGAAATGAAATTTTGCCCGCCTGGTCCGACGGCCTCCGTTATTTAAATGCTCGCGGACTGGCATCTCCAGGAACAACTGCAGAAAGAACGGTTTACCTGGAACCGGGGGAATATCTGTTGATCTGTTGGCTGAAAACGGAGGAGGGAATTATCCATATAATGAAGGGAATGCACTGGGAGTTCACGGTCAGGGAAGATACTGCAGACAGCCCTGTACCAAATCCGGAATCACGAATTACCCTGCACGAAAAAGAAATTGAAATAGATTGGGCCCCAGTAACAGGAAAGCATGCCTTTGAAGTTGAATTAAACAAGAATGGGAATGGACGATCCTACCACAACAATCTGCACCTGGTGCGCCTGGAAGAGGAAACAGACCTAAATGAAGTAAATGAGTGGATGGATTGGTATAAAATTGGAGGGTTGAAATCCCCTTCTCCTGTTGAATTTCTTGGCGGTATCGAAGTCGAGAGAGTGGCAGACAACGCATACTTTTCAGTGAATATAACAGAACCAGGGGATTATGCATGGATTGTTTTTGTATCTCAAGGCCAGGGTTTGTATAAAACATTTACTGTAGATTGAAGAAAACTGCCGTAACACAGTGGATGCTACATGCACAATGTGAATAAAGGGAATCGATTAGGTGTACCGGCTAAACAATAGCGGCCTGTGGCTACCCGCACCTGCCACTTTTCTCGGAGGTATGCATATCCTGCAGCTGGGTAAAACAGGTTATTTAACGGTGGATCTGGATCCGGGGCGATATCTCTTTGTTTCCGAGATGACCGGTTCCCGGGGTGTTTTGAAAGAAATAACAGTAAAATAGTTAAAATAAATTATATGAAGCAGATATTAATTTTAGTAATCTCAGGAATAGCAATATTAGTCACAATCGTTTTCATCACAGCGGGAGGTGCTGAGTTGACTGTCTATGGGCAGGAAAAAGAACCTGAAAACCCTTCCACTATTGTTAGAAGTGGAAAGAAAATAGCCGGACATCCGGTGTTAAAAACATTTCTTCTGAACCGGGAATTGTGGAAGTGGAACTTTCTGCTTCCCCGGAGCGTCTTTCCCTGAAGCCCGGCAGCGAATCAGATGTTTTTGCTTATAATGGAACGGTTCCCGGGCCTATGCTGGAGGCATTTGAAGGCGATAGTATTATTGTTCATTTCACAAATAATCTTTCTGAGATGACTACTGTACACTGGCACGGCCTGCATTTGCCTTTTATTATGGACGGCAGTCCGTTTCACCCAATCGCAGCCGGTGAATCCTTTACCTACACATTTAGATTGCATGAAGGCACAGCAGGTACTTACTGGTATCATCCACATCCTCATCACCGCACTGCCTGGCAGGTGGGGATGGGACTTTACGGGGGAATTATCGTGCGCGATCCAAACGATCCCCTGCCAGGTTCCCTGACGGAACATCTCCTGATCCTGTCTGATAACCGGTTTGATGAAAATGGGCAGATTGAATTTGCAGAGGCGAATTCGCGGCAGAAGAAAATTGACGATATGAATGGCCGGGAAGGAAATGTTTTGTTTGTCAATGATGAAATCATGCCAAGCCTAACTATTCGAAGCGGGGAAGTGCAGCGATGGAGAATAGTCAATGCCTCCGGAGCCAGAACCTACAGGCTTGCATTAAAAGATCATACTTTTACACTTATTGGTAGCGATGGTGGTTTATTTGAACATCCGGAAGAGGTGGAAGAGATTCTATTAGGAAACGGGGAACGCGCAGAACTTCTTGTGCGGGCCACCGGGAAACCCGGAAGTGAAGCGGTACTGCAGGCACTTCCTTACGATCGTTATATGCCAATGTTCAGACCTGAAGATTGGGATAAGACGCGGGAACTTTTGAAACTCAGTTACACTTCTGAACCAGCGGTTGAAGAACAATTTGTAGTGCCAAAAACCCTGCGTAAAATTCCAACATTAAAAATTGAAGATGCGACAGAGACCAGAATAATGCGTATGAGCAACGGAAAGATCAACAGCAAAACTATGGACATGAAACGTATTGATGAAACCGCAGAACTGGGAGCGACCGAAATATGGGAGATTAGGAACCTGGTAGGAATGGATCATCCATTTCACCTACACGGTTTTCAGTTCCAGGTGATTGATCGTAACAATGTTCCGGTATCTCAACGGAAATGGGAGGATGTAGTAAATGTTCCCGGTTTTGAAAAGGCCCGCTTTATTGTGCGTTATGATAATTACAAAGGAAAATGGATGTATCACTGCCACATCCTGGATCATGAAGATCAGGGTATGATGGGGGTACTGGAGGTTAAGTGAAATATGAAAACACAAAGGTCAATCTTGAAGATATTAGGCTGATACGGAAGTTTGCAGAGTGAGAATAAGACGGGATTCATCTAATTTCTAATCTCAATGATGGTTTAACAATATCTGATTTTTTTTTCTTATAAGGCGGTAATTTAGATTTTAAGAAGTTAAATTACCGGCACCCGGAATTTTCTATTGTTCCATTCATATTTCACATTTTAATCCTTAATGATCATTTCTTCCCTTCACCCATATCCAGCCTTCTTCTTTAATGTCCGAATCTATCTTTGCCGGTGGCAGTGATTTTCCTTCTATAAAATCCACACAGGCCAGGCAGCAAACCAGGGCATCAAAATCATGATCTATGGTTGTCAAATCAATGCTTTCAAAATTGTTGAAATTGTAAATTTTTTTCAGCTGATCGTAAAGCTTATCACGCGCAGGGGCATTATCTTTTTTATATCCTTTTATAGAAAATCCAAGGGAGAGTAGTGTTGCGGCAGGATACACTTCCAGCATTCCGTATTTTTCCAGATCCTGTATTGACCACAGTAAATTAAGTTTGTAATCTAAGTCTTTTTCGATTTTACCAATCCTGTTCAGGGTAAAAAATGCCGTTCGCGCGATCCTGTCCGCACTTATCTCAAGCGGCCATTTCTTAAACCGTTGGCGTATATCCAGATCTGTTTGTCTTTTAAAAAACAGCTCAGGATCTGTATCCAGTGATAGGCCGGCAGAGTGTGTATTTAATATTTTTCTGAAAGAAACTGGCCATCCAAGTGGAGCATCTATAGCCAGAATTGCTTTTTCCGATTCTTTTATTCCATCCGTTATAAAATCGGTAAGCGGTTGTTTTCTTTCCCATTTACCTAATAATTTTAATGATCCTTCGCTATAATTTCCAAGTACACAACCTATATCTTTATCCTGAACCGCAGCATCTAATCCAATGATGATCATTTTGAAAATTTTGTGTAAAGGTCACTATATAAAAACGATCTCTAAAATTGAGGTGAATTGAAGACGCATTGAATTCCTGATATTTTTATATCAGCTTTTTACCTTTTCTGTTGGAATAGTCTGTAAAAAGCTAAATATCGCTTTTTTAAGAAAGCTTTAAAATTTCACAATAATATCTTTTTTTACTGCTGGTCAGCTATTTATAATTTGTATTTTAACAATTATTCTAATATATTTAAGAAATCAAAAAATAGAAAATAGTCAGGAACTACTTTTATTTTCTCCCCCCACGGCCCTTCCCGCTAGGGAATTTTTGATTTATATACCCGGCTAAAAAACTGTGAAAGTAATCATAGAAAAAAGATATACATCTCTAATTGAGAAATCACGGATCCGGTATCGCTGTGATATCAGCAATTAACCGGCCCTGATTTTTATCGTTTTCTGTGATCTCTTCCTGTCAATAAACATTAAAAGCAAGGACTGGAAGAATTATTACGTGCTAACCATTAAACCATTTTACTAATGAAAAACTTCTATTCTCTTATTCTTTTACTGGTGGCCTTCTGTTGGGTAAAGATCATGTATTAGCACAGGAAATCAAATTTTAAAAGAAAAGCAGGATCGATTGAGAACGATGGATAGGGAATATGAGCGGGTAGAGCAGAAAGAGTAAAGCATAATAAATTTAATCAAGTAAATCAAATAAACGGATAATGAAAAATCAAAAACTGAAAATCCAGTCAAAACAGATGTCTATAATTCACCTCGGTTCGTTTAAGTTGTTGCTAGGGATAATAGTTCTTTTTACCCTCCAACCTCTCCAGACACAAGCTCAAACCGCGCCTGTTCATTTTGATGTGATAGAATTTGATGTCTATGTACAGCAGGCAATAAAAGACTGGGATGTGCCCGGGCTTTCTATTGCAGTCGTAAAAAATGATTCGGTAGTTTTTCTCAAAGGTTATGGTGAGCGTGAGGTGGGTAAACCGGGAGCTGTTGATGAAAATACATTGTTCTCTGCCGGCTCAACAACAAAGGCATTCACAGCTGCCGCCATTGGCATGCTGGTGGATGAGGATAAACTAAAATGGGATGATCCCGTCATAAAGCACGTTCCTACCTTTAGGCTGGCAGATCCTTATCTAACAGCTAATATTACGGTGAGAGACTTGTTAACACACAGGGCGGGCCTGCCAAATACCGATTTTTTCTGGTTCGATCCGGAAACTTCGGCCCGGGAGATGTTCGATCGTCTGGTGCATACCGAAGCGGCCTATCCACTACGCGATGGATTTATTTACCAGAACATCATGTACGCTCTTGCCGGGCAGGTAATAGAAAATGTAAGCGGTATATCCTGGAACGATTTTGTGCAGACCCGGATCTTCGATCCGCTTAAGATGCAACGCAGCACCACCCGCCTGGCTGATACCGGTGAGATGAACAATGTGGCCAGTCCTCATGACTATATAGATAAGGAACTGCAGCCCATCGGGAATATGAGTGCTGATGCCATTGGAGCAGCGGGCTCCATCTGGACGAGCGCTACAGACATGTCGCGCTGGATCGCTTTCCTTTTGCGGGAATGCCAGACTAGAGAAGGAAAGTCCCTTTTGGAAAAATCCACCTGCGATGAATTGTTTAACCCGCAGACGATTATTCCTGGCGATGCATTTTACCCGACCACCCAGATTACTCATCCCAACTGGACCACATACGGGCTCGCCTGGTTTCAGCACGACTATGAGGGCAGAAAGATCGATTTCCATACGGGAAGCATCGCAGGCCTTGTTGCCATTGCCGGGATGATTCGGGAGGAGAACGTGGGAGTTTACGTCTTAGCAAACCGGGACCACGCTGAACTTCGCCATGCACTGATGTATCGTGTTTTCGACCTGTATGATGATGAACCGGCACGCGATTGGAGTGAAGACTTAAAAACAATTTACGAAAATCTGGCGAAAGAAGGCGAAGAGAAGCAGAACCAGCGGATCATGAAAATGCAGGAGGCTCGGCAAACAAATACGAAACCGGGCCTTCCCCTTAAAGACTATACCGGCATTTATAAGGATCCGCTTTATGGTGTAGTAGAAGTTACTTCCGACGATGGCATACTGAATTTACATTGGGGTGATTATGTTTCCGGAACCCTGGAGCATTGGCAGCATGATACTTTCAAGTTCACCTTCGACAGGCCGGAGTGGGCAGACAGATGGGTACTCTGGACCTTTAATCTTGGTTCTGACGGAAAACCTGAGCGGCTGCGCCAGAAAGGGACCCCATGGCCCGAAGCGGAATTTTATCTTGAAGAGAAAAAGGGGGAATAAGTAAAATAGAAAATCTCAATTTAAATTAAAAATCATCCTATGAAACAATCAAATTTATCAGACTCCCGTGTATTGGTAACCGGAGCTACCGGCTTTATAGGATCCCGTCTTTCCGAACGACTGGCTAATAAAGAAAATGCACAGGTTGTGGGGGTTGGTAGAGATCTTAAACGGGCCAAAGCTCTTAAAAAACACAATGTGGAGTTTAAAAAATTAGATCTTACAGATCCCATTGTTCTTAAGGAAAGTCTAAAAGGGGTAGAAATTTTATTCAATTGCGCAGGAGCCCTCTCGGCAGATCCTTCAATTGCTGAACTCGTTAATGTTAAGGCAACAAATGAGATGATAAAAGCAGCTTCAGAAGCTGGAGTTAAACGGTTTGTCCATATCAGCACTGTAGGTGTTTATGATATGAAGGGTATTTCTGTGGTAGACGAATCCACTCCTTTGGCTCTTGATCATCCTTCCTCTTACCCCCGAACCAAAGCTCGTGGTGAGAAAATTGCATTTGAGCAGGCGCAGAAATATGGAATTGAACTAACGGTCTTACGTCCTTCAATGGTATACGGGCCTGGAAATGGTATATGGACAACCACAATGTTCAATAATGTGTGTTCGGGTAAACCTGTTTTTTTGGGAGACGGAGAATCGAATTTTAACCCGGTTTACATCGATGATGTGATTGATGCCCTCGTGCGTGCTGCAACTTATCCTGAGGCACCCGGGGAGGCCTTTAATATTTCTTCTGAAGTCACTACCTGGAAAATATTTATGAATTACTATGGAGAATTATGTGGAAAAGAACCAAAAGGAATACCGGTTTTTATAGCACGTATCATGGCAGCGGCAAATAAAATTCCCGGAATTCAGGCGCCAATAGACAAGGGATTTATAGAAATGGCTACAGGTAATAAATTCTTTCCTATAGGTAAGGCTCAAAATTTATTAGGGTGGAAACCTCTGGTTAATTTGGATGAAGGTATGGAAAAGACTGCTGCCTGGCTAAAAGAGCAGGGTTTACTCTCGCAAAATAAAAATAATTAATGCAATTAAACCTGTTGCTAAATCGTCTTGACTATAGACCGGGAGAGGGAGGTATTATAAAGTTTGATCTTAAAAATTTTATCGGGCATGTCACTGAACAATAAAAAGAGACTGTCTGAAAAGTTTTTTAAATCGTCAACATGTCCCGAAAATTTTCGGGATTGTTTCAGGATATAACACGTTAGATTTTAAAACATGTTAGAAGCTGAAATCAGCTTGATAAAATTAGAACTTTCCAGACAGTCTCGTTAATCTGTAATATTAAAATCTTAGTCCGGAATTTCCTGACCCTCGATCCAGGGTGCTCCCGCAGATTTAAGTTGTTTTTCTAATTCAGGAATAACCTGTTGGTTCATTTCCTTAAGTTCTGTCGTTATTCTCTCCAGTTGATTTTTTGCTGCCTGAAAAGCAGCTTTATGATTAGCCGTTGGCCCATAAGTGGTATTTAACGCTGAAGATGCAATACGTCTTGCATTGCCTGGGGTAGGATTAGAACGTTCCCCAACTTCTCCTTTCACTTTATCCCCTTTCAAAGCCTTTTCCAGGTCCAATAAACGTTCTCTTACCTGATGCAGTTGAGTAAAAATATCATTATTGGGATTTGAAGCTTTTTGTAAGGCTTGTTTCATGGCATCGATTTTTTGTAAATTTTTATCCAGAACAGTATTCGCCGCTGTTAACTTCTGGTTAAAATCTTCATACTGTTTCCTGAACTCTTCAATCTCCGCATTAGAAGCTCCATCCAAAGCTCCTTTGGTTAAGGGTACGACTTGAAAAACCTCCGGCCCCGCAAGTTTTTGAAAGGTTCCGTTCTCATTGAGATCAAGGCTTACGGTATATTCCCCGGTTGTTACAAGGAGGCCTGAATTTTCTTCGGACTCTCCTAACATAACTCCGCTTTTATCTGCATAATCAAGTTTCCAGTTAGCACGGTTGAAACCCTGCTCATTTGTACCTTTTACCCTGTTCACAACCTTACCATCCTTATCTTTTACGGTTAGAAAGATAGCAGGGGCTTCCTGTCTTACTTCCTCTTCCAGTTGTTCCCATCCCGCAAAAGGAGTGGGTTCTTTTTCCTCGGCTAATTCTTTTTCTTTCTCCTGTCTCAGTTCTTTTGCCGACTTGAATTTTTCAGGCAAAAAGTATGTGAAAACAGCACCATAAGGGGGATTTTCGGCAGCATATTCTGTAGCTCCCTGAGCGTAAAGAGCATCCTTTTCAATGTACCTATAAGCTGGCTTGACATCAAATAAGCTTGCATCCCCAGTAAGCATATTAGGATTAAACTCCCTAATTGGACTCAGGTCATCCAGAATAAAAATTCCTCTTCCAAAACTGCCTCCAACAAGATCATCTTCCCTGCGCTGTATAGCGATATCCCGGAAAGAGATAACAGGTAAATTTCCTTTCAACTGTATCCAGTTATTGCCTCCATTTTTAGTGAAATAGATTCCATATTCGGTAGCAGCAAATAAAAGATCCTTTTGTTTGTGATCCTGTACCAGGCGCCAGGTAATCAAATTTTTCGGAAGATCCCCATTCATGCTTTTCCAGCTTTTTCCTTTATCCGTACTTTTTAATAAATAAGGTTTATAATCTCCATACTTGTGATTATCTAAAGCGGCATAAACAGTATTAGCATCAAAAAGATCGGCCCGCAGGTCATTTACAAAGGCAGTGGCCGGTATTTCCGATATTTTTCCTACTTCTGTTTTTCTCCACGTATTACCTCCGTCTTCACTTACCTGTATTATTCCGTCATCTGTTCCTGCATATAATAAACCTTCCTGTTTGGGAGATTCTGCAAGAGAGGTGATTGTATTGTAATTAGACATCGCGCCAACATCCCAGGGATTATCCCAGCTTTGTTGCGCACCCATAATTGGTAAAGTAAGGCGATCCTGGTTTCGAGTAAGATCACTGGATATTGCTGTCCATTCATCTCCCCGGTTCTCTGATCTCCAGACACGTTGTGAGGCGAAATATAAGCGTGTAGGTTTATGCGGACTTACGAGAATGGGAGCATCCCAGTTAAACCTTTCATAAGGCTCTCCTTCGCCCGGTTGAGGTTGAATCAATACTTTTTCACCTGTGGTTTGATCTATCCTGAACAACATACCTTGTTGATATTCTCCATAGGTGATGTCAGGATTTCCCGGCTCTATAGCAGACTGGTGACCATCTGCACCCAGAGTTATCCACCAGTCAGAATTTTTTATTCCAGATTCGCTTAGCGTGCGTGAGGGACCGCCATGAGAACCGTTATCCTGAGTACCCCCATAAATATTATAAAAAGGTTCTGAATCGTCAACCGCTATTTTATAATACTGGGTAATGGGCAGATTTCTCACATAACGCCAGGTTTTGGTATGATCAAAGCTTTCATATAAGCCACCATCTGTTCCAAAAAGTAGATAACTGGGATCAGACATTTTAAAAGCCATGGCATGGCTGTCTACATGCTTTGTTTCCTCATTCATAAATTCAAAGGTCTTACCATGATCCTCAGATATCTGAACGTAATTGCTCATTAAGTATAATCTTCCTTCCTGGTGAGGGGAAGCATAAAGTTCCTGATAATAATGTGGACCTGTACCTCCGGAAACTGCGTCAGACATTTTAGTCCAGGAAGCACCTCTATTGGAAGACATAAATACTCCTCCTTTCTTTCGGTCCAGCTCTATGGCTGCATAAATAATTTCAGGATCAAAGGGTGAGATGGCCAGTCCTATTTTACCGAGATTAGATTCTGGAATTCCTTTGGTAAGTTTTTTCCAGGTCTCACCACCATCTGTGCTTTTGTGTAATCCGGAACCCGGACCACCTCCCATATAGGCTGCAACATTTCTATGCCTTTGCCAGGTGGCTGCATATAATACGTCAGGATCAGTTGGGTCTATTACCAGGGAAGTAGTTCCTGTCCATTCATTCCCGCCCAGTGTTTTTTTCCAGGTCTTACCGCCATCATTAGATTTGAAAACTCCGCGTTCCCCGCCTTTACTCCATAAAGGACCTTCTGCGGCTACCCAGATGATATCAGAATTTTCCGGATGAACAATTATTTTTCCTATATGTTCAGATTTTTTGAGACCCATACTTTCCCAGGAGTCTCCATTATCATGGCTTACATATACTCCGTCGCCATAAGCCACGTGCCTACCGCCAACATTTTCTCCGGTTCCTATCCAGATGGTGTTGCTGTTATTTGGATCTATAGTTACGGCTCCTATAGAATAGCTGCCCTGATCATCGAAAATGGGTTTCCAGGTGGTACCGGAATTTTCAGTTTTCCAGACCCCGCCGGAACCGACTCCTACATACCATAGATTTTCATCTTCAGGATCAATAGCAATATCTGCTATTCTTCCTGAAGTAAAAGCAGGGCCAATTGCCCTGAAATCGAGACCGTTAAAATTTTCTGATGTTAATTGTTGCGCCTGAACAGGCAAAGAAATACTTAAAAAGATTTGGCATAAAAACGCCAATAGAAAAGATATTTTCATTTGTGATGGGGTTTATTTTTCCGCGTTAATTTAAGGGTTTTGTTATAAAATTGCATGAATTTTTAAAAATTAATGCCAGTAAAAGGATTTTTTTGAATCTTGTCCATTAAAAAACCTAAAACAGTTTTTGTCACCCTGTAGCCTTTCGACTTCGCTCAAGAAAAGCTTTAGTCGAAGGTCAAACAAAAACGTCTCGACTGCCCGCCAGTACCTGGTCGGGCTGGCGCTCGACGTGACACTTTAAACCCGGTAAAGGATGAATGAGAAGAAATTAATCTGGTGAATCGATGGCAACCGGCCTATTCCGTGGGATGTAACTCCTAAGGTTATTTGATCTCTATTGAATACTTATTTGTGGATGTTAAGTAAATAATAGCTTAACTATTTTATTGTATTTTTTGATTGGTTCGGGATTAAGCAGTTCAAATATCTCCTTTCATTATATCAGAAAATATCTCAAACGACCTCAATCTATCCTGGTGATTATAGATATGGGAAACGGCCATGATTTCATTTACACCGGTATCTTTTAAAAATGCTTCTGTTTTAGTTTTTATAATTTTTGGATCGCCAATAAAAGCATATTGAAGCATTCGCTGAAAACCGGGATGTGCCAGAATCTCCCTGTGTTCCTTAGTAAAGTCTACCGGGGGCTGCATATAATCAATATTCCCGCTCATTACTCCTAACATCATTTTTATTAGAGAAGTCGATATCTTTTCGGCCTGAGCCGTGGTATCGGCAGCAATTATATTTACACCGGTCATAGTATAGGGTGCGGTTAGAAATTTTGAAGGCTTGAAATTATTATGATAAATACTAAGCGCCTGGTGTAATTGGGCCGGGGCAAAATGGCTGGCAAATACATAAGGTAATCCCTGTTCCGCAGCAAGATGAGCACTATCGGTACTGGAGCCCAGAATATAAATAGGGACATCTACCCCTTCAGCTACCGCAGCCCTTACCTGTGCCTGAGCGTTTTCTATAGAAAAATATTGCTGAATTTCTTTTACTTCCTCCGGAAATTTGAAAACCGATTTCATCCGGTCTGAACGAATGGCCTGCGCAGTAACCTGATCGGTGCCGGGAGCTCTTCCCAGTCCCAGATCTATTCTGTTTGGATATAGGGTGCCTAAAGTTCCAAATTGTTCAGCAACGATTAAAGGAGAGTGATTGGGAAGCATGATCCCGCCAGAACCTACTTTAATCTTTTTAGTGCCTCCTGCAATATGGCCTATCAAGACAGAAGTAGCTGAACTGGCAATACTCACCATATTATGATGTTCGGCGAGCCAGAATCGGGTATATCCCATTTCTTCTGCCTTTTGAGCCAGGTCAAGACTTTGGTCAAAAGTTTCTTTTACGCTGGAGTCTTTAGCTACAGTTGCCAGTTCAAGAATAGAGTAGGGGAAATCACTTAATTTAAAACCCATATTGGTTAGATTTAATGCTTACACATAGCCGAAATGATCCTGGAATCCTTACAGAAACCCCTGGGAATTCTTTGTTTGCGACTTTTTTCTGAATTTGTATTAATAGAAAGTTAAGAAGAAAATAGCAGATTGTCTTGAATCCTTTAAAACGAAAAGGTTTTCGTTTATTTTTTTTATAGCAAAAATTGATTTATTTTAGATATATTAACAATACGAAGTTAAACTCCGCATAAAAAATTTTCGCCCTTCAGGTTTACACATAATTTAGCCTTAGAATTAGAAACCTAACAAAACCTAACACCTATGGCATCTTATTTAAACACTAACGAAATTAGGCTAAGCCTCCGGCAATTGGTAAAACAATATGTGGAACACTGTGAAACCTGTCAGGAACTTCCGGAAGAATTTATAAGTCTTATAAAACACAATTTTCTCGCGAAGTATGTATATTATAATAAACAGAAAAAACAAATCGAAATTGGTATCGATGAATCTAATTCCCCGGAAAGCTATCCTGAAATTAAGGTTTATAAATTTCCTGTGAGCAAAGCTGCAAAATGGCTGGACAAATCTTTTAAAGATAGTCAAAGTGATCTTGTGTTCTACGGAAGATTATTGAACCGTAATGAAATCTTTAACTCATCAGATGTAATTTTGTTGAGTAGATAAAACAATTCTTAATATATAAAAAGCCGTCTGGATAGTCTTGTTCTCGTCAAGCTGAACTTATTTCAGCTTCTAATATGATTTAATTAATATTAGCTTAGATCTCCGAATAAATTTCGAAGCAGGCTCTGAAATATACCCGCCTGATCGGACGGGCAGGTTCAGGATGACGTGTTAATAACTATTTAGACGACTTTTTATTTCCATTTTTATGAATATAGAGATCGCAAGAATCTATGAAAATAAAGAGGCTTCAGATAATATCAGGATTCTAGTCGATAGGCTATGGCCGCGGGGGATATTTCTAAAGAAAATGCACACTCAGATTATTGTCTTAAATACTGGGCTCCCAGCGATGATTTACGAAAGGAGTTTCATCAGGACAAAATTTCCTATAAGGAATTCAGTGAAAATTATAAGAAAGATATGTAAGAACAAATTCTGATTGATTTAAATTACCTGGATAAATGAAAAAGCTTTATGCTTTTATATGGCTCGAAAATTAAAACTAAGAATCATGCAGTTTTGCTAAAAGAGTTTTTGGAAAACCTCTAAACTAATCTTGTTTCTTCTTAACTAAATCTTCCATAATCATTTCTGCATGTACCCTGGAGTTTTCTATAAACCATTTATGGGTTTCTACGCCGCCACAAATAACCCCTGCCAGGTAAATTCCTTTAACATTGGTTTCCATAGTTTTATCATCATACTGCGGAATCTTTCTCCCGTCATCAGATAAATTAATTCCCATTTTTTTCAGAAACTCAAAGTTTGGCCGGTACCCGGTAAGCATCAGCACAAAATCGTTTTCCAGAATTTTTTCGCCCTCAGGAGTTTCAATAATCACATCTTCTTCCCTAATTTCCTTCAAATTAGCATTGAAAAGCGCTTTAATGCTTCCTTCCTTAATTCGGTTATCAATATCCGGACGTACCCAGTATTTTACCCTTCGGCCAATTTCTTCTTTTCTAACAATCATAGTAACATCGCCGCCTTTCCGGTATATTTCCAAAGCTGCGTCTACTGCCGAATTACTCGCACCAACCACTATGGTTTTTTGAGTAGCGTAATAGTGAGGATCGCCATAATAGTGCGCTACTTTTGGTAGATCTTCCCCGGGGATATTCAGGTAATTCGGGATATCGTAAAATCCGGTAGCAATTACCACATTTTTCGCTCTGTATGTGCCTTTTATGGTGGTTACCCTATGTTCGTTTCCTTCAGCTTCAACCTGGGTAACCTTTTCAAATAAATTGATGTTTATATTATTTGAAGTTGCTATCCTCCGGTAATATTCCAGAGCCTCGGCTTTTCTTGGCTTTGGATTATTACTGATAAACGGAATCCCATTGAGCTCCAGTTTTTCAGAAGTAGAAAAAAAGGTCATATTGGTAGGATAGTAATATAAAGAATTTACCAGGCAGCCTTTTTCGAGGATGAGGTAAGAAAGATCTTTTTTTTCAGCTTCAAGGGCACAGGCAATGCCAATAGGGCCGCCGCCAATAATTATAACATCGTAAGTGTTCTTAGGAGTTTGCAAGTTGTTTCAGATCTTTTATGGTTTCCAGTTGGTCTTTAGCTTTAAAAACATAACTACCGGCCACCAGCACATCTGCGCCGGCTTTTATTAGCTGAGAAGCATTTTCGTTAGTTACCCCACCGTCTATTTCAATTAAAGTAGAGGCATTGTGAGTAACAATTAGCTCCTTTAAGCGCTGAATTTTGTGATAGGTGTTCTCTATAAAACTTTGTCCGCCGAATCCAGGATTTACGCTCATTATGCATACTAAGTCGATATCCTGTATCACATCTTTCAATAAATCTACACTTGTATGCGGATTAATTGCCACTCCTGCTTTCATTCCTTCGGCTTTAATAGCCTGCAGGGTTCTATGCAGGTGCGTGCAGGCTTCGTAATGTACGGTAAGGTTATCTGCTCCCAGCCTGGCGAATTCTTTGATGTATCTATCGGGATCTATGATCATAAGGTGAACATCAATAGTTTTTTCGGCGTGTTTGGTAATGGCCTGAAGAACCGGCATTCCATAAGAGATATTTGGAACAAAAACACCGTCCATAATATCTATATGAAACCAGTCGGCTTCACTTTGGTTAACCATTTCAATATCACGCTGAAGATTGGCAAAATCGGCAGCGAGGATAGATGGGGCAATAAGTTTTGTTGTCATAAGTGTGGTGCTGTAAGTGTGCACACAAAAATAACAAGATTATACTTAATTGATGCCTTCTGTAAAATTATTTAGGATGTACTTTACCGAACTTTGAATAGAGGGGTCTAAAAGGCTGATATGAGCGAAGTAGATGTCAAAATGCTCATCCTTATACCTGTCATCCAGCGAGATAAAATCTGCTTCATAGGTCTCGAACTTTGTACCGGGAATTTGCTTTTGAAAAATCGGGATGATATTGTTATGGCGCTCGTCGGCTTTTATTCTGCAAAAGAGGTCTTTTAGCAACTGCTCTCCGCCTTCTAAAACCTGGAAGAAATTGCCTTCAGAATACAAAAGAATACCGGTAATACCGTTATCGTTGTTCCAGTTTTTGCTAAATTCTAAAGCTTTCTGAATTTCAGTTTCTGAAAGTGCCGGGTTAACGGTGCTTACATAACATATTGCGTATCGCATATTGAGTTAAGAATTGTTGAGCCCAAAAATAGCAGAATTTAAGAGTTGTTGAAATTTTAAACAGTGAAAGTTAGTATAAAAATAAAGAATCAGGAGGTTCATCCTATTAAGCGAGTGTTTTTAAAAATGATCTTTTATGACTGCTTTGGCCGCATTGAAACCACACATGCCGTGCACGCCTCCCCCGGGCGGGGTAGAGGCAGAGCAAATATAAATTCTTGGATCTGGGGTGGCATAGGGGGATAACTTCGCGATTGGTCTGGTAAAAAGCTGAGTGATATCCTGCTTGCCACCGTTAATATCACCACCAATTATATTCGGATTAAAGGCTTCCAGCTGTACAGAATTCATAGTAGATTTCTTCAGAATACATTCCTTAAATCCGGGTGCTGCTCGTTCAACCTGTGCTTCTATTATTGCTGAAAAATCGGCAATGCTGCCATTTGGTACGTGGCAATAAGCCCAGGCGGTGTGATTTCCTTCCGGTGCCCTTGTGGTATCAAAAATACTATGCTGGGCCACTAGAACATACGGCGTATCGGTCATCTGTTTATGGTGTATTACTTTTTCTGAATTCTCCATTTCTTCTTCCGAAAACCCTATATGCACTGTCCCCGATTTTCGGCATTTTTCATTGGTAAAAGGTATAGGTTTATCCAGCGCCCAATCTATTTTAAAAACTCCTGCCCCGTATTCAAAGGAACTCATCCTTTTGCGGTAAAGGTCTGAAAAATCTGTTCCTTTTATTTTTAATAACTGCTTCGGGGTTAAATCGAATAAATATGTTTTTGACTTTGGAAGTTCTTCGAGGTGAGTTATATTTTTATTAAGATATAATTCCCCGCCAATTGATTTATAGTAACTCAACATACTATTTATAAAATTCTGGGCTCCCCCTTTTGGGAAGGGCCAGTTATATTTATGCGCCATAGTACTTAACACAAGTCCAAAGGAGGCGGAAGCCATGTTATCAAGCGGTAAAGTTGAATGTGCTGCCGAACCATAAAAAAATATTCTTGACTTTTCATTTTTGAAATAATGCTTTGCCAGCATTTTAGCCGAAGGCAATGCTTTCATTCCAAATTTTATAAAATCCAGCGGATGTTCCGGAATTCCTAAAGGGCCGAGAAGATCATTTTCTAATTTCCCCCAGTTTTTGACCAGGGGTTCAAACAAATTTAAATAAGAAGCCTCATCATCGCCTAATTGGGCAGCGGTTTTTCTTATATCTGTATAGCAGGAATAGGCGGTGCCGTCACTAAAGGGATGGGAATAGGGGATTTCGGGAAAGATCCATTCCAGGCCATGTTTTTCTAAAGGCAGTGATCTCAAAAATGGAGATCCAAAACCCATGGGTAATATGGCTGAGCCGACGTCGTGTTTAAATCCTGGTAAGGTTAATTCCTGGGTTCGGGTGGATCCTCCCGGGGTAGAAGCCTGTTCAAAAATTGCCGTTTTTAAGCCTTTCTGCTGCAAATATATTGCCGCTGAAATTCCATTAGAGCCGCTTCCAATAATTATAGCATCGTAGCTTAAAGGCATTAAGTCAGTTTTTTAAGGTCAAGACCGCCAAGATATTCCCGGAAGGAAATACTACCATTGGCTTCCCCAATCATATCGTTTGTAGTAATAAAAGTAAAATAATCCAGTTTATCGTGAATTCCTTTACCGAATATTTTCGGTAATCCTAACCTGGCGCTTAATTTAGCTATGGGTTCGGGGATTGTAATAATTCTTCCCCCAATAATTTCTTTGACCATTTGGGCCATTTCTAGCCTGGTATGGGTATTTGGCCCGCCGACTTCTATTATTTTCGGTCCTTTTTCCCGGAAAGAAACGATGACTTTTGCCAGGTCTTTAGGATGTATGCTATTGGTTTTTGCTTTTCCAGATCCAATTAGTGGAATGAACTTTCGTTTGGCCATAATGGCCAGGTCATTCAATCCGGAATAAAAGCCCACGGGCCTTAAGATCGTATAATCTATACCTGAGGCTCTCAATTCATTTTCAAATAATTTATGGGCCCGTGCAACGCTGTATTCTTTTGGGGAATCTACTCCCTTTATAGATACATATATAAATCTTTGAACCCCATTTCTAACTGCATCATCCAGTAGGTTTTTATTGGCTTTAAAATCGTTTTCGTAAAAAGATACTTCAGGGGTGGCGAAAAGGCTAATACTTTTTCCAAGTGCTGAAATTACTGTGTTAACGTTTTGGGTAATATTTTTAATACCGCCAGCATCCTGGGCTGCATCTACGTTCCAAATATCATCACTAAACTTAGAAAGTCTTGATACTCCTTCATCGGAATGGGTGAGCACCCGCAAATTTCTTCCTTCTTCCTTAAGTAATTTTACAATTTCTGAACCCAGGGCACCTGAGGCTCCTACTACTAAAATCTTTTGTTCCGCTATCATCATCCCCATCATTTAATATAAGTACAAAAGATACTTAGAAAAGAGCATAAAATAAAAAGGCAGGCTTTTGATTAACAAAGTATTGGCTTATGTTATTAATTTTTATCTCAGGAGAATTTAAATCTTAATTAAGAGAGGGGTAGGAACGAAAAAACCCCGGTTCATCACGCCGGGGTCATTCATCAATCAAAAAACGAACAGTTATGTTAGCCGGCCGTCGCCGGCATTAACTGTTGTCATCTTAAATATCTTATCCTAAATAAGTTTTCAGGATCTTACTTCTAGAAGTATGTTTCAACCTTCTAATCGCTTTTTCTTTAATTTGTCTAACTCTTTCTCTTGTAAGATCAAAAGTCTCGCCAATTTCTTCAAGCGTCATTGGGTGCTGGTCTCCAAGACCAAAGTACAAACGAATAACATCTGCTTCACGCGGAGTCAAGGTTTCTAAAGCACGCTCAATCTCAGTTCTAAGAGACTCGTGTAAAAGCTCTTTATCCGGATTTGGAGACTCACCAGAACGAAGTACATCGTAAAGGTTAGAATCTTCACCTTCAACCAAAGGAGCATCCATAGAGACGTGACGGCCAGAATTCTTCATAGATTCCTTAACGTCATTAATCGTCATGTCAAGCTCTTTCGCGATTTCTTCAGCACTTGGAGGTCGCTCATGAGATTGCTCTAAGAAAGCAAAAGTTTTATTGATCTTGTTAATAGATCCAATTTTATTTAGTGGTAAACGAACAATACGTGATTGCTCGGCCAGTGCCTGAAGAATAGACTGACGAATCCACCATACAGCATAGGAAATAAACTTAAAACCACGAGTTTCATCAAAACGTTTCGCAGCTTTTATAAGGCCTAAGTTTCCTTCGTTAATAAGGTCGGGTAGGGTTAAACCCTGATTTTGATATTGTTTTGCAACCGACACCACAAAACGTAAATTAGCTTTGGTTAATTTTTCCAAAGCGCGGTCATCACCCGCTTTAATTCGTTGTGCTAATTCTACCTCTTCATCGGCAGTAATTAAATCAACTTTACCAATTTCTTGCAAATACTTATCTAGCGAAGCAGTTTCACGGTTTGTTACCTGCTTCGTAATTTTAAGTTGTCTCATCTATCTTCTCCCTGGATTTTAATTATGAATAGCTCTTGTACTAGTTTATACGCAAGAAGTAGTCGAAATGTTACAAAGAACCTTAATTAATTTTATTTGGGCGTTTCCTCCCGACCAATCGGGAGGCCGGGCTTTACGATACAAGTCCTCGCTCGCTTCTCTCGTTGCGGGCTTTTCATTGCAATCCCTAACGCGGTACAAGATTTAAAAAATAAATAAAAGGTTGACTGAAGAAGTATTCGCTTATCGTTAAAAGATGGCTTAAAAGTTTTGGTAGCGTCAAGCTGAACTTGGTTCAGCTTCTAACATGATATTAATTCTTATTGTATTAGATCCTGAAATAAATTCAGGATGACGATTTCAGTCATACTTATAAGAATCTTGAAGTCAATTCGGAATGAACTCTTAAATAATCCCGAAGCTTCGAGACAGGGTGACGACTCTAATTTTTAAAAAAAAAAAACACAAAAAAATCCCCGGAAACTAATTCCCGGGGATTTCATTATTTAAGCTTAAGACTTTTTAGTCGTTGTCTTTACGGTCTCTGTTGTCTCTACTTCTGCGGTCATCACGGCCACGGTTGTCTCGAGAACCACGATTATCACGACCTCTGTCGTTACGATCGTTCTCTCTTGGCGGGCGAGGCTGGTAGCCTTCGGGTTTGTCAAGCAATGCTTTTCTAGAAACTTTTTCCTTACGGGTTTTAGGATCTACACCAAAGTATTTCACATCAATTACATCACCCATATTTACAATATCGGTCACATTATCGGTGCGTTCCCAGGCTAGTTCAGAAATGTGTAATAAAACCTCGTTGCCGGGAGCATCAAGATATTCTACTACAGCTCCAAAGTCAAGAACCTTAATTACTTTTACTTCGTAAACGCTTCCTTTTTCAGGTTTGAAGGTAATAGATTCTATTTTAGCAAGAACCTTATCAATTCCTTCCTGTTTTGTTCCAAGGATTTCAACAATTCCTTCTTCGGTTACAGGATCTTCGTTGATTACGATTTCTGTTCCTGTAGTTTTCTGAAGTTCCTGGATCACTTTTCCTCCAGGTCCTATCAATGCACCAATAAATTCGTTAGGAATTCTTCTGGTGATGATTTTTGGAGCGTGAGCTTTTACGTTTTCGTTTGGCTCAGAAATGGTTTCATTAAGTTTCTCAAGAATATGAAGTCTTCCTGCGCGAGCTTGTTTTAGCGCTTTTACTAAAATCTCGTAAGGAAGTCCTTTTACTTTAATATCCATCTGGCAGGCGGTAATCCCGTCAGCCGTTCCGGTTACTTTAAAGTCCATATCTCCAAGGTGATCTTCATCTCCAAGAATATCTGAAAGAACTGCGTGACGCTCACCGTCAGAAATTAATCCCATAGCGATACCAGAAACCGGCTTCGTCATTTTAATACCTGCATCCATCATAGCCATAGTACCAGCACAAACCGTTGCCATAGAAGAAGAACCGTTAGATTCCAATACTTCAGAAACTATTCTTACAGTATAAGGGTTGTTTTCTGGAATCATTCCTTTTAATGCCCGTTGTGCAAGGTTTCCGTGTCCAATCTCACGTCTTGAAGTACCTCTAATTGGGTAAGCTTCTCCTGTACAGAATGGAGGGAAGTTATAATGTAAATAGAAAGTTTCTTCGCCCTGGTGGGTTGGCATATCAATGGTGTTCGCTTCTCTGGAAGTTCCCAAAGTAACGGTTGCCAATGCCTGAGTCTCCCCACGGGTAAAGATAGCCGAACCGTGTACCGATGGTAAATAATCGGTTTCACACCAGATAGGTCTTATCTCGTCAGTTTTTCTACCATCTAATCTTAAACCTTCAGCAAGCGTAAGTTCCCTTACTGCTTCTTTTTCGGTTTTATTGAAATATTTTTTGATCAACTTTTCGTTTTCTTCGAGCTCTTCTTCAGAAAACAAAGCTAAAACTTCGTCTTTTACGGCTGAAAATGCTTCGCCACGGTCTCTTTTGCTGTGACCACCTTTAGCAATTTCGTATATCTTATCGTAAGCAGTATCGTGAACTTTTTTCTCGATATCTTCTTTTTCTTCAGCAGTAGCATATTCCCTTACCGGTTTTTTGCCAAAAGCTTCTGCTAAACGCAATTGTGCGTCTACTTGTTTTTTGATATGCTCGTGAGCGAATTGAATGGCCTCTGCCATTTCTTCTTCTGAAATTTCTTTCATCTCACCTTCAACCATCATAACAGAATCTGCAGAAGCACCAATAATCATATCGATGTCTGATTCTAAAAGTTGGCTGCGGCTTGGGTTAATGATAAACTCACCATTTACTCTACCTACACGGGCTTCAGAAATAGCGGTTTCAAAAGGAATGTCCGAAAGCTGAATAGCTGCAGATGCGGCAAGTCCTGCCAAAGCATCTGGCATTACCTCTTCATCGTGAGACATCAACTGGATCATAACCTGAGTTTCGGTTCTGTAGCCTGCAGGGAATAATGGACGTAATACACGGTCTACAAGTCTCATTGTTAACACTTCACCGTCGCTTGGTCTTGCTTCTCTTTTGAAGAAACCACCCGGGTAACGACCCGCTGCAGCAAATTTTTCTCTGTAATCTACTGTTAATGGAAAGAAATCCAATGTGCTCTCTTTATAAGAAGACACTACAGTACAAAGCAACATAGCGTCGCCCATTTGAACAACAACCGACCCGTGGGCCTGTTTTGCTAATTTTCCGGTTTCGATGGAGATTTCTCTTCCATCTCCTAAATCGATAACCTCTTTAAATGTTTGTGGAATCATAATAATTTTGAATTCTTCTAATGATCTGAATAACTTCACCAGATCTTTTGTTATACAATGGTCTCCGTCTATACCGGACGGCCGGTAGTTGTGTGTTGTTGTGTATTGTGTAGACCAATGAAAAACTACTCTCGTTGAGCGACAATTTTACTCACTAAGTGAGATTTAATCCCGAACTATCGGGGCTGCAAGTAATTTACAAATTACTTTTATATAAAAAAAGGGGGCGTAAAGCCCCCTTTTGAAATTTATTTTCTTAATCCTAATTCTTTAACGATAGCACGATATCTCATAATATCCTTCTTCATTAAGTAATCAAGCAAGCTCCTTCTTTTACCAACCAATCTTACCAAAGAACGCTCTGAGTTGTAGTCTTTACGATTCTTTTTTAAGTGATCAGAAAGGTGAGAGATTCGGTAGGTGAACAAAGCAATTTGTCCTTCAGCAGAACCGGTGTCGGTTTTGCTTTTTCCGTGCTTCTCAAAAATTTCTTCTTTTCTTTCTTTGGCTAAATACATTCCAATATTAATTTTAATGATTTTTATGTATTGACAGTTTTTCTGTCAGGCGGCAAAGATACTACTTTCTAAATAATTACCTACTTTAAGAATATCTTTTTCTATTTTATTTTAAGCCCTTACCGGTTGATTTTGAATAAGATCTATATAAAGGTTTACCTTATTCTTAAGCTCAGACCTTTTGGTTATGAAATCTAAAAAACCTTTTTCTTTAAGGAATTCTGATGTTTGGAAATCTTTTGGCAGGTCTTTTCCGGTGGTGTCTTTCACTACTCTTGGTCCGGCAAAACCAATTAAGGCACCTGGTTCAGAAATATTTATGTCTCCCAACATAGCAAAAGATGCTGTGGTTCCTCCGGTAGTAGGATCGGTTGCCAGGGAAATATAGGGAATACGGGCATCTGCAAGCTGTGCTAATCTCACCGAAGTTTTTGCCAGCTGCATTAAAGATAAGGCGGCTTCCTGCATTCTGGCTCCACCAGATTTAGAGATAACCATTAAAGGAATTTGATTTTTTAAAGCATAATCTGCCGCACGTGCAATTTTTTCACCTACTACAGATCCCATAGAACCTCCAATAAACCTAAAATCCATACAGGCTATTACCAGTTCTTTTCCTTTAGATTTTCCAACAGCAGTACGAACCGCGTCTTTAAGTTCGGTTTTTTCCTGGGCATCCTTTAAACGATCGGTATATTTTTTGGTGTCTTTAAAGTTTAAAGGATCTTTAGAGGTAATATCCTTATCCAGTTCTTCGAACTCATTATCATCAAAAAGGATTTTGAAATATTCTTTACTTCCAATTCTTACATGATAACCATCTTCGGGGCTCACATAAAAATTACTTTCCAGTTGCTCTGCATCTACAATCTTGCCGGTTGGCGATTTGTACCAAAGTCCCTTTGGTACATCTTTTTTATCTTCGGTTGGGGTTTGAATTCCTTTTTGTGTTCTTTTAAACCAAGCCATTTTTTTCAGGTTTCAGGTTTCAGTCTATTGTTTGAGAGAATAAACCGAAAGATTACTTAAAATAAAAACAGCCGGAATTTTAAGAAATTCCAGCTGTTCAAAAAATTAAATTTATAAGGTATTTACGTTGTTAAGGTCTTCAAAAGCCTTTTTAAGTCGGGTTTTAAAAGTAAGTTCTCCTTCACGTACCCATTTTCTTGGATCGTAATACTTTTTATTAGGAACATCATCTCCGTCAGGATTTCCAATTTGAGTGGCAAGATAATCTTTTTTGCTGCTCATATAATCACGAATTCCTTCCAGATATGCGTATTGAAGATCGGTATCGATATTCATTTTAATTACCCCGTAGCTAATTCCTTCGCGAATTTCTTCAACGGTAGAACCACTACCTCCGTGGAATACAAAATCAATATGGTTTTCTTCCACACCATACTTTTTGGTTATGTACTCCTGAGAGTTTTTAAGAATTACCGGGGTAAGTTTTACGTTACCTGGTTTGTAAACTCCGTGTACATTTCCGAAAGCGGCAGCGATAGTGAACTGATCACTTACTTTGCTTAATTCTTCATAAGCATAAGCAACCTCTTCTGGCTGGGTATATAATTTAGAGGAATCGATGTCTGTGTTATCCACACCATCTTCTTCACCACCTGTAACCCCTAGTTCAATTTCAAGGGTCATTCCCATTTTGCTCATTCTTTCAAGATACTTCTTGCAGATTTCAATATTTTCTTCAATAGGTTCTTCAGAAAGATCTATCATATGGGAGCTGTACAATGGTTTCCCGAACTGCTCAAAATGTTTTTCACTGGCATCCAGCAAACCGTCTATCCACGGAAGCAATTTTTTAGCACAATGATCAGTATGTAGAATTACTACAGCGCCATAAGCTTCAGCAAGTTCATTAATGTGTTTTGCACCCGCAACGGCACCTGCGATTGCGGCTTTTTCACCATCGTTGGAAAGTCCTTTTCCAGCGTTAAACTGGGCACCTCCGTTAGAAAATTGAATAATTACCGGTGAATTTAGTTCTGCAGCGGTTTCCAATACTGCATTTGCGCTACTGGAACCTATAATATTTACTGCCGGCAGGGCAAACCCCTTTTCCTTAGCATAATTAAATATTTCTTGTACTTCTTTTCCTGTGGCTACGCCTGGTTTAATGTTGTGACTCATAATTTTAGTTGAATTAGAAATACAAAAATAAGAAAATATGTTGGCTTAGAAAGGATAATTGATCCCTACATTGTATACCGCGTGGTTAAAGTTGTAATTTTTAAACCAGCGATCCCCTTCGGGAAGGGCAGGATCATAGGTTTTGAAACCAATATCAAACCTGAATACAAAAAAGTTAAAGTCGTATCTAAGTCCGAAACCGGAGCCAACAGCTATGTTTTTTAAGTCGGAAAACGACTCGAAAGTAGCATCTTGATCTTCAACGATATCGAGCACATTCCATATATTCCCAACATCTACAAAAACCGCCGAATTTAGGGCGCCAAAAAGGTTATAGCGGTACTCGGTATTGAAGGCCAGCTTCATGTTTGCTTCATTAAATTCGTTTCGTCCACCACTGCTTCCCGGTCCCAGATCGTAAGCCTGCCAGGCACGATTATCGTTGGGGCCACCACCGAAGAAACTTCGTACAAACGGAATGCTGTTGGCATTTCCATAAGGAATAGCTACCCCGCCAAAAGCACGAAAAGCCAAAATGTCGTCCTGGCCCATATCCCAATGCTTAATAAAATCGAGTTCGGTTTTAATGTATTGAGAAAAATTCACCCCCAATAAATTATAGTTGTCGTTTTGATTCTTTTCAAATCCGGCTAAAGAGGAGACTGCGGAAAGTACATTTCCGGCGGCCTCTATTTTAAACCTGAAACGCGTGAATTCCTGGTCGTAAAGATTCTTCTTTGTATTCCACAGATAAGTGTAGTTTGATGCGAAAATGAGGTTGTTTTCGGTTAAACGGTTTTTTCGTTCCCCTATATTATTTACCAGTTGAATTTGATCTTCATTCAGGCCTGTAGTGCCTCCGGTATCATTGGAGATATCCCTGATAAAATTTTCGGCCCCGGTTGGGATACTTAACAAACCTTGCTCATTTAAATATGCCGGATCGGTAACTATACTTCCAGATTGGACGATCTCGTTTAAGTCGTTATAAGAACTTCGGTAAACATTGAAATAGTTGTCGGTATTCAGGTTTCTTACGTATTGAATATTTAATAGATCCAGCCGGTTAGAAAGTTGGCGTGAAGGGTTCCAACGGTAATTCATAATCCCGGAAAGGTTTCTTTTATCCAGGCCAATATTATTTTGTGTGCTTACTCCCAAACTTAATGAGGTAAACGGTTGCATGTATTTAGGAATAAAACTATCGGTATTAATGGGTAAAAATATCCGGGGAAAAGTTAGTTTAAGGTCAGCTCCAACTTCTGAAATGTCAAAAAATTGATCATCACTCCCGCTTATTGCAGCATCTGTAGAAGAGCCTATACTGCCCCGGCCAGAAATCTCAAAATTCTCAGCGCCTCGAAAAACATTTCTTATTAAGAGGGAGCCTCCAAAACCAATTCCGAATTTCTGAATATTGCTTTGAGAAACATCAAAATCGAAACCCAGGGAATATTTTGGTTGGGGGGTTAGAAAAATATTCGCTACAAGATCGGTGCGGGTAGAATCTGCCGGATCTGGAGTAAACTGGACATTAGGGTATTTGAAAACCCGCAAGGAATTTAACCGATTATAGGTTCGGGAACGGGCAATATCACTATAAGTATTTCCTGGTCTTATAAATATGGCATCGGTAATGGCTTCAGGTTTATAACGCAGTTCTTCAAAACTATATAGCGTATATCCTTCTTCGGTTGTTATACTATCGGTTAAAGGCTGATTTCGATTCGCATACTTATAATCGGTAAAAATATTAACCTTGCTAATTTCGTGAATTTTAAAAGGTACTCTGGAGGTTGTGTCTTCTTCAGAAGCAAAGCGGTTTTTTATAATTAAGTTGGTATTTACCTTTCCGCCGGTATTAATGGTATCGGCATCAAAACTTATATATTCCTGGTCAAAATTATAAACCCCGTTATTTCTAAAAAGCGCAGTTAATCGGTCCCGTTCTTCATTGATATCCAGTGTTCTGTATTGCATGCCTTCTTTAATGATAGATTCGTTTTTATGAAGTTGGTACAAGGAATCTATGACTTTTGAAGAAATGATAGTGGTGATGGAGTCTAAATAATATGGTTTTCCGGTATTGACTTCGTATTCTACCCGGGCGCGTTTCTTTTTCCTTTCTGAAACAATAATTTCATAATCGGTTTCAACATTAAACCAGCCATTGTTCCAGTACCAGGAGTTGAGACGATTAACCGATTTCCTGCTTTCTTCTTCACTGACAATAACGGGTTCCTCGCCGGTATTTTTAATCCATTGATTAAAAGCTTTTCGCGAATGCAGGAATTTTTCGAATTGTTTGTAAGAGAGAATATCTACCAGTGTATTTTTCTTACTTTCATTTTCCAGGTATTTTTCGCTTAAAATAGAATCGATTCCTGGACGAGCAAGGTTGTAGAAATGTAGCCTTAGCGGGTTACCTAAAAATCTTGTATTTGGTTCCTGGTATAGCTGATTATAAATACGGGCTTCCTTGATCTTTTCGTCATTTACGAAAATTTCATTCTCTGTGAGCAGTTTATCATCACCCTCTACGCGTTTAACGGCATTACAGGAAATTAAAAAAAGCAGGCTTAAAAAAAATATTGATATTTTTGCGAAATGCCGATTCAAACACAAATTTTTAAGAGATCAAAATTACATTTTTTGTATGGTTAGTAAAAGCCAAATTAAGTTAATAACCAGTCTTGCACAAAAAAAATACCGTTATACACACGGACTTTTTGTTGCCGAAGGTTTTAAGACAATTAGCGAGTTAGTAAATTCAAATTTTAAGCTAAATAGACTTTTTTCTTTAGAGGCAGATTTTGGAATTAAACCTGATGAATTTCAAAAAATTGATGAGCGGGAGCTTAAGAAAATAAGTTTTCTAAAAACACCCCAAGCTGCTTTGGCTTTGTTTGAAATTCCCAGGGAGAATATAGTGCAGGATGAGAGTTTGATACTCGCTTTAGATGGTGTTCGCGATCCCGGAAATTTGGGAACTATTATTCGGCTTTGTGATTGGTTTGGGATAAAAAATCTGGTTTGTTCCCAGGATTCGGTAGATTGTTTTAATCCGAAAGTGGTACAGGCAACTATGGGGTCTTTGGCCAGGGTTAATGTTTCATACTGCGATTTAAAAACCTATCTTGAAAATTCTAGATTGCCCGTATATGGAGCTTTTATGGAAGGAGAGAATATTTATAAAAGTAAAACTGAAGAAAATTCAATTTTGGTTATGGGAAATGAAGCCAATGGGGTTTCAGCTGAAATTGAAGCCTTGATACAAAAGAAAATAAGTATCCCGCGTTTCGGAGATTTAAAGGAAACAGAAAGCCTTAATGTGGCAACCGCAACAGCAATTCTTTTAAGTGAATTTAAAAGAAAGGATTTTTCTCACTAACAGCATTTATAAAATCTTGAAGATTTACTGGTTCTACTGAAAAGTAAAATTAAGGAATACGGCTTGTGAGCGCATTGCATCTACTTTAGAGAACTTCGTTTCTACCATTTCATTATTTATATTGAAAACTCCTCTTATGGAAGGTGAAAACTTAAAATAGAATAGGTAAAGATCAATACCTAAACCAACTTCATAGTGATAGTTGTTGGTCCTTAAACGGGTATCTGCATCGGGATTATTCTGGTTACTTGAAAGGTTTATTGAAGTAGAAACCCCGCCAACCACAAAAGGTTTAAAGTTATTATGCCTATCGGCTGAAAATTTCAGTAATAATGGGATATGAACATAAGTGGCGTTTATTTCTTCAATATCC
Source organism: Salegentibacter tibetensis (assembly GCF_020164485.1). Taxonomy (GTDB): domain Bacteria; phylum Bacteroidota; class Bacteroidia; order Flavobacteriales; family Flavobacteriaceae; genus Salegentibacter; species Salegentibacter tibetensis. The sequence continues at coordinate 177,217 of NZ_JAIQZA010000002.1, forward strand.
ATAGTATAGGGAGGTCTGAAATTACGGGTATTAAAAGTAACTCCGGGTTCCAGCCGAAGATCCAGGTTATTATTTAATCTTAAATTTCCTACCAATCCAACATTAAAACCAAGGGTTTTTTCAATAATAAGGTCATTACCGTTAGGCGCTATTTCATCATTGTATTTAAATTTAAAATCGTAGGTGTTTAATCCCAGGTAATATCCCCAGGACCATTGTTGCCTATCAAAGTTCTCGTTATTAACAATTTTATCTCCTCCAAAAATCTGCGCATAACCTAATTGAACGCAAAAAAGTAAGACGATAACAAAAAATTTCTTCATAGTTTTATTTTGAAGCAGTATAAATGGTGGCAACCCCAAAAGTTTGTGGTTTGTCTTCTACATTTATAAACCCCGTTTTCTTTAAAATATTGTTGAAGGCTTCTCCATAAGGAAATGCTGCTGCACTTTTACTTAGATAAGAGTAAGCTTCCCGGTCTTTGGAAAATACCCGCCCAATTAAGGGTAGCATATAGCCAGAGTATAATTTATAACCTTGTTTGAACGGAAATCTGGTAGGGACAGAAGTTTCCAAAACTACAAAAATTCCACCGGGTTTTAGAACCCTTTGAATTTCGGATAATCCTTTTTCTAAATTTTCAAAATTGCGTACTCCAAATGCAACGGTTATAGCATCAAATGAATTATCTTCAAAAGGTAATGCTTCAGAGTCTCCCTGAATCATTTCAATCTTATCGGTTAATTGCTTTGCGGCTATTTTCTTACGGCCAACCTTCAGCATTCCTTCAGAAAGATCAAGGCCAACAATTTTTTCAGCATTAATATCGGCCATTTGTATAGCGAGATCCCCGGTGCCTGTAGCGATGTCTAAAACAGCTTTTGGTTGCTGGGCTTTAACCAGTGCAATCACCTTTTTTCGCCATTTCACATCGGTTCCCATAGATATAACCCGATTTAGCCCATCGTAGTTGTCAGATATTTTATCAAACATCTGTTCAACCTGCTTTTTCTTATTAAGGCCGGAGTCCTGATAAGGAGTTACCTTTTTACTCATAGTAACAATTTTGGACCAAAGATACACGATATGAAATAATTGAGGTTGAAACTTTTAGAATTTGTTGTTGGGCGCTTTTGGTTTTTGTTTTGTCTAAAATACTGTACCTTTGTTCTTCTTTTCAATTTCAAGCTGTTATATGAAGATAATTATTGCCGGAGCGGGTGAAGTAGGCTTTCATTTGGCAAAATTGCTTTCTTTTGAGTCCCAGGATATCACACTAATTGATACCAGCCGGGATAATCTCACTTACGCCGATACGCATTTAGATATCAGGACGATTAAGGGAGATGCAACTTCTATTGCGATTCTCAAAGATGCACAGGTTAAGCATGTAGATATGCTTATAAGTGTTACTTCCAGTGAGGCAACCAATATTACCTGTTGTGTATTGGCAAAACAGCTGGGTGCAAAAAGGACCATAGCCCGTATTTCTAATACTGAATTTCTTGAAAATAAGGAAGAATTAGGTTTCACCAGTTTTGGGATAGACGAATTAATTTCTCCCGAAGCCCTTGCAGCAAGGGAAATTTCACTGCTGCTGAATCAATCTGCTTTTAACGATAGCTACGAATTTGAGAATGGTGCTTTGACCATGATAGGTCTTAGCCTTTCCAGAAATGCACTTTTTGTAGGGAAAACGGTAAAAGAAGCAGCAAATATTTTTTCAGATCTAAACTTTGTTCCAATTGCCATTCAACGCTATGGAACTCAATATACACTCATTCCGCGGGGAGATACCCAGTTTAAAGAGGGAGACCAGGTGAATTTTGTCACTTTAAAGCGTGGAGTAGAAAATCTCTATAAGCTTACCGGGAAGACCAAACATGCCATTAAAAATATAATGATATTGGGCGGAAGTAAAATTGGTAAAAAAACAGCCATAGATCTTTGCAGAAATAACTTTCACGTAAAACTGGTGGAAAGCGACAAGGAGAAAGCTTATGATCTTGCCGATGAGCTTCCTAATGCACTTATTATCCACGGTGATGGCCGTAATGTAGAGCTGCTGGAAGAAGAAAATGTGCACGATATGGATGCTTTTATCGCAGTTACCGGTAATTCTGAAACCAATATAATGTCCTGCCTGGTAGCCAAATCTAAGAGTGTAAAGAAAACCATTTCTTTGGTAGAAAATATGGATTACTACCAGTTAAGTCATTCTATAGGGATTGATACTTTGATCAATAAAAAGCTGCTAGCTGCCAATAACATTTTTAGATATGTTAGAAAAGGGGAAGTAGTGGCGATGACGAAGATCAATAATATGAATGCAGAATTGCTGGAATTTATCGTAAAGCCAAATTCCCAGGTTTGTAACAAAAAAATTAAAGACCTCGATTTTCCCAGATCGGCTATTATCGGTGGAATTATAAGAGATGGGGAAGGAATTATAGCCCTTGGGGATTTTAAAATAACCCAGGGCGACCGTATTGTTGTTTGTTGCTTACCAAGATCTATAAAAAAGGTTGAAAAACTCTTTCTCTAATGCCAAGACTTAACAACCAGATTATTCTGCACGTTATGGGACTGTTGCTTTTATGCAACGGTGGTTTTATGCTTTTAGCAGTTTTGGTGAGTTGGTTTTACGAAGATGGAGTAACCCTGGACATTCTAGGGGCTGCATTTATTACTTTATTTCTTGGAGTGCTATTTATGTTTTCCACCAAAGGCCACCGAAAAGAAGTAAAGAAGCGGGAAGGTTATATTATTGTGACTTTCGGGTGGATCTTTATGGCCTTGAGTGGAACGCTTCCTTATGTAATTAGCGAGTCAATTCCCGATTTTACCAATGCTTTTTTTGAAACCATGTCTGGTTATACCACGACCGGGGCTTCAATTTTAAATGATATTGAATCTATCCCTAAAGGAATTCTATTCTGGCGAAGCCTAACACATTGGATTGGTGGGATGGGAATTATAGTATTGGCCATTGCAATTTTACCGCTATTGGGAATAGGAGGGATGCAGCTTTTTGCCGCGGAAGCTCCCGGCCCCAGCGCCGACAAGCTAAAACCCAGGATCACCGATACCGCCAAGCGTCTTTGGCTTATCTATGTAAGCTATACTGTAGCTGAAACGATTTTACTAAAAGTAGCAGGGATGAACTTTTTTGATGCGGTGAATCATTCTATGAGTACGATGTCTACCGGCGGATTTTCTACAAAAAATATAAGTTTAGCTTACTGGAATGAGCAACCCATCATACAATACATCGTAATCCTGTTTATGTTTTTGGGGGGGAGCAACTTTGTATTAAGTTACTTTAGTTTTAAAGGCAGGATCCAAAAAGTACTGCACGACGATGAATTTAAGTGGTATTTCTATTTTATAGCCGGGTTTACAGCTATTGCCTCGCTTCTTATTTATTTTGAAGCAGATGTAAGTCTGTCTCAAATAGACCATCCCATGGTTTGGGGTGAAGCAGAAAGTGCTTTCAGACACGCCCTATTTCAAGTGATCGCGATTATCACCACCACCGGTTTTGTGAGTGCAGATTACACCATGTGGACTCCTTTTTTAACGATTTTCTTCTTCGGAATGTTCTTTTTGGGAGGTTCTGCCGGGTCTACTTCGGGTGGGGTAAAAGTGATGCGCCATATTATCATGATTAGAAACGGAGGAATAGAATTTAAACGTGCTTTGCACCCTAATGCAATCCTTCCGGTGCGATTTAACGGAAAATCTATTGGAAAAGGGGTGACTTTTAATATTCTTGGTTTCTTTATTCTTTATATGCTTTCCTTTATAATTGGATCTCTTGTTTTAGGAGGTTTGGGGCTCGATTTCGAAACTGCAATTGGGGGCGCTGCCTCCTCGCTTGGGAACGTGGGGCCTGCTTTGGGAGCCCTGGGCCCAGTGAATAATTTTGATATTCTACCCGATTTTGGTAAATACTGGTGTGCTTTTCTTATGCTAATTGGAAGGCTGGAACTCTTTACTGTGCTTATTTTATTTACTCCGTTCTTCTGGAGGAATAGGTAAGACTAATAGATTCAAAAAATAGAAAAGCTGTCTTATAAGTATTTAAAATCGTCATCCTTAATTTATTTCAGAGCTTGCTCCGGAAATTGTTCGGAGATCTAAGATGTTAGAATTAACAATAAGTTAGAAGCTGAAACAAGTTCAGCTTGACGGAAATATGACTTATAAGACAGCTTTAAAAAATTCTACTAAGCTGAATAATTATGCTCCAGATAAAGCTGATTTAATTCGCTTCATTGCTTCTTCAATTTGAGATTCACTTGCTGCATAAGAGATTCTTATACAATCTGGATTTCCGAAGGCATCACCGGTTACGGTAGCAACCAGGGCTTCTTCCAGTAAAAACATAGAAAAATCTGTGGCGTTCTCAATCTTATGGCCTTTAATTGTTTTTCCGAAGAAATTCGAGATATTAGGAAAAACGTAAAAAGCACCTTCAGGCTCTGTAGTTACAAAACCTTCAATATTATTTAAAAGATCTATGATGAGCTTTCTCCTTTTCTTAAAGGTGTCTACCATATAGCTAATCTTGCTTACGGGAGCTCCCAGCGCAGTGATTACGGCACGTTGCGCGATACAATTAGCGCCACTGGTAATCTGGCCCTGCATTTTATTGCAGGCCCGGGCAATCCAGGTAGGAGCACCTATGTAACCAATTCTCCAGCCCGTCATTGCAAATGCTTTAGAAACACCATTCACCGTAACTACACGATCGTACATATCTTCGAATTGAGCCATAGAAGCATGACCACCAACAAAATTGATATGTTCGTAAATTTCATCACTTACAATAATAACATCCGGATGTTTCTTTAAGACATCTGCAAGGCCTCTTAATTCTTCCTTGCTGTAAACCATCCCGCTGGGATTGCAGGGAGAGCTGTACCAGATCATTTTGGTTTTAGGAGTGATAGCGGCTTCCAGCTGTTCGGGAGTCATTTTAAAATCGGTTTCTACCGAAGTTGGAACTTCTACCGGAACACCTTCAGCAAGCTTTACTATTTCAGCATAGCTTACCCAGTAAGGACAGGGTAAAAGTACTTCATCACCCGGATTTAATAAAACCATAGCAATATTTGCCAGAGATTGCTTGGCACCTGTAGAAACTACAATTTGAGAATGATCGTAGGTGAGCTCGTTATCCCGCTTAAATTTGTTGATTATCGCATCTTTTAATTCTGCATATCCGTCTACGGGGGTGTAAGAATTATAGTTGTCGTTAATTGCCTGTATCGCGGCATCTTTAATAAAATCTGGGGTATTGAAATCTGGTTCTCCCAGGCTTAATCCGATAATGTCTTTCCCTTCGGCTCTAAGTTCACGCGCTTTAGCAGCCATAGCCAGGGTTTGCGAAGTTGCTAAATTGTTAATTCGGTTGGATAAATGTTCTTGCATTCTTTTAATTGGTTACTAATTAGTTACTAAGACGAAATTGCAGGTTTCGCACCCATTTCTTTTAAATGTTTAAAATGGGCAATTATTGCTGCGCGTGTGGTTTTGTATTCATGGTAAGGAAGGTTGCATTCTGCAGCGGTTTCCTTAACGATTTGAGCTATTTTACCGTAATGAATATGACTAATATTCGGAAAAATATGATGTTCTACCTGGTGGTTTAAGCCGCCGGTAAACCAGTTTACAATTTTATTATTGGTAGCAAAATTAACCGTAGTAAACAACTGATGAATTGCCCAGGTGTTTTTCATAGATCCGGTTTCATCGGGTAAAGGCATTTCGGTTTCTTTTACTACATGTGCAAGTTGAAACACGATACTAAGGATTAAACCAGCGGTATAATGCATCACAAAAAAGCCAATTAGAATCTTCCACCAGGAAATTGATAAAATCAACATAGGAATTACAATCCAAATAGAAACATAAATCAGTTTTGTGATTGCGATAATGCTCCATTGTGTTACTGGATTTGGCATTTTTCCGTAAGACAATTTTCTTTTTAGATAGCTTTTGGTTTGTTTAAAATCGGTAGTCAAAGCCCAGTTAAAAGTTAACAGGCCATATAAAAATACAGAATAATAATGCTGAAAACGGTGAAAGCTATACCATTTGGCGTGTTCAGAAAATCTAATAACTCTACCGGCGTCCAGATCTTCATCGTGCCCATGAATATTGGTGTAGGTATGGTGTAATACATTGTGCTGTACCTGCCAGTTATAAACATTGCCGGCCAGCACATAAATAGTACCGCCCATAAATTTATTCACCCATTTTTTTGAAGAATAAGACCCGTGGTTACCATCGTGCATAATATTCATTCCCACTCCGGCCATTCCGGCGCCCATTACCACGGTAAGAAGCAGCATCCACCACTGTGAAATGTCTAAGGTTAAAATTAAGAAATACGGAGTTAGAAACAAGGAAAACATAACGATTGCTTTAAGATGCAGTTTCCAGTTTCCTGTCTTTTTAAGGTTGTTTTCTTTGAAGTAATTATTCACCCTTTTGTTGAGTAACCTAAAGAATTTGGTGGAATCCTTTCGGGAGAACTTTATGTGATTTTGAACGTTTTCCATTTAATTTTTTGTAAGTGGCAAAGATAAAATTTTTATATAGTTATTCTATATCCTATTCCATATTAATACGCTGCAATTTCAGCACCAAATTATGTATTTTTGTCGCAAATTAGAAAACTTTGGATTTAATTAAGAAATACTTCCCGGATTTAACAGATGACCAGTACTCAAAGTTTGAGAAAATGGATTCGCTGTATAAAGATTGGAACCTTAAAATTAACGTGGTGTCGCGTAAGGATATAGATGAAATTTACCTTAGACACGTTTTACACTCGCTGGGAATTGCAAAAATTCAGGAATTTAAACCTGGAGCAAATATATTAGATGTTGGAACGGGGGGCGGATTTCCTGGAATTCCACTTGCCATATTATTTCCTGAAACCAATTTTCATTTAGTAGATTCCATAGGGAAGAAAATGAAAGTGGTAGATGGGGTTGTAGAAGGTTTAAAATTAGCCAATGTAAAAACTACAAACGCAAGGGTAGAGGAGGTTAAAGGAACCTACGATTTTATAGTGAGCAGGGCAGTAGCAGCAATGCCTACTTTTGTACATTGGACCAAAGGGAAAATAGCTAAGAAAAGTCAGCATGAACTCAAAAACGGAATTCTTTACCTAAAAGGTGGTGATCTTACTGTTGAACTTCGTGAGTTTCCAAAAGCAAGAATACACGAACTCTGCGATTATTTTAGCGAAGAATTTTTCCTGACTAAGAAAGTGGTTTACCTGCCTCTAAAATATAAGCCTTAGTCTTTTATAATCACTTTTTTAGCATAATCTCCTGCGCTGGTATAGACCTTTACAATATAAACCGAGGAACTTAAAGATTTTTTCTGCGGAATATGGATTTGCTTAACATTAGGAATTCCAAAATGCTGATCTACCAATTGACCTCCAATACTATAAATATTTATATGCTCAATTTCATGAAGTTCGGGATTGTTAATCACAAATTCCCGATTGTCTAATGAGTAATAGTAATCAATAGGTCCTTCGCCAGGTTCTTTATCTTTTCTGGATGATGTAACATCATGAAAAACAATTTCATATAATTCCTGATACTCTCCTGCAGGTAAAGTCGCTTTAAAAGCGTCTTTTCGTAAATCATGATAGGTACTGTCTTTTTTGTGATATAGATAGATATTCGTGATATCGGGAACATTTTCAAGTTCCCCAATTTCTATGCGGAATTCTTTTTCTTCAGCAATCTTAACGCCTATTGGTAATTTTTGATCTAAATTAAAATTAGGCACTGCCTGTATAACAAATTGAGATTTTTCCATCATCCAAAACATATCTTCCACATTATTATCTATAAGTGGTGCATCATAGCCAAGATCGAACTGGTTGGTAGTTTTTGAATCTGCAGTTACTAATATTTGACGGTGATAACCTTTAGGAGAATGAAAATTCAACCTTATTTTATAGCGCGTGTCTTCGGTGTATTTTGCTTGCTCAACTTTAGCTTTCTCTTTTTCAGAATTATCTGGTTTTAAGAATTGAGAATTAGCCGATGATTCTTTCACAAAAACCCTTTGTCTATTTCTAAAAGTTATATCTCCCCCATCTATAGTATAATTACCGGAAATAGCATCATCTATAACACTGTTCACAAAAAATCCCTGCGCTACCGGAATGTATCTTCCCGGAGTTTTATTTCCTACGGCTCCAGTAGCGTTTATTCTGCTATCTGTAGAGGCCGCTTTAACCCCTCCGGCAAGCGAATAGGTGGCATATCCTCCAACATATTCTCTTAATACGTGGCTGTTTTCCTGCCCAAAATGATCCCAGAAATACAATGCACCATTGAATACATTTATGTTTCGGGTACCTCCGTCAACATCCTTTAGATTATCTCTTATAAACTGATCGGCATCAATAGCAGAAGGGTATGGGTTTCCTACCAACCGGTTTTCCTGATTGAGAATATTTAAGGCGATGGTACCATTATGTGGTTTTCCGTTGAAAACATAATTTTGTTGATCGCTTATTAGGGCTTGTCCGGAAGTTCCTTTCATTGTAAAACCTTCACCGGTTTTTAATTCGCCCGTATGCCCAATATATCGCCAATGTCCGTAAGAATTTGCATCTCCATGGAATTTAAACAGCCAATAGGTGCTTATTCGTTTATTTCCGGTGTAGTTAGCATCGGCGTGGGTATGAGCATAAGCAAAAGAAATATCTTGTGGGTTTTTAGTACTGGTACCATCCCTCATAACTCCTTTTACAGTATAATTGGCATTATTATTAGTGCCTTTAGGGCTTGCCGGAGATGTCCAATAATTATAATTGTAAGAATTTTCGGTTCCTTGCTGGTCACGTTCTATGCTGCCACTGCTGTTCTCTGCCAGAATGCTTCCTTCGGTTTGCACTAACTGGGATTCTCCATCCAGATCTATAAATCCATCCAGTTCCAGGTAATGGGTGATACGCAATTCATTGCCCGAATTGTTATTTACACCTTCCATAATTAATTCTGTTCCGGTTCCGGAAAACAATCCTAATAATTTAATGTCCTTATTATTAGAGTTAATATTATGATTTTGTTTTGCAATATTCCATTCTATAACCGTTCCGTTAATGCCAATGTCGTTGGGAAAGGTCCAGAATTTTGTGGAATTTAAATCCCAGGTATTTCGGTTATGCCATGTGCCTCCCTGATCGGATTCGTAGGGGAGGGGAGCGGTATTTTCCTGATCGGTCTCAATATTTTTTAATTCTCCGTCCATTGAATTTAAAATCAGGTTGGGAGTTATACCGTTTCCACTTTCGGTAACTTTCATCTGGAGATAAGCTTTAAGATTATCCCAGCCCAGATTTCCGGGAACATCTAAAGGTAAAACATCGCCTCTAATAGGGTTTTGATTAACAATAAGCCTTTGGTTCATCATAAACCTTAGCTGCTCTTCGCTAAGTGCAGTTCCCCATAAACGCACTTCTTCTATCCAGCCATGGAAATAGTTTACGGGTAGGTCGGGACTGTCGGCGTTATACATTGCTCCAATAAGGGCAGGAGCATTAACTACTGCAGGATTAGTCGCAGTAGCATTACCAACTTGAATTCCGTCTACGTATAAGCTAATATTTCCACTATTGTAAATAGCCGCAATATGATGCCAGCGATCAGCAGTTACCTTATGTGAAGTAGAAATAGAATTATTACCCCATCTAAAAGTGGGTGCTCCACTGTTTATAATAAGATCAAAACCTTTGCTAAGGTCTTTGCTGTTTCTTTTACTGATAATTGTTCTGGTATTGTTAACCGATTTTGGTCTTATCCAGGCTTCAATACTAAAGTTTCCTGTAGTGAAACCATAATTATCACCTAAATATACGTGGTCATCTATTCCGTCAAAATCCAGGGTGCTGCAGTCTCCAACAAAGGTGATCTTCACTTCATCAAAATTAGCACAGGAACCATCAGCGTGGGCAATTGTCCATCTTAGTGTATGAATGCCGGCAGGGGCGGTGAAAGCTGAAGCAGGGTTGTTCGGCTCGGCGATAGTCCCTCCGTTTGCAGAAGTTATTGTCCAGGTTCCTACCCCAGTTCCAGGGGTATTGGCAGAGAGCGTTGTGGTATTAAAACCACAATTGAAACTCTGGTCCGGCCCGGCATCGGCCACTGTAAGTTGCGCGGGCTCAGTAATTGTTATTGATTCTATGAACTGGCAACCATTTGCATCAGTAACTGTCAAAGTGTAATCTCCGGCAGTAAGACCGGTTGCTTTCTTAAAAGTTTGATTGTTAGGATCATTCCAGAGGTATTCGTAGTAGTTGTTTCCGTTCTCGTCAACAAAGGGAGTTCCTCCCTTAGCGTTTGCCGAGGCTTCCCCAGTTTCACCAAAGCATAAAGGGTTTGTGATCACGAAATCAGCTGAAATAGGTTCCAGTGGCTGTGTAATTGTTACTGCCTCAGATTGGTATTTGGTGCCTTCACTGTCTTTTACCCATACGGTATAAGTGCCTGCGGTAAGGTTGTTAAATTCATCACTGTTTTGATAAGTACCGTTTTCGCCTGTTATGCTGAATGTGTAAGGAGAAACACCGCCTGTAGCTTTTGCCTTTACCGTTCCCAGACTGGAACCATGGCATAAAAGTTCATTTGCTGTAGCCGAGACAAAGAGAGGAGCTTCAACAGTTTCCGGATTGTTAGTTGAATAACATTTAGGGTTAGACCCTTGTCCACAACCCCATTTTATATTGTTGGAAAAGGTAAGGTATAGCCGTTCTACAATTAAAACATCTCCACAGCTCCAGTCTACGGGTATTGTTTGGACGTTATCAGGAATTAATTGGTTTTCATAGAAGCAAGCACCTTTGTTTAACCTGGATAATTCCCCATTAGGATGTTCTATGGAAAATATATATTCCATGTATAATGAATATCTGTCTGAATTGGTAGGAAGATCGAAATATATATATTTTTGTGTGCTGTCATCACAGGTTTCACTATTTACCTTATTGCCATTAGCGTCTGCAATGTACAAAGTGCTAATCGCGAAATCATTTGATCCGCAGTCATCCACAAAGCATTCACCCACGTAATGTAAGATAGAAACTGTTTTGGACACCCCGGAAGCATCAGTTACTGTAACACTTACTGTTCTATCTCCTGATGTAGTATAGGTAACTTTGTGGGATCCCGGACCCGTAGCAGTACTTGGAGTTGAATCAGGTCCAAAATTCCAGGAATAGGTATAAGGACCTACTCCGCCTAGTGCAGTCAAATCCTCAATTTCAAAATAAGATGTTCTAATAATATCGGTATCGTTGTCACAAATAGAAGTCGGTATGATAGGGGCATGAATTGCATCAATGACCGTAATTGTTTCAATAAATTTGCAGCCTTTAGTATCGGTAACTGTAACCTCATATTCCCCAGCATAAAGGTCCTTGGCCGTTTTGGTTTGTTGTAAAATTTGTGTGCTTCCTGCTTTACGCCATTCATAGGTGTAGCCTGGAGTACCACCGGAAGGGTTTGCAGTCGCAGTTCCTGTAGCCGTACCGTAAGTAGTGGTTCTGGTAGAGGTGAGTTCGGCAGTAAGAGGAGCTGCCGGCTGAGTAAGCTGCAGGTCGTCCTTAAGAATCTTAACACAAGTAGTTAGTGTTGCATCTCTGATATATACTTTGTACGAACCGCTTTTTAAACCGCTGAAAGTTTGACCGATTTGCCAGCTGGTTCCGTCTATGCTGTACTCGTAGCTGCCGCTTCCACCGCTCGGACTACTAAGTGAGATAGTCCCGTCATTACCGTCAAAGCAACTAATATTAGTGTGGTTTACCGTAGCGCTAAGCACGGCAAGTTCGCTTACTGTAACGGTTTTTTGAAGGGCGCAGTCTTTGCTATCCTTTACAAAAATGGTATGGGTACCTGCAGATAATCCTGAAAAGGTGGTTCCTATTCCATAAGTTACGTTGTCAATAGAATATAAGTAATCGCCGTTTCCTCCGGCGACTATTCCGGCAGTAACTGTTCCATCACTCCCGCCGTTACAGCTAACGGGAGTGGAGGATGGTGTTGTCATCGTAAGTGCATCGGGTTGGGTAACAGTTACAGCCTGGGAAGTTTCACAATTTTTCGAGTCTTTTACTGTAATGGTATATGTTCCCGCGGTTAGTCCAGTAAATGAATTTGATGTTCCATAAATACCTGCATCCAGTTTATACTGGTACCCGCCGTTTCCACCGGAAACAGCTCCTGCGGTAGCCGTACCATCATTTCCACCGTTACAACTAACGGGAGTGGAAGATGGTGCTGCCATGCTAAGAGCATCGGGTTGGGTAACAGTTACAGTCTGGGAGGTTTCACAATTTTTTGAATCTTTTACTGTAATGGTATAGGTACCCGCGGTTAGCCCACTAAATGAATTTGATGTTCCATAAATACCTGCATCCAGTTTATACTGGTACCCGCCGTTTCCACCGGAAACAGCTCCTGCGGTAGCCGTGCCATCATTTCCACCGTTACAACTAACGGGAGTGGAAGATGGTGCTGCCATGCTAAGAGCATCGGGTTGGGTAACAGTTACAGTCTGGGAGGTTTCACAATTTTTTGAATCTTTTACTGTAATAGTATAGGTACCCACGGTTAGCCCACTAAATGAATTTGATGTTCCATAAGTACCTGCATCCAGTTTATACTGGTACCCGCCGTTCCCACCGGAAACAGCTCCTGCGGTAGCAGTACCATCATTCCCTCCGTTACAACTAACGGGAGTGGAGGATGGTGTTGTCATTGCAAGAGCATCGGGTTGAGTAACCGTTACAGTCTGTGAAGTTTCACAATTTTTTGAGTCTTTTACCGTAATGGTATAGGTTCCCGCTGTTAATCCACTAAAAGAATTTGATGTTCCATAAATACCAGCATCCAGTTTATACTGGTATCCGCCGTTCCCACCGGAAACAGCTCCTGCGGTAGCAGTACCATCATTGCCTCCGTTACAGCTAACTGGAGTGGAGCTTGGTGATGCCATGCTCAGAGCATCGGGTTGGTCAACCACAACAGTGACAGAACCCGAATTGCCATCGGTATCAGTTACCTCTAAGTTATAAGTCCCGGCGATTAAATCATTGATGTCTTCAAGGGAAGAACTATAGGTATTTGGTCCAGACCAGCTATAAGTATAATTTGAGTTTCCTCCGGTTACTGAAACTTTTATAGCCCCATTGCTTCCGCCAAAGCAGGAAACAGGAGTGACCTCATCAGTAGATACGGTAAGTCCTGTTACCGAAGTCTCTGTAGAAGCAAGTATAAAGCTAAACGTAAAAACAAGAAGAAAAACTAAAAGCCCTCCGGTTCTCAGCGATGAAGTAATTTTACTCATAGGCAACTATATTGTTACAGAAAGTAAAATTACGTATAAAAAATCTAGTTTAACAAGAATTTAGGCAGAAACTTTAGATTTAAAGCTCTAAAAACCAGTTAAAAAGATGTTTTGATCTTATTGCAAGATATTTTTGTAAGAAAATACCTACTTCATTATAAATTTTTTGTCTCTATGTCCTATGGTGGTAATGAGTTTTACGATATAAACGCTGGTACCTACCTGATTTATATTAATAATGTGTTGTTTTTCTCGTGGTATATTTGTGTATTTCTTTACTAGTTTTCCGCCTAGATCAAACAAAAGTACCTCCGAAATTTCTATTAGTTCAGGGTTATCAATTCTAAGTTCCCTGGTATTATGATTATAGCCGAAATCTATTGTTGTGATTAGCCCTGGTTCTTTAGGGATTTTCGGAACTAATTTAGGATTATGAAAAACTATTTCAAACCTGTCATGAATCTCTCCGGGTGTTGAAACGGCATCATAGGCACGTTCTTTTAAATCATGTATGCTATCGCTTAATTTATCATTTAAATAAACCGGAATTTCATCAGGGAAATTTTCAAGGCTATCTATTTGAATTTTAAAATATCCCTCTTCGGCTGCCTTTATTCCAAAAGGTAAGACCTGGTCTTTTTCAAAATCTGGGACCGCCTGGATAACAACTTTAGCAGAATCTATTAACCAGTACATATCCTCCAGGTTATCCTCTATTAGTGGGGCATCGTACCCAAGATCAAAACCATTAGTAGTGCTATTATCTCTTGTAACCAAAATTTGACGATGATAACCTTTTGGGGAATGAAACTTAAGCCTAATCTTAGCTCTTTCATCTATTTCTGGAGTTTTTGTTTTTTCTCCTTTGGTTAGGGGCTTGAGAAAAATTGAATTACCTGAACTTTCTCTTACTCCCCGGCGTTGGGCATTTCTAAAAACAATATCTCCACCCTGAACGTTTAGGGAAGAAGTGCTTGCAATGTCCTCATCTAGCGCAGTATTAAGAAAAAATCCCTGGGCTACGGCAATAAAATCCTTAGGGATTTTAGTTCCACTTTGATTGTTATCATTGATTCGTTCATCCTTTGAGATCGCATTTACGCCTCCGGCTAAACTATATGCTGCATAACCCCCAACATATTCTCTTAATATATGGGTCTGTCCGCCAAAATGATCCCAGAAATAAATAACTCCATTAAAAATGTTTTTGGTATTTCTGGCACCCGAAACATCGGCACTACTTAAATTATCCAGAATAAACTCCCTGGCATCTAAAGCAGAAGGATAGGGATTCCCAGTAAGATAATTCATTTCCGGGCCAATATATAAAGTGAAATTACCGTTATGGGGTTTTCCTCTAAAGACATAATTCTGACGCATATCGATAGAAGCTGAGCCTGAAGTACCTTTCATTGTAAAGCCTTCCCCGGTTTTCACCATTTTGGCACTACCAACTAAATCCCAATCTCCGTATTCATTTGCTCTACCATTAAAACCATATAACCAGGAATTACTAATAATTATTGGGGTTGCTCGCTCGCCATCGGCCACAAAATGACCATTTCTGAAACTAATTGCTACAGGATTCGCAGAATTTGTTCCATCCATAAGTATCCCTCCAATGGTATAACCGGAATTATTAAATGAATTTTGTAAACTTACCGGTGAACTCCAGTAATTATAATTATAACTGCTTTGAGTGCCTTGTTGATCCCGTTCTAAGTAACCGCTACTAGCTTCTTCCAGAACACTACCTTCATCCTGTAAAAGTTGTGACTCTCCTACTAAATCTATAAAACCATTTAGTTTTAAATAATGGCTTACTCTTATAAACTGTCCGGTATTATATTCGTCCATGGCATCCCGGGGATCGGCAATAAGCAGTTCTTTTTCTTCTGAAAGCAACCCTAAAACCGTAATATCCTTATTCCCAGAGGAGATATTGTGTGAAGTTCTTACAATGTTCCAATCAATTGGAGTAGTGCCATCAATTCCGTTACTGTTGGGAGCATCCCAAACATCAAAATGAGTCCAGGTATTATCGATAGCCCAATTTTGGCCGTCTATCCTGGAAGTGTAGGGAAGAGGTGCTGTATTTACCTGAAAGGTTTCCATATTTACCAGCCTGCCAGGAATCGATATATTTGCAAGATCGATGGTAGTTCCATTAGCAACCAAACCTGGGTCTGCAAGAAGTTGATAATAGCCTTCAAGGTTACCAAAATTTAGTCCGCCAGGCACATCCATTGGGATTTCTACCCCCATTTGAGTGCCATTATTGTAAAGGCGTTGGTTCATCATAAACCTGATCTGTTCTTCCGTTAAGCTTCCGTTCCAAATTCTAACTTCTTCTATCCACCCGCTAAAATAGTTTTCAGCACTGGAATTTGCATTATTCCACCTGGCACCGATTAAGGCTTTTTCGCCACTATTACCCAGGCTAAAACTACCGATTTCAATTCCATCTACGTAAATTTTGTTATTAGAAACCGCAATGTGGTACCAACGGGAATTAATATTAACTCCTATTGGTAAATTTTCCATATTGATTTCAAAATTAGGTCCGCTAATAATGGTCCCGGTTGAAGCTTCAGGACGAATCCAGGCTTCAAAACTGTAATTTCCGGTATACGTAGTTCCCAAATCAACATAATCGTCTACGCCATCGAAGTCCAGGGCAATACAAGGATTGAGATTAACTTCCAAAATTTCAGGGGCAATCAAGCAACCAGTATTATCTATTAATACATTGTTGTCATCTTTGGCAGTAGGAACCAATTCCCAAGAAACCATTAGTGTTCCAAAATTATCGGCTGTTATAGTTACATTTGGGTTATTAACAACATTCCCGGTATATGCAGGATCTGTATTATTTAGTTGATATGTTCCTCCTTCAATTTTCCATTCCCCCATATACCCGTCAGGAGTTGGATAACTATTTATAATTCCCGTGGTAGAACCGGTAGCAGTAGCAGTTAGTTTCGCACTATAATTACCACAACTACCCATTTCGGCACTTACGGAGGTAGTATAATTATCAAAAACAAATACCTTCAACTTTTCAGAATGTACAGCGGTTTCACAGGATCCGTTGGAGTACTCAAGAGTGGTGGTAATATCGGATATATTCCATCCGATTTCTTTGGGATACCAGGTTTCTGTATAATTATGTCCTATAATTACAGAGGTTTCACCCGTATGATCTCTCCAAACCATACCCACATTCGGACCATTGGGAAGCATAATTTCATCCACCACCCATACGTTGCCATCTTTATTTCCCTGATAATTAAAACGGATCTGCAAGTTGTTCATACCCATATAGGCACTTAGATCAATCTCAATTTTATTCTCAGGTCGGGAATCTATGTCTCCTCCACCAAAATTATTTGCATGACCGCTATTAGCCGGTCCTTCCTTAATGTATAGCTGTTGCCAGGTGGCACCACCATCTGTGGTAATTTCGACCATTATATATGAACCATCGGTAAGGTTATATGCCTGATCGAAAGTTAAAATAGCCTGATCCATTGAGGTTATGCTGAAAACAGGAGTAATTAATTTTGATCCTGGAAAGTTTCCTGAAACAGCTGCGAAACCTTTATTTCCATCAGTAGCACCGGTATCATATCTTACAAGGGATAAGCTGGAAGGATCATTTATATTTGCGGTCCAGAGATCTACGGGATTTGTTCGCAACCAATTGGCAGCTCTGCCATTATCTGCACTTGAATTAAAGTTCCCCTCGCTACCATCACTTCTAATTATTGTCCAGCCGTGATTGGTTATGGAGGAATTATCAAATGCCCCTCCCTCTCCTATATCAGCACCTTCTTCATATCCGCTCCCGGCTGTTAATATAACCGGGTCTCCCAAACATACCGCATTCTTATCAGCAGTAACGGGGGTGGGCTCAATATCAGACGAAATAACACTTAATATAGCCGATTTGGAAGCTGCAGTAGTACAGGAACCACTACTTAAAATCACCTGGAAGACAGTAGTTTCACTTAAGCCAAGGCTTTCAATCTTTGATCCCGGTAATGTAGATCCGGTAAAAGGTGAACCATCAGTGTTCGTAACTGTTTGCACTGTACCGGAAAAGGTTTTATAATTCCAGGCTTCGATTTTTCCGGAGTAATTGCTTAAAATAAGATCAGCAATTAAACCGGTATTTCTTTCGGTGATTTCACAGGTGGTGAAAAGGCGACCAAATTCCCCAAAGGTTAGTTCTCCACCAATAGCAGGACTGTCTATTCGTACATTAACGGTAGTTGAAACTTCCTTGCAAGTATCGGTTGCTGCAAAAGTATAGGTAACCGTATGTACATCAGTTTCGTCATTAGGATTATTTGCTGTGCTTGCTGCAACATCAATTACACCGTTAGCATCTACAACCAAACCAATTGAAGCGGTAAAGGTACCTCCTGCATCCCCGGAAATAACCGGCGCAGGTGTGACTCCTGAGCTCTGACAGTAAGCAGGACTATCATATGAAAAGGAGGCATCGGGTAATTTTTCAATAGTAATTGTAAATTCAGCAATTACAGGGTCGCATCCGTCACCCTCCAAATCAACGGTGTTAATAACTGTATAGATGCCGGGAGTACTTGCTGCCAAATCTATTTCACCGGTAGATGTGCTAACGAATATAAGTCCGCTATTGCCTGTTTTTTCTGAAAATGTTCCTGCAATAGCATTGCCTGCAAACTGCGCTATTGGATTTGTGTTATCTGAACAAAATTTAGATGCTGAATAAGTGAAATCTGGTATAGGTTCGTCATTTATAACTATTTCAAAAGTAGAAGATACTTCTTCGCAGCCTTTAGCAGCCGCAATGGTGTTCGTTATTGTATAAGTTCCAGGTGTACTTTCAGAAAGATTTAATTCTCCGGTAGAAGTGTTAACAAAAACTAAGCCTGTAGTACTGCTAAAAACACCCGCAGAACTTCCGGCATCTAAAAGTGCAGAAGGGTTTGCTGAGGTCTTACAGAAAGGAGAGTTTGTATAAGTAAAAGTCGCAAGAGGTAGTTGAGTTATGGTTACCTGAATAGTTTTACTCACCACTTCACAGATAGCACCGGTAGGGGTAGAATAAGTAATATCGTATAAACCGGGATCACTACCTGCCTTTATTGCACCCGGATCAAAACCTGTCTCAGCAACAGTAACCAGGTTTAAAATATTTCCGGAAGGTTCTCCCGTCGCCGGTTTCCATGAAAAAGTACCACCGCTAAAAGCATTGGTTCCTGAAACAACAGGTGCAGCAATGTCAGAATTTGTACAAAATTCTGTAGCACTTCCACTGTAGGTTATACTGTCAACAGTGGGTAAAGGTTGTATTTTTATTTCTTTTGTGGCAATTACTTCTGAGCAACCTTCCAAGCCATATGCAGTAAGAGTAAGTACAAAATCAGTAACATTTTCAGCGGGAGTGAAGGTGGCCTCTGTTAAGGATGTTTCATTCGCGATAGTTCCGGATCCTGCCGGTACTGTCCATTTTACGGAAGCAGCATTAGTCACAGAAGCTCCATTTGTAATATTATAAGCATCCCCGTTAAAACAAATTTCCATGTTCGATCCAACTGCATCAATTACAGGGGTGGGGTTTACAGTTAATGTAACAACCTCTGAATAGGCTTCAGGACAGGTCCCACCTGTGCCGGTTATCACTACATCATATTTATTAGAGTCCTCTACAGAAGCAGCGGGTATGGTAAAGGAAGCCGTATTGGCCCCGCTTATGTTGACACTATTTTTTCTCCACTGGTAAGAGGCTATAGAACCGGTAGCCGTTATACTAAAAATTACATCTGTTCCTTCACAAACGATCTGGGAAACAGGTTGTTCATCGATAGTGATGTCTTTGTTTACATTTAAAGTGACCTCATTAGATTTTACTGTTTCACAGGAACTGTCCCCGCTTACCACCACATAATAAGTGGCGGCATCGTTCAGGCTGGCCTGATTAAATTTAAGAGTGGCAGCATTTGCTCCTGTAATATTTGCAGAATTGGCTACAGCTGTCCCGGGAGCAGTACCTTTGAACCATTGATAGGTAAGATCATCTCCATAGGCAACTACACTTAAACTGGCAGGACTGGTAACACAAACTCCTATGTTTTGTGGCTGAGTGGTTATGATCACTTTTTCTTTAATAGTCAATATTATAGAATCACTAACAGCCATACAGGGTCCGTCAGGATCATTTGTGGTGTAGGTCAGAGTTACTGCACCTGTACTTACATCATTAGAACTGGGAGTATATACTGCAGTGGGAGTATTATTGCTGAAACTTCCCGAACCACTTGTTGTCCAAATTCCCGAAGTTGCCCCTCCGCCTAAAACTGCATTCATTGATGCAGTTTCATTAGAGCATATAATTTGATCGGCACCAGCATCTACTGTAGTTGTTGGGTCTACTCTGACATTGAAAGACTGTACAACTCCATCGCAGCTATTGGCCGAGGGAGTAATGGTAATAGTGGCGGTTATCGCAACATTGGTAGTGTTAGTATTAGTTGCAGTAAAACCAGGGATATTTCCTGTTCCGCTTGCAGCCAATCCAATTGCTGTATTGTCATTAGTCCAGGTATAAGTTGTACCCCCCACGCTTCCGGAGAGAACGATCTCGGCAACAGCTTCCCCGTTGCAGACTACAATATCGGCAGGTTTGGTAACAGTGGGGGTTGGATTAATCGTGACGGTAAAGCTCTGCGAAGTGCCCTCACACTCATTGGCAACAGGGGTAACAACAATAGTTGCAATTATGGGAGAGTCGGTGTCGTTTGTAGCCGTAAAAGCTGCTATATCTCCCGTTCCGCTTGCTGCTAAACCAATTGCAGTATTATCATTTGTCCATTTATAGGTTGTTCCGGTTACACTACTACCCGAGAAACTGATAGCTGGAACGCCGGCACCATTACAAACAACTACATTTGCCGGCTTTGTGACAGTAGCTGTTGGATTTACAGTAATGCTAAATGTTTCAGGTGTCCCTTCGCAATCATCCACTACAGGGGTTACTGTTATGTTGGCTGTAATGGCTTGCGATGTAGTGTTGGTAGCAGTAAATCCAAGAATGTTTCCCGTACCGCTGGCGGCAAGACCAATGGAAGTATTGTCGTTTGTCCATTTAAAAGTTGTGCCGGTAACGGTTCCGGAAAAAGTTATGTCGGATACTGTGGCACCGTTACAGGCGATAATATTTTCAGGCTTGGTTACCGTAATATTTGGATTAACAGTTATGCTAAAGGTTTCCGAAGGTCCTTCACAGCCGTTGGCAGTTGGCGTGATTGTTATAGTGGCAGTTATCGGCTGACTGGTTGTATTTGTTGCTTCAAAAGAAGGTATATTTCCGGTTCCGCTGGCGGCAAGACCAATGGAAATGTCACTATTTGTCCAGGCAAAGGTTGTACCTTCCACACTTCCCGAGAAAATTAATTCAGAAACTGCTTCACCATTACATGCAATTATATTGGCGGGTTTGGCAACGGTGGGAATAGGTTTCACCGTTATAGTCCCTGTTTGTGTGGCCTGTGTGCAGGTTCCGGAGGTGGTTTGAGGTGTGGTTGTAGTTACTGTATAGTTAAAAGTTCCTACTTCGGTAGGAGTTCCGCTTAATGTGAAAGTTTTATTGCTGTCGCTGTAAGTTCCTGTGATTCCTGCCGGAAGACCGGTAACGGTTGCACCATTTGCTGAGCCTCCAACGGTAAAATTGATTGAAGTAATAGGGGTATTGTTGCAAACTGACTGAGTTTTATTTGCAGGATCGCTTATTGTGGGAGCTGAAAGAACAGTTAATACCATACTATCTACTGCTTTTTCACATGGACCCTGGGGATCTATAGTGGTGATTGTTAATGTTACTGTTCCGCCATTTACTATTGAAGATGGTAGAGTATAGTCTCCATTTAATTGGTTTTCCAGGTTTCCGCCCGGAAAACTTCCTCCACTAACACTTGCACTCCAGGTAAAATCTTTAGTCTTAGTTATAACACCTCCAATTTCCCCCGCGAGTTTAATTGAGGTGGTTCCGGCACAAACTACCTGGTCTGGCCCTGCGGAAGCATAGGCAAAACTATCCACGCTAAGTGCAAGTTTTGTACCTGGGGTTGGTCCGCATTCATTTCTGCCATTTACAGTCAAATCTCCACTTATGGCGGTACTTGCGGCGGTAACGGTAACAGAATTTGTAGTTGTTGTTACCACTCCGTTAGTTGTGGTACCGGTGGAAGCTGTCCATCCAGAGGGAAATGTCCAATTATAGGAGGTAGCACCGGAAATGGGTTTTACGGTATAAATTAAACCGGAGGCCACCGGGCAAACTCCTGTTGGGTTATGAGAGGGGTCGGTATTATCAAATTCAGGTGCTACACTGCTAATAGGGCTGTCAACCTGGGTTTGAATAGAATTGCTTTCTGCAGTTGCAGTCGTAAGACAAGTAGCATTTGAAGTCATTACCACTTTTACAACATCATTATTATTTAAACCGGTGGAAGTATAGGTTGAATTTGTTGCTCCACTAATTGAGCTGTTGTTCAAATACCATTGGTAAGATGGTGATGCCCCCCCATTAGTAGCAGTCGCAGTAAATTTTACCGAAGTTCCGGAGCAGATGATATTATCGGCATCATCTGAAGCTATAGATACAGCGGGTGCCAGGTTTTCATTCACCGTAATTGTTCCCTGTAAACTTTCTGAATTTTGACAGGTTCCTGTTGCGGTCACTGTATAAGTGTGGGTTCCTGTTGTAGCGGTGGAACCGCTGATAGTGAAAGTTTTATCGATAGAATTATAACTCCCGGTAATTCCGCTTGGTAAACCTACTGCGGTAGCGCCGGTACCGGTTTCTCCAACAGAATAAATAATAGGTGCGATTTCCGCTCCGGAAACTCCTCCTGCGGCACAAACTGTCTGGGTGCTATTTGATGATGCTAGTGCTATAGTAGCATCAGGATTAACCTCTATGGTTCCGGAAGCAGATGTTTGAACACAATTACCGGTTGTTGTTACTGTGTAGGAAAAACTACCAAAAACACTGGGCGTCCCACTTATGGTAAATTTGTCTCCACTGAAGGATCCCGTTACTCCTGTAGGTAAACCTGATACTGTTGCCCCTGTTCCCCCGCCTCCAATGGTGAAAGCAATTGGAGAAAGAGCAGTATCAATACAGAGAGTCTGGTTTTTATTAGTCGGTTCGCTTATGGTAGCATTGGCGGTAACCGTTATGATTCCGGTAGCAGTGGTTTGTACGCAGCTTCCGGTTGTGGTAACTGTATAATTAAATGTTCCTGACACAGTGGGAGTCCCGCTTATTGTGAATTTTCCATCGGCAAATGATCCAGAAATTCCTTCCGGTAAACCTGAAACACCGGCTCCGGTAGCCCCGCCTCCAACGGTAAAAACAATTGAGGTTATAGCAGTGTCAATACAAACGGTCTGATCTTTATTTGAAGGCTCGCTAATAGTAGCATCTGGATTTATTGTTATAGAACCGGTAAGACTGGGAGAATCGGCACAGGTACCTGTCGCTGTCACTGCATATTCAAATATCCCTGTTGAGGTGGAAGATCCACTTATTGTAAAGGTTTTATTAGTACTGTTATAAGTGCCGGAAATTCCATCAGGCAAACCTGTAATGGTTGCATTATTTCCCGTTCCACCTATATCATAAATTATCGGATTAATTGATACACCGGCACAAACTGACTGATTGGTGTCTCCTGAAGAAAGGCCTATCGTAGCATCAGGTTCAACAGTTATTGCTATGGTATTTGTACTGGTTGCAGGTACTTCAGTCGCGCATTTTACATCAGCAGTAACTTCTAAACTTACCTGATCCCCATTATTTAAAGTGGTTGTTGTAAAATCCTTTGATGTGGCTCCGGTAACATTAATACCATTAATTAACCATTGGTAAGAAGGATTAGTACCTCCATTGGTAATTGGCCCGTGTGAAAATGTAACAGATTGCCCAGAACAAATGGTGGTGGCGGTTGCATTGATCTCAAAAGACACAGTAAGCGCGGCATTTACGGTCATTGTCAAAGCTGAGCTGGTAAAAGTACAGGATTCTGTGTTGGAGGTTACAATGACTCTTACTTTGTCAGCGTTAGAAAGAGTAGAGGTGGTATATATATTGCTGGTACTGGCAGTGCCTACATCGCTCTCATTAATTTGCCATTGATATACCAAATTCATACCATCTGTAGGATTGGCAGTAAAAGTTACAGAAGTTCCCTCGCAAATTTCCGTGCCTTTATCGGATGATATACTCACAGAACTTGGACACTGCCCAAACCCATCTACCGGGTTTAGAAAAAATATCGAAAATATAAATAATAAAGAAAGTAATTTTTTTCCCATAATTGCAGAGCGTTAGAATATGAATTACGTAGGGATATTTAGTTAAATGACTTGATGTTATAAGTCTCTGGGGTAGGGATACTTAACAATTAAAAATACTACATTAAAGGATTATTTTTCTGAAAATTCGTTGAAGCGGAACTTTATTCGACTAAAGTCTTATTTTGCGATTTTTCCTACAAAATCATCTTAAGGTTCTGAAATCCAGTATTCTATTTTTTTAAAGGGAAGATGCTTTAGAAGTGATTAATTAAGGCAGGTGGAAATATTACATAAAAAAACCGCAGCTCTCGCTGCGGTTTTAAATTGAAATTATATTCTTACAAGATTATTCTCCTAAAAATGGGTATCTGTAATCTTTTGCTGGTACAAAAGTTTCTTTAATTAATCGAACTGATGTCCATCTAAGGAGATTCATCTTAGAACCTGCTTTATCGTTAGTACCGCTGGAACGGGCGCCACCAAATGGTTGTTGTCCAACTACAGCTCCGGTAGGCTTGTCGTTTATATAGAAATTACCTGCAGCATTCTGTAGTAAATCTGTTGCTAGCGCGGCCATATAACGGTCTCCAGAGAAAACTGCTCCTGTAAGTCCGTAGATGCTTGTGTTATCTACAGTTTTAAGAAGGTCTCTCCATTTTTCTTCGCTATAGTTTTTATCGTCATACACATAAATTGTAACTACAGGACCAAATAATTCGGTTTCCATAGTGGTGTAATTAGGATCTGTAGTTAAGATTACAGTAGGCTCAATAAAGTAACCTTTAGATTTGTCGTAATTTCCTCCAATTACCACTTCAGCATCCTTATCTTTTTTAGCTCGGTCAATATAACCAGCTAATTTATCGAAAGCTCCTTCGTGAATAACTGCATTTATAAAGTTAGACATATCTTCAGGAGATCCCATTTTGAAGGATTCTAAATCTGTTTTCACAAATTCTTTAATCTCTGGCCATAGGCTTTTTGGAAGATAAACCCTTGATGCGGCACTACACTTTTGTCCCTGGTATTCAAAAGCTCCACGGGAAATTGCAGTAGCTACCTCCTTTGCATTAGAAGTTGGGTGTGCAACAATAAAATCTTTACCCCCGGTTTCTCCTACAATTCTTGGGTAGGTTTTATAGTTATTGATGTTGTTACCAATTTTGCCCCAAATTCCTTTAAATACGTTTGTACTACCAGTGAAATGAATCCCTGAAAAATCAGGACTATCCAAAATTACGTTGGTAATCATTTCAGGATCTCCCATTACCATATTGATTACACCATCTGGCAAACCGGCTTCCTGAAATACCTCCATAATTACCTGTGCAGAGAAAACCTGGCTATCACTTGGTTTCCAAACGGCAACATTCCCCATTAGGGCAGCACTCGAAGGAAGGTTACCGGCAATAGCGGTAAAGTTGAATGGCGTGATAGCATATACAAAACCTTCGAGAGGTCTGTACTCTACACGGTTCCAGTTTCCTTCTGAAGATTCCGGCTGCTCGTTGTACATATCTGACATATATTCTACGTTAAAACGTAAAAAGTCACATAGCTCACAAGCCGAGTCGATTTCTGCCTGGTATATATTTTTTGACTGCCCAATCATCGTGGCAGCGTTAATTCTGGATCTATAAGGGCCTGCAATAAGATCGGCTGCTTTTAAGAAAATAGCAGCGCGTTGTTCCCATTCCAGTTTGGCCCATTTTTCTCTGGCTTTTAAAGCCTCGTCTATCGCTTGAGTAACGTGCTTTTTCTTTGCTAAATGGTAAGTTCCTACTTTGTGCTTATGATCGTGAGGAGGACGAATATCTGCTGTGTCTCCTGTTTTTATTTGTTCAGATCCAATATAAAGTGGTACTTCCATATTGGAATTATAAAGATCTTTATAAGTGAGTAAAACTTCTTCTCTTTCCGGGGTTCCCGGGGCATAAGTTTTTACTGGCTCGTTAACCGCGTGCGGAACGTGAAAAAATCCTTTTCCCATAGTTATTTAGTGTTTTTTTGGTTTTCAATTATTATTGTTATAAAGGTAAAAAAATTAGGTGATTTTGAATGCTTCTGAAAGCGCATTCACGAAAGCTTAACTATTTTTGTAAATTCAGTACTTTTATTAAGAAAATTTTATGTGCACCATAAGTATCACTCCTCATCCTAATAACTCTCACGGAGTTATCTTAACATCTAACAGGGATGAAGCAAGCGAAAGGGAAACCTCTTCACCAGATTTTAAAACCGAAAAGGATACACTTTTGCTTTTTCCCGAAGATGCGGTAGCCGGTGGGAGCTGGATTGGAGTGAGTGAAAAGAAAAGGATTTTATGTTTAATGAATGGTGGTTTTGAAGCGCATAAGCGTGAAGATTATTACCGAAAAAGCAGGGGGGTAGTCTTAAAAGACTGGCTTATTGCTGAAAATATAAAAACCGATATTGAAAATTATAATCTGGAAAATATTGAGCCCTTCACAGTTATAATAGCCGATTGGTCTTCAGAATTATTTTTTGCTGAATTTGTCTGGGATGGAAAACACAAGCATTTTAAAGAATTGTCGCTTCAGCCGAAAATCTGGTCGTCTTCTCCTTTGTATACTTCAGAAATGAAAAAGCTTCGGGAAGAATGGTTTTCAAACTTTCAAAAGGATAAAAATCTTTCAGCTGAAAACTTATGGGAGTTTCATCATTCCGCAGGAAAAGGGGATAAGGAGATCGATTTAATTATTGATCGCGGATTTCTTAAAACTAAAAGTATTTCACAGGTAGAATTCTTACCCGGCAAATTGAATTTTAAATATGAAGATCTTCAAAAGGAAAAAATAACGAATAAAGAATTCCCGGCAGATTTAATTTAAGGCAAACGGAGCGCTTAATTTAAAAACAGGAATTTTAACCCTGAATTTTCTAGTGGAGCTAAAACTTATCATATTGTAATAGCCACTCATAGAGCCAAAAGGTGAACTTAGCAGGCAACCGCTTTGGTAAGTATGGGATTCCCCGGGTTTTAAAACCGGTTTTTGACCAATTACCCCTTCGCCCTGAACAATTTCCGTATTATTTAAAGCATCTTTAATTTTCCAGAAACGTGAGGTTAATTGTACTGAATCGTTACTTTGATTTTCAATAGTTATATGATAAGAAAAGGCAAAACGGGAACCCAGGTTCTTAAGGAAAGTACCTTCAAAATTGGTGTTAACCGAAATTTTTATGCCTCTTGTAACTTGTTGAATCATATATTAGTAAATAGCGAAAGACGCTAAAATTGATATTATTGCTGCGACTCCTGCTAAAATAAAAAATATAAAGTTTAAGAGCACAAACTTTACAACCGTTTTAACACGCCCCTGGGTGTAAAATCGGCGTAAGGCTTTGTATAAATAAAAGGCGAATATAAAGATGAATGCCGTAAAAGCCCAGTTTCCCGGAAATATATAATCGAGAAATAGCGCAATACTTAATAGAATTAAAAAAGTTGGTTTGTACGTGAAAAGTAAAAATTAAATGCTCAATATAATTAAAGGCTTGTCTTATATATAAAAGCCAAATAAATAATGCGAAAACCGGTAAATAGAAGAAAATGATAAAGGGAAGTTTATTGATGAAGTAATTTAAAAACAATCCCGGATTCTCTTTTAAGGTATTCCAGTCTACTGCTTTTTTATAGAGCCAATGGTTATAAGCGGTCTGGGGGTAGGAAAGACTATCCATCGCAGTTTCAGCATTTCTAATAGAGGTTTCTTTGTAAAACCTTGAATAAATATTGAGTTTTATATTACCCGCATCCAGGTAAATCATAGTATCCAATTCCTGGTTAGGAACATAGAATTCCCGGTAAGAGCGCTTTGCGTTACGCTGCTGATTTACAATTAAGGAATCCAGATTGATTTCAGTGCCTCCCGGACCTGGGATCAAATTAGGTTGGGCAAGGCTGTCTTGCGCCAGGGCTTCAATTTCTTTGTCATCTACAATGGGTCGTACATTTTCAAAAGAATTACCAAAACCCCAGATTAGAAAAAAGATAATAGAGGCGCTTAAATAAAATTTGAACGGATTGGCGTAGCGCATTCTTTTCCCTTGAATATAATCTTTGGAAATCTTTCCGGGAGAAAATAATAAAACTCTTAAGGTACGGTGGAACCGGGAGTCGTAGGCAAATATTCCGGAGAAAAATTCAGCGAAAAAATCGTCGAATTTTAATTTTTTAATACTGTTTAATTGCCCAGCTGGGGCAGTATTTATCACTTTTATCCAGCGGAAATTCACAGTTTAGGCATTTAATGCCCCTGTACTTGAGATCATATCTACTGCCTGCCATTTATATAATGAGTTGGTTATTCTCGTAATTAGTTGGTGATCGTGGTAGAATTTGCGGTGCCTACGCCAATTAAACGGTCATATCTCGCACCCGGACTTCTGTAATAAACCAAAACCTGGTAGGAGTTTTCGGTTTCATCAAAATTTCCGGTGAAAAAACCTTCGTCTATCATTCCATCAGGGCGTTTTAGCACATATTTATAGTTGTAAAATCCCTGCTTAAAAAGCCTTGCGCCTTCATAAAGATCGGAATTTTTATTGTATTTAATATGGGTGCTTTCGTCTAAAATAAAATTATTGAACGCACCATAAATATGTACTTCACCTCCATTTAATTCTGAATAATTCTGAAGTTTAAAATGCACCCAAACATATTCGGCTTCTATTGAAGGATTTTCGGCAGGTAAACTTCTTATTACAAACTGTCCGTTTATATCAGGGTTGTAAGTATATGGCTCGTTGGCCCGGGTACGATCTGGAAATAAATAATGATGATACAGCTCATTTAAGGCAACCGAACTGATATCGCCGGTAGGAGCTCTTAATTCTTTATTGTCAAACTGAATATACTCGTTGCCGCCCCAAAAAGCAGTTTCGGAATCATAGCGATAAACCAGTTCATTACCAATATTGTATTGAGGCTTAATATTTGTAATTGCTGTCTTTAAATTATGATTTTGGGCTATAAGCACATTAACAGTATTATCCGGGTTTTTGAGAATTAAATCTTGTGACTCAATCGTAAAATTCACCACCTGCTTTTTATCTATAAATTCAAGATCCCTGGAACGTCTAAGATTTACCCTAACCCGGGCTATGTTTTCATAAACCATAAATTTTCGGGAGAAGACCAGTTCTTTTTCGCCGTTAAAGATCTTGATCATATAATTTCCACTAAGTTTAAAACCTCCGGTGTCTTCATTAGGGATCCTTAGCTCATAGTGAGAAAATGGTTGAAGCGTATTATAAGAATTCAAATAATTAAAGATCCTAATGTCATCAAAACCGGTCAAATATTCAGATTTTGCCAGTTGGTTGGGCGTCCAGTCGTAGTTGTAATGTTCTATGGTGTAGTAGTAATCGGCTTCATCACCAATAATATCATCAAATTTTAAAGTTAAGCGTTCACCCATCCTTAAAATGGGGTTTCCGTTATTGCCTTGCGAGTTTCCAAAGAGCTGAATGCTTCTTATATAATTGGGAGGGAGTGTTTCCTCTGCTGGCTGGGCACTCAATTTTAAAGATAGAATTAAGATAAAAACGAATAAAGAATATTTTTTCATTGGAAATAGAATCTTTGCAAATGTACTTACAAATCTTATTCCGTAATTTTTAACATTTCACTTTAACAGTTTTAAGTGCTTAAAAATCTTCGTTTTCTTGGGAGAAGTGCAGTTAAAATTCCTAAATTTGCACGACTCAAAACAAAAAATTTTTAACATACACTCCATCCTATGTCAAAAGACATTCGAATTAAAAGAGGATTATCTCTAAAATTAGAAGGGGAGGCGGAAAAGGAGCTGGTAAAGGCTCCAAGGTCTAAAACCTACGCAATCAAACCGCCAGATTTTCACGCATTGGTACCTAAAATGGTTATAAAAGAAGGGGCTAAAGTCCTTGCCGGCGATGAACTTTTCTTTTCAAAATACACAGATGAATTACGTTTTACCAGCCCGGTTAGCGGGACACTTAAGCAAATTAAGCGTGGTGAAAAACGTAAAATCATGGAAGTGATTATAGAGGCCGATCCTGAAGACACTTACAAAGATTTTGGAAAAATGGACGCTGCGTCTTCTGATGCTGAAGCTGTAAAGCAGCGCATTTTAGAAAGTGGTTGTGGTGCATTTATTAATCAACGTCCCTACGATATCGTAGCGGATCCTAAAGATACGCCTAAGGCAATCTTTATTTCTGCGGTAAGTACGGCGCCTTTAGCTCCAGATTGGGGCTTCATCCTAAAAGAAAAGCAAGCTGCTTTTCAGGAAGGAATAAATGCGCTTAAAAAACTTACCCCTGGAAAAGTGCACCTGGCAGTAGATGCCAGTTCGGCGCAATACTTAAAAGACATTAAGGGGGTAGAGCTTCATAATGTAAAAGGACCGCACCCTGCAGGAAATGTTGGGGTTCAAATTCATAAGATAGATCCTATTAATCAAGGAGATAGAGTTTGGACAGTGAATCCTGAAGATGTGACTATTATTGGTAATCTTTTCCTTACCGGAAATTATATAGCTGATAAAACCGTTGCTGTAACAGGAAGCGAAGCTACCAACCGCAAGTATTTTGCTACTAAGATCGGGGTTGAAGTTGCAGATCTCATCAATAAAGTTGATGAAGATGTTCGCATCATTTCAGGAAATGTGCTTACTGGATTTAAAGTGGCCTATGACCAGCATATAAGTTTCTTTGCGAACGAAGTGACTCTTATTCCTGAAGGAAATAAGTATAGAGCTTTTGGTTGGTTGCCATTTACTTATAATAATATTCACTCCAATTCAAGAACTTCATTGTCCTTTTTGTTCCCCAACAGGAAATTTAAGCCTACTACCAATTTAAACGGAGAAGAGAGAGCTCTTGTGGTAACCGGCGAAATGGAAGAGGTTTTGCCTATGGATGTTTACCCTATGCAGCTTGTTAAAGCCTGTATGGCCGGTGATATTGAGAAAATGGAGAATCTTGGGATCTATGAAGTAGCTCCGGAAGATTTTGCTTTGGTAGAATATGTGAATACATCCAAGATTGAGATTCAGGATGTAATTCGACTTGGTTTAGATTTAATGATTACTGAAGTAGGTTAAAAAGCAGCAGAATTATGGAATGGATTAGACAAAGATTAGATAAAATAAAAGAGCCCTTTGCACCGGGGAAAAAATATGAAAAGTATGCACCTGCGGTTAACGCAATAGATACTTTCTTATTTACTCCAAATCATACCACGCAAAAGGGATCTCATATTCGTGACGCAGTAGATTTAAAGCGTACGATGATCACAGTGGTACTTGCACTTGTTCCGGTTATGATCTTCGGAATGTGGAATGCAGGTTACCAGTATTACTCACAATTGGGTGAAGCATTTACCTTTTGGGAGGCACTTGGACACGGAGCATTGAAATTTATTCCTATGATCGTGGTTTCTTATGCGGTTGGACTTGGAATTGAATTCGCATTTGCGATCTTTAGAGGTCACGAAGTAAACGAAGGCTACCTGGTAACCGGATTGTTGATTCCTATGATTATGCCGATAGATCTTCCACTCTGGATGTTGGCTTTATCTGTGGTATTTGCGGTACTTGTTGGTAAGGAAGCTTTTGGTGGAACAGGAATGAATATCCTTAACCCGGCGCTTACCGCGCGGGCATTTGCCTTTTTTGCATATCCTACTTATATGTCTGGTAACCAGGTTTGGGTTAGTGAAGCAAGTAATGTAGATGCGGTTTCTGGTGAAACAATTCTTGGTTCACTGGCGGCTGGAGAAAATGTGAGTTATGGCATGATGGATATGTTCTACGGGATAATCCCAGGCTCTGTCTCAGAAACTTCAACGCTTTTAATTCTTGTAGGTGCATTACTTTTAATATTGACAAAAGTAGGAAGCTGGAGAATTATGTTGAGTGCTGTTATTGGAGCAATAGCAATGGGACTTATTTTTAACGCTTTGCCTTCTTTGGGAATCCCCGGGAATGAGCTTACAAACTTCCCCTGGTATGGTCACTTAATTGTTGGTGGTCTTGCCTTTGGTATTGTATTTATGGCTACCGATCCAGTTTCGGCCGCTCAAACAATGAAAGGGAAATGGATCTACGGGTTTTTAATAGGTTTTCTATCGGTAATGATCAGGGTGTTTAACCCGGCATATCCAGAAGGGGTAATGCTCGGGATTTTACTTATGAACGTATTTGCGCCTACGATAGATCACTACGTAATTCAGTCGAATATTAAGCGTAGAAAGAAAAGAATTCAATCCGCCACCACACAGGTGAAAACAGCAGTTTAGTTATGGAAGAAAAATCAGTAAATAAAACAAATAGTAACGGTTATACGTTTCTTTTTGCGGTGATTATGGTGTTGGTTGTTGCCTCAGTATTGGCCTTTACCGCAACCTCGCTTCAACCTATTCAAAAGGAGAACGTACGCCAGGAAAAAATGCAGAATATTCTTGCCACTATTGGTGTTGAAACCGATAGGCCAGGAGCTGAAGAGCTATACAACCGGTATATTACAGAAGCAGTAACCTTAGACCAAAATGGAGAAGAAAGAGAAGGTGTTGACGCTTTTACGGTAGATTTAGCTAAGGAGATTAAAAGACCGGCTGAGGAACAAAATTTCCCTCTTTATATTGCCGATTACGAGGGAGAAAAATATTATATAGTTCCTCTTAGAGGTAACGGACTATGGAATGCGATCTTTGGTTACATTTCTTTAAAAGACGATGTAAATACCATTAAAGGTGCTACGTTCGACCACCTTGGGGAAACTCCGGGACTTGGTGCAGAGATCACAAAAGAATGGTTTAAAGAAAGTTTTGCCGATGAAAAGATTTTTGACGATAGTGGAAACCTTGTTGGAGTATCTGTTGTAAAAGGTGATATAGATCCTTCAGATAAAGATGATAACCAGGTAGATGCAATATCGGGAGCTACAATTACCGGAGACGGTGTTTCTGATATGATTTCTGAAAGACTTCAGCGTTATCTGCCTTACTTCAAAAAGCAAACCGAAATTAACGTTGCAACAAAGTAATTATGGCTACAGAGAAAAAAAATATTTCAGAAGAGAAAGAAGCCAAGAAGAAAGAAATGATCCTTTTTCTATCTAGTTCAGAAGAAAAAGAGCATTTCCTATCTAAAGGCAATAGAAAATTATTGTCAGATCCTTTAGACGATAACAACCCAATTACCGTGCAGGTACTTGGTATTTGTTCGGCACTGGCAATTACGGTACAATTAGAACCGGCAGTGGTAATGGCTATCGCAGTAGTTGCGGTTATGGCTTTTGCCAATATGATCGTTTCAATGTTACGTAATTTGATTCCCAGTAGAATCAGGATTATTGTACAGCTTGTAGTTGTTGCATCCCTGGTGGTTTTAGTAGACCAGATTCTAAAAGCTTATGCCTACGATGTAAGTAAGCAACTTTCGGTATTTATTGGTTTGATTATTACCAACTGTATTGTAATGGGGCGTTTGGAAGCCTTTGCCTTAGGTAACGGAGTTTACAAATCCTTCCTTGATGGGATTGGTAACGCAGCCGGATATGGTTTGATTCTTATAATCGTAGCATTCTTCCGTGAACTTTTAGGTTCAGGAAAATTATTCGGATTTGAAGTTTTAGGACATAAAGCGGCAACTGTGGCAGATTCTACAGGTTTATATGCATTAGGATACGAAAACAACGGTTTAATGTTGCTTTCCCCAATGGCATTAATTGTAGTTGGTTTGCTTATTTGGGTGCAACGTGCCAGAAACCGTAAACTGATAGAAGAGAACTAAAAGCACAACAGCTTAAATAAAATTAAATTATGGACTATATAAATTTATTTGTTAGAAGTATTTTCATAGAAAATATGATTTTTGCCTACTTCTTAGGGATGTGTTCCTATTTAGCAGTGTCAAAAACCGTGAAAACAGCTGTTGGGTTAGGTGCCGCGGTAATCTTTGTACTTAGTATTACCGTACCTATTAACTATTTGCTGGATAACTACTTATTGAGACCGGGAGCCTTGCAATGGCTTGGTGCCGAGTTTGCCGATGTAGACCTTAGTTTCCTAAGCTTTATCATGTTTATCGCGGTAATTGCATCTATGGTACAACTGGTAGAGATGATCGTTGAGAAATTTGCTCCTGCTCTATATGGTGCTTTGGGTATTTTCTTACCGCTTATTGCTGTAAACTGTGCTATTCTTGGAGGATCACTTTTTATGCAACAAAAAGATTTTGGAGCTATTACAGAAGCTATAACCTACGGGTTTGGTAGTGGAATTGGATGGTTCCTTGCAATTCTTGGTATTGCAGCTATTCGTGAAAAAATAGCTTACTCTAATGTGCCTGCCCCATTAAAAGGTTTGGGGATAACATTTATTATCACCGGGCTTATGGCATTAGGTTTTATGAGTTTTATGGGAATTAAATTATAATCGCAAAAGAAAGATTATGACAGTTATTATAGCAAGTATAGTAGTATTTTTAGCATTGATACTCATATTGGTTTCTGTGTTACTTGGAGCAAAGGCAAAATTAGCGCCTTCTGGTCCGGTTACCATAAACGTAAATGGGGAAAAGGATATGGAAGTTGGTTCCGGTGGGACTTTACTTTCAACCCTGGGAGATAATAAACTATTTTTACCTTCTGCCTGTGGTGGTGGTGGAACCTGTGTACAGTGTAAATGTATCGTAGAAGAGGGTGGCGGTGCCATTCTTCCTACCGAGGAGCCGCACTTTACCCGTAAAGAGATCGCACAAGGATGGCGATTAGGTTGCCAGGTTAAGGTGAAAGAGGATATGAAAATCACAATTCCGGAAGAAGTTTTCGGAATTAAAAAATGGGATGCAACCGTTGTAAGAAATTATAACGTAGCTTCTTTTATCAAGGAATTTGTTGTGGAAATTCCTGAAGATATGGATTATAAAGCGGGAGGATACATTCAAATCGAGATTCCGAAGTGTGAGGTTAAATTTAGTGATATGGATATCACTGCTCACCCTGAAGAACACGATACTCCAGATAAATTTAAAGCTGAATGGGACAAATTTAAACTTTGGCCATTGGTAATGAAGAACCCGGAAACCGTAGAGCGTGCTTATTCTATGGCTTCTTATCCAGCTGAAGGGCGTGAGATTATGCTTAACGTTCGTGTTGCTACCCCGCCATGGGATAGAGCAAAAGACGGTTGGATGGATGTAAATCCTGGTGTTGCTTCTTCTTATATTTTCTCAAGGAAAAAAGGAGATAAAGTAATCATCTCAGGACCTTATGGAGAATTCTTTATCAACCACAGTGAATCTGAAATGCTATATGTTGGTGGTGGAGCCGGAATGGCGCCAATGCGTTCTCACCTTTACCACTTATTCCGCACCCTTAAAACCGGAAGAAAAGTAACTTACTGGTATGGTGGGCGTTCAAAAAGAGAGTTATTCTACAGTGAACACTTTAGAGCTTTGGAAAGAGATTTCCCTAACTTTAAGTTCTACTTAGCTCTTTCTGAACCAATGGAAGAAGATAACTGGAAAGTAAAGGAAAGTCTTGACGATGATGGAGATGGATTTGTAGGCTTTATTCACCAGGTTGTGATTGATAACTATTTAAATCATCACGAGGAACCGGAAGATATTGAATTGTATTTCTGTGGTCCGCCGTTGATGAACAAAGCTGTTCAGAAAATGGGTGAAGACTTTGGAATGCCGCCTGAAAACATCAGGTTTGATGATTTTGGAGGTTAATATTTAAACAATTTAGACAAGCTGTCTGAGAAGTTTTAAATTCGTCATCGTGAATTTATTTCAGGATCTAGGATGTTCATTAACGTAACATGTTAGAAACTGAAACAAGCCCGCCTGAACGGAAGGGCAGGTTCAGCTTGACGATAAAAAGACTTTTTAGACAGCTTTTTTTTATTTTTGCACTATGGCAAAACTAAACGATCAGGAACTGCATAACCTTGCAATGAATATTGTAGGGAAAGAGCTTGAGGAACAAGGTTACGAGTTTCTTGGGGTAAACAGCGAGTTTAAAAGAGACCCGCAGTTTGTTGCTTTAAAAGATAAAAAGCTTCATTTTGTAATAGTGCGGGCAATTGAATATCCGCACAATCCAAAAGAATATGATATGGCCTTCCTTAGATCTATAAAAGACCATGCGATTAAATTTAAAGCGCGTACTTTTTATGCAGGTGTAGGCCTGGCCAATTCTTCCGATTACGAGAGACCGGTGATGCACGGCGAAGAATATGTGGTTAACTATGAGGGTTGGCAGGAAATTTAAATTTCCCAATAATGATCTTTCTAAAGTTAAAATCAAATCTTTTTAAATTCTAGCCGCTAATATTTTTATTTAGATGAAAAAATTCTCTGTCTTCTTCCTTCTTATTTTTCTTAGTATTTCCTGTAAAAATGATGGTCCGCAGGTCTATACCGAAACCGGTGAAGCATTGGGGACTACTTACCAGGTAAAATATTTTTCTTCGGAAAGCTTAAATACAGAAAAAGCATTAGATTCAATTTTTGAGGTTATCAATACCTCGATGAGCACTTATCTGGATGATTCTGATATCTCCCGAATAAATTCCGGAATTGAAGATATAAGCGTTGATGTTCATTTTCAAAAAGTGTTTGAATACTCCAGGCAGGTTTTTAAAGAAAGCAATGGTTATTTTGACCCCACGGTAGGAAATTTAGTTAACGCATACGGATTTGGACCTGAGAGTCCCTTAAATGAACCTGACGATGCTGTGTTGGATTCTATAAGACAACTCGTAGGTTTTGAGAAAGTTAACCTAACTGATAATAATACTATCCAAAAGGAAAACCCAAATATCTACCTTGATTTTAATGCAATTGCCAAAGGCTACACCGTAGATGTAATTGCCGAATATTTAGATTCTAAAAACGTAGAAAATTACCTGATTGAACTAGGAGGGGAATTGGTGGCTAAGGGACAAAACATCGAGAAAGAAGCCGACTGGATGGTTGCAATAGACAATCCGCAGCAGACGGATGCAGACCGTACTATACAAAGTGTGTTAGCTTTAAAAAACCGCGCGATGGCTACTTCCGGAAACTACCGGAAATTCAGGGTAGATACGACCACCGGACAACGTTTTGTTCATACCATAAATCCTCTAACCGGTGAAGCCGAAAAAAGCGACCTGCTAAGCGCTTCTGTACTCGCTGAAAACTGCACCCTCGCTGATGGCTATGCCACTGCATTTATGGCTTTGGGCTACGAAAAATCTCTAGAGATGCTCGAAAATCTCGATAATGTAGACGTGTATTTTATCTATTCAGATAAGGAAGAAACCATACGGGTTTTTGCTTCTGAAGGTTTTGAGGAGGCGCTGCGCTAGATATATCTATTAGTCTTCCTTCTTTTGTTTTCTGGCTTTCACCTGTATTCTTGTATTTAATTAATGCTCTCATTTTATTCCTTTTTTCAGAAGTAAGGAAACCAAAATCTATTTCTTAATATTTAGGCTTAAAAACTTATATTGCTGATGATTTAACCAGTTATACTATTTTATATAGTGTGTTACACGTAACAAGAACTAAAAATATGAAACAAGTTTTACTCCTCATCTTCTTATTTCCTCTCCTCATAAGTGCTCAAACCGAATCGATAAAAGATTCTGATATCGTGAATGTTTCTGTGAAAAACGGCCTGGAAGATTCAGATTTACAAACCTTATTCGACTTTGAAAATATTAATCATTCCCAATTTTTCTTTAATGGAGAATCGATCGAGGGAAAGCATTTTGTTTTAAAAATAAAGGAATTTTGAAATGGAGATTTAACAAATACACAACCTTATTCGATGAACGCGGTAATGATTACTTCAAAATAGATTCCACCGGAACATCCTTTAAATTCCTGAGTAAGATTGGAAGAGAAGACCTTAAAACCTGGATTAGAGGGGAAAGATTTGGTAGCAAACAATTATATTTTGATGTTGATGAAGAAAATGGAAAATATGTTACCAAGGAATTTTTTGGAGGTAAAAAGGTTTTAAAGGAAGATGTAAATAGTCCATTTTACCTTTTAGCAATAATCACCCCAAATAGAAATCCGGATGGCTCGGCTTCTTATTGCAGGGTGGCACAATCAGAAATAGACCCGGAGGATTTCGGTAAAGAATTTAATATTCCTCATTATTATTTAGTTGAAATAGAATTCAAGAAGTAAACTGTTATCTTCCGTTTTATACGAAGGCTGTGGTCTTTGGTGTAACAAACCAAAATTTGAGTTGTCTTTATAACAAAATCCGTTTGATGTTATTTCGAAGATTAGTCCTTATAGTTGCTGTTTTAACAGCTACAAGTCTCTATTCTCAAATCCCAACCGACCTAAAAAATACGATATGGATCCAGGAGGGCTACGAAAGAGCCCTGAAAATGGAAGATTCTACTTATTCGTATTTCAATTTTAATAAATACAATTGCTCTGAATTAGTTCAGGGTAAATTTAAGGGTCGATTTAAAATTATTAAAAGTGGTGAAGACCAATTGATCGTAAATCCTGGGGGTATTGTAGATTATAGGTTCAAAAAAACTGATAGGTTACCGGCGAGGTGCTTTGAGAAAAACGGCAAAAATGACAATTCATTCGAAACGAACTTCAGGGCATTCTGGGAAACCTTTAATAACAATTATGCGTTTTTCCAGGAAAGAGGTTTGGACTGGGAACAAGTTTATGATAATTACCTGCCAAAAGTTAGAAAAGTAAAAACTAACCGGGAATTTGCATTGCTTTTGCAGGAGGTAATTGAAAAATTCAATGATGGTCATATCAATCTCGAAATTCCCGACTCAATTTTTAAAAATCACTCCAACTCCATAATAAATAAGAGCTCCATTTCTAAAGATCAAATATTATTAGATATAGAATCTAAATACCTGAAGGAATCAAATTCTTATAACAACGGGGTAATGAGATGGGGAACTTTACTAAATTCTAATATCGGTTATATTGGAATAACCGATATGAATGATTTTGCCAATTACGTTCCTGGCCAAATTCAAAATACCGGTAAATTTGATAGTATTTATAACCTGAGAAAATACTCCGCAGAACCTTTGGAGCAGTTTCAGGATGAAATTAATGGAGTTAACCGGATTATGAAAAAGGTTCTAAATGATTTAAAAAATGGAGATGCTGCTATTGTAGATCTCAGGTTTAATGGCGGAGGATATGAAACTGTTGCCTTAGAATTATTGAGCTATTTTGTTTCAGAGGAAAAAGAGATTATTTCAATAAAAGCAAGAACTGAGAATGGTTTTACACCTGTACAAAAAATTCATTTAAAACCGCAAATAGATAGCGCTAAAAAGATCTATCTTTTAATAAGTCCCGCTACCGCCAGTGCAGCTGAAATTTTTGCACTGGGTTCGCTTAATTATTCTAATATTGAAATAATAGGATCTAGAAGCGCGGGAATCTTCTCAGAAATATTGTGGAAAGAACTTCCAAATGGATGGGAATACAGTCTCTCTAATGAGGTTTATATGGATAGTGAATACCGGACATACGAGAAAGAAGGAGTTCCAGTGGATTATGAATTAAATTACCCGACTGAAAGATCAGAGTTTTATAAAAATTTCTATAGAAACAATAGCTTTTCAGACTTAGCAATTGAAAAAATAATTGAACAGGATTTTAGTAACTAAAGAAGTCTCAAAGTAAATAGTTGTTTTTTGAAATAGAACTTAATTGTTTCTTTTTACTTATAACAAACCGGAATAACTTCCCCTTTTGCGAGTCGGTATTTATCGATTTCTTCTGCAGATAATCGTTCGGAATAAGCTACTTCTTCTACTTTAAATCCGATGCTTCTTAGTTTTTCAAAATAATCCCTGCCGTAGATCCTTACGTGATCGTACTGTCCAAAAATACACTCCCGCTCTTTTCGGTCGGTGATGGAATCATCTTCAAAAGTATGTTCTCTGTTCAAATCCTGCGGAATTTGCAGTATTGCCGTGCCTCCGGGTTTTAAGATGCGGTAAAGTTCCTGCATCGCTTTGGTATCATCGGGGATATGTTCTAAAACGTGGTTGCAGAGAATAAAATCGAATTCGTTTTCCTTAAAAGGCAAATCACAAATATCGGCTCGTACATCGGCTAGAGGAGAATTTAGGTCAGTAGTGGTATAATCCAGGTTTTTAAGCTTTCTAAAGCGCTTATAAAAAGCCTGTTCGGGTGCAAAGTGTAGTACTTTCAGATTTTTGCTAAAAAATTCAGTTTCATTTTTTAGATAAAGCCAGAGTAATCGGTGCCGTTCAAGGGAAAGGGTAGAGGGAGAGAGCACATTCTCCCGCTGATTGATATATCCGTAAGGTAAAAATTTGGAGAAACTTTTCCCATCTATAGGATCGGTGTATTTATTTCCGCGAAGCACATATTTAAAGAAAGGTTTCACCCAATAACTCAACCTGATAAGTAAAGGTCTTGGAACGGTGTTTAAAATTACTTTAAAAAGCTTTCCCATTAAAAATTGCTAACTCGGTTTAGACCTTAATATCGCCCCAGTTTTCACCAGATTTAATGCGATAAAGCTGCATTTCAGAAACCCCGAATTGTTTTGCTAAAACTTTAATCCTGGTTTTCCGTTTCGGATCTAAAAGTTTCTTTTTTAAAATCACGGCCTGGGCGTAGGTAAGCTTTGAATAAGTAACTACGCGTCTCAACTTTCGTTTGCGCTTGTTTTCTTTAACGCCGGGACTGTTATGCTGGTGTTTCACCCATTCTTCCTGGGTAGTCCAGGCAAGATTTTCTAAGCGATTATCGTCTTTTTTAAAATTCTTGTGAATTACGAATTTATCGTCTTCATTTTTATCAAGAAAAAGTTCAGCAACGATACGATGCACATAATAGGCTTTATGCTTGCCATTTTGCAGCCGGGGTGAAAAACTGGTGTAACCGTTGGTGCGGCCTCCGTTTATCAATTCGCCTTCAGGATTTTGCACGTAACTAACTATCCTGCCGTAGCTGGAAACATCGTAAACAAAACGATCCTGCCACTCTTCTTTGTGAAGTTTTTTCCAAACTTCGCCCCTATAGTTCTTTACCATAGACCTGGGCTTTAAACTCATCTTCTTCATCACTCTCAATTCCTAAAGCATCATAAATATAATCAAAGGTAGATAGCAATTGAGGTTTACCGTCTACTAGCGCAACATTATGTTCAAAATGTGCGCTGGGCTTATTGTCTGCAGTTAAGATAGTCCAACCGTCAGGCAATTGTTTTATTCTTTTGGTTCCCAGGTTTATCATAGGTTCAATGGCCACAACCATTCCTTCTATAAATTTCTTTCCGCGACCTCGTTTTCCGTAATTAGGCATTTCAGGATCTTCGTGCATGGTAGCGCCCAAACCGTGGCCTACCAATTCTCTCACCACGCCATAACCTCTATCTTCAGTGTATTTTTGGATAGCATAACCAACATCACCTACGCGGTTCCCGGCTTTAAATTCTCTGATTCCAACATACAGTGATTCTTTGGTAGCATCCAAAAGTTCTTTTACTTCGGGCTTTACTTCACCAACTTCAAAAGTATAAGCGTGATCTCCGTAAAATCCGTTTTTTAAGGCGCCACAATCTATAGAGATAATATCGCCTTCTTCCATCGGTTTATCGTTTGGAACCCCGTGTACAACCTGCGCATTGGGACTCATGCAAAGCGAATTCGGAAAATCGTATAATCCCAAAAAACCCGGTTCTGCACCATGGTCTCTTATAAATTCTTCAGCCATTTTATCTAACTCTAAAGTAGTAACTCCGGGTTTAATATGCGGAGCAAGCATACCCAGGGTTTTGGATACGATTAGTGCACTTTCGCGCATCAATTCAATTTCTTCAGGGTTTTTGGTAATTATCATATATTGAATTTAAAATCGGCCTAAAAATCCGAATTTCTTCTTTTCTTTTTTATTTTCTCTAATTATGGCTCTGTCCTTTAATCTCTGATAAATTTCTCCCCAACCCCACATTCCGCCAATATTACGATCGTCTATAAAAATATCGGCCAGGATCTTGCGGCTTATGTTGTCTTCAAAAACCTCTTCAGGATAACTTTTATTAATGGCATAAAATTCAATGCCCCTTTTTTCGCAAAATTGTACCGCTTCTTCCAGTTTATCTTCGGCACGATAGGTCCACAATATCAATCGGTGTCCGTCTTCCTGCAGTTTTTTGAGCGTCTCAAAAGCAAAAAGCTTTGGTTTTCCTATTTCCGGAAACTTATTTTCTACAATAGTTCCGTCAAAATCTACGGCTATGGTTAACGATTGGGGCATAACGCAAAATTAGTAAGATTAACCGAATATATATTAAGTAGCCTCTTTTTATTCAGAATAAGGATCTGTATATTCTTTTCCTTCAACTATTTTGGCAATATCTTCTTCCAAACTTTCTATAGAATACTCCACAAAGCGGTTCACTTCCTTTCCATCTTTTATAAAAATAATGGTTGGTACTCGGTGAACCTTATATTCTTTATCCAGATTCCCGGGAGCTGTTTTTGCCCGGTTTACCGCAATATTTTTAATGTTTTTACGGTCAAAGTCAACTTCATCTATAAGCTTAAAAAACCTAGGAACTTCGTAACGGCTGTCTGCACACCAGGTTCCCATAAACATCAGAATCTCATAATCGTGAATATTCTTTTTTATGGTTTTTAAAGCTTCTTTTTTAGGCTTATAATTTTCATAACCGGGAACAAACCATCTTGAATGCGGGGCTTTTTCCAAATCAGCTTGCGTGAATTCGCCTAAAAGTATTTCGGCTGAATTATTATTTTCTATAGCTACTTTCTCATCTGAAACTTCTCCTGAAATTAGGGAAAACCCCAGAAAAAGCAGTAATACTTTATTTATCATTCTAAATTTAAATTAGCGGGTCTTCAGTCATTACTTCCGGCTGATCAATACCCATTAACTTCAGGATAGTCGGGGCGATGTTTCCAAGCTTACCGCTTTTAATCGATTTTATGTCTTTATCTAATAAAATTAGTGGAACCGGGCTGGTGGTATGTGCTGTATTTGGGCTACCATCTGCGTTTATCATAATTTCACTGTTCCCATGATCTGCAATAATAATAACTGCATAATCATTCTCCAGGGCGGCTTCAGCTACATCTTTAGCACAGGAATCTACCGTTTCAACGGCCTTCACTGCAGCATCAAAAACTCCTGTATGTCCAACCATATCAGGATTTGCGAAATTCAGGCAAATAAAATCAGCCGATTCGTCTTTAAGCTCGGGAATAATCTTATCCCTGATCTCAAAAGCGCTCATCTCTGGCTGAAGATCGTAAGTGGCTACTTTTGGGGAACTACACATTAAACGCTTTTCGCCCATAAATGGCTTTTCCCGGCCACCACTAAAGA
The DNA here is from genome assembly GCF_020164485.1 of Salegentibacter tibetensis. Taxonomy (GTDB): domain Bacteria; phylum Bacteroidota; class Bacteroidia; order Flavobacteriales; family Flavobacteriaceae; genus Salegentibacter; species Salegentibacter tibetensis. The sequence continues at coordinate 220,359 of NZ_JAIQZA010000002.1, forward strand.
AGAAGGTGACGTGGGGGTATTTTTCGGTTTCAGCAATTCTAATTTGCTTTTTGCCCATATATTCCAGGACTTCACCAAGAGTAGATTTAATATTATCTTTTTTGAAGACCACATTAATACCTTCAAAACTATCGTCATATTTAGTTACCGTCACATAATACAACGGCATTTTCTTCATATTATATTCAGGGAAATTGTCCTGGGTTAAAGCCTGGGTAAGTTGTCTTCCGCGGTCGGTTCTAAAGTTAAAGAAGATCACGACCTCTTTCTCTTTTAAGGTTGCAACCGGCTCACCGGCCTCATTGGTCATTACGATTGGTTCTATAAACTCATCGCTAACCTCATTTTCGTAACTTTTAGCAATAGTTTCGGCAGTATTTGTAGATTTGGTTCCTTCTCCATTAACGATAAGGTCGTAGGCTTTTTTCACCCTTTCCCAGCGTTTATCACGATCCATTGCAAAGTAACGTCCAATTACCGAAGCAAGTTTGCCATTGGTTTTTTTAAGGTGTTGTTCAATTTCTTCGATAAAAGCTTTTCCCGAATGCGGGTCTACATCACGGCCATCGGTAAAAGCGTGGACGTATTTTTCTTTTACCCCAAATTCTGCTGCAGCCGAAAGCAGTCCTTTTAAGTGGTTGATGTGGGAATGAACCCCGCCATCACTCAAGAGCCCCATAAAATGGATAGGTTTATTATTTTTTATCGCATAGCTAAAAGCCTCTTCTAATACAGGTTCGTCTTTTAAGGTATTCTTTTCTACCGCCATATTGATTTTCACCAAATCCTGGTAAACAATCCGGCCGGCGCCAAGATTCATATGTCCTACTTCACTATTTCCCATTTGTCCTTCCGGAAGTCCAACCTGCATCCCGTCGGTGCGCAATTCAGCGTGCGGGTATTTTTCCAGGATGCTATCCATAAAAGGAGTTTTTGCTTTGGCAATAGCTGATACGTCGGGGTTTTGCGTGATTCCCCAACCGTCTAAAATCATTAGTAGAACTTTTTTATTCATATGTAGATATTTATTATTTTTCAATGGTCATATGTAATTCGCATATCTTCATCGGTGTTTGTATCGCCTTTTCGTTATGCTCATTTCATAATATTAATTAGTTTGGGTATAAAGATAAAAACAAATTGGCGGTATGCTAAATCCACACCCGCTAATGTTTTATTAAATCTAACAGCTTCCGGCAGTTTTAGAGAGATTTCACCCAGGAATATTGTGTTTAAAAAGTTTTAAATTTTCATAATAGTTGTAAAAACTAAAATTTTAACATTCAAGACTATGCTTTGGAATACTTTTTTATCCAATATCGCGTTCTTGAAAAATATTGATGCCAATAGTAATATGTTGGAATTTAGATTTCTAAGCCTGAAAACGTTAAAATTTGGATTCTTCGGGCTTAAAAATTCAATTAACCGGAATATTTTGTATGTTGGCATCACCTTTGGAATAAATTAACAGAACATTAATTTGAAACAACGTGTATGATTTATAGACTTCTGACTGTATTTGCCGTATTGACGTTCTCTTTTGCATTTACAACCACAGATAATTTAGACTCCAGAATTAATAATTCAGAATTAGAAGCAATCGCTTCTCCAATGTCCGAAGAAAATACCAAAACAAGTTTTGAAATTAAGGTCGCTGATCTTTATAGTGAATTTTCTACAAATAACATCAGTATTCCTGCAATGCCGGTTTTCGAAAAAGCTATGAAAGGCTATGATCAACTCGAAGGAAAAGGTAAGGTAGGAAAGAAAATACTTACCGTGATAGATTTCGGACTTTCCTCTACGAAAAAACGTATGTGGATAATGAATATGGAAACAAAAGAAGTTTTGTTCAATACTTATGTTTCCCACGGAAAAAATACCGGTGGTGAATTCGCAACCAAATTTTCCAATACAGTGAATTCCCTGCAAAGTTCCCTTGGTTTTTATGTAACCGCTGAAACTTACTACGGAAAAAACGGATTATCGCTTTTTATAGATGGAATGGAAAAAGGCTTCAATAGTAACGCGCGTAAGCGTTACGTGGTAATCCACGGCGCCGATTATGCCGAACCTAACTTTATAGATCGATTAGGAAGATTAGGAAGAAGCTACGGTTGTCCCGCAGTACCAAATACAATCGCTAAAGATGTGATAGAGACTATTAAAGAAGAATCTGTAGTGTATATTCACAAAAACAATAAAAATTATTTGAATAATTCTCCACTGCTAAATTAATTAGCAGTAAGTAATTTATAAATGGCAGCATCTCTTTTGTAGATATCTTCTGCAAAACGGGTGCTGCCATTTTCGTTCCAGGCCGTCCAGTAAAGATGATGAACTTTTACTTTTTGAGTGGTTTTAATGGTGGTTGTTTTTCCTGAATCAAGGATTTCCTTAATTTTTTCATCGTCGTATTTTGGCTGATCACTCAATAGCATTTTCGCTAGTTCCAATGCATCCTGCACCCTCACACAACCCGAACTCTGTGCTCTTAAATTTTTGTTGAAAAGCGATTTTGAAGGTGTATCGTGCAGGTATATCATGTACTTATTAGGATAGATAATCTTCACCAAACCAAGCGGATTCGCCGGCCCGGCTTCCTGTCTAAAAGTGTAGCCTTTCACTTCAGAAGAAGACCAGTTTACTTCACTTGCGGACAACTTTTTTCCGGAACGGTCAAAGATGCTGTAATTCTTTTTATAAATATAATCGGGATCTTTTGCTGCTGAAGGAATTACATCTTTGCTCTTTATAGTAGGAGGGATGGTCCAGGTTGGGTTGTAAACTATATGTTCAACGTCGTCAGAAAAAACTGGGGTTTTCCTGGCTTCGGTGCCAACCATAGTGCGGTGGGTGGCAACTGTATCTCCATTCCTAACAAAGTGTAATCGGTAATTCGCTATATTCACAACAATATGCTGCTCGCCAAGATCTTTTGGGTACCAGCGCCAGCGTTCCAGGTTTACCAGAATTTGTTCCAGGCCTCCCTGGTAAGTTTTATTCAGGGTTTTAATGGTTCCGCCACCAATAACCCCATCGGTTTCTATGCCATAAATTTCCTGAAATTCCTTAACCGCCTCCTGTAAAGGTTTTTCATAAGTAATCGCACTATCTACGATCTCTTTTTCCCAATAACCCAGTTCCTTTAAGCGCCGTTTTATATTTGGAATACGCTTATCCCTTTCGTCGGCTTTTATGCTTTCTCCTTCTTCGGAAATAAACGTGGGATCTTCTTCGTTTTTAGCAAGTTCCCGGTATTCCTTCAAAGATCGTTTTAAACCTTTATAAACTTCATGTTTTGGAACTACAGAATCTATTGCGGCTAAAATATTTTTCTTCTGAACCCCGTAATCCAAAAGACCCGGAAGATCTATTTTATTACTTTCAACTCCCCAAATACTATAAATTTCTGCAGGATTCAGCTTTCCCGAATTATAATCTGAAGCCAGTGTAAAAAAAGCATCGGTTAAGATGATTTCAGTTAAACTACGTTCCTCATCATCTAATTGCGATAAACTAGCCAGTGAATTTGTTAAATATGATAAATGATAATCTTCAGGCTCGAGTCCGTCTTCACTTGCTCTTTCAATGCTTCTGTACAGGTCTTCCCGCAAAGCCCTTTCGGTCCAAATGGGTGTATAATCCCTTTCTGAATAAATGGAATCCAGCAAGCTGGGGTGTCGTAAATCAATATTATCCACAGAGTTTGAGATACCCTGAAACTTTTTGGAAATCAATTCAGCTGAAGCCAGTTTCTCAATGACTTCTGCTCCTTCTTCTTTGGCAGTTTCAATTCCCGGCTCCCGGTCTTTGTCATCCCCGCAGGAAATAAAAACCACAAAAATAAAGAGCATTAAAAACTTAAAGAATTTCATGGGAAAAAGCAGGTTCATTGATTATTTGGGGATAAAGCGCGGGCTAAATCCTTACGTCTTTATAAGATTCGTTACGGTCAAATTGCACTTCGGCGAAGGGACACAGCGGATCTATTTTGTAATTGTTTTCACGAGCAAATTCTACGCTATGTGCCAATAACTTGGTGGCAATTCCCTGGCCTTCCAGTTCTGGCCTTACCTCGGTATGATCTATGGTAAGAACATCTTGTTTTTTGGTATAGGTAAGTTCTGCGTAAATACCTTTTTCGTCTTCCGCGAAGAACATCCCGCGGCTATCGTTTTCGCGATGTTTGATATCCATAAATTATTTCTTAAAAATACCGTCTACAATTCCGTAATCTAAAGATTCCTGCGCATCCATCCAGTAGTCGCGATTAAAATCCTTCAGCACTTTTTCTATGGTTTGCCCACAGTTCTCAGCAAGGATTTTCGCGCTTAATTCTCTTGTTTTTATGATTTCGTTTGCCTGAATTTCAATATTTGAAGCCTGGCCCCTGGCACCGCCCATTGGTTGGTGAATCATTACCTTTCCGTGAGTTTGAATAAACCTCCTGCCTTTGGTTCCTCCGGAAAGTAGGATAGAGCCCATGGAAGCAGCCAAACCACTGCAAATTGTAGAAACCGGGCTATTTAAACTTTGCATGGTGTCGTAGATTGCAAATCCGTCAGTTACATAGCCACCTGGACTGTTGATAAAAAACTGAATTTCATCATCACCTTCCATATCAAGATAAAGGAGTCGGTCTATTACGTGTTTTGCAGATTCGTCGTTTACTTCTCCCCAAAGGAATATTTTACGTTCTTTAAGGAATTTTGCGTCTATTAGGTCCTGGGTTTTACCGGGTTTATTGCTCATAAAAAGTTATTTTAATAATATATTCTGTTAGGGTTTAAAAATAAGATTTATTTGTCGGAACACTTGTTTTTTAATTACCCATTTAACAAGATTTTATCTCTTGAACCTGTTTTTTACTGAATACAAGTCAAATAGGAAAATGCAGCCTAAAAAGTTTAAATTTCCTTTGGATTTTGGAATCTATAAACTTTATATTTGCAGGGCAGGCGGGAGTAGCTCAGTTGGTAGAGCGTCAGCCTTCCAAGCTGAATGTCGCCGGTTCGAACCCGGTCTCCCGCTCTAAAAAAAAGGAACCTCAACAAAAAGTTGGGGTTTTTTTGTGGGAAAAAATCAGAAAGAAAAGCACCGGGTGAGAAGCCTGTCCCGATTGGAGCCCGGTAGGGCGGAATATCGGGAAACCCGGTCTCCCGCTCTAATGATGTTGTCTGAAAAAGTTTCGAAATCGTCATCCTGAATTTATTTCAGAGCCTGCTCCGAAATTTATTCGGAGATCTAAGTTGTGGAAATTCAAAACATGTTAGAAACTGAAACCAGTTCATTTTGACGAGATTAGACCCCTCCGGCCTGCGGCCACCTCCCCTTGAAAAAAGGGGAGGAGCTAAAATTTAGTTTCATAAAAAAATAATGACAATTTATTAAATACTCCCCTTCTTTTAACGAAGGGGAATGAATTCAGCTTTTTTGCCGAAGAAAGGGGTGGTTGGCTTATTAAGAAATAGAAGTGTCTTTAAAAAAAATAACTTCTCAGGCCTGCGGTCACCCTGCCCGACTTCGTCATTCAGGCGGGCTCCCCCTTGAAAAGGAACCCTATGGCCTGCGGCCACCTCCCCTTGAAAAAAGGGGAGGAGCTAAAATTTAGTTTCATAAAAAAATAATGACAATTTATTAAATACTCCCCTCCTTTTAACGAAGGGGAATGAATTCAGCTTTTTTGCTGAAGAAAGGGGTGGTTGGCTTATTAAGAAATAGAAGTGTCTTTAAAAAAAAATAACTTCTCAGGCCTGAGGTCACCCTGCCCGACTTCGTCATTCAGGCGGGCTCCCCTTGAAAAGGAACCCTATGGCCTGCGGCCACCCTGCCCGACTTTGTCATTCAGGCGGCCTCCCCTTAAAAAAAAGGGGAGGAGCTAAAATTTAGTTTCATAAAAAAATAATGACAATTTATTAAATACTCCCTTCCTTTTAACGGAGGGGAATGAATTCAGCTTTTTTGCTGAAGAAAGGGGTGGTTGCATCGTTGGTTATAAGCAGTTGAAATCATAGGATATTCTGTTTCTGTAAAACTGAGAAAAACTTTCCCCTTCTTTCTTTATTTTGTATTTTCACAATCTTAAACGTATAAAATTTGTAATAAATATTTAGTATAAACAGATAAATTCACGCACGGGGTGCCGCAAGGCTGAGATAACACCCGAAACCTGATTTGGATAATGCCAACGTAGGGATGCAGGATTAAAATTTCCATTTTAAGACTCCATGTCTTCCGGCGTTTTCCGGATAGCGTGGAGTTTTCTTTTTTAAAAAGGTAAAGATGGAAATTGAAAAAAGCAGCAGATTTGAGTTACTTCCGGTAAATCATCAAAACTGGCAAAACAGGGAAGAATGGTTTTTTAACCGAAAACATACCGACACCTATGAGCAATGGTATGAAGGCCGATACAAACGGGCCGAGGTCTGGCAAAAGAAGGTGATGGAGCAACTTGTTTCTAAAGATAATCGGGTGAAAACCTTGTTGGAGTTTGGATGCGGGACCACCCGCTTTACAAGATGGTGGAAAGAAATCGGGATCGAGGCTACCGGTGGTGATATCTCCCCGCTTATGCTATCGCAGGCCGTACACTTATTTGAAGGCGATCTTGTAATGGCAGATTCTCATTATATGCCTTTTAAAGATCATACTTTTGATTCTTTGGCCTTTATTACCACTTTTGAATATTATAAAGATCCCGTAAAAGTTATCCGGGAGGCGGCGAGGGTTGCAAAATACGGCATAGCCTTGGGGATGATGAACCGGAATTCTACCAAAGTGGTCCGCCGTCGTGTACAGGAAATTTTCGGGGCCAATCCATTTTATCTTACCGCAACTTTTTACACCCCGAAAAAACTTACTAAAATCATAGAGGAAGCTCTTCAGGGTAGAGAATATAGTATAGAATGGTCTTGCACAGGATTACCAAAATGGTTTCCGGTTCAGCAATGGGGTTTGCCTTACGGTGATTTTTTCGGGCTATATGTGAAATTTAAAGATGTACAATAATGTGTGAAAAATTAGGGAAAATAGCCGAAGCAGAATTAGAAGGATTTATTCTGGAAAACTGTGGCCACTTTCGAAAGGAAGTCAGTATAAAACCCGGATTTGGAGTAGATGTATCATTAGTAGATTTACCCAATGAGCTGGCCTTGATATCTACCAGCGATCCTCTTTCGCTCATTCCCTCGCTTGGTCTTGAAGAATCAGCCTGGCTTTCTGTACATCTTATGGCTAACGATATGGCGACTACAGGTTTTTCTCCGCAATATGCTCAAATGGTCCTGAATCTACCGGCATCACTTAGCAGGGAAGATTTTAAAACTTACTGGAACTATATTCATCAATTCTGTAAAGAAATTGGGGTAGCCATAACCGGTGGACATACCGGGTTTGTGGAAGGGCAAAATTCAACAATTTCAGGAGGAGGAACTTTTTTTAGTGTCGCTCCCAGAAAGGAAATTGTTTTATCTAACAGGGCAGAAGTTAACGATGTAATCCTGGTGACAAAAACCTGTGCCCTATCGTCTACCGCTTTATTAACCATGAGTTTTCCGGAAACAATAAAAAATAAACTGGGAAGAGAAACTTATGAGGCAGGATGCGAAATGTTTAAACAAACTTCCTCTTTAAAAGATGGACTTACGGCGGCAGGAACGAATCACAAATTCCCGGAAATTCATGCGATGCACGATGTAACTGAAGGTGGTGTAATGGGGGCTATATATGAAATGGTTAAAGCCTCGGGAAAAGGAGCCCTTATTTATGATGAAGCCTTACCGGTTAATTTCTGGCAAAGGGAAGTTTGCGAGTTATTCGAACTGGATTACAGGGAAATTATTGGCGCTGGTTCAATGATAATTTCCTGCGAGAAAGGAAAAGAGCAGCAGGTAATTTCACGTTTAAAAAATGAGAATATTGCCTGTACAGCCGTGGGTGAAATTAAAGAGGAAGAAGAGGGGATTAAAATTACTAAAGGTGATGAAGAGAAAGATTTAATCTATAAAACCGAAGACCCTTATTGGAAAGCCTTTTTTACGGCGATTAAATTTGGTTGGAAATGATGGAAACTAAAAAAATTAAAGGCGGGGTTTACCTTGTGATAGACCCCCAGATGGAAGAGGTAGTTTTAATAAATAAGCTGCAGGAAATTCTGGATAAAAGTCAAATTGCTGCCGTTCAGGTATGGGATAATTTTCAAAATATTGAAAACCAGGTTTCCCTTATTAACAGGATCTGTAAACTTTGTCAGGCAACCGGCACCCCTGTTTTGCTAAACAATAACTGGAAACTTTTAAACCTGACGGATGCAGACGGGGTTCATTTTGACGAAATACCCATTGAATTGAGAACAATTAAAAAAAGGATTCCTGAGAATTCTTTGCTGGGATTAACCTGTAATAACAATCTGGATACTGTAAAATGGGCTGATAAGAATAGGTTAGATTATATTTCCTTCTGTTCAATCTTCCCATCCACAACCGCAAACAGTTGCGATTTGGTGGATTTTGAGATTATTAAAAAAGCCAGGCTATTAACAAAAATGCCAATATTCCTGGCTGGGGGAATTAAGCCTGCAAATATGTATTTATTAAAGGAATTGGAATTCGAGGGGATTGCTGTAATTTCAGGAATAATGAGTGCAGAAGAGCCTTCGACTTCCGCAGAAATTTATAATTCAGAATTTAAAAAAATAAAAAATGAAAACTTCAACAATAGATAAATTATGCTGTCCTTTCGATAAGGAAGACCTTGAGCTCACCACGATTTCCAAAGATTTGGACGGGAAAATTATAGAGGGCTTTTTAAGCTGCAAGAAATGCAAACGTATTTATCCAATAATTAAAGGAATTCCAATTATGAACCCTGATGAGTACAGGGAATTTAAACTGGAAGCTCCGCTAATGGAAAAGTGGAGTCAATATTTAAATGGAAAGAGAATTGAGAATTTTCGATTGGTTACTGATACGGAGCAGAATAGTTCGAAAGAGTAGAGCTAAAGAACCTAATAGGATAAACCCCTCCGGCCTGCGGCCACCTCCCCTTGAAAAAAGGGGAGGAGCTAAAATTTATTGGTCTCAAAAAAGGGATTTAAACCCTGCAATTTTATTGCAGCACTTTAGTATTGCGAAAAAATCTATATTTTCGAGCTATGAGTTATCAACGAAAAGGCTCACACACAGTCAGTCATTTGACTT
>NZ_JAIQZA010000020.1 GCF_020164485.1 Salegentibacter tibetensis
CATACTCAGCAACAGGTATGAAACACTATACTTATATCGGTTAACTCGTGGTTCATTATATTTACCATTAAAATTACGTCAAAATCCTACGCTAGGTAATTTTTTTACCGCAGGTCTCAGCTTGACGGAAACTGAATAGTTCAAATAACCTTTATTAATAATTTTGTTAAAAGGGATGTTCTAAAAAAAAATAAGCAATAAACTAACCCCTCCTCCACTTACTGGTTTCTTCGAAAACGTGTTCCAGGATTTTTTTATCTTCTTCTGAGAATTCAATATTTCGACGTCCCAAAACGATTTCAGCAACTTCAAAAGCTTTTTGGGTTTTGTAAGTTGTCATTCCGGCGCTGCCACCCCAACTAAAGCTGGGAACAAAATTCCGTGGAAAGCCGGCCCCAAAGATATTAGCGCTTACACCTACTACCGTTCCGGTGTTGAACATTGTATTTATTCCGCATTTACTGTGGTCCCCCATCATTAATCCACAAAACTGTAATCCGGTTTTAGCAAAACCTTCAGTCTCATAATCCCAAATACGAACTTCAGCATAATTATTTTTCAGGTTGGAATTGTTGGTATCCGCGCCAAGATTGCACCATTCGCCTAAAACTGAATTCCCCAAATATCCGTCGTGACCTTTATTGGAATTCGCAAAAAGCACAGCATTATTAATTTCACCGCCACCTCGACATCCTGGGCCTAAAGTTGTAGGCCCGTAGATTTTAGCGCCCATTTTTACCAAAGCACCTTCGCAAACCGCCAAAGCACCTTTTATAAGGCTACCCTCCAGGACTTTCGCATTTTTTCCAATATAAATTGGCCCGGTGGAAGCGTTAAGGGAGCAGTTCTCTACCTCCGCACCTTCTTCCAGGAAAATCCTTTCCGGATTTTTAACGTAATTGGAACCGTGAATGGGTTGAGATTCTCTGTCTTTGGTTATAATTTCAAAATCAGCTTCTATAGCTTCACCGTTTTTTGAAAAAATATCCCACGAATTATTTATTTGAATCACCCCTTCAGCCAGTTCTATTTGTTCATAATCATCCAAAGCCACTTCCTGATCTTCGTAAGCGTGAAAAGCTACAATATCTTCCTTATGGAAAATCGCCTGATTGGGTTTCAGGTTTTGTATTTGCAGTAAAAATTCAGGATTTGGTAAAAAGGAAGCATTTATCATCACGTTTTCCTCCAGTTCTACCATTGGCCATTTTTCGGCTAAATAATCTTCAGTAACTGTAGAGGTGGTAGATTTTAAGAGGAATTCCCATTTTTCCCGTATAGTAAGGATCCCAATCCTTATATCGGCAACAGGCCGTGTAAAGGTGAAAGGAAGCAAGCGGTTCCTGGCAGAACCGTCAAATAATATATAATTCATCCGCACAAATTTAGGGTTCAAAAATACAAATAAACTGTCTTGGAGCAAGCTTACCGGGCTTTAAGTTGAAATATTCAAGACAATTTCGGCCCATTTGGCAAGAACAACTCAAAACCCTTAAGTGAATTTTTAAAAATTTTGCACAAAAAAAGTCGCCTTTAAAAAAGCGACTTTTTGAAATTATATATAACAAAAAACTTATTTCTTAAATTTCTTGTACTTGTTCTTAAACTTGTCAATACGTCCGGCGCTATCAACCAACTTGGTTTGCCCGGTATAGTATGGGTGAGAAGTTCTGGAGATTTCCAACTTGATAAGTGGATATTCTGTACCGTCTACTTCTATAGTTTCTTTAGTGTTTGCGGTAGATTTGGTAATAAATACGTCTTCGTTAGACATATCTTTAAATGCTACCAATCTATAATTTTCCGGATGGATTCCCTGCTTCATCGCTTTAGTTCTTTTAATTTTCGAGGTGCAAATTTAAGTAATTCAATTATAAAAACAAGGGATAGACAAAATTATTTTTAATTCTTCTGCAATGTAACGTTTTCTTATATTTGCTTACTAACCGGTTACAACTAAACAATCTTAATATATGGAAAATTCTACCTCAGTCAAATCGGTTGCCTATCCTTATGGGATGGTTCTTGCAATTTATTCTATCTTAGTCCTTGTTCTTATTTATGCTTTTAATGTAGCCCAGGATAATTGGATAGTTGGAGTTATAAACACTCTTGTCTCAATAGCTATATTTGTCTTAGCGATTAAAAAATTCAAGGAAGACAACAATGGTTTTTTAAGTCTCAAGGAAGCCTTAAAAGTTGGTTTAGCGGTAGCGGTAATAAGCGGAGTAATTACTGCAATTTATTCATTGATTCATTATAACTTTGTATACCCTGAGTTTTCAGAAATGATGTATGATAAAGCAGTTTTGGAAATGAGCGAACAAGGCGTCCCTGAATCTCAGCAATCCCAGGCTCTGGAAATGACAAAAATGTTTACTAGCCCCTGGTTTTTCGCCACTATGGCCCTTGTAGGAAGTTTATTCTTCGGGTTTATAATATCATTAATTACAGGGTTAATTCTAAAAAGAGAAAATCCTGCACATCAATAGAAATAAAATAATGCAGATTTCCGTCGTTATTCCTCTTTTAAACGAAGAACAATCTTTAACCGAATTATATAATTGGATCGCAAAAGTAATGCGATCCAATTCCTTTTCATACGAGATCATTTTTATTGATGATGGCAGTACCGACGATTCCTGGAAAACCATTGAAGCTCTGCAAGAGAACGACAAGGCGGTTAAAGGAATAAAATTCAACAGAAACTATGGGAAATCCCAGGCACTTCATGCTGGTTTCCTTAGAGCTCAGGGCGATGTCATCATCACTATGGACGCCGATCTACAGGATAATCCTGAAGAAATCCCCGATCTCTACAAAATGATTACCGAAGAAGATTACGACCTGGTTTCGGGATGGAAAAAGAAACGATACGATTCTGTGGTTTCTAAAAATATACCTTCAAAGATTTTTAACGCTGCGGCGCGTAAAACTTCTGGAGTAAAATTGCACGATTTTAACTGTGGTTTAAAAGCCTACCGACAGGCAGTAGTAAAGAATATAGACGTTTATGGCGAAATGCATCGGTATATTCCGGTATTGGCAAAAAACTCGGGTTTCACTAAAATCACCGAAAAAGAAGTACAACATCAAGCCCGTAAATACGGAAAAACAAAGTTTGGCGCCGAAAGATTTATCAACGGTTTTTTAGATTTAATAAGCATTTGGTTTCTTTCCAAATTTGGTCGCCGGCCTATGCACCTTTTTGGAGCTTTAGGCGTGTTGATGTTTATTTTCGGTTTTCTTTCCGCAGGCTGGATTGGTGTCTCCAAACTTTACAAACTCTATAATGGTTTACCCAACGTTCTGGTAACCTCAAACCCCTGGTTCTATATCGCCCTGGCGGTAATGATTATTGGTACACAACTTTTCCTCGCCGGTTTTTTGGGGGAACTCATTTTACGTTCTAAACGCGAAAAGGACCGCTACCTCATCAATAAAACCACCCCAAATTTATAATGCTATTAAGGCATTAATCCTTATTTTTGTTTATCTAAAACTATAATTATGGCTAAAAACAAACCAGAAATCATGGCTAAGGCTCAAGCCTGGCTTACCGATATTTTCGACGTAGACACCCATAAAGAGATTAACCGCCTTATAGAAAATAACCCAAAAGAGCTGGAAGAATCCTTCTACAAAAATGCCGATTTTGGAACCGGTGGTATGCGCGGCATTATGGGCGTAGGCACCAACCGGATTAATAAATATACCCTCGGAAAAAACACCCAGGGACTTTCAAACTTACTGAAGAGTGAATTTAAAGGCGAAAAGCTTAAAACTGCCATCGCTTATGATTGCAGAAAAAACTCCAAAGAATTAGCACAAATGGTGGCTGAAGTATTTTCAGCAAACGATATTGAAGTCTACCTTTTTTCTGAGCTTCGTCCTACCCCGGAACTTTCTTTCGCGGTAAAATATTTAAATTGTCATGCGGGCATTGTACTTACCGCAAGCCACAATCCGCCGGAATATAATGGTTACAAAGTTTATTGGCAGGATGGTGGTCAGTTGGTGCCGCCACAAGACACTAAGCTTGTAGATATTATCAATAATCTTGAATTTGATGAAGTTAATTTTAAAGCCCAGCCAGATTTAATTCACAGTATCGATAAAGAAGTTGATGAAGCTTTTCAAAATGACTCAGTTAAAAACGGAAGCTTTGATACCCCGACTTCAGCAAAAGACAATTTAAAAATAGTTTTCACTTCTTTGCACGGGACTTCCTCTACTACCAATCCACAAGTTTTAGAAAAAGCCGGTTATAAAAATGTATTTATAGTAAAGGCACAGGAAAAACCAGATGGGCAGTTTCCAACTGTAAAATCTCCAAACCCTGAAGAACCGGAAGCATTGAAAATGGCGCTTAAACTTGCCGAAGAAAAAAATGCCGATATCGTAATTGGCACCGACCCCGATGGTGACCGTTTAGGTGTTGCCGTTCGTGATTTAAACGGAAAAATGATTCTCCTTAACGGAAACCAGACTATGCTGGTAATGACCTGGTTCTTGCTGGAACAGCATAAAAAACAGAATAAACTTTCTGATAATTCTTTCGTGGCTTCTACGATTGTTTCCACGCCAATGCTTAAAAACATTACCGAAGATTTCGGCGCCCAATATCACGAGGTCTTAACCGGATTTAAATGGATAGCGAAATTAATAAAAGACAATCCTTCATTGGATTTTGTTGGTGGTGGCGAAGAAAGTTTCGGCTATATGGTTGGGGATTTTGTTCGCGATAAAGATGCTGCAACCGCTACCCTTCTGGCATGCGAGATCGCAGCACAAATGAAAGCGAAAGGAAGTTCTTTCTACGAGCAACTTCTAAAACTTTATACCGAATATGGCCTTTACCGGGAAGAGCTTATTTCTTTAGTTAAGAAAGGCATTGAAGGCGAAGCTGAAATAAAGCAAATGCTCATCGATTTAAGGGAAAATCCGTGGAAAGAAATCGACGGGGAAAAAGTTGTTTTAATTGAAGATTATCATACTTCTAAGGCAAAAAATCTGCAGGAAAAAATTGAAGAAGAAATTCATATTCCTAAATCTAACGTGCTTATTTATTATACCGAAAACGGAACTAAGATCGCCGCAAGACCAAGTGGTACCGAGCCAAAGATCAAGTTTTATATCAGTGTGAACTCTCAGTTAGATAAAATTGAAAATTTTGATGCCGAAAATGCTAAACTTGCAGAAAAGATTAAGCGCATTAAAAACGAATTACAACTGGGCTAAGGCGCTCTAATCTATGACGTATTTAAAGAAGATTCTTCAGTTTGCAAAACCCTACAAACGTTTTGCAATACTAAACATCATCAGTAATATATTTTACGCCCTCTTTAGCACCCTGGCGTTTATTTCATTTATTCCAATGCTTAGGGTGCTTTTTCAGGAAGAAGAGCCTATTAGCACAAAACCGGTGTGGAATGGAGAATTTGGCGGATTAAAAGATTTCGCAAACGATTATTCTAATTACTTTCTTAACCAACAGGTAGAAGAACACGGCCAACTTGCGGCGCTGGTGAGTATTTGCATCACGGTAATCGTTCTCTTCTTTTTAAAAAACCTTTTCAATTATCTGGCGTTATATTTTATAGCCAATCTCAGAAACGGAATGCTTAAAGATATTCGAAACCGTATCTACGACAAGATCGTGGATCTACCTATTTCCTTTTTTTCTGAAAAACGAAAGGGAGACTTTATTTCAAGAATTACCAGTGATGTTCAGGAAATACAGACTTCCTTTTTAAGTATGCTCGAGCTTTTTGTAAAAGAACCGCTTACCCTAATTTTCACATTAGCAGCAATGATCGCACTTAGTCCGAAATTAACGCTGTTTGTTTTGGTTTTTTTACCGCTTTCTGGTTTATTAATATCCACCATAGGAAAAAAATTAAAATCGCAATCTACCCGGGCGCAACAGGAAAATGCAAATTTTCTAACTATTGTAGAAGAATCACTTTCAAGTTTAAAAATTATTAAGGGTTTTAATGCTGAAGAAAAATTTAAATCTAAATTCTACGATAGCACCGGTCGTTTAAACCGAATTTTAAATACACTCTTACATCGCCAGAACTTAGCTTCTCCCATGAGTGAGTTTTTAGGTGTGGTTGTAATCACTATAATTTTATGGTTTGGCGGAAGAATGGTCTTGATAGATAATACTATGGATGCTTCAACTTTTATAGGATTCCTGGTATTGACCTACAATATTTTAACTCCGGCCAAAGCGATTTCAAAAGCTACCTATTCCATCCAAAAAGGAAATGCCAGTGCAGAGCGTATCCTGGAAATCCTGGAAACAGAATCCACAATTCAGGATCATAAAAACGCGATAAAGAAGCAAAGCTTTGATGAAAATATTGAAGTAGAAAACATCAACTTTAGGTACGAAAAGGAGAACGTGCTTAAAAATTTTTCCATGCAGGTAGAAAAAGGAAAAATGGTTGCGCTTGTTGGCCAGTCAGGTAGCGGGAAGTCTACTATCGCTAACCTTATAACCCGTTTTTACGATGTTAATGAAGGTATGATTAAACTTGACGGACACAATATTAAAAGAATTACAAAAAAATCCCTTCGTAATTTAATGGGACTCGTAACTCAGGATTCTATACTTTTCAACGATACGGTAAAAAACAATATTGCGTTAGGAAAAAATAATGCAACCGAAGAAGAAATAATTGAAGCCTTAAAAATCGCCAATGCCTGGGAGTTTGTAAAGGAGCTTCCTAATGGACTTGAAACTAATATTGGTGATAGTGGTAACAAATTGAGCGGTGGACAAAAACAGCGCCTTTCAATTGCCCGTGCAGTGCTTAAAAACCCACCCATTATGATTCTTGACGAAGCTACCTCTGCCCTGGATACCGAAAGTGAAAAACTGGTACAAAAAGCCCTGGAGAATATGATGAAGAACAGAACTTCTATTGTGATCGCTCACCGACTTTCCACTATTCAAAATGCCGATAAGATTATCGTACTTCACCGAGGCCAAATTGTAGAACAGGGAAAACATTTGGAGTTGCTCGCTAAAAAAGGTACTTATCAGAAACTCGTAGAAATGCAGTCTTTTGAGTAAAGAGCTAAAATAATGCCTCTCGGGGCAAGCCCCAAGAGGCATTATTGGAAAATATATCTTGATTTCAAGGCTAGCCCGCCTGATTAGGGCAGTCCTCGGAACTCCCGATATTTATCGGGATAAATCTGGATTATCGGGTAAATAACAAAACATAAAATCTCATTAAATAAAAATGCCTTTATTAAACGGATATTTCCGCAGTAAAGGCATTTTCAATAATAGTAACTTAAAAAGACTATTCTTCTACAATAAATTTACCTTTCATCACAGAATAGTGACCTGGGAAGCTACATATAAATTCGTATTCTCCGGCTTCTGGAGCTTCAAATTCTATGGTTACTTCTTCTCCGCCACCAATCATTTTAGTGTGCGCGATAACTGCATCAGTTCCTTCAGGAATATAATCGTTATCCTTTGCCTGAACCGCTTTTTGTCCAAATTCATTAATTACGGTACCCTGAGTTAATAAAACCCAGTTGTGACCCATAACGCTTTTTTCCATCTCCCCAACGTGTTTTAAAGTAAGTCGAACGGTTTTCCCAGCCTTTACTCTAATCTCGTCTTTGTTAAAACGCATCTGGTCGTTTCCTTCAATAGTAACTTCAACCACATCCTCATCTGCAGAAGTACCGCTTTCCGAAGATTTAGTGGTAGTTTGCGATTGTGGGCTGGCGCCATCACCAATCGTGATTTTATCTTCTTTTTCTTCTTTTTTATCTCCGCAGGCAATCATTGCCACGGCTCCCAAGACCAAAATAGATTTACTTAAAAATTTCATTCTTAATTATTTAATGTTTGTATTTAGTTTTTATGCTTTATCAAAGATAAATTAATTTTACTTGTTAAATGATTTCAGTAACGTTTTTTCATAAAAGCGCAATAATCAAAATGCCTATTATACCCTCATTTTGCTAAAATCCATTATCTTCATAGATTGAAAACAAAACCACATTCAATGAAAAAAGGAATTATAAAAAGCCTGGGGATCTTTGCGCTGGTAGCAGGATTTCAAACAAATGCCCAGGAACAAACCGAAGACTTAAAAACTATGGATAATATTTTACTTGCCGAATGGACCGGACCCTATGCCGGAGTTCCCGCTTTTGATGAAATGAAGGTAGATCTGGTAAAACCGGCTATGCTTAAAGCGATGAAAATGCACCTGGCGGAAATTGATGAAATCACCGGCAATCCAGAACCGGCAACTTTTGAAAATACCATCGTGCCTTTTGAAGATTCGGGCGATCTTCTAGATCGTGTTTTCACTTACTATGGAATCTTTAGTAGCAATGTTTCCAGTCCCGAATTCAGGGAAGTTCAACGGGAACTTTCTCCTGAAATTTCTGAATATAGCTCAAAGATTTCACAAAATTCTAAACTTTTTCAAAGGATTAAAACAGTGTTTGAAAATTCACAGGAAAATCCTTTACCGGCACCCGAACAACGTGTAATTAATCTTATTTATGAAGAATTTGCAATGGAAGGTGCAAATCTTAATGAAGAGGATAAAAAGCGTTATGCTGAAATAAATAAAGAGCTTTCTGAATTATATACCAAATTCTCCAATAATGTCCTGGCGGAAGAAGAAAACTACATTGTTTATTTAAACGAAGATCAACTTAACGGGCTTCCGGAATCTTATGTAAAAGCTGCAGCCAGCACCGCTGAAGCCAACGGCGAAGCAGGAAAATATGCGGTAACCAACACCCGCTCTTCTATGGATCCGTTTTTAACCTATTCTGACGAAAGGGAATTGCGGGAGAAAGTATGGAATAATTATTATTCCCGTGGAGATAATGATGATGAGTTTGACAATAATGATGTCATAAAGAAGATCCTGAAACTTCGCGACGAACGTGTAGAATTATTAGGTTACGATAATTACGCCCAATGGCGCTTACAAAACCGAATGGCCAAAAATCCTGAAAATGCCATGGAGCTTATGGAAGCTGTTTGGCCTGCCGCACTGGCCCGGGTTGAGAAAGAAGTAAAAGATATGCAGGCAGTAGCCGATCGTGAAGGCACAGATATTACTATAAAGCCCTGGGATTATCGTTATTATGCTGAAAAAGTAAGAAAAGAAAAATACGATCTTGACAGTGAGGAAGTAAAACAATATTTAGAACTTGGCAACCTAACCGATGCACTTTTCTATACCGCCGGGGAACTTTTTAATTTCTCATTTAAACCGGTAGAGGAAGGCAGTGTTCCTGTTTTTCACGAAGATGTAAAAGTTTGGGAAGTAAACGATAAAGACTCAGGGGAACTTATCGGGCTTTGGTATTTAGATCCTTTTGCCCGCCAGGGAAAACGTTCCGGGGCCTGGGCAACTACCTATAGAAGTTATTCGGAACTGGAAGGAGCCAAACCTGTTTTGTCTTCCAACAATTCCAATTTTATTAAACCAGCACCGGGAGAACCCGTTTTGGTTTCCTGGGACGATGCTACCACATTCTTTCACGAATTCGGACATGCCTTACACTTTTTAGCGGCAGATATTAAATATCCTACCCTAAACAGCGGCGTTCGTGATTATACTGAATTCCAATCGCAATTACTCGAGCGCTGGTTATCCACAGATGAAGTGATAAACCGCTTCCTGAAACACCACGAAACCGGCGAGGTCATTCCTGAAGAATTAGTAGCTAAAATTAAAAAAGCTTCTACTTTTAACCAGGGATTTGAAACTACCGAATTTTTAGCCTCGGCTTTAATGGATATGAAATACCACACTACAGATCCTGATAAAATTGAACCCAGAGAGTTTGAAAAAGAAACTTTGGATGAACTTGGCATGCCAGATGAAATTGTGATGCGCCACCGTTCCCCACATTTTGGGCACGTATTTTCGGGTGAAGGTTATGCAACCGGATACTACGGTTATTTATGGGCAGATGTATTAACCTCTGATGCCGCCGAAGCTTTTGTTGAATCTCCCGGAGGATTCTACGATGAAAATATGGCAGAAAAACTGGTTAAATACCTGTTCGCTCCGCGAAACGCAATGGATCCGGCTGAAGCTTATCGTAAGTTTAGAGGCAGAGATGCTAAAATTGATGCTTTAATGCGCGATCGAGGTTTTCCTGTTCCTGAAACACAAGAATAGACTATTCAAACAAAGATTGAAAAAAACCTGCCAGGAAGATCTTTTCCCAGGCAGGTTTTTTTATACCCAAAAAGACTCTCCTAATTATTTTATGTTGCTCATTTTTTCCGTTGATGAAGAAACGACTGCATTCCTCTCGTTTTTACTCGTCGGATGCAATATAAATCAAGGCTTACGAAACTTTATCTAAATTTATCGCTCGATACCTAAATTTTAGGAACTCGTTTCTCTAAATTAATAAGATGAAAATTATAAATGTATATATAACAACATATTACCCTCACAAAGGCACAAAAAAAGCCATCAGCAAAAAACTGATGGCTTTAGTATAAAATAAAATTTGTTGCTTAGAACATCTCTCTTCCTGAGAAATGGAAAGCAGCTTCAATCTGTGCGTTTTCGTCGCTGTCACTTCCGTGAACGGCGTTTTCACCAACAGATTTCGCGTATTTCTTTCTTATTGTACCTTCAGCAGCATCTTCTGGATTCGTCGCTCCAATTAAAGCTCTGAAATCTTCTACAGCATTGTCTTTCTCCAATACAGCCGATACGATTGGCCCGCGAGTCATAAACTCTACCAACTCTCCAAAGAAAGGACGTTCGTTGTGTACTGCATAAAATTCCTCAGCATCAGTGGTAGTCATTTGAGTCATTTTCAAAGCTACGATTCTAAATCCTGAAGCGGTAATCTGCTCTAATATCGCACCTACATTCCCGGCTTCTACAGCATCGGGTTTTATCATGGTGAATGTTCTTTTTCCTGCCATTGTTTGGTTTTTTAAATTTCGGCAAAATTAATTAAATAAGCTGCAATTACAAGCTCCTTTAGGTTTTATATAAATTTAGCTCTCAGGCAGCTGCAGTAATAGAGCTTTTTTAATTTAATCTTTATACTTTACCGAATATTCCTGCTGAAGTTTATTACCTACACCACGCATTTCCATCTTAACTTCTCCTGAACCAAAATCAAATTTCAGCAAACCAAAACTCAAATTGCTTACCACCTCTCCTACTCTGTATTGGTTGGGTTCCCCATTAAAATTAGTATAAGAATGAGTCATCCCGCTGGAAGTAAAATCTACCAGCTTATAGTCCAATCCTTCCATTTTCTTTTCTGAAAATTCTGAAATATGCCGATCGCCGCTAAGGATAATCACATTTTTAGCTTCTGAAGTTTGCAAAAGCTTTTCCAGTTTTTCTACTTCTGAAGGAAAATTTCCCCAGGTTTCCCATCCGTGTTCTGCTGAAAGTACCTGGATTGAACTTAAGACCAAATTATAATCGGCGGTACTATTTAATTCATTCTCCAGCCATTCCCATTGCACAGCTCCTAAAATCGTTCCCGAAGTATCGGGATCGTATCTTTTGTTAGCATCTTTACTTTTTTGTAAATCTGATCTAAAATAACGTGTATCTAAAACAATTACTTTTAAAGTCTTTCCGGCTTCTTCAAAATCTGCTGAATGGTAAATACCTTTTCTCTCACGCCGGATATCATCTTGTGGGACATCAAAAAAATCAAGAAACAACTGCTGACTTTCTTCTTTATATTCCCAGTCTTTCCCGGCATCATTCTTACCATAATCATGGTCGTCCCAGGTTCCTATAACTGGAGTGTTCGCTAATAACTTTTTATAATCGGGATGGTTTTTCTGCGTTTGATAATCGGCTTCCAGCTTGGCCATATCATCTGTATCGGCATAAATATTATCGCCGCCCCAAATAAAAAGGTCAGGCTTTTCTTCTATGATTGCTTCCCATAATGGCTGGGGTTCACCCTGCCGGTTACAACTTCCGAACGCGATTATATAATCATAAGCTTCAGAAGCATTATTCGTTATATTTTGAGAGGCTTTTTGATTACTTCCGCAGGAAATAAATAGAAAAAAGCTTAAAAAGAGCGATAAAATTACCTTCATTTTTTGTTGATTTGTTGAATACAAAAATACAGATTGGTTTATTAACCGGGTATTATTAAATTGTATCTTTACTCAATGCTAGCTAAGCGAGGTTTTAGTATTTCTAAGCTTTGTGTGCCAATGTTATGAGTATTTAACTCAAAACCCTGGGGATTTACTCTAGGTAAATTATACTAAGTGAGATTTGAAATATTCTAACGAATACGTTGCTATATTTCATTTTTTCAACTTAATACCTTGAGAATATGCCTCAGGTGTTTTACATTACGATATGATAGAACAAGCAATTTTAGAGATCACCGCCGAACTTTCCCAGGCAAAAAACATAGTAATTGTACCGCATAAAGGACCCGATGGTGACGCCATGGGCTCTACTTTGGCACTTATGCATTTTTTAAGAAATAAAGGCCATAAGGTGCACGTGATCACACCGAACGATTATCCGAAATTTTTAAAATGGTTGCCCGGAAATGACGAGGTAATTATTTATGAAAAAGATAAAAGCAAAGCCGAAAACCTTATAAATGAAGCCGATCTTGTCTTTGCGCTGGATTTTAATCATTTAGACCGTTCTGGCGATATGCAGGAGATTTTAACAGCCTCTGAGGCAGTTTTCATCATGATAGATCATCACCGCGAACCTTCCGATTTTGCAAATTATACTTACAGCGATGCCGAAATGAGTTCAACCTGCGAGATGGTATATCATTTTATAGATAAATTGCGGGCAGTACCAAAAATTACTTCGGAAATCGCGACCTGTCTTTATGTAGGGATCATGACGGACACCGGATCTTTTAGGTTTAGCGCTACCAGCGCCAAAACCCACCGCGTGATCGCCGATCTTATTGATAAAGGAGCTGTGAATTATGAAATTCATAATAATGTTTTCGATACATTTAATGAAAGCAGGTTGCAACTTCTGGGAACTGCATTGCAAAATTTAAGGGTGAAGCCAGAATATAAAACAGCTTACATTAGTTTAACCCAGGAAGAACTGGATAAAAATAACTTTCAGAAAGGCGATACCGAAGGTTTTGTAAATTACGGCCTATCTATAGAAGGCGTGGTTTTTGCTGTTATTTTTATCGAAAATAAACAGGAAGAAATCATAAAAATTTCATTCAGATCCAAAGGTGAATTTAATGTGAATAAATTTGCCAGGACCCATTTTGGTGGAGGGGGGCACAACAATGCAGCCGGCGGAAAAAGCGACCTTTCTATGGAAAATACCATAGTAAAATTTAATAGTATCCTTCCAGAATATAAGGAATTACAAAAATGAAACCAGCATGATGTTAGACGCTAATAATTTGGCTACGTACAATTAGAATTTATTTTTCTGTAGTTAGATTATTATAAGCCTGTGACGAATTCCACATTGGGATAAAATAATAAACAGATGACAAGATATTTAGTCTTTATCGCAATTTTTACTTTGGGAGCCTGTAAATCTCCTGAAGCTCGGTATCCCGTAACCCAAAAATCGGGTTCGCACATCAGTGAGTCTATTGTAAAAAATCAGGAATTACTGGATAAAGAAATAAACCTTATCGAGGGTGTGATGAACGAAGATTCTACGAGCGAATACCAATCTTCGCAAGATGGATTTTGGTATACTTACAACAAAAAAAGCGAAGATACTGCTAACACAATCACTCCTGAATTTGGGGATATTGTAGAGTTCGATTACAGTATCTCCACATTAGACGGCCAGGTAATTTATGCCGAAGGTGAAAAGGCGACAAAAACTTATGCTATAGATCAGGAGCAACTTTTTAGCGGCCTGAGACAAGGTGTTAAACTAATGAAAGAAGGAGAAACGGTAACCTTTCTATTTCCTTCTTATAAAGCTTATGGATATTATGGTGATAAAAATAAAATAGGCACTAATTGGCCTATAAAAACCAAAGTCACGCTTAATAAGATTACAGAAAAAGAAGAAATACAAAATCAACAATAAGTTAAACCCAGGGCCAGAAAGGGCCTTTTAATTTTTATACTAAATGAGAACCAGTAAATTTCTATTACTTTTTGCCATGGCATTTACCATGATTTCGTGTAATGACGAATATCCCGATTTACAAGATGGGATGTATGCTGAATTTAAAACCAATTACGGAACTTTTGTAGCCGAGCTCTATCACGAGCAAACTCCAATTACCGTTGCCAGTTTTGTTTCCCTTGCTGAAGGCACAAACAAAATGGCAGACAGTACCCACAAAGGAAAAAATTATTATGACGGACTTACATTTCATAGAATTATAGACGGTTTTGTAATTCAGGGGGGCGATCCTACCGGTACTGGTAGCGGCGGCCCGGGTTATAAATTTCCCGATGAAATTGTAGACAGTTTAAGTCACGATTCTAAAGGAATTTTATCTATGGCCAATGCTGGTCCCGGCACTAACGGAAGTCAGTTTTTTGTAACTCTTGCTCCAACCCAAAATCTTGATGGCAGGCATACTGTTTTCGGTAAGGTTGTAGAAGGACAGGATGTTGTAGATTCTATTGGAAAAGTGGAAACCGGTCCCCGCGATAAGCCCGTAAAAACGGTTACCATGGAAGAGGTAAATATCATTAGAAAAGGAAAAGCTGCAAAGAATTTTGAGGCGCCAAAAGTTTTTGAAGCTGAATTGCAAGCAATAAAAGATAAGGAAGATGCTGAAGCTAAAAAACGCCAGGAAGCTAAAACTACTATGGCTCAGGAATTTGAAAGTCATGAAGATGAAGCTGAAACCTTAGATAGCGGATTAAAAATTTATTACGAAGAGGAAGGTGACGGCGAAAAGCCAAAAACCGGCCAAATGGTAGAAGTTATTTATGAAGGCTATTTTAGCGATGGTGATATCTTCGATACAAATAAAGAAGAATTAGCTAAAGACATGGGCTTGTTTAATGAAGCTAGAAAAAGCCAGGGCGGTTATGGTCCCATGACTGTAGTTTACGGTCCGGATGCGCCAATGATCCCAGGTTTTAAAGAAGGTATTCAACAACTTAAAGTTGGTGATAAAGTCCTGCTTTACATTCCAAGTCATTTAGGTTATGGTGAAAGAGGCGCCGGTGGCGTTATTCCTCCAAATACCGACCTTGTTTTTAGAGTTGAGTTGGTAGGAATACAGGAATAATTTCCTAATTAAAAATAAGAAAGGCTGTTTGAATTGTTGTCTCTTTCGTCATCCTGAATTTATTTCAGGATCTAGTTTCAAGAACTTAGAAGCTGAAATAAATTCAGCTTGACGTTAGAAAATGACTACTCAAACAGCCTTTTTACTTTTCAAATATTCCGTGTTATTTCTTCGGAATATTCTTTAAAACTTCAATTAAGAATTTCCAGTATTTTTGGGCTGAAGTAATACTTGCGCGTTCATCGGGGGAATGCGCTCCCCTAATTGTAGGTCCAAAAGAAATCATATCCATCTCCGGGTAATGATTTCCAATTATTCCACATTCCAATCCAGCGTGACAGGCAGCAACATCTGCTTTTTCATTATGCAGCTTTTGATACAACTCATCTACCACTTTTAAAATAGCCGAATTAGGATTTGGCGCCCAACCGGGATATTCCCCAGATAATTTCACCTTAAACTTTGCCAGTTCAAAAGTCGCCTCCAAACTATTGGCCAAATCGTCCTTAGAGGATTCTACCGATGATCTCGTAAGGCAATTGATCTTAACTTTCCCATCTCCAACTTTTACACTGGCGATGTTATTGGAAGCTTCAACTAAACCTTCAATGTCAGGACTCATTTTGTAAACGCCATTATGCGCTGCAGAAATCGCCTTAATAACCTCTTGCTGATCCTCAACTTTCATCACCTTATTTGGAACTTCGCTTTCAGAAATTTCAATATCCATATTGGGTTCCAGGGAAGCAAATTCGGCTTTAAACTCCCGAACCTGTTGAATAATTTCGGTTAAAAAAGTTTCGGTATTCGACTTATCTACAACCACAATAGCTTCACTTTCGCGTGGAATGGCATTTCTTAATCCGCCACCTTTTATGCTGGAAACCCGCAAACCGAAATCCCGGTTAGAATCAAAAAGCACCCGAGCCATAATCTTATTGGCATTAGCCAGACCTTTTATAATATCCATCCCTGAATGCCCGCCTTGCAAACCTTTCACTTTTATGATATAACCAACAGAGTTATCGGGTGTATGTTCTTCCTCATAATCCCTAACTGCAGTAATATCTACACCGCCAGCACATCCAATTCCTATTTCATCATCTTCTTCGGTATCCAGATTTAAGAGAATATCTCCCTGAAGTAAATTAGAATCCAAACCTTTGGCTCCGGTCATCCCGGTTTCTTCATCTATAGTAAATAAAGCTTCAAGAGCCGGATGCTCAATATCTTTACTTTCCAGGATTGCCATCATACTGGCAACTCCAAGACCGTTATCGGCACCAAGGGTTGTTCCTTTAGCACGCACCCAATCACCATCTACATACATATTAATCCCGCTGGTTTCAAAATCAAAATCGGTATCGTTGTTTTTTTGGTGCACCATATCTAAATGGGCCTGCAACACAATGGGCTTTCTATCTTCCATCCCCGAAGTGGCTGGTTTTTTTATTACCACATTTCCGGTTTCGTCTACCAGGGTCTCCAGGTTAAGATCGTTCCCAAACTTTTTCATAAACTCAATTACCCGCTCTTCTTTTTTAGAAGGTCGTGGTACTTCATTTAGATCAGTAAATTTATTCCATAAGATTTTCGGCTCTAATTCCCTTATTTCTTCGTTCATTGTTTTATATTTTGGTCTTTCACAAAGGTATTGGTAATAAACAAAGAAGGAAAATTTACAGGCTTTTTAAAACTTATTTAACCAAATGGAGAACAGTTATTTAAGATTTTAAGTCGTGTTTTGCTAATAATTGTATTTTTAAAAAGTAAACTACCTAGGAGAAACTCCTGAGGCATTTATAGGAAATAATGTTATTAATTTCGAGGCAAGCCTCGGAGAATCAAATCTCGATTATCGAGTGAAGAAAAAAGGACTTTATATTTTAGCATTACTGCTACCGGTGCAGATTGTTTTTATCATTTTCCTGGCAGGATATCCCGAGCTTGTTGAAAACTGGTATAGCCGACTCCTGTATCCTGAAATATCCAAATTAATGCGCTACGGGCACGGCTTTTTGCCGTTTTCACTTGGAGACCTTCTATATACTCTCTTCGGAATTTTATTAATTCGTTGGTTAATAAGGCGTATTCAACAAAAATTTAGAAATCCCAGGTATTGGGTGATAGACAGCCTTGCCGTTTTATCTGTAGTATATGCCTGTTTTCATATTTTCTGGGGTTTTAATTATTACCGCCTACCGCTTCACGAAACTTTGGAAATTGAGAATGATTACACTACTGAAGAACTCTACCTGCTTTCTGGAATATTAATTACCGAATCCAACAAACTCCATAGCCAGCTTGCCGAAAATGATTCGGTTAGCGTAATTATCCCCTATTCTAAACATGAAATCTTTGAAAAAACCATCACCGGTTATTCGAATATCAGCAAAGATTATCCGGAGCTCACGTACAAAGGTGAATCCCTTAAACGTTCTTTATATAGTGTGCCTCTTTCTTATATGGGATTTAACGGTTACCTCAACCCGCTTACCGGTGAGGCCCAGGTAAATACTCAAATTGTATCTTATAAAATTCCCACGACGGCCAGTCACGAAATTGGGCATCAACTGGGATTCGCCAAAGAAAATGAGGCTAACTTTATTGCCTGTCTAAGCACTATGAACCATCCCGATGCTTATTTCAGGTATTCCGGTTATACTTTTGCCCTGCGATATTGTTTAAATGAATTATACCGAAGGGAACCCCAAAAATTTGAAACCTTAAAAGCCAGGCTTAATCCAGGAATTTTGGAAAATTACCGCGAAGTAGAAGACTTCTGGCTTGCCCACCAGAATCCTTTTGAACCCATGTTTCAGGCAATTTATAATCGCTTTTTAATAGTAAATAATCAAGCGGACGGGATGAAAAGCTATAGTTATGTAGTAGCACTTTTGGTTAATTATTTTTCCGAAGAGAGAGATAAACTTTAAAATAAGAAAATCAATTTCAGTTATAGAAAAAATTAAATCTAACATAGCTTAAAAATCAATTCCTGCTTTGTTATAATTTTCTTAATTTACCACCCTTAAGAACAAAACCACATTTAATCCAACTACAATCTATGAGAGTAAGACTTTTACTATGTCTGGTATTTCTGGTCAGCTTACAGGCAAAAGCCCAGGAATACTTTCCAAAAAACGACGGGGTAAAAAATCCCCAAACCAATTACACAATATTCAAAAATGCTAAAATTCACCTAAGTCCGCAAGAAACTATTGAAAGCGGAATGTTTGTAGTGAAAGATGGCAAGATCACCGCCATAGGTAAATCGGTTGATGAGCCTACCAACAGTGTGGTCATAGATCTAGAAGGGAAAGAAGTTTACCCTTCATTTATTGATCTCTACAGCAGTTTTGGGATAAAAGAACCCGAAGAAGCCGGAAGCGGGAACGGCCAGCCGCAATACGAAGCAAGTCGCGAAGGTTATTACTGGAATGATCATATTAGACCAGAAACCGATGCCGTACAAACTTTTAATTATGACGAAAAAGCAGCTTCTTCACTTCATAAGGCCGGATTTGGTGCTGTAAACACACACGTCCCCGACGGAATTATTCGAGGCACCGGTATGCTTGTTGCCTTAAACCCTGAGGGCACCGAAGGTGATCGTATTTTAAAAGATCGTTCGGCACAATATCTTTCTTTTGATAAAAGCAAACAATCCAGGCAATCTTACCCCACTTCAATTATGGGGGCAATGGCGTTAATTCGCCAGGCATACCTGGATGCCGACTGGTATGGTAAAGGAAAATCTAAAAACAAGGATTTAGCTTTAGAAGCTTTAAACCGAAATAAAAACCTTACCCAAATCTTTGCTACAGACAATCTATTGGATGCATTAAGAGCGGGAAAAATTGGAAACGAATTCAATATAGATTATGTGATCCTGGGGGATGGAAAAGAATATGAACGTTTGCAGGAAATAAAAGAAACCGGAAGCACTTTTATCGTTCCGCTTAATTTTCCTGATGCTTTCGATGTGGAAAATCCTTTTATGGCCGAAAAGCTTACTTTGGCCGAAATGAAGGCCTGGAACCAGGCACCGGCCAATCTTAAAATGCTTGCCGAAAATGACATTCCGTTTACCATCACTGCCCACGATCTTGGTGATGAGAAAGATTTCAGGGATAATTTAATTAAAGCCGTTAATTATGGTTTAAGTAAAGAAGATGCGCTTGCAGCTTTAACTACTACTCCGGCACAAATACTGGGTGAAGGAAATCGTTTGGGAACTTTAAAAGAAGGTGCCTGGGCGAATTTTATAATAACATCAGGAGATTATTTTGATAAGGAAACTAGCGTTTTCGAAAACTGGATCCAGGGAGAAAGAACCGTAATCAACAAAATGAACACTACCGATATCACCGGAACCTATGATCTTAATTTAGAAGGCACTACTTATGAATTAAAAATTTCAGGAAAACCAGAAGCACCGAAAGCAAGCGTAAAATCTGGCGATACAAAACTGGGTGCCAAACTTAGTTTTTCAGATAACTGGATCAATTTATTGCTTTCTCCGGCCGATACCACAAAAACCGGTTTCACCCGTTTAGTGGCCAAAACCGATGAAAGTACAGAAGTGATTTCGGGCACAGCCTATTTAAGTGATGGTTTAGAAACCGATTTCAGCGCGACTAGAAAAGCTACAACTGAAATTGCCGAATCAGAAGAAGACGAGGAAGAAAATGGAGAAGAGGAAGAGGAAGAGGAAAAAATCCGCGAAATTATGCCGGTAAGTTTTCCGAATAAAGCTTACGGATTTTCAGAAATGCCGGAAGAAGAAACTATCCTTTTTCAAAACGCCACGGTTTGGACTAACGAGGAAGAAGGAATTTTAGAAAATACCGATGTATTGGTGAGAAACGGGAAGATTTCCAGGATTGGAGAAAACCTTAACGCTGGGAATGCACGGGTGGTTGATGCCACTGGAAAACACCTTACTTCTGGAATTATTGATGAACATTCTCATATTGCTGCTTCAGCAATTAACGAGGCCGGACATAATTCTACCGCCGAAGTAACTATGGAAGATGTGGTTGATCCTACTGATATGAATATCTACCGGAACCTTGCCGGTGGAGTAACCACTGTTCAGCTTTTACACGGTTCCGCAAACCCTATTGGTGGGCGTTCTGCTATTTTAAGGTTAAAATGGGGGGAAAACGCTGAGGATATGATCTTTGAAAATTCCCCGAAATTTATAAAATTCGCACTAGGGGAAAATGTGAAGCAATCTAACTGGGGAAGCCGTTCCAGGTTTCCACAAACCAGGATGGGTGTAGAACAGGTTTTTACCGATTATTTTACCAGGGCGAGAGAATATGAAGAAGCGAGAGAAAACGACAAGGATTTTAGAAGAGATCTTGAAATGGAAACCCTTCTGGAAATAATTAACAGCGAACGTTTTGTTTCAGCACATTCCTATGTTCAAAGTGAAATTAATATGCTGATGAAAGTTGCTGAAAATTTTGATTTCCGGATCAATACTTTCACCCATATTTTAGAAGGTTATAAAGTTGCCGATAAAATGAAAGAGCACGGCGCCGGGGGTTCAACTTTTTCTGACTGGTGGGCTTATAAATATGAGGTAAATGATGCCATTCCTTTTAATGCACCAATTATGCACAGCCAGGGCATTGTAACTGCAATAAACAGTGACGACGCCGAGATGAGTAGAAGGTTAAACCAGGAAGCAGCAAAATCTGTTAAATACGGAGGAGTTTCTGAAGAAGATGCCTGGAAATTCGTAACATTGAATCCGGCAAAATTATTGCATATAGACGATCGGGTTGGAAGTGTGAAAACAGGAAAAGACGCAGATCTTGTATTGTGGTCAGATAACCCGTTATCCATTTATGCTAAAGCCGAAAAAACCTTAATCCAGGGAAAAGTATTTTTTGATATTGAAAAGGACAAACAGTTGAGGGAAGAAATCCAGCAGCAAAGAAGTGAACTCATTACCCAGATGCTGGAGGCTAAAAATAAAGGCCTAAAAACGCAACCGGTAACGAAGAAAGAAGAACAACATATCCATTGTAACACCCTGGAGGCAATCAAATAAAAAAGAAAAATGAAGATGAAATATTTAGTAATACTTGCACTATTTACCTGTATAGGAAATTCTTTTGCACAGCAGACTCCGGCTTCAAAACAATCTGAAGCGATAACTATTGTTGGCGCCACAGCTCATCTGGGAAATGGTGAAATTATAGAAAACAGTTTAATTATTTTTAAAGACGGTAAAATCACCCAGGTAATGGATGCTACCGCTACAAAGATGCAATACCGTGGCCGCATTATTGAAGCCGAAGGAAAACACGTTTACCCGGGATTTATCGCTCCAAACGCTACTTTAGGTTTGGTAGAGATCGATGCTGTTCGTGCAACAGACGATGAGGATGAAATAGGATCTATGCTTCCCCATATTAGAAGTGTGATTGCTTATAATGCAGAAAGCAAAATTGTAGAAAGTATGCGGCCAAACGGAGTTCTTATGGGACAAATTGTTCCCCGTGGTGGCACGATTTCCGGAACATCTTCTATCGTGCAGTTTGATGCCTGGAACTGGGAAGACGCGACAATTAAAGAGGACGATGGTTTACATATTAATTGGCCAAGTAGCTTTAAAAGAGGCCGCTGGTGGGCCGGTGAAGATCCCGGTGTAAAACCAAGCGAAGATTACAAGGAAGATCTCTTAAAACTTGAAGAGTTTTTCGCTTCAGCTAAAGCTTATTCAGAAGGTAACAACGAAAAAACCAACCTGGCTTATGACGCGATGAAAAACGTTTTTACCGGTGAGAAGCGTGTTTATGTTCACGTAGACGGCAAAAAAGAAATCCTGGATGTTATAGACTTTAAGAAAGACCACGATTTAGAGCATTTGGTTATTGTTGGCGGTTATGAGGCACATAAGGCCATTGATGATCTAAAACAGAATAATATCCCGGTTTTGGTACAACGCCCACACGATCGGCCAAACAATGAAGACCACGATTATGATTTTCCTTATAAATTAGCCGGAATACTACATAATAAAGGTGTGTTGGTAGCCCTTGAAGGTAGTGGTAGTATGGAACGTATGAACACCAGAAACCTTCCTTTTTATGCAGGAACTACCGGGGCCTACGGATTGGGTAAAGAAGAAGCTTTAAAGTTAATTACTTCCAACACCGCGAAAATTTTAGGTATTGATGATATGGTTGGTACTTTGGAAAAAGGAAAAGTAGCTACTTTGTTTATAAGCGAAGGGGATGCGCTGGATATGCGCGGAAACATCCTAACACACGCCTTTATTCAGGGCCGTGAAGTAAGCTTGGAAACCCACCAAACCGAACTTTATAAGCGCTATATGGAGAAATACGATAGCGCCAGTAAATAGGAACAGCTATACAAGATTTAAAAGAGGTTAACATTTCTACCGGCCTGGTATTTTGTTAACCTCTTTTCTTTGCAATAGGTTTAAACTCCCTATTTTTACACTTATGGTTAAGCAAATTAGCAGTACACAAAACAAAGAGATAAAACACCTGCTCCAACTACAGGAAAAATCACGGCTACGGCGAAAAGAAGGTGTTTTTCTGGTTGAAGGTAAACGGGAAATTCAACTGGCTTTAAAGGGTGGATTTGAACTACAAACGGTTTATTTTTGCCCGGATTTGGTGAATTTTGAAGAAATCGAAAGATTAATTTCAGACGAAGTTCAAATCACTGAAATTTCTTCTGAAGTGTATGAAAAACTGGCCTATAGAAGTAGTACTGAAGGAGTTTTAGCGGTTTTTAAAACCAGGAAAAATAGCTTGGAGACCATTAAATTTCAAACTAAAAATCCACTGATTCTAATTGCTGAAGCCCCCGAAAAACCCGGAAACATAGGTGCGATCTTAAGAACTGCAGATGCTGCCAAAGTAGATGCTGTTTTTATCGCAAATCCAAAAACCGATCTTTACAACCCGAATATTATCCGCTCCAGTGTGGGCTGCGTATTTACTATTCAAATCGCTACGGGTAACACTTCAGAAATTATTGAATTTTTAAAAGAAAATAGTATTTCAATTTATGCTGCTGCTTTGCAGGCTTCAAAACCATATCACGAGATAGATTTCACAAAAGCTGCAGCTATTGTAGTGGGAACTGAAGCCACCGGCTTAAGCGAAGAATGGCGACAAAATTCAGCACAAAATATTATTATCCCTATGAGTGGCGAAATTGATTCTATGAATGTTTCAGTTGCAGCAGGAATACTTATTTTTGAAGCCAAAAGACAACGCGGTTTTTAAAACACAAAAGTTAGTAAGTATAATTCAGTAAAAATACCAGCATTTGAGCCCCGAAACCCTATTTTATATCATAATTGCCATTATTGTAATCGATTTTATAATCGATAAGATATTGGACACTTTAAACGCGAAACATTTTGATGATCCTGTGCCACCGGAACTCAGCGATGTTTACGATAAAGAAGAATACGAAAAGTCGCAACGCTACAAAAAGGAACGCTACCGCTTTGGAATAATCACTTCCACTTTTTCGGTTTTGCTCACCCTCGGTTTTATCATTTTTGACGGATTTGCCTGGGTAGATGGGATCTCGAGAAATTTTACCAATAATGCGATTCTGGTCGCCCTTATTTTCTTCGGAATTATAATGATTGGCAGTGATATTCTTACTTCGCCTTTTTCCTGGTACAGCACCTTCGTGATCGAGGAAAAATACGGTTTCAATAAAACCACGAAAAAAACTTTTTTCCTGGACAAATTAAAAGGTTTGCTAATGATGGCGATTCTTGGTGGCGGAATTTTAGCACTTATCGTCTGGTTCTATCAATTTGCCGGGAATGATTTCTGGTGGTATGCGTGGATTCTGGTAGCTGTTTTCTCTATAATCCTAAATATGTTTTACGCAAAACTCATCGTTCCCTTATTCAATAAGCAAAGTCCGCTGGAAGAAGGTTCCCTGCGCTCCAAAATCGAAACTTACGCCGAAAGCGTAGGTTTCACCTTAGATAATATTTTTATTATAGATGGTTCTAAAAGAAGCACAAAAGCTAATGCATATTTTTCAGGATTTGGAAAGGAAAAACGCATTACCCTTTTTGATACTTTGGTAAAAGATCTGGAAGAAGAGGAAATTGTAGCTGTACTTGCGCACGAGGTTGGGCATTATAAAAAAAATCATATCATAGTAAATTTGGTCGCTTCAATTTTAACCACCGGTTTTACATTATGGCTTCTTTCATTATTTGTAGGCAGCCCTGCCCTATCACAAGCTTTAGGAGTAGAAGAACCCAGTTTTCATATTGGCTTGATTGCATTCGGAATTTTATACAGCCCAATTTCAGAAATTACAGGTTTATTAATGAATTATTTATCCCGAAAATTTGAATATCAGGCCGATAACTATGCTAAAAACACTTACGGGGCAGAGCCTTTAATTTCGAGTTTAAAAAAACTTACAAAAAACAGCCTAAGCAATCTTACGCCGCATAAAGCTTATGTTTTTATGCATTATTCGCATCCAACACTTTTACAAAGATTCCGGAACTTAAAGCGCGGCTTGTAGTTGTTTCTTTACAATCTTAATTGTACTTTTAAATTATGACAGAAGCAGCTATAGAAGAAGAAAACAAGCAAATTGCAAGGCAGTATAAAGAACTCCTGCGCATAAGTTACCGCAGCTTAAGTGACGATGATAAAAAGCAAATTAGAAAAGCTTTTGATACCGCTGTAGATGCCCATAAAGACCAACGTAGAAAATCTGGGGAAGCTTATATCTTTCACCCAATCGCTGTGGCAAAAATCGTGGCTTCAGAGATTGGTTTGGACGCCACTTCTATAGTTGCAGCGCTTTTGCACGATGTTGTTGAAGACACTATTTATACGCTAGAGGATATTCATAAGATGTTTGGGGAAACCGTGGCAACGATTGTAGACGGACTCACAAAAATTTCCAGTTTAAAAAAAGATAAGGATGTTTCGCTACAGGCCGAAAACTTCCGGAAAATGCTGCTTACTTTAAATGATGATATCCGGGTAATTATTATCAAAATTGCCGATAGGTTGCACAATATGCAAACTATGGATGCGATGCGGCGTGACAAGCAGGAAAAGATTTCTTCAGAAACGCTTTATATTTATGCTCCGCTTGCTCATAGGATTGGGCTTTACAATATAAAAACCGAACTTGAGGATCTTGGTCTGAAATATACCGAACCCGAGGTTTACAATGAAATCCATACTAAAATAAAAGAAAGTAAGGAGGAACAGGATGCTTACATTAAAGAATTCTCCAGGATTATTGAAGACTCTCTAAACAAGGAAGATCTTAAATACGATATTAAGGGAAGACCAAAATCTATCTATTCAATAAATCGTAAAATGAAAGCTCAGAATGTGAGTTTTGATGAAGTTTACGACAAATTTGCAATTCGAATTATTTATAAAAGTGACCAGGCCAATGAAAAATTCCTTGCCTGGAAGATCTATTCTATAGTTACCGATCACTTTAGACCCAACCCTACCCGACTTCGGGATTGGATTTCTTCGCCAAAGTCTACAGGTTATGAAGCTTTACACATTACTGTAATGGGTCCAAAAGGCCGATGGGTAGAAGTTCAGATTAGAAGTCAGCGAATGAACGAGATCGCTGAAAAAGGATATGCGGCACATTACAAATACAAGCAAGGTGATGCCCAGGAAGACCGCGGAATTGAAGAATGGTTAAACAGGCTTCAGGAAGCTTTGGAAAATCCAGATGTAAATGCGGTAGATTTCGTAGAGCAATTTAAGCTGAACCTTTATTCAAAAGAAATATTCGTTTTTACCCCTCAGGGAGATTTGAAATCTTTACCAAAAGGTTCTACTCCTTTAGATTTTGCTTTCAGTATTCATACCGAAATTGGTTTAAAGACCCGTGGTGCCCGTGTTAACAACAAACTGGTACCATTGAGTCACGAGTTAAAAAGTGGGGATCAGGTAGAAATAATTACTTCAGAAAATGCTCAGCCAAATGTAAACTGGCTGGATTACGCCACAACTGCGAGGGCACGAGGCAAGATAAAATCTTCTTTAAAAGACGAAAAACGGGAAATTGCCGAAGAAGGAAAAGCAATCCTTACCAGAAAATTACGTGCGCAAAAAATACCTTTTAATGAGAAGGTGATCAATGAGCTTGTTGTTTATTTTAACCTAAAAACCAGCCTGGATCTATTTTACCGGGTAGGAATTGGTAAAATTGACAATCAGAAACTCAAGGAGTTTGCTTCTTCCAGAAGCAATGCACTGGTAAGTTATATTAAACGTAAGATCACTAAACCGGTTATAGCTGAAGATCTTAATAAAGATGAAATTACTTCTAAATACGATCAGCTTGTTTTTGGAAGGGATGAAGATGAAACTTTAGAATATAAACTGGCGAATTGCTGTAACCCAATCCCCGGAGACCAGGTTTTTGGTTTTGTAACGGTAAATGATGGAATTAAAGTCCATAAGAAGAACTGCCCTAATGCGCTTCAACTTCAAAGTAATTATGCCTATAGAATTATTCCTGCAAAATGGATAGATTCTTCACAGCAGGACTTTAAAGCAGTGGTAAAATTAACAGGAATTGATAATTTAGGCCTGGTAAGCGAGATCACTAAAGAGATCTCCAGCAACCTGAACGTGAATATGCAAAAGATTAATTTTGAAAGTGTAGATGGTGTCTTTAGCGGGCAAATAACGCTCAGGGTAAAGAACAATGCGATACTTACAAAAATCATAAACAGACTCAAAAAAATTAACGGCATCGATAAGGTTAGCCGTGAATAATCCTATACCTTTGTAAGGTACAAAGAACTATGAGCAAAAAAGTTGTAAATAAAAACGATCAGGCAGTAGTTAAAAACGTTTTCACCAAGTATTTGGAAGAAAAAGGGCACAGAAAAACTCCCGAGCGTTTTGCGATACTTCAGGAAATCTACAATAACGACGATCATTTTGATATAGAATCACTCTACATTAAGATGAAAAACAAGAAATACCGGGTAAGTCGTGCAACCCTCTATAATACCATAGAATTATTACTGGAATGCGGGCTTGTTAGAAAGCATCAATTTGGGCAAAATCAGGCACAATATGAGAAATCATATTTTGACAGGCAGCACGACCATGTTATTCTCACCGATACCGGCGAAGTGATAGAATTTTGCGACCCGCGTATCCAATCTATTAAAAAAACAATTGAAGAAGTGTTTGATATAGAAATTACCAAACATTCTTTATATTTTTACGGCAACAAAAAAACAACCAACTAACTTACTAACTTAAGATTTCAATGGCGGTAGATTTACTACTCGGTCTCCAATGGGGTGACGAAGGCAAAGGAAAAATCGTTGATGTGCTCACCTCTAAATACGATATTATTGCAAGATTTCAGG
Organism: Salegentibacter tibetensis; assembly: GCF_020164485.1. Classification (GTDB taxonomy): domain Bacteria; phylum Bacteroidota; class Bacteroidia; order Flavobacteriales; family Flavobacteriaceae; genus Salegentibacter; species Salegentibacter tibetensis. The sequence continues at coordinate 27,656 of NZ_JAIQZA010000020.1, forward strand.
GCGGGCCAAATGCAGGACACACCCTCGAATTCGACGGGCAAAAACACGTACTCCACACCATCCCTTCCGGAATTTTTCACGATGAAACCATTAACCTTGTAGGAAATGGCGTAGTGATAGACCCCGTGATTTTTAAAAAGGAACTGGATAACCTCAGCAAAAACAATATAGACTACCTATCTAAATTGCTGATTTCCAGAAAAGCACATTTAATTTTACCAACACACCGGCTGTTAGATGCTGCTTCTGAAGCTTCCAAAGGAAAAGCCAAAATTGGCTCTACCTTAAAAGGTATTGGCCCAACTTATATGGACAAAACCGGAAGAAACGGAATTCGTGTAGGTGATTTAGAGCTGGACAACTGGAAAGAAAAATACAGAACCCTGTCTGATAAGCACGAGAAAATCATAAAATTTTACGATGTAGATGTGCAGTATGATCTTGCCGAATTGGAAAAGGAGTTTTTTGACGCGGTTAAAACGCTAAAATCACTAACCTTTATAGATAGTGAAGCTTATTTGCACGCAGCTCAGAAAGAAGGAAAAACTATTTTAGCCGAAGGTGCCCAGGGATCTTTACTTGATATTGATTTTGGAACCTATCCCTTTGTAACTTCATCTACTACCACTGCTGCAGGAGCCTGCACAGGTCTTGGAGTTGCACCGAATAAAATTAAAGAAGCCTACGGTATTTTCAAAGCGTATACCACCCGTGTTGGAAGCGGTCCCTTCCCTACCGAACTTTTTGATGAAGACGGTGAAACTATGGGACGTGTTGGTAACGAATTTGGTGCTACCACCGGTCGTGCGCGTAGATGTGGCTGGCTGGATCTAGTAGCTTTAAAATATGCAGTTCAGGTTAATGGGATCACCCAGTTAATTATGATGAAAGGTGATGTACTTAGCGGATTTAAAACCTTAAAAGTATGTACAGCATATAATTATAAAGGAAAAGAAATTTATCACTTACCTTATAATATTGAAGCGGAAAATGTAACCCCAATATATACCGAAATTAAAGGCTGGGCGGCAGATCTTACAGGAATGACCAAGGCTGATGAACTTCCGAAGGAATTTAATGAATATGTAGAGTTTTTGGAAAAAGAACTGGAAATACCAATTAAAGTGGTTTCAGTAGGACCCGATAGAACACAAACTATAGAACGCTAAATTAATCGTACAGATTATAAAAATCAAAAAGCCGTTTCCAAATGAAACGGCTTTTTCAATAACAAAAACTAAAAATCAATCATCAATCTAATCGTTAGAAACTATAAACAGGCTTGCAATAGCAACGGCTTCATCTCCGGTTAAAATTTCATCAAAAGCTTCGGTTGCAGCATCTGTAGCATTACCAACAAGTCCAGAACTAATAGAACTTACGTCTACCCCACCCTGAATTACATTTTCTTCTCCGTTGTAGACGGGTTGAGTAGCTTCAGGCATTCCTTCTCCACGTTGGTCCCGCACTATCCATCCTTTTAAGCCTCGTATTCTTCTAATTTCAGAAGCATGCCTGGCTTCTACAGAGTGTATTCTAAGAGCAGGTTCTAAAAATGGAGTTCCCATTAAATTTGCTGCCTGACCTTTATAAGCTCTTACCCCTGTATCTTCAAAAGCCTGGGCTAGTGCAAGCATTTGAGCCATAGCATCCATTTGGCCAATTCCATTTTCATTAAAGGGATCAAATGCACCTCCTGCAGTAAAATCAAATTCAGGAGATTCAACCGCATCATCACCAAGATTTTCCACTAAAAAATTAACATGTTGATCTTCGTGCTTAAAAAGTTGCATAAAGACTGTCTCCTCACGGCTTCCCCCTTCTAATACCCCAGAATCCAGAGCACGTCTGTAAAATGCTGCTTCTAAATATTCTAAGGTAAGCGCCAGGTTTAAAGAAGAAATTGGGCCTCCATTATCCTGAAACATAGCCGCTGCGTTTGCTTTAGACCCGGCTGCCATACCAAAAGGAATCGCTGCCAATGCAGCCTTTTTACCAAACGAACCCAATGTTCCAAACATCTCGCGCCTGGAAGTAGATTTCGTGACTAATTTTTCAGATGTAAATTCATCTAATAATTTTATAATACTCATAATTTTTTGCTTTAGAAGTTAGTAAGTAGTTTACGATCCTGTATTAGGCTCCGGCAATTCGTTTGCAGTGAATTCAGTTTCAATAAATGGCCCTGCAATTTCAAAAACCTCTGCTGGATCATATTCTATATCCAACCCATTTTCATCAATAATATCATCTCCAGCAAAATCTGCAGAATCAGGATTCAGTAACGATCTAATTGCAGATGCATGCCTTGCTTCTACAGAAACAATTTTACCGGCAATAGTTAGATAGGTTGCTGATTCCAAACGGTCTCCAGCACCATTGTAGGCACCAACACCGGTATCTTCTAATGCCATTGCAGTTTGCAAAACAGAATCTCTACTACTAAGGTCTACCGAATCCAGATTGAATTCCAGTTCTGGTAACACCTGGCTTTCGTCTCCCCCTACGGCTTCTAAAATAGCAGCTCTCAAGAAATCTCTGTGTATTACTTCGTGGTTATATAGATCGTCTATAACTTGCTGTTCCTCATCGGAGGCTCCTGCATAGTAATCTCCTTCTCTTACTGCTGTGTAAAATGCGGCTTCCAGTTGCTCCAAAGCCAGAGCATAATTAAGGATTCCAACATCCCCACTACCTAAATCGAAAGCCGTTGGCTCTTCCGGGTCTGGATCTGGTTCCGGTTCCGGCTCAGGTTCTGGGACCGGTGTTTCTCCGCCCGGATCAAAAACGTCATCAGTATCACAGGCCAGTAAAACACCCGAACCAGCAATGGCCAGTCCACTCATTTTAATAAACCTCCTACGAGATTTTGAATTTTTGTTTTTAGAAGTAGATTCCACCACTTCCATTTTTACGATTGGTTTTTTCATAATTTAATTTTTAAGCTGTTTCCCAAATTTACGCAGAATAAAGGGCTATGGTTTTTTGTCTGCAGTTAAAGTTTTCCAAAAAGAAACCCAAGTGCCTTAAATTATGTGAATTTTAATACAAATTTCACTTTTCATTATTATTTACTCAATTTTATTCATCATTTAGTATATATTTTTCTAAAAAAACAGTAATTTATACTTAATCAGATTCCTAAAAATTGATGGCAGAAATTTAATTACTTTTGAAAAAATTTTCAGTTTGAAAAAATTTACTCTTTTCGTTGTATTAGTCTTTTTGGTTTTTCCGGCTTTAACCCAGGCGCAGGATGCAAAAAAAATTGATTATGATTCCGATAGGAATATTCGGAACGAAAAATATCCGGGTGCTTTTGTTTTAAGCAAAGTAGAAAACCAGGTATATTTTAATCATGAAGGGATAGAAGTTTGGTGTGATCTCGCTATTCATTATAATGATGAAAATTTCTTTAGGGCTTTTGGGAATGTAAGGATGCAACAGGGTGATACTGTTACTCTAACTAGTAATTATGCCGAGTATAACGGAAACTCCCAGTTTGCCTTCGCCAGTGGAGATGTATTGATGAAACGCCCACAAACCACCCTGGAAACCGATAGTTTATTTTTTAATCGTTTAAAACAACAGGCCTATTATGTCAGTGGCGGTAAGGTTATAGATACCGGCGGCGTGATTACCAGTAACATAGGTCGTTATTTTATGGAGCAGGATAAGTATTCCTTCGTCTCAGATGTAGTACTTACCAATCCCGAATATATTATTAATTCTGAGCAACTGGACTTTTACGGAGAAACCGGCCACGCCTATCTCTACGGCCCTTCTACCATAGAGAGTGAAACCAGCACGGTTTATTGCGAACGCGGATTCTATGATACCCGCGGCGACACAGGGTACTTCGTGAAGAATTCAAAAATAGATTACGATAATAGAACGGTTAAAGGAGATAGCATGTATTTTAACCGGAATACCAATTTTGCTTCGGCCACCAATAATATTGAAGTTATAGATACCATCAATAAAAGTGTCGTCACGGGCCATTATGCTGAAGTTTTTAGGGATAAAGATTCGGTTTTTATTACTAAAAGAGCGGTTGCAACCAGCGTTCAGGATAATGATTCGCTGTTTATTCACGGAGACACAATAATGATCACGGGGAAACCCGATAAACGTATTATCCGCGGATTTTATGACGTTAGGCTTTATAAAAGCGATATGAGCGGGAAAAGTGATTCGGTTCACATCAACCAGGCTACAGGGCTTACAAAAATGATCAACATTATCAGCGGTCCGGTTACTTCTGTAACTAAGCGACGAAGTCCCGTACTTTGGAGTGGACTCAGCCAAATGACGGGAGATACCATCCATTTGCAAAGCAACAATAAAACCGAGCAGCTGGATTCTATGCGGGTTTTTAATAATGCATTTTTAATTCAAAAAGATACTATTGAGGGCTACAACCAGGTGAAAGGAATGGATCTGGTTGGTTTGTTTGAGGATAATGAATTACACCAGGTAGATATTAATAAAAATACAGAAACACTGTATTACAGTCGAAATAGCGAGCAGGAACTCATAGGAATTAATAAGACTCTGTCCAGTTCTATTAGAATCCTTTTTGAAGAACAGGAAATTGATGAGATATATTATTACCAGAATGTAGACGGAAATTTAACTCCGGAAGAGGATTTCCCTCTAAACGTCCGTGAATTAATTGGGTTCAATTGGCGTGGCGATGAAAGACTAATTACTAAGGAGGATTTATTTAAAGGCAAACCGGCTCCCGAACTGGTTAAAATTAACGGCATTCCGTTACCGGAAGATGATGAAGACTTTTTTGATGAACGTGAAGAAGGGGACGACTTGCTGCTGAATGATAAGTCCAGATTAAAACCAGAAGATCTACAAAACAGAGCAAAAGATAGCATTCCGCAATTAAGAGAACCCCAAACCCTGATTAATGCTGCTGAAGATAAAATTGAAAATGAAGAAGGGGACGAACTATTACCAAATGAAAAATCGAAAATAAAGCCCGAGGATATACAGAACAGGGTGAAAGACAGCATCCCACAATTAAAAGAACCACAGTCCCTGATTAAAGCTGCAGAAGAGAAGGTTAAGAATGAAGAGAAGCCTGAAGCTGAAGAAAATCAACCTGATGAATAAAGATTTTCTTAAATACCAGGCACAAACCACTCCGCACCCGCTAGGTCTGGAAGTAGAATCGGCCAAAGGCTCCTATATTTTTACTACCGATGGAAAAAAGCACCTGGATTTTGTAGCAGGAGTTTCGGCTTGTAGTTTGGGGCATTGCCATCCTAAGGTGGTAAAGGCGATCAAAGAACAGGCTGAAAAATACCTGCACGTAATGGTGTATGGCGAATACGTGCAGCAACCGGCCGTTAAACTAACCAAATTGCTGGCAAAACATTTTCCGAAACCCTTGGAAAAAACCTACCTCACCAATTCGGGTACCGAGGCCATAGAGGGTGCTTTAAAACTCGCCCGGCGTTATACAGGGAGAGCCGAAATTATTGCCGCCCACCAGGCCTACCATGGTAATACTATGGGATCCCTTAGTTTAATGGATTATGAAGAACGTCAAAAGCCTTTTAGGCCACTATTAGGCGGAATTTCCTTTATTAAGTTTAATGATGTAGATGATCTGCAAAAGATAACTAGAGAAACCGCAGCTGTTATTCTGGAAAGTATTCAGGGAGGAGCCGGATTTATACTTCCGAAGGATAATTATCTACAAAAAGTAAAACAACGTTGCGAGGAAGTTGGCGCTTTATTGATCCTGGATGAAATCCAACCCGGCTTTGGAAGAACAGGAAAACTCCTTGGATTTCAGAATTTTGATATGGTCCCCGATATCGTTGCCCTGGGAAAAGGAATGGGCGGTGGGATGCCAATTGGTGCTTTTTCTGCTTCAGCTAAAATGATGGATACGCTTTCTAATAATCCAAAAATGGGACATATCACTACCTTTGGGGGAAATCCTGTAATTGCTGCTTCCGCCTTAGCTACATTAGAAGAAATCAGTAGTTCCGGCTTAATGACAGAAAGTCTCGAAAAGGAAAAACTATTCAGGAAACTGCTGGTACATCCGCTAATTTCAGAAGTTAGGGGAATGGGCTTAATGCTTGCTATCATTGCTACTTCAGAAGAAATAGCGAACCAGTTAATCTTAAAATGTAAAGAAAAAAACCTTATCCTTTTCTGGCTTTTATTCGAGAAAAAAGCGGTTAGAATTACCCCACCGCTCACCATTTCAGAAGAGGAAATAAAAGAAGGCTGTGGCATCATTATTGACGTATTGGAGGATATAATGAAGCAACAGGAAACTGTTAATTAATTTGTTAACAACAATATTGATTTTTGGCCTTTTCATCCATATTCATTTTTAATTTTAGAAGAGTAGAAATCCCGTAATTACCTACGTATGCAATTAAGCCATAACGACGAAAACAATTTCTCACTTTCCCGATTTGAATCTATGCTTAAAACAAATGATGTTTTATTTTTTGATTCTGCCGAATTTGAGGATATCATTAACTACTATTTAGAGAACGGGAAATTTGCATTGGCTAAAAAGGCCGTTAAATTAGGCCTGGCGCAGCACCCAACTTCTACTAACCTAAAACTCTTTAAAATTGAGATTTTAGTTTTTGAAGATAAGCTGGATGTTGCTGAAGCAATGCTTACCGAACTACAACAACTGGAATCTTCTAACGAAGAAATCTACATACAAAAAGCTCAAATTCTTTCTAAACGCGATCGCCATGCCAATGCCATCCAGGTTTTAGAAATGGCGCTTGATATTACCCTTGATCCTGCTGAAGTTTATTCCCTTATTGGGATGGAACATTTATTTCTTGAAGATTTCGAGAATGCGAAATTCAGCTTTATGAAATGTTTGGAAGCCGATGAAGAGGATTATTCGGCACTTTACAACATTATGTATTGTTTCGATTTTCTGGATCAAAAAACTGAAGCCATTGAATACCTGAATATGTATCTGGATAAAAATCCATACTGTGAGGTAGCCTGGCACCAGGTAGGAAGACAATATTTTGACTTAAAAGATTACGACAAAGCATTATCGGCTTTCGATTTTGCCATAATTAGTGACGATTATTTTATAGGTGCTTATCTTGAAAAAGGAAAAGTACTGGAGAAATTAGGTCGTTATCACGAAGCCATAGAGAATTATCGTTTAACTCTGGAGTTAGACGATCCTACTTCCTTTGCTTACCTGCGCATTGGTAAGTGTTTCGAAAAACTGGGCTTAAACGAGCTCGCTCTTAAACATTATAAAGATTGCGTGCACGAAGATCCGCTTTTAGATAAAGGTTGGATTGCGATCACCGATTTCTATATTAAAAAGAAGAATTATCAGAAAGCTCTTTATTATATCAATAAGGCCATAAATATAGACGAGGAAAACGTTTTATACTGGAAGCGTTACGCCAAAATCAATAACCGCCTTAAGTTTTATGAAGAGGCTGAACGCGGCTATAAAAAAAGTCTTGATCTTGGAAACTACGAATTGGAGACCTGGATTAGGCGCTGCGATATTTTAATAGATCTTGGAGAATTCGAAACCGCTATTCAAAATCTTAATCAGGCGCTGGAATTTTATCCTGATACTGCAGAGGTTGAATTTCGTTTGGCCGGGCTTTATTTTAGCCATAATGAAGGAGAAAAGGCTTATTTTCACCTTAATAAGGGATTAAAGTTAGACGCCGAGTATTATATAGTAATCGAAGAATTATTTCCTCAAATCTTTAACCGAAAAAGCGTAAAGCAAATTATAAATTCCTTTATAAACCTCTCTTAGTTATTTTACTAACTTTGAGCTGGAATTTTAATTTGTACACATGCGAAAAACCTTTAAAGACTATCTCCCGGTTACCTTAAAAGGTATGGCGATGGGCGCGGCAGATGTTGTTCCCGGGGTATCTGGGGGTACAATTGCTTTTATTTCAGGAATTTATGAAGAATTAATCTCTACTATTAGTGGTGTTAATTTTTCTTTGATTACTACCTGGAAAGAGAAAGGCTTTAAAGCGATGTGGCAACAGCTTAACGGGCCTTTTATTTTAGCACTTTTTCTCGGAATCCTGATCAGTGTTTTTTCACTTATGCGGATTGCTAATTATTTACTTGAAAATCATCCGGTTTTGATCTGGTCTTTTTTTTTCGGTCTTGTGCTTGCCAGTATCTGGTATGTAGGCAAACAAATCCCCAAATGGAATTTTAAGATCGTGCTTGCCTTACTCATTGGTGCGGGAGTTGCCTTCTATATTGTTTCCCTGCCACCAATGGCTGCAAACGACAGCAATTTATTCATCTTTTTTTCAGGAGCCATCGCTATTTGTGCGATGATACTTCCTGGGATTTCCGGAGCTTTTATTTTAGTACTTTTAGGCGCTTATAAAAGAATTACCGAAGCCGCCAGTGATTTCGATTTTCAAACTTTGGGAATCTTTGCCATAGGAGCCGTAATTGGTTTACTTAGTTTTTCAAAAATTCTTAAATGGCTGTTTGTGCATTACAGCAGTATTACCCTGGCAGTGCTTACCGGTTTTATTGCTGGTTCCTTAAATAAGATCTGGCCCTGGAAACACGTTCTACAAACTGAAATGTACGGTGATAAGGAAGTAGTGCTAAAAGAAGCCTCGGTTTTGCCCTGGAATTTTGATGGCCAACCACAAACACTGTATGCAATTCTTTTAATGCTCGCCGGATTTATATTAATTCTAGGCCTGGAAATTTTCGCCTCAAAAAGTTCAGAAAATAGCAATGCAACAAACTAGAACCTTTACAGATAAAGTGCTTTTAGTACTCAAAGGTTTAGCTATGGGAGCAGCTAATAAAGTCCCCGGTGTGTCTGGTGGTGTTGTGGCTTTTGTAGCCGGTTTCTATGAAGAATTTATTTATTCCCTTCAAAAAATAAATTACAAGGCTTTTATTTTGCTTATAAACGGGCGATTTAGAAGTTTATACCATTATACCAACGGAAGATTCCTGGGCTTGCTTATCCTTGGAATGCTCATTAGTTATTTTAGCGTTTCGAAGTTACTGGATTATTTAATTCTGCAATATGAACTCTACGTTTGGGCAGCTTTCTTCGGAATGATCGTTGGTTCTATCTACTACATAAGTAAAGATTTTGATGAATGGAGCAAACGCTCCCTGGTTTTTGTTCTCCTTGGCATCATGGCCGGGGTGGCTATTAGTTTTTTGGAACCCGCCAAACAAAATGACAATCTCTGGTTTGTATTCTTTTGTGGAATGGTAGGTGTTTCAGGAATGACCCTGCCAGGGCTTTCCGGTTCATTTATCCTTATTTTATTAGGAAATTATGTCTTGTTATTAGTAGATTCTGTAAATGCCCTTTACGATACGATGGCAGATTTAGTGGTGCTGGATTTCAGCTTTATGAACAATCCAGATCGAATTCGCCTGCTTAAAGTAATCCTTGTGTTTGGCGCTGGCTCCCTTGCCGGTTTAGTGACGCTTTCCCACTTTCTTGGTTTTGTACTCAAGCATTATAAAAAAGACACCTTCGCCGCGATAATAGGCTTTATTACTGGATCCCTGGGTGTGGTTTGGCCCTGGAAAGAAAAGATTTTCAAATTAAGCGCAAACGGGGAGATGATCCTGGACAGTGAAGGAAATCAGATAATTGATTATTACGACCGGTATTTTCCAACTTTTAATTCTGCGGAAAACTGGCTCGCAATTTTCTTTATCTTTATAGGTATAATTATTGTACTGGGACTCGCCTGGTACGAAAAGAAAAACCAAAAAACCGCAAAGCGATGAAGAATTTTGGACTAATCGGAAAAAATATCAGCTACTCATTTTCGCGTAAATATTTTACTGAAAAATTCGAAAAAGAAAATATTGAAGCCAAATATTATAATTTTGACTTAAATAACATAAAGCAATTCCGCGACGTGATAAAGGAGACCCCTAACCTAAGCGGACTAAACGTTACAATTCCTTATAAGCAGGAGATCATTGCATTTTTAGACGATCTGGCTCCAGAAGCTAAAGAAATTGGAGCAGTAAACACCATTAAGGTTAACGGTAATCAACTTATTGGTTACAATACAGATTACATCGGGTTTTCGGAATCTTTTAAACCCTTTTTAAAATCTCACCATAAAAAAGCGCTTATTCTAGGTACCGGTGGTGCCTCAAAAGCGGTTGCATACGCCTTAAAGAAATTGGGTATCGAATATCAATTTGTTTCAAGATCTTCAGGAGAAGGTAAATTGAGTTATAATGATCTTTCAAAAGAAGTAATGGAAGAGTACAGCATTATTATTAACACCACTCCTGTAGGAACTTTCCCGGAGGTGGAAGAGAATCCGCAGCTTCCTTTTCAGCATTTAAACGAAAAACATTTGGTTTACGACCTTATTTACAATCCCGAAACCACCCAATTAATGGCCCGTGCAAAAAAACAGGGAGCAACAGTCACTAATGGCTTAAAAATGTTGCAATTACAGGCTGAAAGCGCCTGGAAGATCTGGAATAATTAGCCGCAACGTTTTCCGTTTTAACTTTACAAAAAAAAGCGAATTGTTTGCCCAATTTTAGTGGAGTTACTATCTTTCAGCCTAATTAATTCACAAGAACCCTAACATTGAAAGATATGTCTCAGCAAGAAAATGATAAAAATAAAGAGGAGTTTTCGAACGAATCGACTAATAATCCTGAAAAAACTCAGGCTGAAAAAAAGTTGACCGAAGAAAACAAGGAGGCTAATGCAGAGGAAAATTCATTTTCTCAAAAGTCTGAAACCGAAAAAGCTTCAGAAAAGAGAGATCCTGTTGTAGAACCGGCAGAAACTGCCTCTGAATTCAAATCTGAAGAAGACAGGCTGGAAGACGCGATGATTGCTGAAGCCGGAGACAAAAAGAATACTTCAGAAGAAAACAAAGCGAGCAGCGAAGAAGATGATGAGGACGATGCCATTCTCCAGGAAAGTCGCAAGAAAACTCGTATAGAAGAAGAAAAAATTCAGGCTGAAACCGGAGCTAAAGCTGAAGAAGATTCAGATAAAGCCAACCCAGATGAAGACCACGATGAGGGTGAAGATGAAGATGAAACTTCTGAAGAAGAAGGACGAACTTCAAAACATCACCAGGATCACATAGATGATTCAGTTGCTGAAGACAGCGAAGATGAAACCAAAGCTGAGCGTCACGATATTGCGAAGAAGGATTATCACGCAATGACCAAAGAGCAGTTGGTTGATGAATTTGAATCGCTGCTGAAAAAAGAAAAAGTACAGGCTATTAAAGATCACGTGATTGAAATTCGTGCTGAATTCAATGCGAAATTTAATGAAGAGGAAGAGGAGAAAAAAGAAGAATTCCTTGCCGATGGCGGGAATATTATAGACTTCCACTACTCTACTCCGCTTAAAAAACGTTTTAACTCCCTTTACTTCGATTATAGGGAAAAACGCAATAATTACTACAAGCAACTTAAACAGGACCTTAATAAAAACCTGGCTAAGCGCCTGGAAATAATAGAAGAACTAAAAGGCCTTATTGATGTTGAAGAGAATATAAACACCACTTACAAGCATTTTAAAGAGCTTCAGGATCGCTGGCGAGTTGCGGGGCCAATTCCTCGAGAAAAATATAACGATGTTTGGAATACCTACCACCATCACGTAGAGAACTTTTACGATTTTCTGCATTTAAATCGTGAATTCCGGGATCTTGACTTTAAACATAACCTCGATCAAAAGTTAAAGGTTATTGACCGTGCTGAAGAATTGGTACAGGAAAATGATATAAACCGTGCTTTTAGAGAATTGCAGATGCTCCACAAGATGTGGAAAGAAGAACTTGGCCCGGTAGCAAAGGAATTTCGGGAGGATATCTGGGAGCGTTTTAGCAGCGCTACCAAACAAATTCACGATAAGCGCCAGGAATTCTTCAACACCATGGATGAGCGTTACGAAGAAAACTGGAAAGCCAAGCAGGTTATAATCGAGAAGATCAGGGTAATTGCAGACGAAGAGTATACAAGCCATAATAAATGGCAGCAGAAGATCAAGGAAATTGAAGCACTTCGTGAAGCATTTTTCAATGCCGGGAAAGTTCCGCGTAGTAAAAATGAAGAAACCTGGACCGATTTCAAACAAACTGTTCGTCGCTTTAACCGGAATAAAAATGCGTTCTATAAGAATCTAAAAAAGCAACAATACGATAACCTCGAAAAGAAAAAGGAACTTATTAAAATTGCGGAAGACAATAAGGACAGTGACGATTTCAAGACGGTAACGCCTTTAATGAAGAAGATCCAGGCAGACTGGAAAAAGATTGGACACGTACCAAGAAAAGACAGCGACAAGGTTTGGAAACAGTTTAAAGCAGCCTGCAATCACTATTTTGAACGCATGCACGAAAGCCGTGACGATGAAAATAAAGAGGAATTTGAGGCTTTTGATAAGAAAAAGGAGTTGTTAGAGCAGGTAAAATCATTAGAGCTTAGCGGCGATAAAAAAGAAGATCTCCCTAAAATTAAAGAGTTTATAGAAGACTGGAAGAATCTTGGCAAGGTACCTTACAATAAGCGTTTTATTGAAGGGAAATTCAACAAGGCTTTAGATCAACTTTTTAATAAGCTGGATGTAGATCACACCAAAGCTGAAATGCTGAAATACGAAAATAAGGTACAGGCTTTAAATGATGCCGATGATGATAAAAAGCTTCGTAACGAGCATTATTTCCTTACCAAAAAGATAGAAGAAACAAAAGCTGAAATTCGCCAGTTGGAAAACAACCTGCAGTTCTTCTCTAATGTAGATGAAGACAATCCGTTGGTACGGGATGTACATAAAAACATAGCCGACCAAAAGGAACAGCTTGAAGTCTGGAAAGAAAAATTGCGTAAAATAAAATCTCTTTATTAATTAAGCATGCAATGCATTCTTTGCGCAGGCAGTACGAAGGAATTTTGGAAAAGTAAGAACCGGGAATTTGTTGAATGCAGCAATTGCGGTGGCATTCAACTTTTACCCGAATTTTATGTATCTGAAAATATAGAAAAAGAGCGCTACCTTTCCCATAACAACGATGTTGAAGATCCCAGGTACCAAAATTTTGTGAGCCCAATTACTTCAAGGGTTCTAAAAGATTTTTTACCTGAACAAAAAGGTCTGGATTACGGCTGTGGCACCGGTCCTGTAGCTACCACCGAACTGGAAAAAGAAGGTTATACTGTTGCCCTTTATGATCCTTACTTCCATCCCTATACTGAAGTTTTAAACGCTAAATACGATTTTATAATTTGCTGTGAAGTGATGGAGCATTTTTACGAGCCAAAACGAGAATTCAGTGAATTGGCGGGACGCCTAAATCCCGGCGGAAAACTCTATTGTAAAACCTCTATTTATTCTGAAGAAATCAATTTTGATAACTGGTATTACAAAAACGATCCTACCCACGTTTTTTTCTACACCGCAAAAAATTTGGAATGGATAAAAGACAACCTGGGTTTTTCAACACTGGAAATTTACCCGAAGTTGATTGTTTTTAGTAAGTGACTTTAATCCTCTTTTTGTATTGAGTCAATACTCCTGAACTGAAATCTGTTTTCAAAACGATTTCATTAAAAATCACATTCTTCAATTTTCCTAAGATTCTGAGCCTGAAAATTTATATAAGTGGTATGAAACAACAGTTGGCCAAATCACTAACAAAGAACAGACTATCCTTTCGTAGGCACCGTCCAGGCTATCTGGGATTAAAGTTAGTACTGGAGCAAAAATAAGCCATAGAGCAGCAATCCAAAACGAGAATCTTTTTAAGAATGGCTTCAGATATTTTAGATCAAAACTGATTAAAATAGTTAACACCAAGAACAAGCCGGCTAATATATAAACCAGCTCCCTGTGAATGTTATAACCGGGTCTTCCAGCATATTGGTTGTGTTCAGCAATAAAAACAAGGTTTATACTTATTAATACTAAAATAATCAGGCTAATAATCCATTTTGTGCCACTACGTTTCCAGGTAAAAAGTCCCACAGCAAGTGCAAAATACCCCAATGCCAGTATATCCAAACCCCAATCCTGTATCCAGCCATACTTCCCTATTGCCAGCATGCTAATGGTATCACTAATGGGGTCATGCTTTTCATGAAGGGCTATTCCTATTAAATCAGCAGCTATCACAACAAAACAACCAAAGATGCCAAGGGCTCCGCAGATTTTATAAATTAAAGATTTTTGCATTTTTCCAAGTATTTTAATTAAGTACGGCTGTTTTTATGGTTATTTCGCAATCACAAAATGCAGAAATGCTGATAAATTTTCAGCTTAAGTTTTGTCAAGCTTTTTGTACACTAGGGTATAGCTCATTTTCATCGACAGAGAAAATAAACGAGAATAACTGTTTATAACAATTTAGCCTCATTCCAAAAAACATCCATTTCGGCTAAGGTCATATCTTTTAAGGCTTTATTTTGCCCTTTTGCTTTGCCCTCCAAATACTGAAATCGGGTAATAAACTTCTTATTGGTACGCTCTAATGCGTTTTCAGGATTTATACCGAGGAAACGGGCATAATTGATCATGGAGAACATCACATCGCCGAATTCGGCTTCTATTTTATCTTTGTTTTCAGTGTTTATTTCGCGCTGTAATTCGCCTAATTCTTCCTGAAGTTTTTCAAAAACCTGTTCCGGTTTTTCCCAGTCAAAACCTAAACCGGCTACTTTTTCCTGGATCCTGCTTGCTTTCACAACTGCCGGTAAAGATCGTGGCACCCCTTCTAAAACACTTGTTTTACCTTCTTTCAGCTTCAGGTTTTCCCAGTTCTTTTTTACTTCTTCCTCATCGGCAACCTCAACATCGCCATAAATGTGTGGGTGCCGATCTATTAACTTATCGCAAATTCCGTTAGCTACATCAGCAATATCAAAGTCTTTGGTCTCACTTCCTATTTTTGCATAAAAAACCAGGTGAAGTAATAAATCGCCCAATTCCTTTCGCACTTCTTCCAGGTCTTTATCTAAAATCGCATCGCCAAGCTCGTAGGTTTCTTCAATTGTCAAATGGCGTAAGGATTCCATCGTTTGTTTTCTATCCCAGGGGCATTGTTCCCTGAGTTCATCCATTATAGTCAATAGTCGATCAAATGCTTTTAGTTGCTCTTCTCTGGAGTTCATAGTAGGAATTTTGGTGTCGTAAAAATAAGGATTGATTTTAGGCTTTTGGAAGCTTGAGCAGAAAAAATAATGGTTTATTAAATTCAACTTAGATGCTGAAACAATCACAATTAACTATAGAGGTTTCGTCACCCTGAGACCCGTGATAAAAAATTTATCTAGCGTAGGAAAATGACAGATAAATATGATATTATTGAATTTATTAATGTGGCTGAAATAGATTGGTGTTCTGTTCTTTTTCCATTGATGAAAAAGAACCAAAAAATCTAGGCTTACGAAAATGGATCTAAATTTTTCGTTCGATGTCTAAATTTTCTGAACTCGCGGGGAAAATATGAATAATTAGAAAAAGAGGTGTCGCTCAAACAGCAGAAAATTTAAACGACATCTCACTTCAAATTTCACGATCAATTTTCGATAGGCCACTTAAATTTTCTAAAAAGTATTTTATACCTACTCCTATAATTCTCTAATAAATAATGAAATCTACCTCCGTCAATGGTAATTTATTTCAGGGTCAAAAATGTTCGGACTTAACACATATTAGATATTGAAACAATCCCGAAGGTTCGGGACAGCATGACGTGGGTTATAAAATAACCTCATAAAAAAAGCCTTCAGCGAACTGAAGGCTAGAATAAAGGGGTGGAAGACCGGTTTTCCCGATATTCCGTCTTAACCGACTCCAATCGGGACATGCCATGCTTCTCAACAGGTATTTGTGAATCATCAAATTAAGGCAATAAAAAAGCCCCTCGTTTCCGAAGGGCTGAATAAAGGGGTGGAAGACCGGTTTCGAACCGGCGACCTCCGGAACCACAATCCGGCGCTCTAACCAGCTGAGCTACAACCACCATTTTAATTGCGGTTGCAAATGTAGTTTATTTTAGCAATTTCCCAAAGAAAAATTTCTAATATTAGAACGAATTTTAGCGCTATTCCCCGGATAACAAGCTAAAAAGCTTCAATTGAATTAATTAGCAAATGCTAAATTTCAACCTAAATCAAATCGAAAATTGAATCCACCGCCGGGTACCGCTCTACGGTGAAACCTTCGGCGTGTTCTGTATTAATCAGCCTTCCAAGATCTCTTGCTCTGTAGTTTATACTATCTAAAAAGTTGTTGCTGGAAATTGGGGTTTCCGGTTCTTTAGAGTTTTCATCGTAAAATTGGGTTTTATAAGCCAGAACTGATTCCATTTTTTTATCCATATATCCCGAAATATCCACCACCACATCTGGTTTTAAATTTTTCCACTGGATATAATGATAAACGTGTTTTGGTCTCCAGGCCTCCTGACTCTCACGACCGTGAATGGTTTCAATTTTACGTAATCCGCTTAAAAAACAGGCATCGCTAACGAGTTTTGCACCTTTCCCATGATCTATATGCCTATCGTCTACTGCGTTGCACAATACAATTTCCGGACGGTACTTTCGCAATACTTTTATGATCTCCAGCTGATGCGAGGTGTTATTCTCGAAAAAAGCATCACTAAATTCAAGGTTTTCCCGAACGGAAACTCCAAGGATTTCAGCAGCATTTTTAGCTTCTCTGTCACGGGTTTCTGCAGTTCCCCGCGTTCCCATTTCACCACGAGTAAGATCTAAAATTCCTACTTTTTTCCCTCTGTCAACTTCTTTTGCAATAGTGCCCGAGCAGCTTAATTCTACATCATCGGGATGAGAGCCTACAGCCAGTATATCTAGTTTCATAATTAATTTTTAGTCATTTCCGCGCAGGCGGAAATCTAATTTGTCATTTCCGTCCCGATAAAATATCGGGATAAATTGCGACGGAAATCTTAATTTTGTTCAAACTCACCTTAGGTTAAGTTTATTCAGGAAATTCTTTTCTTGTACGAGTTAGATCTCCGATAAAATTCGGAGCAAGCTCTGAAATAAATTCAGGATGACGTTTCAAAATGAAATTTACCATTTGATATTTTTCACCTTCAAACTTCACACCTCGTACTTCTAACCTTTAACTTCCTGTAATGCCTGTTCCAGGTCTTCCATCAAATCCTCTTTCTCCTCTATTCCCACCGAGAATCGCATTAATCCGTCTCTAATTCCCTGGGCTTCCCTTTCTTCAGGAGAAAGCAAACCGTGGGAAGTTTTTGAAGGAGATAACACTGTAGATTCCACACCTGCCAGGCTCATAGAGGATTTTATCAGTTTTAATTTCTTCTGAAAAAGATCAAAATCCAATCCTTCTTTTAATTCAAAAGACATCATTCCGCCAAAACCTTTCATTTGTGATTTTGCAAGTTCGTGATCTGGATGCGAAGCTAAACCGGGATAATAAACCCTGGAAATATCTTCGTGTTTTTCAAGAAGACAGGCTAATTCCAGTGCATTTTCATTTTGCGCCTTCACCCGTAATCCCATAGTCTTTAAACTGCGCTCCAGCATCCAAACTGTGAAATCGCTTAAACTTCCACCGAAATTCTTAGCCAGCTGAAAAATCTTATCTATATGTTCTTCGGATGCTATGGCGGTTCCAGCCAGGATATCACTATGCCCGCCCATATATTTGGTAGCCGAATGCAAGACAATATCTATCCCAAAATCTATAGGATTCTGGTTCACCGGGGAAGCAAAAGTATTATCTATCATACTCACCAGCTTGTGCTTTTTAGCAATCTCGACAATCGCTTTGATATCGGTTATTGTAAGCAGCGGATTTGAAGGTGTTTCTATATAAATTACCTTTGTATTCTCTTTTATTTCAGCTTCAAAAGATTCCGGTTTGGAGTCTTTTGTAAACGAAAATTCTATTCCGAATTTCTCAAACTCTTCGGTAATTAAATTGCTTGTTCCTCCGTAAAGGGTATTCTGAAAAACCACATGGTCTCCTTTCTGTGCGAAAGCCATAAGTGCTGTACTTACTGCGGCCATTCCGCTTCCAAAGATCAGAGCGGCTTCTCCATGTTCCAGAGCGGCCATTTTTTGAGCCAGGGCCACCTGGTTAGGCGTATTAAAGTATCTTGGATAGCGCTTTACCTCTACATCTTCAAACGCATAAGAGGTCGCCATATATAACGGCGAAACTGCGCCTTTAAATTGTTTGTCTTCAAGTTCACCACTATGGGTGCAAATAGTATTTATTCCGGGATGTCTTTTCATCATTTTTTAATGCTTTCAAAATTCGCCCTAATGTAAAAATAAATATTCTAAATGTCCCGCTTTCGGGCGGTTTCCTGTTTTATTCCAACAATTCTTACAAACAGAAGTTAAATTAAGTTAAACCAAAACCAACGATTTAAAATACTCATACAATTCTTTATCTTTAAGAAAAACAAATTGAGATGAATGAAGTAAAAGCATACGGTGCGCAGTCCAGCGATGCCAATTTAAAATCATTAAACATTGAACGTAGAGAAATTACTGCAGACGATGTGCAAATTGAAATAGAATACTGTGGCGTTTGCCATAGTGATATTCACCAGGTTAGAAACGACTGGAAGAACTCTAAATATCCCGTGGTACCGGGCCACGAAATTATAGGCCGGGTAACCCAGGTTGGGAAAAACGTACATAATTTTAACGAAGGTGATCTTGTGGGCGTGGGTTGTATGGTAGATTCCTGCCAGGAATGTGATTCCTGTAAAGAAGACCTCGAGCAATTCTGTGAAAATGGCGCTACACTTACCTACAACAGTAAAGACAAACATTTAGGCGGACATACCTTTGGAGGTTATTCCGAACAAATAGTAGTAGATAAGGAATTTGTTCTTAAAATTCCCGAAAATATAGATGCAAAAGCCACCGCTCCCCTGCTTTGTGCTGGAATTACTACCTGGTCTCCACTAAGACACTGGAAGGTAAAAAAAGGCGATAAAGTTGGTGTTATTGGTCTTGGGGGACTCGGCCATATGGGTGTGAAATTTGCCCACGCTTTGGGTGCACACGTGGTGATGATCACTACTTCGCCTTCAAAATCTGAAGACGCAAAAAAACTGGGCGCCCATGAAGTACTGATTTCGAAAAACGAAGATGACATGAAAAAACAGGCCGGAACTTTCGATTTTCTTTTGAATACCGTTCCGGTGGGTCACGATATGAATCCATATATAGCTTTGCTTAAAAGGGATGCTACCATGGTTTTGGTTGGCGCAATAGAACCTCTGGACCCCGTTCACGGTGGCGGATTAATTGGAGGTCGTAAAAGTATTGCCGGTTCGGTGATTGGCGGCATTAAAGAAACCCAGGAAATGCTGGACTTTTGCGGCGAGCATAACATCGTTTCAGATATTGAAATGATAGATATGCAAAACATCAACGAAGCTTTTGACCGCGTGGTAAAATCTGATGTGAAATATCGTTTTGTGATTGATATGAAATCCTTGAAGAAGCAGAATTAAGACCTTCAGTTAAATTGAACGGATAAACTTTTAAAAAGGTTGACTGAAAATACTTGGTTTCGTCAAGCTGGACTTGTTTCAGCTTCTAAATATGATACTTGCTATAATCATGTTAGATCCTGAAATAAATTCAGGATGACACTAAGCAAATCATATTTCAGTCAGCATTTTTTGTTTTTCTGAAAAAGCAGGTTTTCCCGGCTTAGTTTTTATCTTTGTTTGGCTGATGTTTTCAGCAGAATACAGACACAAAAACTAACCAAAATGAAACAATTGTTTATCAATATAAAAGAACTAATACAGGTAAGGGACAAACCGGTAGAAAAACTTTCCGGTGCTGAAATGATGGAGTTGCCTACCCTAAAAAATGCCTGGTTGCTTATTGAAGATGATAAGATTGCAGATTATGGTGAAATGAATTCCCTGCCGGAAATAAATGCTGATAAAACCATTGATGCTGAAGGAAAAATAATCCTGCCTACCTGGTGTGATTCTCATACGCACATCGTATATGCCGGAAACCGGGAACTGGAATTTGCCGATCGCATCAACGGACTTTCCTACGAAGAAATCGCTAATCGTGGGGGCGGAATTTTAAATTCTGCTAAAACTTTGCAGGAAACCCCCGAAAAAGAAGTTTACAACCAATCAGCCAAACGCCTTGAGGAAGTAATGAAACTTGGTACCGGCGCAGTAGAAATCAAATCGGGTTACGGTTTAACTGAAGAAGGGGAGTTGAAGATGCTCCGGGTAATAAAAAAGCTTCAGCAGAATTATGAGCTTCCTATCAAAGCCACATTTTTAGGGGCGCATGCTATTCCAAAGGAATACAAAGAAAAGCCTGATGCCTATATGGATTTGGTAATCGAAGAAATCTTACCAAAAGTAGCCGAAGAAAACCTGGCAGAATACATTGATATTTTCTGCGAAAAAGGATATTTCAGCGTGGCTGATACTCATAAATTACTTTCCGCAGCTAAGAAATTTGGTTTAAAGCCAAAAATTCACGTGAACCAATTTAACGCTATTGGCGGCATTCAGGCAGGAATTGACCACGATGCATTAAGTGTGGATCACCTGGAAGTTATGCGCCCCGAAGATATTGAAAGTTTAAAAGGCAAGGCCACAATGCCGGTCGCGCTTCCCTCCTGCTCCCTGTTTTTAAGCATACCTTATACACCCGCCCGGGAAATGCTGGACGCCGGACTGCCACTTGCTTTAGCTACCGATTTTAATCCAGGAAGTACCCCCAGCGGAAATATGAATTTGGTAGTCTCACTTGCTTGCATAAAAATGAAAATGACACCCGAAGAAGCTATAAATGCAGCAACTATAAACGGTGCTTACGCGATGGATCTCAGTAAAACCCACGGAAGCATCACCAAAGAAAAAAAAGCCAATTTCATATTGACTAAAGAAATTCCGTCTTACACCTTTTTACCTTATGCCTTTGGTACAAATTCCATAGAATCGGTTTATATTAATGGTAAAATGGTTTAATAATGGAAGGATTAAAAATTTATAATTATAAGTCGGTTGAGAAACTTATTTCAGTACGTGATGGCGAAACCCGGTTTGGAGAGAAGATCGCTTTTATTGAAAGTCTTGATAATCTAATGGAATCTAAAGCCAAATATGTGCTTTTTGGAATTCCGGAAGATATTGGTGTCAGAGCCAACCATGGTAAATCCGGTGCTTCAAAAGCCTGGGAAGCTTGTTTAAGTTCACTGCTAAATATTCAAAAAAACGAATTTACTGCTCCTGAGAATATAATATTACTTGGGGAAATTGATTGTAAAGCCGAAATGCAAAAAGCGGCTAATATCGATGAGGACGACCCAAATTATTATCCGAAACTAGGCGACCTTATTGAAAAAATCGATGAGAAAGTAAGCTTTTTGGTTGAAAAAATAGCTTCAGCAGGGAAAATCCCGATCATTATCGGCGGGGGGCATAACAATGCCTACGGAAATATAAAAGGAACTTCTAAAGCAATAAAAAAGCCACTGAATATTTTAAATATCGATGCACATACCGATCTTCGAAAACTGGCACATCGTCACAGCGGGAATGGTTTCAGCTTTGCCCAACGTGACGGGTTTTTAGGGAAATATGCAATATTTGGTTTGCATAAAAATTATACACCACAATATATATTTGAAGAGATAAAGTCGGTTTCCAATATTAAATTTCATCTTTTTGAGGACCTTATTTTGCAAACCCACCAGGGAAAAATGGCAGCTTTTAATTCGCAACTGGAATTTGTAAATAAACAGGCTTTTGGTTTAGAGCTGGACTGTGACGCGATTATAAATTTTCCATCGAGCGCGCAATCACCTTCAGGATTTGCCTTGAATATGGTGAGGAATTTTCTTCAGATTACTTCCGAAGAAAAAAATTGTAAATATTTGCATATATGTGAAGCGGCCCCTACCCCTGAAAGTACTGGACAGGTTGGAAAAGCATTATCGTTTTTTATAACAGATTTTATGAAAGCCGACTATGGAAGATAAGGTAAAAGAGCTTATTGAAATAACTGCTCTGGTAATAGAAGTAATAGGGATAATGGTCCTGGTGATCGGTATATTTCTCGCATTGGGCCGGTATACCTTTAAGCTTCAGGGAAGAAATATTAGAAGTTTTCAACAAATTAGGGAGGAGTTAGGTCGTGCCATTCTTCTTGGTTTGGAAATCCTAATCGCTGCTGATATTATCGCTACGGTAGTTTACGATGCGAAAATGGATCAAATTCTTAAGCTCGGACTCATAATCCTGATCCGAACCTTTTTGAGCTTTACTCTGGAGGTAGAAATAGAAGGAAAATTGCCCTGGAAACAAGAAAAGAACAGAACCACAGGCCAGAAGTAACCTACCCGGAATCTTTATTCTCCTTTTGACAATTTCTGGTATACTCCGTTTGTCCAGCCGAAGCCATCCTGGGTGGGATATTCCCCACCCCCGCTCTCTTTACTCAGGTCTTCCACATTATATTTTTCCAGCAATTTATAAGTCTTTTGATATACATTCTGGTTAAGGTTTAACCAACGCTGCTTAATTTCACTAGCAAGCTGGTCTTTGCCATAATTCCGCAGCCCTTCAATGCTCATATATTGCAGCGGCGCCCAGCCATTTGGCGCATCCCATTGTTGTCCGGTATTATGTGGGGTACTTACCAGTCCGCCCGGCCTTAGAAAAACCTGCTCCAGCGTATTAGCCACCTTGCTAGCCTGCTCTTTCGCTGAAATCTCAAAAAATAGTGGATAAACTCCCGCCAGCGAATAGATGCCCGTGGTATTACTATTTTTAAAATTATAATCGAAATAAAAGGCGGTCTCTTCTTCCCAAAGATATTTCTGAATAGCAGCCTTTCGGTTTTCTACTTTTCTCTGGTAAACCTCAGCCTTTTCAGGATCTGCTTCCAGTTCGTAAGCCCGGGCAAGTGTTTGTTCCAGGTTATAAAGCAGGCTGTTAAGATCTACCGGAATAATTTGCGTGGTATGAATACTGTAAAGATTAAAATCCCCATTTCCATTTATACTAAGCCATCGGCTGGAAAAATCCCAACCTGATTCGGCGCCGGCCCTTAGATCTCGATAGACTTCCTCCCTTGTACGGTCTGGATTTTTAGCAATGGCCTTTTCGGCAGTTTCTACATCCTCGCGGTAGCTCTCTGGTCTTGGGGTGTCTTTATCATCCCAGTACCGATTTAAAATCTCACCATCGGGAAGCCTTACCACTCTTTTATAAGCCACCAAATTTGCATTATCGCTGCCATTCATCCAGAAATCATATTCTTTTTGTAAAGCAGGTAGGTATTCTGAATAAACTTTTTCTCCCTCGATCTCGGCGAGTAGTTGTACCATCATCGCAAAAAATGGCGGCTGGGAACGGCTTAAATAATAAGTGCGATTTCCATTAGGAATAAAGCCATAATTTTCGATTAACCAGGCAAAATTATCTACCATATTCCTTATGGTTTCAGTTTCTCCGTCTTCCTGCAGACCAAGCATGGTGAAATAACTATCCCAGTAATAAATCTCACGAAATCTCCCACCTGGAACTATATATGGATTGGGTAAAGGAATTAAGGTACCCGAAACCTGTTCATCTGAGGGACGCTTGAGTACGTCCCATAATTTATTTATGTGTACGTTAATTGATGAAGAATCAGTTTCATAATCGCTATTTGCTTCCGGAATATGGAAGTTTTCATTTAAAAAAGCTTTTATTTCAGCATTGGTATCCGGTTGTTCTTCAGAATATTTTTTTCGAATATCCTCCGGAGCGATACGCGGCACTGCATCTACAAAAGTTTTGCTATCAGAAAATAATGATTCATTCTCCTGAACCTCGAAAAACAAATCCCCGTAAAGATCTTCGGGAGGCAGAATGCTTAGTAATTTCTCTTCGTTTTTTTTCTCTTCTGTCTTCACAGCTGAAGAGCAGGCGTTCAATAATAAAAAGGAACACAGAATCAGGAAATTAACTGAAAGCTTTTTCATAAAATTCAATTTTTGATTAGTCAGGCAGCTGTGAAAGTAAAAAATAATTTATAAATCAGAGTTTTGGACTTTAAGTCAATCTGGGAAAACAGCATTATTTTCTATTTTAGCCAAAAATTCAGAATAAGAAAATGGAAATAATCTCGTACAAACCAAGATACGCCGAAGACTTTAAGGAATTAAACATAGCCTGGCTGGAAAAATATTTTTGGGTAGAACCCCATGATGAAGAAGTATTAGGAAAACCTGGGAAATATATTATTGACCCCGGCGGGAATATCTTTTTCATAAAAGAAGATGATAAAATTATTGGCTGCGTGGCCTTAATGAAAATTGAAGACGGAGTTTTTGAACTTACCAAAATGGCCGTAACCCCGGAATACCAGGGAAAGAAGATAGGCCAGAAATTAATGGAACATACCCTGGGTTTTGCAAAAAAACAGGGCTGGGATCACCTGATTATTTTTTCTAACAGAAAGCTTGAAAATGCGATCTATATTTATAAAAAATACGGTTTTAGGGAAATTCCTATTGGAGGAAACAATCCCTACACCCGTGGAGATATTAAGATGCGGCTTGATCTTTCTTAAATTTTTACAAAAGCTAAGTTATTCTATTTCCTGTTCCTTAATTTTAATGCAAAACAACCAATAATGAAATATTTATTTACTTTACTGGCAGCGGGAATATTATTTACCGGATGCAAGAATGAAGGAAAAGATAGTAAAACCGAAGATGCGACCAATAAAAACCCCTATGGTGAGGCAAAAAACGTTCTGGAACCTGATTCAGCATCTATAGACATTCAGCCTATCTCCCATGCTACTGCAGTTGTAAACTGGAGCGATGCTACTTTCTATATAGATCCCGTAGGCGGGGCTGAAGCTTTTGAAGGCAAAGAAAAACCCGATTTTATCCTAATTACCCACACTCACGGGGATCATCTTAGTGTAGAGACCTTAGAAGCAATGGATCTTGATGGGGTTTATATTATCGTTCCACAATCTGTAAGAGATGAAATGCCGGATGAAATGAACGATATTATAAGAACCCTGGAAAATGGCGCCACAACGCGAGTACTAGATTTCTATATTGAAGCTGTCCCAATGTATAATTTACCTGATGATGCGGATTCCAGACATCCAAAAGGCTGGGGTAATGGCTATGTAGTTGAGAGAAACGGGCAACGACTTTATATTGCCGGTGATACAGAAAATATCCCTGAAATGAAGGAACTACAAAACATTGAGATCGCTTTAATTCCAATGAACCAGCCTTACACTATGACGGTAGAAGACGCTGTAAATGGAGTTTTGGCCTTTGCGCCGAAAAAAGTGATCCCATTTCATTTTAGAGGCCAGGACGGCTATGCCGATGTTGAAAAATTCAAAGAATTGGTAAACGAAGGCAATAAGGATATTGAAGTAGAACTCCTGGAATGGTATCCAGAAAGGGAAGAATAAAAATTCCATTTATAAAAAATGAAGAAGCTGTCTAAAAAGTTCTTGTTTACGTCAAGGAACTTGTTTCAGACTTTATCCCGAATTTCTTCGGGATTCTAACATGATTTCAATTCTCATTAGATTAGAGCCTGAAAATAAATTCAGGATGACGATGAAAAATTTTTAGACAGCCTCTTTTATTTTTTACATTTTTTGCTGAAGAAAAATTTAGGATTTCAATCTTATTGGGAGCTTATATTTCTCAATGGAAGGATCTAAAATCGTTTTGATCCTTTTGTGATTCAAATGTTTTTTAATCAGTTTACCGGCTTTGGCATTTACTGTCCCCACATAAAGCACCTGCATTTCGTTTTCCTCATTAAAGCGTATCAATATATTGGCAACTACATCCTCTTCGATTTCAATATCCATATTCTTTAATAATTGCTGAATTTCCTTATTAAAGGCATTGGTAGTTTCAGGGGAGTTTTCAGGAGCTGCGTGAAGTAAACTTCCGGCGCTAATTGCTAAGGCAAACAAAACTAATTTTAAAGTCTTCATAATAATAAAATTTAAAGGTTATACATTATAAAGACTCCGTTAAGTGACTAATTGTTACAGACTTAAAATATTTTAACCACTTTTACCTATTTTAAATTAGCGCATAAAAAAACTGTCTAAAACTTATCCTAATACGTCACCCTGAACTTGTTTCAGGGTCTAACAAGATAAACTTTAGACAGTCTTAATTCTACAGGAATAAATTCCTATAAAGATTTATTTTTTAAGTACTTCCTGTACTTTATCTGCTGCTTCCTGGAATTGTACTGCAGAGTGGATTTTAAATCCGCTATCATCAATTAATTTCTTTGCGATATCTGCATTGGTTCCCTGTAAACGCACAATAATTGGTACATCTATGGTATCTCCAAGGTTTTTGTAGGCATCTACAATTCCCTGCGCCACACGGTCACAACGAACAATTCCTCCAAAGATATTTACCAGGATGGCTTCAACTTTATCATCTTTTAAAATTAAACGGAAAGCTTCTTCAACTCGCTTCGCATCAGCCGTACCACCAACGTCAAGGAAGTTAGCCGGCTCACCACCTGCTTGTTTAATAAGGTCCATTGTTGCCATTGCAAGTCCGGCACCGTTAACCATACAACCAACGTTTCCGTCCAGGGCTACATAGTTAAGTCCAACTTCTTTAGCTTCAACTTCAGTTTGATTTTCTTCACGAATATCACGCATCTCAGCATAGTCTTTATGACGGAAAAGCGCATTATCATCAAGTGTTACTTTAGCATCTACTGCAAGAATTTTATCGTCACTGGTTTTTAAAACCGGGTTGATTTCAAAAAGTGAAGAATCAGATTTCTCGAAAGCAGTGTAAAGAGACATTACAAACTTGGTCATTTCTTTAAATGCAGTTCCGCTAAGTCCGAAATTAAAAGCGATTCTTCTTGCCTGGAAAGGCATTATTCCTGTAGAAGGATCTATTTCTTCGGTAAAGATTAAATGTGGAGTTTCTTCAGCCACGCTTTCAATATCCACACCACCTTCTGGAGAATACATAATCATATTACGACCGGTTGCACGGTTAAGCAATACAGACATATAATATTCTTCTGGCTCGTTGTCTCCTGGATAGTAAACATCCTCAGCAACTAACACCTGGTGGACTTTTTTACCTTCAGCAGAAGTTTGCGGAGTTACCAGGTTCATCCCAATAATGTTTCCAGCTACTTCCTCTACCTCTTTAAGGTTTTTTGCAAGTTTTACACCACCGCCTTTTCCACGGCCACCCGCGTGTACCTGGGCTTTTATAACGTGCCATCCGGTACCGGTTTGTTCGGTTAGTTCTTTGGCAGCATCTACGGCTTCTCTTGCATTATGGGCAACTAAACCACGTTGAATGCGTACGCCAAAACTGCTTAAAATCTCTTTTCCTTGATATTCGTGTATGTTCATAATCAGCTATTTCTTCAATATTTATTACGGTTAGCAAAAGTAGCAAATGTATAGCTATTGTACCAATCTTTTTTAAGATATCCCCAGCCCTGCCATAATCTAATCCCGCTTAAAAATTTAGCATTTCATTAAGGATTATAAATTTTTAAAATCCACGCTATTACTACGATTTTCAAAACTATAAGCTTATCGTAGGTTTTTGCTCATTTTCTATGTTATTAGAATTATCCATTTTAATTTTATCCCTTGCTTAAAATTTAACATGAAAATGAAGAAAGCGCTTATTGCCCTGGCTATTGGAGGCTTTGGAATTGGAATGACCGAATTTGTAATTATGGGAATTCTTCCAGATGTAGCTTCGGCTTTAGATATCAGTATTCCACAGGCCGGGCATTTTATCTCGGCTTACGCTTTAGGCGTGGTGGTAGGCGCTCCCCTGCTTACCGCTTTCGGCGGAAAATGGCCTGCGCATAAAACCCTGCTCCTACTTATGGTATGGTTTACGGTTTTTAATTCGCTTTCTGCTTTTGCCAATTCTTACGAGTTATTACTTGTTTCCCGTTTTCTTTCTGGTTTACCACACGGAGCTTTCTTCGGAATTGGCGCAGTAGTTGCCGGCCAGCTGGCACGGCCAGGGAAATCGGCACAGGCCATCGCTATGATGTTTACAGGGCTTACCCTGGCCAATGTGTTTGGAGTACCACTTGGCACTTACTTAGGCCATAATTATAGCTGGAATGTTTCTTTTATGCTGGTGGGAGTAATTGGCTTACTGGCGATAGCCAGCGTAAAATTCTGGATGCCGGAATTGCCTAAATCTTCTTCTGAAGGAATTAGAAAAGATCTCAACGTGCTAAAACGCGGCGAACTTTGGATGGTGGTTTTACTTACCACAATTGGTACCGGTGGTTTTTTTGCATGGTATAGTTATATCGCGCCGTTAATCACCAATGTAGCGGGCCATCCTGAAGGGATTGTAAGTTATGTAATGATTCTCGCCGGAGTTGGAATGGTAATCGGGAACCTGATTGGCGCTAAACTCGCCGAAAAATTTTCTCCTATATATGCAGTGATTATGAGTATGGTCCTTATGGTTTTTGCTCTAATTACCAATGCTTATATAGCCGACAGCAAAATTGCCATTCTGGTCATGACCTTTCTTATCGCTACCATTGCTTTTTGTCTTTCTACTCCTATTCAAATGGTGATGATCAACTCAGCAAAAGGCTCGGAAAGCCTGGGCTCCTCTATGAATCAGAGCGCCTTTAATATGGGAAATGCTTCCGGGGCTTATTTTGCAGGCTTACCCATCGCTTTTGGCTATAGTTTTACTTCGGCCTCATTAGTCGGTGCAGTTATGGCCGGATTGGGCGTTTTCATTGCTTTGGCAATCATTCTAATCAGGAAGCGGAAAGAAAATGCTATTGCTGCCACGACTTAAGCAAACTCCGGAGCATTAAAATCTCGATTATCGAGTAGAAAGATGTTTTCTTTAAATATTAACAATTTAAAGGAATTCGTTATTTTTGAGACTTGCACTTGCGGGAGTTGAAATTTCTCCTGTTTTTTGCCACTTAAATTTTTCACCTGTTATGACCAATCAAGATCTGCTTGCTGTTGCCAAAGAATTTGGAAGCCCCATATATGTTTATGATGCCGAAAAAATCGCTTTTCAGTATAACCGACTAAAAAATGCATTTTCTGAGATTAAAGACCTGCGTATTCATTATGCGGTAAAAGCGCTTTCCAATATTTCTATTCTAAAATATTTGAATTCCCTGGGAAGTGGGATGGACACAGTTTCGGTGCAGGAAGTAAAACTTGCCCTGGAAGCAGGAGTTGCTCCTAAAGATATTATTTATACACCCAACGGAGTTTCTTTAGAGGAAATTGAACAGGTGGTGCGATTAGGTGCTCAAATTAACATTGATAACCTTTCTATTCTGGAGCAATTTGGCGCCAAGCACCCAGATGTTCCGGTTTGTATTCGTATTAATCCCCATATTTTGGCCGGCGGAAATTCTAAAATTTCTGTAGGTCACGTAGATTCCAAATTTGGGATTTCTATTCACCAGATGCCGCTTTTACTGCGTATTGTTGAAAATACCGGGATGAACATTAACGGAATCCATATGCACACCGGAAGCGATATTCTAGATATTGAAGTTTTTCTGCGTGCTTCTGAAATTCTTTTTGATTCGGCTAAAAACTTTAAAAACCTTGAATTCCTGGATTTTGGCAGCGGATTCAAAGTGCCTTATCGCGAAAATGATATTGAAACCGATATTGAAGAACTCGGAGAAAAACTTACCGAACGTTTTAAAAATTTCTGCAAAGAGTACGGGCGTGAACTTACCCTTGTTTTTGAACCGGGGAAGTTTTTAGTAAGTGAAGCCGGTAAATTCCTCACTAAAGTGAATGTGATAAAACAAACGACTTCAACCGTTTTCGCCGGAGTTGACACCGGATTCAATCACTTAATTCGACCAATGTTTTACGGATCGCACCACGATATTAAAAATGTTTCCAATCCAGAGGGAAAATTCAGGTTTTACTCTGTGGTAGGTTATATTTGCGAAACCGATACTTTTGCCAATAACCGCAGAATTGCCGAAATTACCGAAGGCGACATCCTCGCATTCAGCAACGCCGGTGCCTATTCTTTTTCGATGGCCAGCAATTTTAATTCGCGCTACCGCCCTGCTGAAATTTTATGGTACAATGGCAATGCCCATTTAATTAGGGAACGCGAAACCTTCGAGGATTTGTTGAGGCATCAAAAAGTAATTGAATTCAGTGCTGAAACCATAGATTAGTTTTGTAGGATTCCGCATATATCAAATTGAAAAAATAATTTTTATGGAAACGGTTTTTGAAAACAAGTGGTTTTATAAGCTGCTCATCACTTATATTTTCCTTCTGCTTATCTGGAATACCTATATGGTTATTACCGGCAATTTTCTGGGCTTAATAGCAGTGGTTATAGAAATCGCCTTGTTATATCTCCTATTTAATAAACATAGGCTGACAAAAATCGTTATACATTTTTGGGCTATTTTACTAATGATAGGCCCGGGATTATCAATTATTGGACTAGTTATAAAATTGACTTCAGGAGATAATTTAAATAGGATGGCAGATGACCTGGTACAATACTTACTGTTATTTACATTTGGAGTATTGATTTATTATTTCAACAAAAAAACGGTTTTTGTAAGGGAAAAACAGTCAAATTAAACCAGGGGCAAGTTTATTTATCATTAGGTTTTCCCAATCCACTTCGCAATTTAAGCTCAAGACATTAAGGTATATTAGAATCCAGACAGCTTGCGGAAAGCCCTGCCTAAACAAGATTTTCAGACAAACTTTTTTATTTTTATCCTACTTTACTTCGCCTGAAACTTTCTCTTAAATTTTCGTAATTTTGCACACCCTTTTCCGACTTTATGCGGGAAGGATTTCAATTTTAGTTTTATGAAGAAAGTGGTTGTAGGTTTATCGGGTGGAGTAGATTCCAGCGTTTCAGCTTATCTTTTGCAGCAGCAGGGCTACGAAGTGATCGGCCTTTTTATGAAGAACTGGCACGACGACTCGGTGACTATTTCTGACGAATGCCCCTGGCTGGACGATAGCAACGATGCGATGATGGTAGCCGATAAACTCGGGATTCCTTTTCAAACCGTAGATCTTAGCGAGCAATATAAAGAGCGTATTGTAGATTATATGTTCAACGAATATGAGCGTGGCCGCACCCCAAATCCCGATGTACTTTGCAACCGTGAGATCAAGTTCGATGTTTTTATGAAAATCGCCCTTTCCCTGGGCGCAGATTATGTGGCTACCGGGCATTATTGCCGCAAAGGGGAAATTCAGCAAAATGGCGAAACCATCTATCAATTACTGGCCGGGAAAGACAATAATAAAGACCAGTCTTATTTTCTATGCCAGCTTACGCAAGAACAGCTTTCTAAAACCTTATTTCCCATTGGGGAATTACAGAAATCTGAAGTAAGAAAAATCGCTTCGGACCAAAAATTGGTGACCGCCGATAAAAAAGATTCTCAGGGTTTATGTTTCATCGGAAAAGTACGATTGCCGGATTTTCTTCAGCAGAAATTACAACCTAAAGAAGGAAAAATCATAGAAATTGAAGCCGAAAAAGATTTGTTTTCTACTGAAATTCCGGAATTCAGCAACAAAAAAGAAGAACTGGATTTTCTTGCCAAGAAATATGAATATTCTACTGAAGATGGAAAAGTAGTAGGGAAACATCAGGGCGCACATTACTTTACAAAAGGACAGCGAAAAGGTCTTGCGGTAGGTGGCACGCCGGAACCACTGTTTGTTATCGATACCGATGTTAATGAAAACGTCATTTATACCGGGCAGGGAAAAAATCACCCGGGAATTTATAGAAAAGCGCTTTTTATCAATCAAGATGAAGTGCACTGGGTAAGAAAAGACCTGGCGGTTAATGCTGATGAAACTTTAAAAGTAAAAGCAAGAATTCGTTACCGACAACCGCTTCAGGATGCAACTTTACATCAAACTGAAAACGGAATGTACGTGGTTTTTGAAGAACCTCAGGCCTCAATAACTGAAGGACAGTTTGTGGCCTGGTATGAAGGTGAAGAATTATTAGGTTCCGGGGTTATTTCTTAAATTCGGAGAAAATTTAAGCAAATGCCCAAAAATAAGATCACTCAGCTTTTTAATATTCAATATCCAATTATCCAGGCAGGAATGGTCTGGGCCAGCGGCTGGAGGCTTGCCAGCGCCGTCAGCAATGCCGGTGGACTCGGAATTATTGGCGCGGGATCTATGTATCCTGAAATTCTTAAAGAGCATATCGAAAAATGCAAAAAAGCAACCGATAAACCATTTGCGGTAAACGTACCTCTCCTCTATCCTGATATCGATAAAATTATGGAAATCATTATCCAGGAGAAAGTGGAGATCGTTTTTACATCTGCCGGAAATCCTAAAACCTGGACCAAACATTTACAGGAACACAGTATTAAAGTGGTGCACGTAGTAAGCGGAGTGAAATTTGCGCTAAAGTCTCAGGAAGCCGGTGTAGATGCCGTTGTTGCTGAAGGGTTTGAAGCAGGAGGGCATAACGGTCGTGATGAAACTACAACTTTCACTTTAATCCCTATGGTGAAAGAGAAGATCGATATTCCTTTAATAGCTGCAGGCGGAATCGCCACCGGCCGTGGAATGCTGGCAGCAATGGTTCTGGGCGCAAATGCCGTGCAGGTAGGTAGCCGCTTTGTGGCTACACCAGAAGCTTCTTCACATAAGAATTTTAAGGAAATGGTGGTAAAAGCCCAGGAAGGAGATACTAAACTTACTCTCAAGGAACTGGCTCCCGTTAGATTATTGAAAAATAAATTCTTTGAAGATATTCAGAAATTATATACCACAAATCCTTCAAAAGAACAGCTTATAGAACTGTTAGGTCGGGCCCGTGCTAAAAAAGGAATGTTTGAAGGCGATCTCGAAGAAGGAGAACTTGAAATTGGCCAGATTTCAGGTTTAATTCACGAAATAAAACCCGCTGCTGAAATTGTAAAAGAAATGATGGAAGAATTTGAAAGAGCCAAGAAGGAAGTTTCAGGTCTTTAACTGGAATACTTACTAAGTTTATCTAATTCCTGCTTTACAAACGCTCGCCATTTAAACTCGGCTTCTTTGTTAATACTGTGATTGGTTTCTCTATCAAACTGCGCTTGCATTTGTCTACGCTGTTTTTCTATTTCAGAATAAATAGCCTCCAATTCTTTTTTCATGTTGCCACCAGGTTCGTAGGCCTCCAGCGCTTTTCTAAGTTTACGGGCGTGTAATTCGGTGATATCAAAATGCAGTTGCTCGTGTGCAAGCAAATAGTCTACTTCCTCAATCTCCTTTACCCAGGATCTATTTGGATAAAAATTACTTCCAATTTCATAATTAAGTTCTATCCCGCTGTTGCTTTCCGTAGAATTCCATGAAAATGATAGTCCAGAATTTGTGTTGGCTCTATAGGGAAGATGTCTTTTAGGACTTGCCTTAAAATCGCTCCAGTTTAAAGGTTTTTCTGCGTTCCAGCTTACTTTTTCATTTTCCTGCGCCAAAACCGGCATAGCGAAAACAAAAATGAGTAAGAAGAGCCAGGGTTTCATAAATAATTAAAGCTAATAAGCTTCTCCATATCCGGGTGAAGACTTTCCAATACAGGACAGGTTTTAGCAGTGTGTTCAAGAATTTTGCGTGATTTTTCAGAATAAGATTCAGGGAAAGTAATCGCAATCTCCACCTTAGAAATTCGCCTGGGATTGGCAGCCATGGTTTTAGTCACCTCTGCAGTGGTACCGTTTAAATTCACTTTTAGATCTTCTGCCTTAATCCCCATCACGGTAATCATACAACTCGCCAGAGCTGTCGCTACTGTATCGGTAGGAGAAAATGCCTCGCCTTTACCGTGGTTATCGGTGGGAGCATCGGTAATGATTTTAGCACCGCTTTTAAGATGCTCGGCTTCGGTTCTTAGACTTCCGGTGTAGACAACTTTACTGGTCATTAGCCACGTTTAAATTAAGTTCCTCATCTATATTCATAATATAAACGGCGTCGTTGTAAAAACCACCATTGGGTTTCGAGGAATAATGAAATTTGTTCTCGTGATATTCAGTAAAACCTTTATACTTTTCAAACGATTCATAAAGATCTTTGGCTGAAGCAAGTCTCAGTAAAATATCTAAAGTAAGATCATAACCTCTAATCACATATTGATTAGGAATCATATCAAATTCTTCCTTGTAATTTTTAATGAATTCATCGGAAGAAGTTGTATCAAACTCCTTATCTACCGAAGGATAATGGAAATTAAGTCGGCCCAAATGCTGATTATCTACAATATCATCTTCAAAAGAGCTATTTCTGTTAGTAGTTAATAATTTAATTTTGTGACCTCTGGCCAAACGATTTAATGCTGAAGTGGCACTGCTTAACAAACCTATATTCGAGGATTCAAGGATCACCCAGTTTTCCTGGGTTTTAGAAAGCTGAGCCTGAATTTTTTCGGCGCTTAAATAAGCTTCAGCAGGAAGAATAACTCTTGAATTTGGTAAAATTTGGGTTAGTTCATTTTTTACCTGGTTTTTAGCCCCATCAGCAATAATTATCACATTTTTCCCGATCGAATTTTTTTCCAGATAATCGAACATCGCATTCTTTAAGATTTCATCGGTAGGACGCGACTGAAAAAGATTTTGATAAGATCGCATTTCACGATCAGACAAAGGACTTATCACGGGAACATTGTATTGGGTTAATTTAGAAGCCGCTGCTTCAATGGTATTCTGCAATAAAGGTCCAATAACTGCGTCTACATTCCTAAAATCGTTGGAGTTGATAATATTGGTAACTTCCTGAACACTTCTGCGGGTATCATAAGTTTTTAGTTGGGTAGAAATTCCGAGGCTTTTAGCTTTTTCTACAGCCATACGCACTCCGCTGTAAAAATCTAAAGAAATACGCAGCACGCGGTCATCTAAAATCGCGTCTTTATAATTTGAAGTAGAATCACTTTCTATTTGATGCAGGCTATAGGGCAATAGTACCACGAGCTCTTTCGTATCAAAATTGCTCAAATTATCAGAAAGCTCTAATCTTGCATTGGCATCTGCAGCTTCAGAATCATATGCTAATTCTTCCGTTTCACCTTCCTTACCCTCTCCTAAACCGGTGTTAGGAACCTTTAAAACCATTCCTATTTTTAGGCCATCTTCCAATGCAGGGTTTAAAGAAATAAGTGAATCCTGGGGAACATCAAACTTTCGGGAAAGTCCGAATAAGGTTTCCTTAGGTTTTACCTGATAAAATTCAAAAACCTCATCGGTTAAAATTACCGGTTCATCTAAAACATCGGTGCCCACACGTATCATTACGCCGGGGTGCAGTACATCTACCTTTGGGTTCAATTCTTCCAATTCCTTTACAGTAAGGCCATATTTACGGGCAATCCCGTATTTGGTTTCCTTCGGTAAAACAACGTGCTCACGAGTTTCTGAAGTTTGTGGCTTATTGGTAACCGGAATATTCAGAGTTTCAGAAGAAGCTATTTCTGTATTTGTTGCGCCCTGCTTTGGCTGCGGAATTAAAATTTCCTCTCCGCGCCGTAATTCTTCAGAATATAAATGCTTATTAAACCTTTTAATCTCATCAATTTCAACATTATAATCCTTAGAAAGTCGGTATAAAGTTTCTTTTCGCTTTACCGTGTGGGTGATAAACTGAATATCTTCGTTTTCCGCGGAAAGCTCTTCCTTTTTACTTAATGGAATTACCAGTTTTGAAGACACCTCTAAATTGCCTTTTGCATCCGGATTATATTTATAGATCGCTTCTTCTGAAATATTGTAGGATTTAGCGATGCTGTAAACAGTTTCCCCGGCTTCTACCGTATGGTATTTAAATTCCTGGGCTGAAGCAGAAAGACTGGACAGCTGAAATAAAAAACAAACAATTAAAAGGTATTTCATATTCATTGGTTTAATCCCTCTATGAGGGTTTAACCCGCCTGATTGAAATTTATTTCGGACAGGTTTCCCGAGGCCTGTCCGAATCATTCAGGCGGGCTTGCCTCGAAATTAAAAAATAGTTTCCCAATTTGTACCTCGTGGCCTGCCTCGAGGTTCTTTATTTTGACTCAAAATTTATTCCCATTCTATAGTAGCCGGTGGTTTTGAGCTTATATCATACACTACTCTATTAACGCCTTTAACTCGATTTATTATAGTATTCGAGGTTTTTTGCAGAAATTCGTAAGGTAAATTCACCCAGTCTGCGGTCATTCCATCGGTAGATTCTACCGCTCTTAGCGCCACTACTTTTTCGTAGGTACGCTCATCTCCCATAACTCCTACAGAACTTACCGGAAGCAAGATAGCACCGGCCTGCCAAACTTTATCATATAACATCCAGTCCCTAAGCCCCTGAATAAAGATATGATCTACTTCCTGTAAAATACGCACTTTTTCAGCGGTAATATCTCCAAGAATCCTAATTGCAAGTCCCGGACCCGGAAATGGGTGTCTACCTAACAATTCTTTATCAATTCCCATTTCTGCACCTACTCGTCGCACTTCATCTTTAAAAAGCATTTTTAAAGGCTCTACGATCTTTAGCTTCATAAAATCTGGCAATCCTCCAACATTATGGTGAGATTTTATAGTTGCTGAGGGTCCTCCATTTACCGAAACCGATTCAATTACATCAGGATAAATAGTTCCCTGCGCCAAATAAGTAACATCTTTTATTTGATGCGCTTCATCATCAAAAACCTCAATAAAGGCATTTCCAATTGCCTTTCGCTTTTCTTCTGGATCGCTTATCCCTGCAAGGGCATCCAGAAATCGTGCCGAAGCATCAACCCCCTTCACATTTAAGCCCATATCTTTATACTGGTGCAAAACGCTATCAAATTCGCCCTTACGCAGCAAACCATTATTTACAAAAATGCAGTAAAGATTTTTCCCGATGGCTTTATGAAGTAAAACCGCGGCTACACTGGAGTCTACGCCTCCGCTTAAACCTAGAACTACTTTATCGTCGCCTATTTTTTCTTTTAATTCTGAAACCGTAAGATCAACAAACTTACCCGGTGTCCAGGTTTGCGCTACCCCGGCAATTTTCACCAAAAAGTTTTCTAACAACTGCTTTCCATCGGTAGAATGGTAAACTTCCGGATGGAATTGGATAGCGAAAGTTTGCTCGCCTTCAATTCTATAAGCCGCATTCAAAACATCGGTGGTACTTGCAATCCTTACGCTGTTGGTAGGCAATTCTTTAATAGTGTCGCTATGGCTCATCCAAACCTGGGAATTTTCCATAATTCCCTCAAAAAGTGGTTCGGCATCTTTAATTACCGAAAGATTTGCCCTTCCATACTCACGGGTTTCAGAAGCTTCTACTTTTCCGCCATGGAAATGGGCAAAATATTGCGCTCCATAACAAACGGCCAAAATTGGCAGTTTTCCGCGAATTTTAGATAGATCGGGATGCGGGGCATCTTCTCCCCGAACAGAAAACGGGCTCCCCGAAAGGATCACCGCTTTAAAACTTGAAATATCGTCTGGAATCTTGTTAAAAGGATAAATTTCGCAGTAAATATTGAGTTCCCTCACACGCCTTGCAATCAGTTGCGTGTACTGCGAGCCGAAGTCTAAAATGAGTACGTTTTTTTGCATAGGCAAAAGTAATAATTTGAAGCAAAAATAAAATAACCAACCGATTTATTTTCAATCTTATTCTGAACAATCTATTCACAAAATAAAATATCAAAGTACTATAATTTTTGACTTAAATTTTCACCTAAATCTTTTCGATACAAGAAAAAACCGCATCAATTACAATGCGGTTAGATTATGAGATTGATTAATTGGTCTATTTTCCGGAGCTACTTATTACATCGCGATAAATCTGCCAGTTGCCATCGATATTTTTCCACAGGGTCATAAAGTCCCCGTAATCTACTTGCTCACCATCTGCAGTAAAGATTTTATAACTACCTGTTTCAGTGACAAAGTCTTCATTATAGAAAATTTCATCGCTCTCAATTTCTATCTGCATACCGTTTTCTGTCATTGGCCTGTGCGCTTCTGCAATTGCCTCCCTTCCTGTGAATGCTTCAGTACCGGTTAGTTTCATCGTAGCATCTTCAGCAAAAAAAGAAGCAAAACTTTTGTGATCTCCATCATTTATTTTCTGAACCATCATTTGGGTTCTCTCGTGAATCACATCTTCTACGTTAGCAGAATTTGCTGGAGCCGTTTGTGAATGGACACTGAGACTTATCAGCAGGATAAACATCAATAAACTAATTGAATTTTTCATATTGGTTGGTTTTAAAATTTCCTGTTTACACCATAGAATCTACTTTAAAAGCAGGCAGGTTGGGAAAATGCAGGTAGGGAGATATTAAATATACAAAAAAACGATTAAACAACTGGATTATAGATGTTTAACCGTTTTATACATTATTCTTTATTTCTTCTGTTTAACCCAAAGTATCTAAAATCATATCAATATCCTCTTCTGTTGTATCCGGATTTATAAAACAGAAACGAATCACGGTTTCTTTTTTCCAGGAGGTTGGTGTTACCAGGGCCAGGCCTTCTCTATGGTTTTTATAAGTCCAGTCTTTATATTGCTCAGGAGTCCAATCTTTTCTTCGGAATAAAACCACCGATAAACTGGCGGGTCTTATCAATTCCAGGTTCTCGCGTTCTTCAATCTTTTTAGCTGCCTTTTTCGCCAGTGAAATTCCGGTTTCAATGGCCTGCCGGTATTTGTTTGTACCGTGCATCGCCAGTGAAAACCATAGTGGCATTCCCCGAATTCTCCGGGTTAACTGAATTTGATAATCGGCCGGGTTAAAACCATCGGCACCTGCATCTTTAAAAATTTCCAGGTAAGCCCCTTTTTGAGAGTGTGCGTTTTTAGCTAGTTCCAGGTCTTTATAAATTACCGCTCCACAATCGTATGGAGAAAACAACCACTTATGCGGATCTATCGTTATACTATCGGCTCGCTCAATCCCGTTAAACAAATGTCTAACCGAGGGTGCGGCCAAAGCCCCGCCACCATAAGCACAGTCTACGTGAAACCAAACCTGCTCTTTTTCACAAACATCGGCAATGGTATCTAACTGGTCTATAATTCCAGCATTTGTGGTTCCACCTGTGGCTACCACAGCAAAAAGCCGATTTCTATCTTTTTCTTCCAGTTCGTTTATCCCATTTTGCAATTCACGCCCGGTAAGGTTTTCTTCTTCACAATCTATCATCACTACATCGGCATCAATCACTTTCGCCATTGCCTGTATAGAACTATGCGCCCCGTGAGAAGTAAGCAGCAAGGCTTTTTTTCCTACATTCCGGCTATCGCGGGTACGCCATTCTTCCCGTGCCGCAACCATAGCCGAAAGATTTGCCGCAGTACCGCCACTGGTAAAAACACCAAAAGCGCCTTCGGGCAGCCCGGTAAGTGAAACCAGCCATTTCATTGCCTGGTTTTCACAAAAAATTCCGCCGGCACCTTCCATCCAGTAAGCGCCGTGAATACTGGATGCCGAAGTCACCAAATCGAACATAATTGCAGCCCGGGTTGGCGCTGCAGGGACAAAAGCCAAATGCCTTGGATGATCTATTGGCACTGTGGCTTTTACCAAAACATCTCGAAAAAGTTGGAAAGCGTTTTCACCACCAATGCCTTCCGGGGTAACGGTTTCGCCAACAATTCTAAATAATTCTTCTTCTTTTTTTGGGGCTCCCATTTCGGGAGTAATATTAGAGATACGGTCTATGGTATATTTCATAACGTCCAGCGTCATTTCTACCAGGTCCATATCTATGGTATGCATTTTATTCTTTTCCAAATGTCAAAACTTTAAATTCCGCCTGCAGCGGGTCTAATTCTTTTAATAATACTGAAATTAATTCCTCACCGTATTCGGCATAAATTTCTGAAAAATTGGTTTGCCTTTCCTGCAAGCCTTTATTCGGAAAAAGCTCATTTTGAAGCTCGGCAATTCTACTTACCTCATCTTCCAGTTTGCGTTTTTGGGCTTTCAAAAGACGTTTTTCTAAATTCTCAAGGCCTTTTAATTGTTTTACTTCCTGTGCTTTTACCGCACCGATGAAAGATTTATCGGTTTGCTCTGCCAGGTTATACATTTGCTGAAATTGCTCCAGCAAATGCTCTTTTTGTTGAGAAAAATCGATATCTATATTCGATATTTGACGAACTTTCCTGTTGATGAGTTCATGCTGCTTAAGAAATAATTCTTTATTTGAAATATTTAATTTTGCACGCTTTTTATCCAGCTTTTCCGATTGAATTAAAGCCGAATTCCGAAGCAACAAAACCGGAAAAACCACATTTTCAGCTTCAAAATAATCTTTTAGCTCCAGCCAGTATGCAATTTCACCACCACCACCTATATAACAAAGATTGGGTAAAATCACTTCCTGATAAAGGGGCCGAAGCATCACGTTAGGACTGAAACGTTCAGGAAAATCCTTTAATTCTTTTAGGACTTCTTCTTTGCTCCATTTTATTTCGGTTTCGTGTACAAAATACTCGCCCTCCCGTTCTATAATGCGCTCGCGTAAACCATTGTTCAAATAAAACAAATTGATCTCCCGCGGATTTACCTGTACGTTATAGCCGAGCTTATTAAACCTTTCTGCAGTTGCTGTAGTGGTTTTATGAGAAACTTGTTCAAAAAGTTCATTTTCGGCATAAGGAATAAAAAGTTCTTTCAGGGGTTTTTGCTGCGCATCCAGGATCACCAAACCTTCTTCCTTAAAAAGTTCGTTTGCCAGATAAAGTGTCGCTTCAGCAAGATTATCGTGTTCGAGGTAAGATTTTTTAAATAATTCCTTTAAAAAATCAGCATCTTTTCCGCCGCCAATTTCCGCTGAAAAAAGCTTAAAAACATCTTCCAGGCCTTCCGTAGATAAATTTCCTACCGCATCATTTTCAGCACCCTTAGGCGCATTAGCCCATTGAAACTTTTTCCCGTTTAAATTAAAGAAATTGATCTCCTCAAAATCGTGGTCTTCCGTTGCCATCCAGTACACCGGCACAAAATTATTTTCGGGATATTTTTCCTTTAATTTTCGGGTAAGATTAATGGTGGAAACAATCTTATATAAAAAGTAAAGTGGCCCTGTGAACAAATTAAGCTGATGCCCGGTCACCACAGTAAAGGTTTTTTCGTCTTCCAGGGATTCAATATTCCTTTGTGTAACTTCTGAAATTTCTATTTTGGAATATTGCTCTTTTAAAGCTTTTACCAGAATCTTCCTGTTTTTCTGTGAAAAAGAAGATTTCTCTTCTATCTGTGCATTGAAATTTTCCAGATTTGGAAAACGATTATAGAAAGATTTAAGATCCTCTTTTTCAGCTAAATAATCTAAAATAAGATCGGTAAAATAATTGGTTTCTTTGTACGGAATACAATCGGTTGGCATTAGCAATTTTTTGGATGGTAAAGATACCGAAGTTAAGGATTTTATTCGCAAATTTTTAGTTAATTTGGCGCTGGATACTATTTTTACTCGTAAAGTAGGATTTTACATTTCTGCTTTTACAATTTATTTTATAGACTTATATGTTCCAAGACACGTCATCCTGAACTTGTTTCAGGATCTAAGATGTTATTAATTTGAAACATGTTAGAAGCTGAAACAAGTTCAGCTTGACGAAAACAAGCTTTAAGGTATTTAAATCAAATCATATTTAAAATCAATTAATGAAATCAACTT
This sequence comes from Salegentibacter tibetensis, assembly GCF_020164485.1. Lineage (GTDB taxonomy): Bacteria > Bacteroidota > Bacteroidia > Flavobacteriales > Flavobacteriaceae > Salegentibacter > Salegentibacter tibetensis. The sequence continues at coordinate 69,424 of NZ_JAIQZA010000020.1, forward strand.
TACTTTCTGTCGCATTTCTATTCTTAGGTTTACAAATCAACGCGCAATTACAAAGTCCGGAAGAATTTCTGGGATATGAAATTGGCGAACAATTCTCCCGCCACGCCGATGTGGTGAATTATTTTAAACACGTAGCTCAAAACTCCCCGCTGGTAAATTACCATACCTATGGAAAAACCAACGAACGCCGCCCGCTTACCTATGCGGTGATTTCTTCGAAAGAAAACCTGCAAAACCTTGATGAAATAAGAAATAATCATCTTGGCAATGCCGGAATTTCAGAAATTGAAGCCGAAGCTGATAAAGCCATCGTTTGGCTAAGCTACAATGTGCACGGGAATGAAGCTTCCAGCACCGAAGCTTCCATGAAAACCTTATATGAATTGATTACCGAAAAAAAGGATTGGCTGGAGAATACCGTGGTAATTATAGACCCAAGTGTAAATCCCGATGGCCGCGATCGTTATGCGAACTGGTATAACCAGGTAAAAGCAGAACCTTACAGCCCTTTGCAAGCTGCAGCCGAACACCATGAACCCTGGCCGGGCGGTAGACCAAACCATTATCTTTTTGATCTTAACCGCGATTGGGCCTGGGCCACGCAAGTTGAAACCCAGCAACGCCTTAAAATTTACAATCAGTGGATGCCGCATATTCACGTCGATTTTCACGAACAGGGCATTAATGAGCCTTATTATTTTGCACCTGCGGCAGAACCTTATCACGAAATTATTACACCCTTCCAAAAAGAATTTCAAACACAAATCGGAAAAAACCACGCTGAATATTTTGATGAAGAAGGCTGGCTGTTTTTTACCAAAGAACGCTTTGATTTGTTATACCCAAGCTACGGTGACACCTACCCCACTTATATGGGCGCGATTGGTATGACCTACGAACAGGCCGGTCACGGTCGTGCGGGATTAGGAATAAATACCGACGAAGGTTATGAACTCACATTAAAAGACCGGGTAGCACATCATCATACCACCGGAATATCAACCGTGGAAGTCGCAACGAAAAATGTAAAGGCTTTAAATAATGAATTCGAGAAATACTTCGATAATTCAGATTTGGAATATAAATCTTACGCGGTAAAAGGAAATCCCGATAAGATAGTATCGCTAAAAGACTTGCTGGATAAACACGAAATCCAATATAATAACGCCGCTTCGGGAAGAGTAAACGGATTTAATTATACCGAAGGCAAAAAAGGCAGATTTAATGCCGATGAAAATACGGTGGTGATCAATACAAACCAGCCAAAGGGTAAGATGGTTAATGTGCTTTTTGAGCCTTCTACCTACCTAAGTGATTCTTTAACTTATGATATCACCGCCTGGAGCTTACCTTATGCATATGGTTTGGAAGCGGTAGCCAGTACGCGACAAGTATCAACTGAAGCAAAATCACAAACTTCAGAAATCAAGAATACGGCAAATCCTTCCGGTGCAGGTTATATAAGCAAGTGGAATGCGATGCAGGATGCTCAATTTTTAGCTGAATTGCTAAAAGAAGATATCAAAGTGCGTTTTACCGAAATTCCTTTTAAAAGTGAAGGAAAAGATTTTGATCGCGGAAGTTTGATTATCACAAAAAGTGACAATAGAAAGAATGATGATTTTGATCAAACAGTAGTCAATATCGCCAATAAACACCAACGCGAATTGGTTGCAGCAACTACAAGTTTTGCCGGGAGCGGACCCGATTTTGGTTCTCCTGAGGTGAAAATTATCAATCCGCCAAAAGTCGCTGTTTTAAAGGGCGAAGGAATTTCTTCCTTGAATTATGGTGAAATCTGGTACTTTTTTGAGCAGGATCTCAATTATCCGCTGACTTCCATAAACACCAATTATTTTAAGAATGTAGATTTGTCGCAATTCGATGTCTTAATAATGCCGGAAGGTTCTTATTCCGATATTCTGGATGAGGATACTTTGAAAAACATAAAAGATTGGGTTCGCGATGGAGGAAAACTTATCGCTATCGGCCGGGCCGTGGGAACTTTTGCCGGAAAAGACGATTTTAATATTAAAGAAAACAAGTCAGAAACCAAAGACACAACGGCTGTGGCGAATTTAATTCCTTACGCACAAAGGGAGCGTGAAAGCGCTAAAGATATGATTACGGGAAGTATTGTGAAAACGAGGCTGGACAAGACCCACCCTATGGCATTTGGTTATGACGACACTTATTTTAGTCTGAAATTGAGTAATAGCAGTTATAAGCTTTTAGAAGACGGTTACAATGTATCCTACATTCACGAACCGGAAATCGTCTCTGGTTTTGCCGGAAGTTCAGCCATCAAAAACCTTGAAAACTCACTGGTTTTCGGGGAAGAAAGAATGGGAAGCGGGAGCATTATTTATATGGTAGATAATCCATTATTCCGTGCATTCTGGGAAAATGGGAAACTGTTTTTCGCCAACTCTGTTTTCTTTGTGAATAATAATAAATACAGATTATAAGTATTTAAAATTTCTTTTGCAAAGAATGCACTAATCTATTTTATTGGTGTATTCTTGGCTTTTTTATTCCTGAAAATTAAAAAAGAGAAAGCAGGAGTCAAGAGTCAAGAGTCAAGAAAATAGACGAATGAAAATAAGTAATAGTATTCGTGAATTCGTGTCTTTTCAATAACTTTCAATATATTCTTATTTTCTCCTCTGACCTTCAAAGAAGGTTTTATTCTGAAATAAACGAAATAAACACTAATTTTGGGTAGCTAAAACTTCATCTTAATGAAATTCAGAATACTACTTTTCCTGCTTTGCAGCTTTACAATTTCTCAAAATATTCAATCTCAGGAATCATCCGATTTCAATGTAGATTTTGAAACTTTTACTTTAGAAAATGGCTTAAATGTTATTTTTCATATTGATAAATCAGATCCTGTAGTTGCAGTGGCTTTAACCGCACACGTGGGTTCAGCACGAGAAAAAGAAGGGCGTACCGGTTTTGCCCACCTTTTCGAACACTTATTATTCCTGGAATCGGAAAATCTTGGAAAAGGCGGACTCGATAAATTAAGTGCCAGAATTGGCGGTTCCGGAGCTAACGGTTCTACCAGCCGAGATCGCACCAACTATTTCCAGACCGTACCAAAAGACGCTTTGGAAAAAATGATTTGGGCCGAAGCCGATAAACTCGGTTATTTTATCAATACCGTTACCGAACCGGTACTTGCCAAAGAAAAGCAAGTGGTAAAAAACGAAAAAAGACAGGGAGTGGATAACCGCCCGTATGGCCATACCAATTATGTAATCGATAAAAATCTTTACCCTGAGGATCACCCTTACAACTGGCAGGTGATTGGATCTCTGGAAGATCTGCAAAACGCAACCCTGGAAGATGTCAAGGAATTTTACAATAACTGGTACGTTCCTAACAATGTTACGCTCACTATTGCCGGTGATTTTGATAAAGAACAGGCTAAAGAATGGATTCATAAATATTTTGATGAAATCCCGCGTGGCCCGGAAATTCAAAGGGAAGAAAAACAATTAGTGAATCTTTCTGAAACCAAAAAACTGTATTACGAAGATAACTTTGCCCGGCTTCCGGAATTGACTATTGCCTGGCCGGCCGTATATTCTTACCACGAAGACACCTATGCTTTAGAAGTCCTGGCTAAATATTTAAGTGAAGGAAAAAACGCGCCGCTTTACCAAAATCTTGTTGCTAAAAAAGAGCTGACCGATCGTGTGCAGATGTATAACTACACTTCAGAACTAGCCGGGCAGTTGATGCTTCAGGTTACTGCTTATAATGAAGTTGACCTGGATTCAGTGGAAACCGCGATTTTTAAAACATTTAAAGAATTTGAAGCTGAAGGTATTCCGCAGCGTGATCTAAAGCGAATTAAAGCACAACAGGAAACCAATTTTTATAACAGCCTCGCCAGTGTTTTAGGAAAAGGCTTTCAACTGGCACAATACCAGATTTTTGCCAACGACCCGAATTATATCAATAAAGACGTAGAAAAAATACTTGCGGTCACTGCAGAGGACGTTAGCCGGGTTTATGAAAAATACATTAAAAGAAAACATTTCGTCGCGACCAGTTTTGTTCCAAAAGGTCAAACCAAACTCGCTTTAGAGAATTCTGAAGAAGCTGAAGTTGTAGAAGAAAAGATCGTGGAAAATGCCGAAGAAGAAGTCAATACTTCTACCGATGTTTCTTACGAAAAAACCCCTTCCAGTTTTGACCGAAGCGTAGAGCCTTCTTATAGCAGCGCACCCGAATTAAATGTACCGGAGATTTGGGAAAACATTCTTCCTTCCGGACTTAAAGTATACGGGATAACTAATAACGAAGTTCCGTTGGTAAAATTTAGCCTGGAAATGCAAGGTGGATTATTGCTGGAAAATCCTGACAAAGTTGGAGTTTCCAATCTTTTGGCCAACCTAATGACCAAAGGCACTAAAAACAAAACTCCTGAAGAACTGGAAGAAGCAATTCAATTACTGGGTGCTGACATTCGGGTGAATGCAGGAGAAGAAAAAATAGTTTTAAGCGGAAGTACGCTGGCGAAAAATTATGCGGAAACAATAGACTTGGTTCAGGAAATATTACTGGAACCGCGTTGGGATTCTACCGAATTTAAACTGGTAAAACAGCAGGCACTTAGCAGAATTCAACAACAGGAAGCCGATCCTAATAGTATCGCCAATAATGAATTTAGAAAACTTATTTATGGTGAGGATCATATTCTAGGTCAGAATAATTTAGGTACGGAATCTTCGGTAAATAGCATCACTTTAAAAGATCTTCAGAATTATTATTCAGAAAATCTTAGTCCGAAGCGAAGTGTTTTCCATGTGGTGGGTGCAATTGACAAAGCGGAAGCTGTAAAAGGAATTCGGGGTCTCTCGGTGGCCTGGCCACCCAAATCGGTTGATATGCCCGAAATCGCTCAACCTCAACTTCCGGAGAAATCACAAATTTATTTTTACGATGTTCCGGGTGCCAAGCAATCGGTTTTAAGATTTGGAGCTCCAGCCCTAGCCGCTACCGATGATGATTTTTATTCAGCTGAAGTTATGAATTACCGCTTAGGCGGAGGCGGATTTGCCTCACAACTCACCCAGGAAGTACGCGAAGGAAAAGGTTATACTTATGGAATTCGTTCCAGATTTAATGCCGGGCTAAATAAAGGCCCTTTCTTAATTTCCAGCGGTGTTCGCAGTAATATTACCTATGATGCTGTTAAATTAATCAAAGAAATTGTAGAAAATTATCCGCAAAATTTCGATGGGGAAGATATGGAAGTTACCCGCGGATTTATGATTAAAAGCAACGCCAGGAAGTTTGAAACCCTGAATTCAAAACTGGATATGCTAAGCGAAATAAGCTCCTTTGGCCGGGAATATGATTATATAAAACAACGCGAAAAAACGGTAAACCAACTTACCGTTTTAGACATAAGGGAGCTGGCTGAGGAGTACATCAATCCTGAAAAAATGTACTTTTTAATCGTGGGAGATGCTGAAACACAAATGGAAAAGCTGGAAGAACTTGGACTGGGAAAACCAGTTCTCTTAAACAAAACTGAAGAATAATGCTACTTCCTGTTTTTTTACTGATTCTGGGCCTGGTAGTCCTGATCTTTGGCGCCAATTATATGGTGGAAGGTGCTTCTGCCCTGGCCAAAAAATTCAATATTTCCAATTTGGCAATCGGGTTAACGATCGTGGCCTTTGGAACTTCGGCCCCGGAACTCGTGGTCAATACCTTTGCCGCTGCCGATGGTTATTCAGATATTGTTTTTGGAAATGTGATAGGCAGTAATAATTTCAACCTGTTTATTATCCTTGGAATCACCGGACTTATCACTCCGCTGGCTGTACAATCCAGCACTGCCTGGAAGGAAATCCCGATTTCGCTCATTGCCGTGGTTATCCTGTTTTTTATGGTCAACGATCAAATTATTTCATCTGATAAAATGGGTGTTTTAGGGACTCTGGATGGGTTTATTTTACTATTCTGCTTTTTGGCTTTCCTGTTTTATGTATACAAACAGCTTAAAAATGATGATGTAGTTGAAGAAGATAACATCAAGCTCCTTTCCCCTTTAAAAACCACGCTTTTTATTATTGGTGGTTTGGCCGGACTGGTTTTAGGTGGTCAATTGGTGGTGAACAACGCCATAGAAATTGCCGAAAGTATGGGAATTAGTCAGAAAATTATCGGACTTACAGTAGTAGCAGCCGGAACTTCCCTGCCGGAACTGGCTACTTCCATAGTTGCTGCTGCTAAAAAGAATGCTGATATCGCTGTAGGAAACATTATTGGTTCCAATATTTTTAATATTTTCCTTATTCTATCTGCCGCTTCGCTTATAAAACCTATTGATTTCAATCTGAATTTCAACCAGGATCTTTATATTCTGGCCGGCGGAACCTTGTTTCTTCTTTTAGCTATGATTACGGGTAAAAAGAGAAGCCTGGATCGCTGGGAAGCTTTAATTTTATTAGTGGCTTATCTTGGTTACACTACCTATTTGGTGATGCAGGAATTGTAGACTATTTACCGGATAAATTAGGTTAGTTCAATGTCTGATGGATGGCAGTCGAGATCTCTAAAAGATTTAGACTTGTTTTTTCAGGAATTTCTTCTCATTTTTTAAAAGCAAATTCTTCTAATTTCGTTAAATGAAAAAGATACTACTATTCCCTGTTCTTGCCTTATTGCTTAGCTGTACCAATGAAGCTGAAAAGGAAAAAACGAACTTACACATAAGCACGCTTGAAGCTGATCTAAACGAACTAAAGATTGAAAATGATTTGCTGGAAAAAGAATTGCGCTTGTTGAAAAGTCGAAATCCGGTAGCATTTAATGAAGCTTTAGATTCGCTTGAAAAGCCTGAAACATTTATTGTGGAATCTTTAGAACGAAACCAACAGCTTATCCCTAAAAAATCTGTTTTAGGAGGCACCATGCGTTTTGTGGATATTGAAATTTTAAACGAACGATTTATCTGGGCAGCCTACGAAGACGGCCACGTAGCCGGTGAAGCCATTTTTCAGTATAAATTAAATGAAGTCGATAGTATCGATTTTAATCTGGTTTCAGAAATAAAGGATTAGGCAACAGCCGGTTTAGCAAATTTAACTAAGAAAAACTTTAAAAAGTGTTTTATAAACTCTCTGTACCAGTTTATACCTACCTCGTCACTTCGATCTCGATGCTAATCGAGATTGTATCGAGAAGTGGCAGTGTCACAACCGAACCTGTTCTCGATACGATGTTTTTCGGCCACCGCCTTAAAAATCTACTCGAACTGACGGAATGAATAAATAAAAACTTAGTAACTTACTTTTCGCTTAAAAAATATCGGGATGAAACTTAGTTACGTTTATATTTTGGAATGCGCAGACGAGACTTATTATACTGGTGTTACCTCTAATCTTGAAAAAAGGATGATGGAACATCAGACGGGAGTCCATTCAGATAGTTATACTGCTAAACGGCAACCTTTGAAATTGGTGTTTTTTGCCGAATTCACAGATATTAATTTCGCTATTTTACGAGAAAAACAAATCAAGAATTAATCTCGAGCTAAAAAGAAAGCTTTGATCGATGGACGTTTTGAAGCGTTACCCAACTTGGCTAAGAAGCATTTTAAGAAAAAGTCCAATTCTTAGTTTCTATAAATCTTAAAATTCAATTTAGTCAGGACGCCACTTTGAGTGATCTCGGTGCTAATGGAGATTGTATCGAGAAGTGGCAGTGTTACTACCGAACCTGTTCTCGATACGGCTTTTTAAAGCTACCGCCTTAAATAACCTACTCCTTTAGACTTGCATTATTATATTTATTGTAAGTTTAATTAAGAAAAGAGAGCTGAACTTAGGTAAACTATTCCCGCTCAGAATTAAAAATTCATAGTGCGATTCAGACCTAAGTTCAGACTTT
>NZ_JAIQZA010000021.1 GCF_020164485.1 Salegentibacter tibetensis
TTCCGCATCCCACGGAAATAACCTGCTCGTAGTCAATTGCTTTCATCCCAATAAGTTTTTACATCACTTAAATTTAAGCAAAAAACTCATCGGTGTTTGCGTGGGCTAAATCATGGGTATTTCATAAGAATAAATTTTTGACTTTTTTACAAAAAAATGCAGCGTAGAAATGAATCCACGCTGCTTAAATTTAATCAAAAACCTTTCAGAAATTCTAAAGATTAACAGGATTTAAGAAGGCTCTTTATTCAGCATTTCCCATAATCTGTCTTTAAGTTCCGTTAAACCTTGTTGCGCTACCGAAGAAATAAACAGGTATGGCGCACCTAAATTTTTATCCAATTCTTGTTTCATTTCCAGTTTTAATTCGGCATCCAGCATATCGCTTTTTGAAATTGCGATAAGCCTATCCTTGTCAAGCATTTCAGGGTTGTACCTTCGTAATTCGTCCAATAGAATTTCGTATTGTTCAGAAATATTAGGAGCATCAGCAGGAACTAAAAACAATAAGGTTGAGTTTCGTTCTATATGTCTTAAAAAACGATGTCCGATTCCCCTACCTTCCGCAGCACCTTCAATTATACCCGGAATATCGGCAACCACAAAAGTTTTAAAGTCGCGATACTCGACTATTCCCAAATTGGGTTTTAAAGTCGTAAACTCATAATCGGCTATCTTAGGTTTCGCGGCAGTAATTACCGAAAGTAAGGTAGATTTCCCCGCATTAGGGAAGCCAACCAGGCCAACATCGGCTAGAATTTTTAACTCCAGAGTGATGTCCACCTCTGTACCGTCTATTCCCGGTTGGGAATATCTTGGGGTTTGATTGGTAGAACTTTTAAAATGCCAGTTTCCACGACCACCCATTCCACCTTCTGCAACGAGATATTCCTTGCCGTCTTCGGTAATTTCGTGGATAATTTCCTGGGTTTCGGTATCCCTGATTACCGTTCCTAAAGGCACTTCAATATATTCATCAGCACCTTCGGAACCTGTACTACGTTGCTTACTACCGTTACTACCGTGTTCAGCGCGAATATGCCTTTTAAATTTTAAGTGATATAATGTCCAAAGGTTTTTGTTCCCTTTTACAATTACATGACCACCACGACCACCATCACCACCATCGGGCCCGCCTTTTGCCACGTATTTTTCGCGGTGCAGGTGCGAAGATCCACTTCCTCCTTTTCCGGAAGCCACATGAATCTTTACATAATCAACAAAATTCCCTTCAGTCATATTTTAAAAATTTAATCAAAAACCTCTGGACAGGCCAGGAGGTATGAATCGCAAACTATTTTATAATTTTGAGCCAGGCCCCGGGATAATCAAACGCTCAATGAGGGATTAAGCCTGTAGCTTATCAATTACGGCACTAAGGCGCTGGGTAATTTCATCTATAGAACCAACCCCGTCTACACCGTAATATTTGTCTTGTTTTTTATAATACTCTTTCAGGATCGCGGTTTCATCATAATAAACCTTAATCCTGTTTCTAATCACCGATTCATCGGCATCATCTTTTCTTCCTGAAGTTTTTCCTCGCTCCAAAAGACGCTCTACTAAAACCTCATCATCAACTTCTAAAGCGATCATTGCCGTTACTTCAGTATTTTTTTCTTTTAACAATTCAGCTAAAGCATCTGCCTGGGCTTCGGTTCTTGGAAATCCATCAAAGATAAACCCATTAGCGCCTTCATTTTTCTCAACTTCAGCCTTCAGCATTTTAATCGTTATCTCATCGGGAACCAAATGCCCTTTATCTATAAATGACTTGGCGTTTAATCCCAATTCGGTTTCGTTCTTAATATTATACCTAAAAACATCTCCGGTAGAGATATGAATAAGCTTATACTTTTCCTTTAGAATGTCTGCCTGAGTTCCTTTGCCGGCGCCGGGAGGGCCAAACAAAACTAAATTTGTCATGTTGTTTTCTTTACGTTTATAGATTTGTGTAAGATTTCTGCCTAAACCATCATAATCCAGGCCATAACCTACAATAAATTTATTAGGGATCTCTAAGCCCCTATATTTAATATTAAAGTCTTTTTTGTAAGCTTCAGGTTTATAAAATAAAGTCACTACTTCGTAATTATCTACATCTTCCGTCTTCAAAATTTTATTAATTTCCTCTAAAGTATTACCGGTATCTACAATATCTTCCAGTAAAATTACTTTTCTACCCTTAAGCGACTGATTTAACCCTAAAAGTGTCTTTACATCTCCGGTAGTTGCGGTGCCCTGGTAAGAACCAAGTTTAACAAAACTCACCTCGCAATCTCCTTTAAACCTTTTAATCACCTCGCTGGCAAACATGAAAGAACCATTAAGCACTCCTAAAAACACCGGGTTTGAATCCCGGTAATCTTCATTAAGCCTATCGGCCACTTTATCGATGGCTAAGTGGATTTCTTCTTCTGAAATATAAGGCTCAAATTCTAAATCGTGTAGTTTTATCAAGTCTGAAAAATTTTAAAGGGCAAAGATAAGGATTCTTAACAACCCAAACTGCCAGATTTCCATAAGAATAATAGCACAGCTTGACCTAAAAAATTATTTTTGCTGAAACTTTAAGGTATGATCAATTATTTTTCTTCAGATTTTAAATTGGGAATTCTTGGCGGGGGCCAGTTGGGCAAAATGATACTTTACGAAACCCGCAAATACGATATTCAAACCAACGTCATAGATCCGAATCCTGAAGCTCCCTGCAAAATAGCTTGCGATTATTTTGAAACCGGCGACCTTATGGATTTTGATACCGTGATTAACTTCGGAAGAAAAGTGGACGTACTCACATTTGAAATTGAAGGCGTTAACGTTAAAGCTTTAAAGCAATTGCAAAAGGAAGGTGTAAAAACCTACCCTTCAGCTGAAACCTTAGAGAAAATTCAGAACAAAGGAGTTCAAAAAAAATTTTATAAAAAACATCAAATCCCTACCGCTGAATTTGAGATTTTTTCCACCAAAAAAGAATTGATTTCTGCTCTTAAAAATGACGAAATCAATCTACCTTTTGTTTGGAAAAGTACCACCGGTGGTTACGATGGCAAGGGAGTTTCGGTTATTAAAAGCAAAGAAACCCTAAACGATCTTCCCAATGTTGAATGCATTGCCGAAACGCTTGTTCCTTTTAAAAATGAATTAGCTGTGATCGTGGCAAGATCGGCTTCAGGTGAAGTAAAAACCTATCCTGTTGTAGAGATGGAATTTCATCCTACCGCAAACCAGGTGGAATATGTGATTTGCCCGGCCAGAATCGAAGATTCTGTAGCGCAAACCGCCAGGGAACTTGCGGTTAAGGTTTCCGAAGCATTTGAACATGTTGGATTACTAGCGGTAGAAATGTTTCAGACAGAAAACGACGAAATTTTGGTCAACGAAGTTGCGCCAAGACCACACAATAGCGGGCATTACAGTATTGAAGCAAGTTACACCAATCAGTTTGAACAACATATTCGCGCTATTTTAGATCTACCATTAGGAAACACCGATAGTAAAGTCGGCGGAATTATGGTAAATTTAGTGGGCGATGCAGATCACGAAGGAGAAGTGGTTTACGAGAATATTGAAAAGATTATGAAAATGCCAGGGGTAACGCCGCATATTTACGGTAAAAAAATTACCCGCCCATTTAGAAAAATGGGTCACGTAACCATTGCGAACAAAGATCTGGCTGAAGCAAGAAAAATTGCTGAAGAGGTTAAGAATTCAATTAAAGTTATTTCTAAATAATAAAACTTCAAGAAGTTTTTGAACATAAAATTATGAGCAAAGTAGCAGTAATAATGGGAAGTACTAGTGACTTACCGGTAATGCAGGATGCCATAGACATTCTGGAAGGTTTTGACCTGGAGGTAGAAGTAGATATCGTTTCTGCCCACCGCACGCCCGAAAAGTTATTTGAATACGGTAAAACCGCACATGAACGGGGAATAAAAGTGATTATCGCCGGTGCAGGTGGCGCCGCCCACTTACCCGGAATGATCGCCTCCCTCTCCCCGCTTCCGGTAATTGGCGTTCCGGTAAAATCCAGCAATTCTATAGACGGCTGGGATTCGGTACTGTCTATTTTACAAATGCCCGGTGGCGTTCCCGTAGCTACAGTAGCCCTTAACGGTGCTAAAAACGCAGGAATTCTTGCAGCTCAAATTATCGGTGCTTCCGATAAATGTACTTTAGATAAAATTTTGGTTTATAAAGAAGGACTAAAACAAAAAGTGATGGAAGGCGCTAAGAAAGTAAAGCGATAAAAAGCAAAAGCCACGTCTTGCGACGTGGCTTTCTATGTAGTAAACTTACCTAAATCTGTACAAATTATTTATTAACCATTCTAAATATTTAAACCAGAAAAACTTTACAAGCTACTACATTTTTTAAAACGTTCAATATTTCAAAGTTGAAATATACAGTTTTTTACAGAAAAGATAACATTTTGTGTTAAAAAATGTTATTAAAAACGTCAAATTCAGGTTAATTAGGCTATTGGCATGGCTAAAACAATGATTAATAGATAAATTAGATGTTAAAATTAAAAATGAAATAGAGATAATGACCACTCAAAATAATCCGCTTTTACAGGAATTTAATCACGCACCGTTTTCTAAAATTAAAAACGAGCATTTTAAACCCGCAATAATTAAAGCCATTGAAATGGCCCGCGAAGAAATCAACGCGATTTCAACAAATACCGAAGAACCCAGCTTCTATAATACCATTGAAACTTTAGAATTTTCAGGAGAAAAATTAGATAGAGTAACCAGTATTTTTTTTAACCTAAATTCAGCTGAAACCAATGAGGAAATTCAGCAAATCGCCCAGGAAGTTTCCCCACTTTTATCGGAATTCAGAAACGATATTATTCTTAACAAAGCACTTTTTGAAAGAGTTAAGTCGGTTTTCGATAAAAAAGAAGAACTTGACCTAAACACTGAGCAAAAGACACTTTTGGACCGAAAATACAAAGCCTTTTCTCGAAATGGTGCCAACCTGCCTATTGAAAAGCAGAACGAACTTAGAGATATTGACAAAAAACTCTCAAAACTGAGTCTGGATTTTGGTCAGAATGTACTTGCCGAAACCAATAAATTTGAGTTACATCTTACCGATGAAAACGATTTAAAAGGCCTCCCGGAGAGCTTTAAAGAAGGAGCCGCGCAGGTAGCAGCTTCAAAACAAAAAGAGGGGTGGATTTTCACGCTGGAATATCCCAGCTACCTTCCTTTTATGAAATATGCCGAAAACAGGGAGCTACGTAAAAAAATGGCACTTGCTTTTGGTTCTAAAGCATTCCATGGCGACGAGTTAGACAACCGGGAAAATGTATTGCAGATAGCTAAATTAAGGTATAAACGTGCACAATTATTGGGTTATAAAACCCACGCCCATTTTGTTTTGGAAGAACGTATGGCCGAAACTCCCGAAAAAGTAAACAGCTTTTTAGAGGAAATCCTCGAAAAAGCAAAGCCGGCTGCAGGAAAGGAATTTGCCGAGTTGGAAAACTTCGCCAAAGAGCTGGACGGGATAGACCAGCTTCAAAAATGGGATGCAGCTTTTTACAGCGAGAAACTGAAGCAAAAATTATTCAATCTCGATGATGAAAAACTGAAACCTTATTTTAAGCTAGAAAATGTAATAGATGGCGTTTTCACGGTAGCCAATAAACTTTACGATTTAAACTTTAAAGAAGTTTTTGACGTTGATAAATATCATGAAGACGTAAAAACCTACCAGGTTATTGATGAAAATAAAAAGAAAATCGCACTCTTTTATGCCGATTTTCATCCAAGACCGGGAAAACGTGATGGTGCCTGGATGACAGGGTATAAATCGCAATACAAAAAAGACGGACAGGAAGAACGCCCGCACATTTCTATTGTGTGTAATTTCACCAAGCCTTCTAAAAAACAACCTTCACTACTCACTTTTAACGAAGTTACCACCCTTTTCCACGAATTTGGTCACGCCTTGCATGGGATGTTAGGAGATACGCATTATCCAAGCCTTTCTGGTGCAAACGTGTATTGGGATTTTGTAGAACTTCCAAGTCAGTTGTTAGAAAATTGGTGTTATGAAAAAGAAGCGCTTCAGTTGTTCGCCAAGCACTATGAAACCGGCGAAGTTATTCCTATGGAATTGGTTCAGAAAATAAAAGAATCGGCCAATTTCCAGGAAGGAATGGCCACGGTAAGGCAGTTGAGTTTCGGAATGTTGGACCTTAGCTGGCACGGGGTAAATCCTTCAGCAATTACAGATGTTAAGGCAAACGAAGATAAAGCTTTTGAACGCACAAAATTATTCCCGAATGTTGCGGAAAACTGTATGAGTACAGCATTCTCTCATATTTTTCAGGGCGGATATTCTGCCGGGTACTATTCCTATAAATGGGCAGAAGTTTTAGATGCCGATACCTTTGAATATTTTCAGCAAAATGGAATCTTTAGCAGGGAAGTCGCAAATAAGTTTAAAACAAATATACTTTCACAAGGAGGCACCGATCACCCAATGACGCTTTATAAGAAATTCCGCGGAAAGGAACCAAAACCCGATGCTCTACTAAAACGAGCCGGATTGATTGAAAAGTGAGATTAGTAAGAAGGTTGTCTGACAGACCTTGGTGTTATCAAGCTGAACTTGTTTCAGCTTCTAACATGTTTTAATTAATAATATCTTAGATCCTGAAATAGATTCAGGATGACGATTATTTCAGACAACCTTTTCTTTTTAATCAATTTTCAGCCTTTAAAACCTTATAAGATCTATAACTTATATATTCAAATAGTTTCATTAATTTTGAGATGACCTTGACGCTAGCCTATGCCAATTCATAAACTCGATCCTACAAAATGGGTGGATAAATATTCAGATTATCTGTTTAACTACGCGATTGTTAGAGTAAACGATCGCGAGGTGGCTAACGATTTAATTTCTGAAACCTTTCTTGCTGGCCTCAATTCTAAAGATAATTTTGAAGGAAGGGCTACAGAGCGCACCTGGCTTATTTCTATTTTAAAGCGAAAAATTATAGATCATTACCGAAAGACCAATTCGCAAAAAGGCCAGGCAGAAGTTCGTATAAATTATTCAGATTCTGAAAATAATGGGGATTGGCTGGAAGAACAGGTCGCCGATACTTTTGATCGTACTGCCGAAGATGAGATGGAAAACACCGAGTTAGGGCTGGCGATTTTAGAATGCCTTGAGCAAATAAACGAAAAACACGCCGCGATATTTAAAATGAAAACCATTGATGGGGCTGATACTGAAGCGGTTTGTAAAGAATTTAATATTAGCCCGTCTAACCTTTGGGTAATCATTCACAGGGCACGCACCGCATTGGCAGAGTGTCTTGAAAAAAACTGGTTCTAAGTTATGCCGAAACGAAAATTTTTCATTTTTGACTGTTCAAAAGCTGAAAACTGCTGCGACAAAAGTCAGTATAATGAAGCGGGAACACGTGAAAAGATCTCCATGCTAATGCATTTGATCTTATGCAGACCCTGCCGTAAGTACACTTCAAAAAACACAAAGCTTACCAGCTTAATTAAAAAATCCAAACTTAAAACCTGCTCTGAAGAAGAGAAAAAGGCCTGGAAAAACCGCATTGAAAAAGAAATGACTAAGAAAAAGCATTAGCTACTACCAGGCACAACAACCAAAATACAGGAATTCCCTCTACCCAAAAAGCCGAATAATAGTCCCCCTGATCTACTTCGGCCGCTTTAATAAAATAGGCCGAAATCAATAAAGCAAAACCTAAAGCAATAAAGTTTGTTTCTGATGTAAAAGGTTTTAAAAATTCCAGCAAAAGCATAATTCCCAATAAAATATAACCGATTTTCTTAGTATTTGCTATTCCAATTTGCTGCGGAATGGTATTTAAATTTCCGGAATCATATTTAAGGTCCCTTATCTCAAAGGGAAGCGTTATGGCGATCACAAAGAAAAAACGCTGAAGGAAACTAAAGCTGATCTCTTTTAAAGAAATCTGATCTATCAACGGTAAAATCACCACTACTCCCGCCCAAACAACTGCGATAATAAAGATCTTTATGCCACCTATATTTCGCAGATTTTGCCTGTTTCTCCCTAATGGAATGGCATAAAGCAAAGTAAAAACACCTAAAATAGCGGAAACTAAAAGTATTTTAAATTCCTGCTTAAAGGCAAAATATAGTAAAGCCAGAAAGCACAAAAGTGAAAAAATTTGTATCAATTTTAGGTTTCGGGCAAGGCTGGCATGATGCAGTTTGGCAATGCCGGCGTACTTTACAAAATTATAGCCGCTAATACTTCCGAAGAAAATAAAGAAAAGCAGATTGTAATCAATTTCAATATTGAATTCCAGGAAACTTAATACGCCTAGCGAAACCACGGACAAAGCCACGTGCAGACTGCTATTTATATAAAAGTCCAGAATGTTTTTTAAACCCTGCATCCTGCTAAAATAATCATTCTTTCCGGGACCAAAATTAGCGCGTTAAATCTTAACAAGTGTATACACCTAAACACTAAAAATTTACGTTAAAAATATGTACTTTCGCAGCACAAAACCACAACTTTATTTTAATGAGAACAGATTCTTTTGCCCTACGCCATATTGGCCCGAGAGAAAGCAATCTACAGGCTATGTTGGACACCATTGGTGTAGATTCGTTAGAACAGTTAATATACGAAACCATCCCGGACGATATTCGTTTAAAATCGCCTTTAAATTTACCTTCTGCACTTAGCGAAAATCAATATGCCGAGCATATTGGCAAACTGGCTGCTAAAAACAAGGTTTTCAAGAGCTATATAGGCCTTGGTTACCACCAGGGAATTCTACCGGCGGTTATCCAAAGAAATATTTTGGAAAACCCGGGTTGGTATACGGCTTATACTCCGTACCAGGCAGAAATTGCACAGGGAAGACTGGAGGCTCTATTGAATTTCCAAACCATGGTAAGTGACCTTACCGGAATGGAGATAGCCAATGCTTCACTTTTAGATGAGTCTACCGCGGCGGCTGAAGCCATGGGACTTTTATTCGCGGTTCGCGATCGTAAGCAAAAGAAAAATGAAGTAAATAAATTCTTTGTTTCTGAACAGGCTTTACCTCAAACTATAGATCTTATTAAAACCCGTGCCGATTTTATGGGCATTGAGTTAGTGGTTGGAAATCACGAAGAATTCGATTTTAGCGATAAATTCTTTGGCGCTTTAGTGCAATATCCAGGGAAATTCGGCCAGGTTTTTAACTATGCCGATTTTGTTTCAAAATGTAAAGATGCTGAAATAAAAGTAGCTGTTGCTGCCGACATTTTAAGTTTAGTAAAATTACAGGCACCCGGAGAACTTGGTGTAGATGTGGTTGTTGGAACTACGCAACGTTTTGGAATCCCCTTAGGTTATGGCGGGCCTCACGCGGCATATTTTGCAACCAAAGAAGAATACAAAAGAAACCTTCCCGGAAGGATTATTGGCGTAACTAAAGATATTGATGGCAATCACGCTTTGAGAATGGCGCTTCAAACCAGGGAACAACATATTAAACGCGATAAAGCGACTTCAAATATTTGTACCGCACAGGTTTTACTTGCCGTAATGGCAGGAATGTATGCGGTTTACCACGGACCTGATGGTTTAAAATATATTGCTGACACCGTTCATTTTTCTACAGTGACTTTAGCTGAAGAACTTGAGAAGATGGGTTTTAAGCAGCTGAATTCCGCTTATTTCGATACGCTTCAGGTAAAAGCTAATGCGCAAAAAATTAAAGCCGAAGCTGAAAAGAACGAAATCAATTTCTATTATCCTGATGCCGAAACGGTTTGTATTTCTTTAAATGAAACCACAACCCAGGACGACATCAATAATATTCTAAAGGTTTTTGCCAGTGTTTCAGGCAAGAATGCAACTGAAATTGAAAGTCTAAAAGAGGAAGAAACAATTCCTTCAGCATTACAAAGAAAAACCGATTTCCTAACGCATAAAGTTTTCAACCTTTATCATTCGGAAACTGAATTGATGCGTTATATCAAAAAACTGGAACGAAAAGACCTTTCGCTTAACCAGTCTATGATCTCGCTTGGAAGTTGTACCATGAAGTTAAATGCAGCTTCAGAAATGCTTCCGCTTAGCAATCCGCAATGGGGAAATATTCACCCATTTGTGCCTGTTGAGCAAGCTGAAGGTTACCAGATCGTTTTAAAAAGACTGGAAGACCAATTAACTGAAATCACCGGATTTTCAGCAACCTCGCTTCAGCCAAATTCTGGTGCGCAGGGAGAATATGCCGGCTTGATGACGATAAGGGCTTTCCACGAATCTAAAGGCGAAGACCATAGAAATATATGTTTAATTCCGTCTTCAGCTCACGGTACCAATCCTGCTTCTGCAGTAATGGCCGGAATGAAAGTGGTAGTGACCAAAGCTTCAGAAAATGGAAATATAGATGTTGATGATCTTCGCGAAAAAGCGATAAAACATAAAGACAATCTCGCCGCTTTAATGGTTACCTACCCATCTACCCACGGGGTTTTTGAATCGGCTATTAAAGAAATTACGCAAATTATTCACGATAATGGCGGACAGGTATATATGGATGGCGCAAATATGAACGCCCAGGTTGGATTAACAAACCCTGGAGTTATTGGCGCCGATGTTTGTCACTTAAACCTGCATAAAACATTTGCAATTCCTCACGGTGGTGGTGGCCCCGGGGTAGGACCTATTTGTGTAGCAGAACAATTAAAGCCGTTTTTACCCGGAAACCCGGTGATTAAAACCGGTGGTGAAAAAGCTATTGGAGCAATTTCTTCAGCACCCTGGGGTTCTTCTTTAGTTTGCCTGATTTCTTATGGTTATATTACCATGTTAGGCAGTAAAGGGCTTCAGAAAGCTACTGAATATGCTATTCTAAACGCTAATTATGTAAAAGAGCGCTTAAACGAGCATTATAAAACATTATACTCGGGAGAACGCGGTCGTGCTGCTCACGAGATGATTTTGGATTGCCGTCCATTTAAAGAAAAAGGTATTGAAGTAGTGGATATCGCTAAACGATTGATAGATTACGGTTTCCACGCGCCAACTGTTTCCTTCCCTGTGGCAGGAACAATGATGATAGAACCTACCGAAAGTGAGAGCAAGGCTGAACTGGACAGATTCTGTGATGCGCTTATTTCTATTAGACAGGAAATTGAAGAACTGGATAGCGAAGAAGATAACGTACTTAAAAATGCGCCACATACTATTACGATGTTGACATCAGATGAGTGGAAATTTTCTTATACCAGGGAAAAAGCAGCTTACCCGTTAAACTATGTATCAGAAAATAAATTCTGGCCAAGTGTAAGACGTGTAGACGAAGCATTTGGAGACAGAAACCTAATGTGTACCTGCCCTCCTATAGAGGAATATATGGACGCTTAAGTTTAAAAAAATGCCTGAAAATTTTCTACAGAAGTCATTCTCGAAAATTATTTTCAGGCATTTTTTATAATGTGATTTTAATCACATTTCAGTTTATTTTTCAGTTTCGTTTAAAGCTCACTATATTTGTAATTAATACATTAGAGTTTAATCTTAATTAAAAGTCAGATGAATATTAAAATTACCGGCACAGGTAGTTATATCCCCAAAGTTATAACCGCAAATGCTGACTTTGACAATCATGAATTTTTCAATCTTGACGGAACAGGATTTCCGCAGGACAATAAAACAACCATTGCCAAATTTAAGGCCATAACGGGAATTGAAGAACGGCGTTACCTGGAGGAGAATTTAAATACTTCAGATATGGCAGTCATTGCCGCCCAGCAAGCTTTGGAAACTTCAGGAACAGATCCCGAAACTTTAGATTATATAATTGTAGCCCACAATTATGGCGATGTAAAGCATGAAAGCATACAGAGTGATACGGTGCCGAGTATGGCCACACGGGTGAAATACCATTTGCGTATTAAAAACCCAAAATGCGTTGGATATGACGTACTTTTCGGTTGCCCGGGCTGGATTGAAGGGATGATACAGGCACAGGCCTTTATAAAAGCCGGTATGGCAAAAAAATGCCTTGTAATTGGTGCAGAAGCTTTATCTCGAGTAGTAGATAAACATGACCGTGATTCTATGATTTTTTCTGATGGTGCCGGTGCAGTTGTAGTGGAAGAAACCGAAGAAGAAGGCGGTATTCTTGCCCACGAATCGGGAACTTATGCTTTTAACGAAGCTAATTATATTTACTTCGGAAAATCTAACCGAACTGAATCGCCAGAGGATTTGCGCTATATAAAAATGAACGGTCGTAAAATCTACGAATTTGCATTAATGCATGTTCCTGCGGCTATGAAAACCTGTTTGGAAAATAGTGGCAAAACTATAAAAGACCTTAAAAAAATCTTTATCCACCAGGCAAACGAGAAGATGGATGAAGCTATTATTAAGCGATTCTACAAACTTCATAACCAGGAAGTGCCAGACAAAGTTATGCCAATGACTATTCAGGAATTGGGTAATAGCAGTGTGGCTACGGTTCCTACGCTTTACGATCTTGTCGTGAAAAACAAAATAGCCGAGCAACATCTGGAAAAAGGAGATGTGGTGATGTTTGCCAGTGTTGGTGCGGGAATGAACGTAAACGCGATTGTTTATCAATATTAGATGTACGAAAATACTTTTCCAAACAAACGTTATAAAGAAACTTTAGATTTTTTAGAATCCAATGTACCGGCTCCTGCTAAAATTCTTGATTTAGGAGTAAAAAATCCTTTTTCAGAAATTATGGAGGAGCATAATTATGAGGTACAAAACACCAAAGGGGAAGACTTAGACCTGAATACCGAAGCTGTGGAAACTTCCGTCTATAATGTAGTTACAGCTTTCGAAATTTTTGAACATTTGGTCGCCCCCTACAATGTTTTAGCAAATATTAAGGCTAAAAAATTAGTGGCTACAGTTCCGCTTAAATTATGGTTTTCCAGCGCCTACCGTAGTAAAACCGATATGCGCGACCGGCATTACCACGAATTTGAAGACTGGCAATTCGACTGGCTTTTGGAGAAAGCTGGCTGGAAAATTATTAGCAGAAAAAAATGGACCAACCCGGTAAAGAAACTGGGAATCAGGCCTGTTTTAAGATATTTCACTCCAAGATATTATGCGGTTTATGCGGAAAGGATCTAAGCGGAATTACTTTTTTCTTAAATCATAGTAACTTCTAAATTTCGCCATTTGAAGATTTGCATCATCATTCCCGCCTATAACGAAGCTGAATTTATTGGCGAAACACTTCAATCTTTAATAAATCAAAGTTTTCCGGCTAATAAAATTGTGGTGGTAGATGATGGCTCTACCGATACCACTCCAGATATTGTATCTAATTTTTCTACAAAATATCCTGAAATTTCGCTGGTCAAAAATACTTCAGAAGGTGTTCATTTGCCCGGTAGTAAAGTGATCAATGCTTTTAATTCGGGTTTAGAAAACCTGGATAAGTCTTTCGATATCATTTGTAAATTTGATGCCGATTTAATTTTTCCGAAAGAATATTTAGAGAAAATCAAGCTTCATTTTGAGCAAAACCCAAAAGCAGGAATGGTTGGCGGATTTTGTGAAATTCAAAAGAATGAAGAATGGGTACTGGAAAACCTCACCGGGAAAGATCATATTCGCGGAGCTTTAAAAGCTTACCGAAAAGCCTGTTTTAAGGATATTGGAGGGCTTAAACTGGCAATGGGCTGGGATACGGTAGATGAGTTGCTTGCACAATACCACGGCTGGGAAATAAAAACCGATGAAAGCCTAAGGGTAAAGCATCTTAAACCCACCGGAAAGAATTACAGCAATACATCAAAATATAAGCAGGGCGCAGCTTTTTACAGATTAAGATACGGTTTTGTTATTTCTGTAATCGCTTCAGCTAAACTTGCCTTTAAAAAGAAAGATTTAGGCTTTTTCCGCGATTGCATAGTTGGCTTTCTGCAAGCTAAAAATGAAAAACGACCTTTTTTTGTAAATCAAGATGAAGGCCGTTTTATTAGAAATTTACGCTGGAAAAAAATGCAGAAAAAATTATTCTGAACTTTCACTTTCTCCTGTATCCAACATCATAAATAATGGTTTTCCTGTGGTTGCATTTGGAAAAGATATTCCCAAAATAGTTGAAACCGTTGGAGCTATATCTACTATCTCTGTTCTTTGTGTTGTGCTGCCTTTTTTCACTCCATTTCCGTAGAAAATTAATGGGGCGTGAGTATCATACATCAATCCGCTGCCGTGGGTTGAACCCGTTCTGGAATAAACAATGGTTGCGGGATCTAAAACATACACTATATCTCCACTCCTTTTTTGATTAAATCCATTTTGGATAGCAGCTCCCGCTCCTGTAACAAAACTTCCGCTGCTAAGCTGATCCCTGGTAAAAACTTTATCTATTTGATCCAGCTGAAGAATGTAATGCGCCAATTTAGATTGTAATTCTGAAAAACTGATTTCGGCTTCTTGCATTACTTCATAATTAAAAAATATCTGACTATTGTATACACTTTCTATAAGGTCCTCTTCATCAAATTCTTCTGCTGTAAATTCTTTAAGCTCTTCAGTAAATTCATCAGATTCAAAATACCCGGCTGGTATATTTACAGATTCCAGATAAGCCGGCACATCTACTCCACCGTGATCTGCAGTTAAGAAAATTGTATAATTACCTTCCCCTACCTTTTCATCTAGATGAGTTAATAAATCGGCAATATTTTGGTCTAATCTTAAATAAGTATCCTGAATTTCCTTAGAATTCACTCCGAAATTATGCCCAATATAATCTGTGCTGGAATAGCTTAAAGTAAGTACATCGGTATCGTCATCCATCCCTAATTCTTCTGCATCTATGGCCGCCAAAGCAAAATCTGTAGTTATATCGTTCCCGTAAGCAGTAGCTTTAAGAATTTCAAATTTACGATCGGTATCTCCCAGTTTGGTTAGATCATATGGGAAAGAAGCTGTTTCCTTTCCTTTAAATCCTCCTTCAAATTCATTTATATCACTTCCACTCTCTTTATAAGTTTCAATATCATATAAAGTGTTCCAGCTTTTCAAATAAGATTCTACGTTACCTGAAGCGTTAAAATCTTCAACCCACTGCGGTAATTCATTCATATAAAATGAACTGGTTATCCATTTTCCTTCATCGGCTCCGTGAAACCAGTAAGCTGCATTTGCGGTATGCCCGGCTGGAAGTATAGACCCACGGTCTTTTAAACCTACGCCAATAGTTTTTCCACGCATTTGCGTATGCAAGCGATTTTCATCAGCAAAACTTGTGGTTTTCATTCGGTGGGGAGACATTTTTCCCGCATCATCCTGAGTTCCCACTGGCGTTACAGAATTGTCTCCCGCACAGTAAACCGACTCGTGTGTAAATTTATCGTACCAGCCATTACCTATAATCCCGTGGTTCATTGGGCTGGTGCCGGTGAAAACCGAAGCATGCCCCGGCCCGGTATAGGTAGGCACATAATTAAAATGATTGTTCTTGAAATTGTAACCTTCATTTATCATCTTTTTAAATCCGTTTTCTCCAAACTTATCCCAGAACCGGGTAAGATAGTCGTAGCGCATCTGGTCTACAACAATCCCCACCACAAGTTTGGGTTTTTCCTGCATTTTCTCCTGAGAAAAAGTCTGAAAAGTCAATAAACCGGCCAATAGTAAAAATGTAAATCGCCTCATTATATTTGTTTTATAGAAGTAGCTCAAAAATACTAAACTTATAAGGCTAAAGATTAATTCTACGTTAAATACTTTGGAGTAATTTTTTAGTATTTTAGCTTTACAAAAATTGCTTAATGAACTATTTACACTCCATTGGGGAATATTTTTTAATGCTAAAGGGTACTTTTCACCGAATGACAAAAGCATCGGTTTTGAAAGGTTTAATCATTAAAGAACTAGATGACCTGATAATTGGCTCCATGGGAATTGTAGCTTTTCTGTCATTTTTTATTGGAGCTGTGGTAGCTCTGCAAACAGCCCTAAATTTAAATAACCCGTTAATTCCCAAAACACTTATCGCCTACGCTGCCAGGCAATCTATAATCCTGGAATTCGCACCTACATTTATCTCGGTTATTATGGCGGGTAAGGTGGGTTCCTATATAACCTCCAGTATAGGTTCTATGAACGTAACCGAACAAATTGATGCCTTGGAAGTAATGGGTATAAACTCTTTGAACTACCTTATTTTCCCGAAGATTGTGGCAATGTTATTTTATCCTTTCGTAATTGCCATCTCTATGTTCCTTGGTGTTTTTGGAGCTTATGTTGCTGCAGTTCTGGGAGGTTTCGTACCCCCAGATCTTTTTATTCAGGGTCTTCAGGAAGATTTTATTCCTTTCCACCTTGTTTACGCTTTTATCAAAACATTTTTATTTGCATTCATATTGGCAACCGTTCCCGCTTATCACGGATATTATATGAAAGGCGGCGCTTTGGAAGTTGGCCAGGCCAGTACCACATCTTTTGTATGGACAAGTGTGGTTATTATTATCACAAATTACGCAGTAACCCAATTATTACTAAGTTAATGATAGAGATAGAGAATTTACATAAAGCATTTGATGGAGAGGAGATCTTAAAAGGTATTAATTATACGTTTGAAAAAAGTAAAACGAACCTTATTATTGGGGGGTCTGGTTCCGGTAAAAGTGTACTTCTAAAATGCATGCTTGGATTATTAACTCCGGAAAAAGGTACTATAAAATATGACGGCAAACCTTATTCTGAATTTACTGAAGATGAAAAAAAAGACCTAAGTAAGCAGATAGGAATGATTTTTCAAGGTGGCGCCCTTTTTGATTCTATGACTGTGGAAGAGAACGTTATGTTCCCTTTAAGAATGTTTACTCACAGAAAAAAGAAAAAGGAAAACCTGGAACGAGTAAAAGAAGTTTTAAAACGAGTAAACCTGGAAGGCTCTGAGAAAAAATTACCTTCAGAAATTAGTGGAGGGATGCAAAAAAGGGTTTCTATTGCCCGCGCTATTGTGAACCGACCTAAATATCTATTTTGTGATGAACCGAACTCTGGTCTGGATCCTAAAACTGCAACGGTAATAGATAAACTTATCCAGGAGATCACCCACGAGTACGATATTACTACGATAATTATTACCCATGACATGAACTCGGTTTTGGAAATTGGTGAAAAAATCGCTTTTTTAAAAGATGGGGTTTTAGCCTGGAAAGGCGATAAATCGCAGATCTTTCAAACCGATGACGAAACCGTAACCGACTTTGTTTATTCCTCCAACCTTTTCCAAAAGGTAAGGGAAGCACAACAAAAAGGGCTTTAATTAACCGATCTTACCTGCAGCGTATCCAATTTTAAACGAACCTTCAACCATTTTTCAAAACGCTGTTTTTGTTCAGCAATTTGACCTGCATTTAATTCTTTCTTCCAGCCAACTGTAAAGGTGGGAATCGTGTCGGTTTTTGTAAAATTGGTTTTGATTAGGTTAGAATAGCCTAATTCGCCAATACCTTCATAATTTATTTTCGCTTCCTGACTTAAATCGCTAAATGAAAAACCGTCACCCCGATATTTAGATATTTCATTTTCCAGAATCGCAATTTTTTCATCTTTATTCTCGATAAGCTCCTGATTCTTCATATAGAGATCTTCAAGAATACCACTTCTAACCTGAGTGGATAGCTGATCAAGGTCTCCAGTGGGATTTGCTCCCTGGTGAATTATCAACTCAGATTCCTTTAAAGCTTCAATATCTTCCAATTGCTTTTTCCAGGTAGAAATTGTTGCCTGGGGTACCCGATTCCCAATTAGATATACTTCAATACTTCTTTCATTATAATCGTAAGACGATTTTATAGCCTCAGTGCCTTCATATCGCATCACATTCGATACAAATTCTTTGGCCTTAGATTCAAATAATTGTTCCTGAAGTAAGAAAACAAACAAAATAACACTTGGAATCATCACAATTACAGCTATAGTCGAAGCTATTTGTGCGGTTCTTCTACGTTTTTTGCTATTTACATATTTCACCAATGGGAATCCAAGCACTTTGGTTACTACAAAAGTAGAAAGCGCAATAAATACCGCATTAATTGAAAAAAGATATAATGCACCACCTGCATAAGACCAGTTACCAATGGCCAGACCATAACCTACGGTACATAAAGGCGGCATAAGTGCTGTAGCAATCGCAACCCCAAGAATTACACTGGCAATGGTCCCCTTTTTGGTTTTGGCTACGATAAGCGCCAAACCACCAAAAATAGCCACTAATACATCTAAAATAGTAGGATAGGTTCTTGCAATAAGTTCCGGAGTTTCTTCTTTTACAGGAGAAATAAGAAAATAAATATAAGCGGTAAGTACACTTAAGCCTACCATTAAACCAAGATTGATAAAGGATTTTCTAAGGGTCAGCACATCGTTTATAGCTACCGACATTCCTACACCTACAATCGGACCCATTAAAGGAGAAATAAGCATCGCTCCAATAACAACCGCAGTACTACTTACATTAAGTCCTACAGAAGCCACAAATATGGAAAAAATAAGAATCCAGGCATTGTGTCCTTTAAAAGAAATATCTTTCTTTACCGCCTCTACTGTGGATTCCCTATCGGTATCATGCCGAATCTCTAAAAGCTCTTTTATAAGCGATTTTATATTTTTCCAAATCCCTTTTGCGTTTGCACCTAGATCTTCCGATTTCTTCTGCGAATCGAGGGATTGATTATTTTCAGGTTTCTGATTATTATCCATAAAATTTTAACCTAGTTCTTCACCAAAATTCTCAATTGCCTTTTCCCTAAGCGCCTTGATTTCCTGTATTTTTTCCTTCGGAGAAATTAACAACACATTATCATTTTCTACCACGATAAAATCCTTTAAGCCTTCTAAGACCACAACCTTGCTATTTTGAGTTTTAATAATATTTCCGGTAGAATTAATAGGCAGTAAACGCCCGTTTACCATTGTATTACCTCGATCGTCCTGCGGCAGTTCATCTTCCAGGGATTTCCAGGTTCCCAGATCGTTCCATTTAAATTTTGCTGGAATAACATATACCTTATCAGACTTTTCTATAATTGCGTAATCTATAGAAACATTCTGTGTTTTATGATAGTTTTCATTTAAAAATTCCTGCTCCCGATCAGTATTGTAATAATCATTTCCCGCTTCAAAAAGTCTGAAAGTTTCCGGTTGGTACTTTTTAAAACTTTCCAGAATAAAAGCGGCACTCCAGATAAAAATACCCGCATTCCAAAGATAATTCCCTTCCTCTAAAAAGGTTTCAGCCTTTTTAAATGAAGGTTTCTCAGTAAACTTTAAAACCCTTTTAGAACCTTCGGTTTCATCTTTTTTGTATTTAATATATCCATACCCGGTATTGGGAAAAGTAGGTTCAATACCCAGAGTAACGAGTTTATTTTCAGAGGAAACAATATTAAAAGCTTCTTCAATATTTTCTTGAAAATCGTTATCACCCTGAATCCAGTGATCACTAGGTGCTACAAGAATTAACGCGTCCTTGTTTTTCTTCTTGATCTTTAAAGCGCCTAATAAAATGCTAGGGGCTGTATTTCGCATTTCAGGTTCCAGTACAATCTGCTCATCTTCTACCTGCGGCAGCTGCTCTTTTACCGTTTCTCTATAATCTTTATGAGTAAGGATTATAATATTCTCTTTAGGCATCAGCTTGGCCAAACGATGAAAAGTAGTTTGGATAAGCGTTGATCCTGCCCCAAGAATATCTTGAAATTGCTTGGGAAATTGCGTGGTACTTATAGGCCAGAACCGGGAACCAATCCCGCCGGCCATTAAAATCGCGTAGTGATTTGTGTTTTTCATAGAAAAGAAATTAATTTTTGAGCAACTCAACTTCCGCATTGGGTTGAAACAAATAAACTTTGCCCGTATCTACTTCCAGACATTCGTAGCGTTTTATTCTTCTCTCCCCTTTTTTAAACGTTTTACCATTATAGATTCTGAAAATCCCTCCAAATGGAATTTCAAAAATATAGTTTTTATCATTCTCAGGATCAAAACTTTTAAGCGCTACCGATAATTTTGCATCAGTATCACTACTGGCTTTTGGATTTCTAAAATGCTGCGCAATTACCGGAAGCAATCCTGAAGGAAAAATTTCAGGTCTAATAAAAGGCAACATTAACTCCCTGAAGGTAAATTTCCATTCGTGACCATGGGGTTTTATTTTCCTCCCAAATCTTTCGAAAGCTAATAAATGCGCTATTTCATGTACCGAAGTGATTAAAAAACGGTATTTGTTCAGGTTTGCATTAACCGTAATTTGCTGAGCTCCGTTTGGCATTCTCCGGTAATCCCCATGCCTGGTTTTGCGCTCATTTACAATCTTTAAATGAACATTATTGGCCTTAATCATTTCAAATACCGGAGGAACAGCTCGTTCTGGAATATATCTTTCAAGGATTTCTCTCATCGGCTACGGTGTGCTACTGGATACCTGGAGCAATTTCCCATTATAAAATTTATGCCCGGTGAGACTAAAATTTGCGATATATTCAGCCATATCCTTCGCCGAAAGTGGAACTTCCAGACCGGGAAATGCTTCTTCCAGCATTTCGGTTTGTACCGCTCCTAAAGCTAATACATTAAATGAAGGTCCATTTTCTTTATATTCTTCAGCCAAAAGTTCGGTTAATGTAATAACGGCTGCCTTACTCGAACTATAAGCCGAAAGTCCCGGGAATTTCACACTGCCCTGCACCCCACCCATCGTACTAATGTTGACTACGTGTGCATTTTTATTCATAAAAGGTAGTAGTTTTTGAGTTAAACCAACTACTCCAAATACATTAGTGCTATATATTTTCTGAAATTCTTCTGCTGAAATTTCTTCAAAAGGCTTATTGATAAGTGCCCCGGCATTATTTAGCAAAACATCCACCTGTTCCCATTTCGCATCGATAAACGCTGAAACTTTTTTAAGATCTTCAGCCTTTGAAATATCGCAGGAAAAAGTTGTTACGCTGTCTAAATTAAGCTCAGAAACCGGTTTATCGTTTCGGGAAAGCGCCAGTACCTTATGCCCCTTTTCGGCAAAAAACTTTACCATTTCATAGCCAATTCCGCGGCTGGTTCCTGTTATGACAATATGTTTCATTTATTTAAAATTATTTCCGATGTTCACTTTTTTAGTGTCCAGCATCATGTTGGTTTAACTTTATTTCTTTTTCTGGCGTGTTGGCCATTTTTAATATTCCCGGGATCACGCTTTCAATCACTCTCGTCATATGAGATACATCAAGTTTTTCAGCTTCATCGGCCACGTGATGATAGTAATCATAATTAGTGAAATCGAAAGTTGAAATTGTTTGAGACGGGACATTAAATTCCTCGAAAAACGGATAATTATCGCTTCGTTTAAACAGGTTATATTCCTTGGCCTGTGGCAGAAAGCCAAGCACTTTTTCCCCTGAATATTCATTGAATTTTTCAGCAAAATTAGAATTTTCGTAACCGGTTAGATAGCCTATATAATCTTTTTCGTTCATAGGCACGCCAATCATTTCAAAATTGAATAAAGTGTAAAGATCCAGGTCGTCTTCCTTAAGTTTCTGTGCTATTTTCTTTGCACCTTGAAGCCCCATTTCTTCAGCCGAAAATAATACGAACATGATACTGCGTTTATTATCGTCTATTTCAGCAAATTTCTTGGCCAGTTCTACAACAGCCACAGTCCCGGCAGCATTATCGTTCGCACCATTAGCGATTGAATCTCCTTCTATCGGCTCCTGAATTCCTATATGATCATAATGAGCTCCAAGAATAATGAATTCATCCTTTAGCTTAGAATCGTTTCCTTCCAGTACTCCAACTATATTAAATCCTTCCATACCCTGGATTTCAAAATTATGGCGGTAAGTGTCAAAATATTTTTGAAGACCGTTTTCTTCAAAAATGCTTTCAATTCTTTGCGCGGCCATTTCAATTCCTTCCGAACCTGTTTGTCTTCCTTTTAATTCGTCTGAAGACAAATAATTCAGTAATTCTTCAACTTCAGCTTGCTGAACATTGATATTTAAACCGGTTTTTACTTCTTCTGAAGTTTGGACCGCTTGTGAGTTTCCGCAGGAAGAAATTAGCAGAAGCGCGGCAAATAAAGCAAAACTTAGTGTGATTTTTCTCATACCGTTAAAGATAAAAAAATCCCGCAAGAGTGCGGGATTTTAATAATTAGTTATTTTAAAACCTGGTTTACGCTAGCATAGTCACCGGGTTTTCCATGTAAGTTTTAAGCGTTTTTAAGAAAGCAGCACCGGTTGCTCCATCTACTGTTCTGTGATCGCAGGCAAGGGTTAACTTCATGGTATTTCCTACCACGATTTGTCCGTTTTTCACTACTGGTTTTTCAACAATAGTTCCTACAGAAAGGATTGCAGAGTTTGGCTGGTTAATGATACTGGTAAACTCAACAATACCAAACATACCCAGATTAGAAACAGTAAAGGTACTTCCTTCCATCTCATTTGGCTGCAATTTCTTGTTTCTTGCTTTACCGGCAACGTCTTTTACATTGTTCCCAATTTGGGTCATAGACATTTGATCGGCAAATTTTAAAACAGGAACTACAAGGCCTTCTTCTACCGCTACAGCAACACCCATATGAATGTGTTTAGCTATTTTCATAGATTCATTTGTCCACTGGCTGTTTACCTGTGGGTGTTTGCGAAGCGCCATGGCACTGGCCTTAATTACCATATCGTTAAAGGAAACCTTCACATCTGGCATTTCGTTAATTTGCTTACGTGAAGCCATTGCATTTGCCATATCTACCTCTATAGTAAGATAGTAATGCGGCGCATTAAACTTAGATTCCCCAAGTCTTTTTGCGATGGTTTTACGCATTTGAGAGTTTTTAATCTCCTCAAAGCTTTCTTCTCCTGCAGGCACATAAGGTTGTGGCGCAGCAGCAGCAGCATCTTCTTTGCCGGCTTTTGCTTCAGCAGGTTTTTCTGAAGGTTTATAATCTTCGATATCCTTTTTCACGATACGGCCATTGCCGCCGGTACCTTCCACATCTGAAAGATCTATACCTTTATCTTCTGCCATTTTCTTGGCAAGCGGAGAAGCAAAAATTCTTCCACCGTCTTTAGATGAACCTGAAGATTTCTTATCTGAAGATTTGCTTTCTTCTTTTTCTTCAGATTTATCTGATTTTTTATCGTCTTTCTTATCTGATTTTCCTGAAGATTTTTTAGACTTTCCGTCTACTGAAACGTTAGAAACATCTGTTCCTTCCGGTCCAATAATAGCAAGAAGACTATCAACCTTTGCGGTTTCGCCTTCTTCAAGACCAATTTTAAGCAAAGTCCCTTCATAGAAAGATTCGAATTCCATCGTAGCCTTATCGGTTTCGATCTCAGCCAGAATATCTCCTTCTTCAACTTTGTCGCCTTCCTTTTTCAACCAGGATGCAACGGTACCTTCTTCCATGGTATCACTAAGGCGGGGCATAGTAATAATCTCTACGCCTTCCGGAATTCCCCCATCGTCGCTATCGCCATCACTTTCAGCTTCATCTTCTGCCTCGTCTTCATCAGCACCTGACTTATCTTCTTTCTTATCTTTCTTTTCGTCTTTACCAGAATCTCCGCCACCTTTCAGCAATTCAGAAATATCTTCTCCTTCCTCACCTATAATAGCAAGTAAAGTATCTACAGGGGCGGTTTCGCCTTCTTCGATACCAATATGAAGTAAAGTCCCTTCGTGAAAAGACTCAAATTCCATCGTAGCTTTATCGGTTTCTATTTCAGCAAGGATATCTCCTTCTTCAACTTTATCACCTTTTTGCTTTAACCACTTCGCAACAACACCTTCTTCCATGGTGTCGCTCAAACGCGGCATATTGATTACTTCTGCCATAATTTACTGAGGTTTATGTGCTAAAAACGGATAATCTTCCTGTTCGTAAACAACATCATACATCACGTTCTTTTCCGGGAAACCTGACTCTTCAGCAAATTTCTCACATTCGGATACCTTATCCTTAACGCGTTTGTTGATCTCTTTTATTTCATCTTCTGAAGCATACTTTTTATCCTTAATTATCTTCAACACCTTGGTGATTGGATCTAATTCCTGATATTCTGCAACTTCTTCTTTTGTTCTATATTGCTGGGCATCACTCATAGAGTGACCACGATAACGGTAAGTTTTCATTTCTAAAAATGTAGGCCCGTCACCTTTTCTTGCTCTTTTAATCGCTTCATCTAAAGCTTCTGCTACTTTAATAGGATCCATAGCATCTACAGGACCGCAAGGCATTTCGTAACCATTACCAAGCTTCCAGATATCGGTACCTTTAGCAGTTCTTGCTACAGAAGTTCCCATAGCATAACCGTTATTTTCTACACAAAACACCACCGGTAAATTCCATTTCACGGCCATATTTAATGTTTCGTGAAGAGAACCCTGTCTTGCAGCACCATCACCTAAGAAAGTAAGTGTAACCGCTTCTCGCTTAAAGTATTTATCTGCAAATGCAAGCCCCGCACCAAGTGGGATTTGCCCTCCTACAATACCATGACCTCCATAAAAGTTATGTTCTTTAGAGAAAATATGCATAGAACCACCAAGACCTTGAGATGTCCCTGTACCTTTACCGTAAAGCTCTGCCATCACTCTTTTAGGATCTACCCCTAAACCAATTGGCTGCACGTGGTTACGATAAGCAGTAATCATTTTATCCTTTTCCAGGTCCATCACATGAAGGGCTCCTGCCAGGATAGCTTCCTGCCCATTATACAAATGCAAAAAACCTCTTACTTTCTGCTGAATGTAAACTTGTGCAAGTTTATCTTCAAATTTACGCCAAAACAGCATATCCTCGTACCACTTTAAATAGGTGGCTTTTGTTACTTTCTTCATTTAACTTATTAATTTTAAGGCCAGACAGATGGGTTTGCCAAGCGGAAAACAAAAATACTATTTTCAATAAGAATGGAAAACAGTTTTCAAGCAAAAATAACGAAAACGTTATAATACTGAATTTTCAAAAATTAAAGGTAGTAAATCTTTTATAGAGTTTGCCTTCATCACCTTACCACTCTCGCCCATAAAATAAACTGCGATTTCAGCTTTCTGCTTTAATTCATACTCCACCAACGCCTGCCTGCAAGCACCACACGGTGGCACTGGGGCTTCAACTTTATGCTTCATAGATTTAGCTGAAATGGCAATATTTTGAATTTGAGCTTCCGGATAGGCAGCCCCGGCGTAATAAATCGCGGTACGTTCTGCGCATAAACCCGAAGGATAAGAAGCATTTTCCTGATTGCTTCCGGCAACTATCTCATTATTATTTAAAGCTAAAGCAGCTCCAACCTTAAATTGAGAATAGGGTGCATAAGCTTTATCCCGGGCCAAGATCGCTTTATTCATTAAATTCTGAATAGCCTGTGGAAGTTCTTCTACAGATTCATAAACCTCAAAATTAGAGGTGATTTTTAATGGTTTCATATAAAAATAATTGGACAGGAAAGATAACAGAAAGCTTTCAGGTAGCAAATATTAAATTAATCAGTTCTTTTTCTGAAAAAGTTAATAGGTAGCGAATTGATCTCCAAAGTTAAAGGTTAATCCAAAACGCAGGGTCCCTTCTAAAGGACTTGGTACCGGTGAGGTAGAAAATAAATAGGAAATATCTATGTTAACCTGCTCATATTTAAAACCTGCCCCGAAAGAAGCAAACCTCCTGGATCCTTTGGTAAGACTTTCACTAAAATAGCCGGCACGAAATGCAAATGCTTCCCGATACATATATTCAGCTCCCAACGCCCAGGTCACTTCCCTAAGCTCTTCTCCTAAACCACCCGGTGCATCGCCCCAGGAAGTAAAGATACCTTCTATAGCACCTATATCATTATACCGCGCATCATCTTCGGCATCAATTTCTCCATCCCCATTAAAATCCCTCGGTGTAGGCACCAAAAGTTTATTGAACTCGACGTAAGCGCCCAGACGGTTCTCAATATCAAATATAAAATCGAAACCTGTTCCTACTTTAAAATTAGTTGGGATAAAATTTTCCTGCCCTGCATCGTCATATTTCATTTTAGGACCAATATTGGAAATATTAGCACCTGCTTTCCACACTCCGTCAAAACCTGAAAAAATCATTTGATCACTCTGATAATAGGCTGCCACATCTACCCCAAAACTATTAGCTGCACCTAAGTCTTCTTCGTCTTGCAGACCAAGATCTGAACGCAAATAGCGCCCGGCAACAGCCATAGAAAGGTTTTCACTTAGACGTAATGAATATGAAAGATCGAAAGTAAGTTCGTTAGGATTAACTAATAAAGGAGCCTGTTCAAAACTGGATCGCTGTTCTATACTTCCCAGGCTAAAGTAACGCAAACTGGAAGCAAAAGCACTTCTTTCATTGATTCTATAGAAATAACTAATATTTCCCAGAAAAATATCGTTAACAATATCACTTAAATAAGGAGTATAAGAAACCCCTATCCCATGTTCACTGGTAGCAAAAGCATATTTAGCAGGATTCCATTGCTGGGAAAAAGCATCTGGAGAAGTGGCCACACCCTGATCACCCATTCCGGCTGCTCTGGCATCGGCAGCTACAAGTAAAAAAGGGACTGCAGTAGTAATCACCCTATCCCTTTCTTCCTGGGCATTCATTTTAAACTGTGAGCTTAAAACTAAGCCGAGCAATAATATTGTAATTTTTTTCATCATATTAATTAATGATTAACAAATATATACTAATAATCTTGTTAAGAAAAGACCTTAAGTTTAAAATAATATTATAAAATAATACGTAAATAATTTAACATCTATAAAGCAATTAAAAAAAGTAGGGATAGACTCTTAACAACTGCAAAAAAGCTAAAATATTGTATGTTTAGTAATTTAGCCACTTTTTTAGGTGCTGCAAGCTTAAGTTTAATAAAATTCGTTTAATTTTGCTGCTTTCCTGCCTAACCTTATGATGAATAAATAGGGACGCGGGAGTTTTCAAAGAGCTTCATATCTCCCTAAGCCCTAAGGTCATCAGGGTTTTAAATAAATTTGAAGCCTGGGAGACATCATAAAATAAACTTGTACTTTTAGCGTTAATTACTATATTGCAAAGCCTAATATTTCTACCAAAAGAGATGATGAATATGAGAATCAATATTGCTTTTAGAGCCTTTTTAACCCTCGTTCTTGGCGTGGGTTTACTAAGCTGTAATAATTCCCGGGACTATGATAATAACTCCAGGGCAACCGGATGGGACATTAATTCAGATGAAGGTGGATTCCAGTATAACACAGATTACAAGGAACAGGAAGCCGGCCCGGGGCTGGTTTTCGTGGAAGGCGGAACCTTTACTATGGGACAGGTGCAGGACGATGTTATGCACGATTGGAACAACACTCCTACCCAACAACACGTTCAGTCTTTTTACATGGACGAAACTGAGGTAACCAATATGATGTATATGGAATACCTTGATTGGTTAAAAAAGGTTTTTCCTCCAACACAGGAGAACTTCCGTAATATTTATAACGGTGCAGTTCCAGACACCCTTGTTTGGAGAAATAGATTAGGCTTTAACGAAACAATGGTTAATAACTATTTACGCCATCCTGCTTATGGCAACTATCCCGTAGTTGGTGTTAGCTGGATACAGGCGGTAGAGTTTAGCAAATGGAGAACCGACAGGGTAAACGAACTTCTTTTAGAAGAAGGCGGTTACACTAAAGAAGGTGCCCGCTATACCGATGTTGAGGCAGGTACCACTTTTAATACCGAAACTTACTTAAATGCCCCCAGCCAGGCATACGGTGGAAATACTGAAATTAGCCAGGGAGGAGATGAATCTCAAAATATGATTGATAATCAAAATACCGATGCAGAAGGGAATGCCCTTGGTGGGCAAACATATGTTCAGCGTAAAGATGGAATTCTACTACCTGAATATCGTTTACCAACTGAAGTTGAATGGGAATATGCCGCATCTGCTTTGGTAGGAATTAGAGAGTACAATGTTTACAGAGGTAGAAAAAAATACCCATGGGATGGCCAATATACGCGTTCTGGCGATGTAAAAAGACAGGGAGACCAGCTAGCTAACTTTAAGCAAGGTGCCGGAGATTATGGCGGAATTGCAGGTTGGAGCGATGATGGTGCCGATATTACTGCTGAAGTAAAATCTTATGCACCCAACGATTTCGGACTTTATGATATGGCCGGAAACGTAGCTGAATGGGTAGCCGATGTATACCGACCAATAGTTGATGATGAATTTAATGACTTCAACTATTACCGGGGGAATGTTTATACCAAAAATGCTATTAACGAAGACGGATCAGTAAAAATAGTGGGGCTCGATGAAATTGAATTCGACACTTTAGCTACCGGAAGACTGGTTGCCAGAGCATATCCTGGAGATATTGCACAAATACCGGTTACCGAGGATGATACTTATATGCGTACAAACTATACCGATAGTGACCAACGTAATTATAGGGATGGTGATAAGAGCTCAAGCCGTTATTACCAATCATTTCAGGAGGCAGATGATGATTCTCAACGTATGTACAACTCCCCTACCTACAATGTTGCAGGCACTCCAGATAGTACAGGAGTAGCAAAACGCGGATATGACACTGCAGACAGGAGCACCCTTATAAGTGACGAGGTTAGAGTATACAAAGGTGGTTCCTGGAGAGATCGCGCTTATTGGTTAGACCCGGCACAACGTAGATATTTTCCACAGGATATGGCAACAGATTACATTGGATTTAGAAATGCCATGTCTAGAGTTGGTTCAAAATCTTTAGATAAAAATAAGAAGGCAAGAAATTAGATATCTTAATCTTCTAAAAATTATGATAAAAGCCCTATTTGTTTAGGGCTTTTTTTATAGTTTTATTTTTGAAGCTCTCGAATAATTTAAATTAAAGCTTAGAAATAGCCTTATATGAAAACAGCATTAATCCATCAGAGATTCCTGGTAAGCACTGGAATTTCTACCGACACCCGAAACATTGAACCCGGAAGCATTTTCTTCGCTTTAAAAGGCACAAATTTTAATGGTAACGAATTTGCCACACAAGCCATTGCAAAAGGAGCAATTTGCGCTATTGTAGACGACAAAGAAGCTGCTCTAAATGATAAGGAATATATTGTTGTAAATAATACCCTCGAGGCGCTTCAAAACCTGGCTAAGTTCCATAGAAAATACCTCGCAATTCCAATAATCGCTATTACCGGTAGCAACGGCAAAACCACTACCAAAGAGCTTATTTATAACGTACTTTCTAAAAAATATACAGTCACTGCCACCCAGGGCAATCTCAATAACCATATTGGTGTTCCGCTTAGTTTACTGGCTATGGATGAGGAAACCGAATTAGGCCTAATTGAAATGGGTGCAAACCACCCCGGAGAAATCGAATTCCTGTCTAATATAGCTATGCCAGATTATGGTTTTATAACTAACTTCGGAAAAGCTCACCTGGAAGGATTCGGAAGTTTAGATGGGGTGATACAGGCAAAAACCGAATTATACCGGCATTTAAAAGACCATAAAAAATTAATATTCCTGAATCTGGACGATGAAGTACAAAGACTGGAAATTAACTATAAACACATTTTTAGTTTTGGTAGCAATAGAAAGTCGCTGGTAAAAATCACTTATCCAGATACTACCGATTCTGCCGAATTGGTATTTAACGACACTAGCTTTAAAAGTCAATTAAGTGGTGCTTACAACTCCAAAAATATGGCTGCTGCGCTTTGTATAGGTTTGTATTTTAAAGTTCCTTTTGAAGAAATCAAAGAGGCTATAGAAAGTTATAAACCTTCTAACAATCGATCGGAGGTTATAGAGCGTAATTCAAATAAAATTTACCTTGATGCTTATAATGCCAATCCTACGAGTATGATGGCGGCATTGCAGCACTTTAAAAATTTAAAGACCAGCACTTCCAAGATTGTAATTCTAGGTGATATGGGCGAATTGGGTGCAGCTTCAGAAACAGAACATCAGGTAATCGTAAATTTCCTGGAAAATACTGATATTTCAGAAATTTACCTGGTTGGAGAACAGTTTAAAAAAACCACTACCAGCAAACCTAACATCATAAAGTTTAATAATACAGAAAATATCAAAAAGCATTTACAATTAGCCGAACTAAAAAATTGTAGTATCCTTATTAAAGGATCCAGAACAATGGCTTTGGAGCAGATCTTAGAAGTATTTGAGCCTAAAGCTTGATCTCCTTAACATCTATAAAACCATAGGCACTAATTTCCAAAAGAATTAACAACAATGAATCTCCAGGGATAATTTCAGCCACCTTTAATGTGTTTACATTTCCCGAAAGAAAAACTCCGGGAGCGGCTTCCATTTCATTTACAAGCTTATCATTGACCTTATTTAGCTGTTCATTAATATGAGGCTGGAGATCTAATTTCATCTTATTTTTAATCTTTTTATAGATTAAGCTATTAGCAAGGGTCTCTAAAGAATTATCCATAAACCAACTTTTGCTCTGGCCTTCCAGTTCATACTCCGTCACCTCTATCACCTGCTCCACCTCATCAAAACCCAAAGCGATATGTACCAGTAAGTTCACCTCTTTATTTTTAAAAAGCGTAGTAAGGGTTTTCAATTTTAAATCAAGGGTGAGATCAAAGTTTGACTCTTTACTTTTACCGAGATTAGCACCAAGCACTTCAACATAATTTTTCACGGTGCCTTTAGAGTCTTCCATTCCTATTTGTTCTCCCACTAATTTTTCCTGAAGCAGGTTTTCTAAAACCCGGTAGCTTATTTTAACCGGTAAATTGAGTTTTATATTGTCTTCGTCTAAAAGCTTATTCATATGTATAATTTCAGTTTGGTTAGTTTATGGTTTACCACATATACAACTTAAGTTTTTTCTACTGAAATATTCTGAAAACGCAGTTAAATAAATTTAAACTTCAGGAATTAGTCCAAATCAAGAACCTCGGGGCAAGCCCACGAGGTATGAATTGGAAAACTATTTTATAATTTCGAGGCAAGCCTCGGGGAATTAAACCCTCAATGAGGGATTCAAAAAATCATAACAAAAAAAGCTGCTTTAAAGAATCGTGTTGAACTTCTTGAGATACCCCGAAACCATTTACACAACTTTTTTCAACAGTAATTTAATTTAATCCAGTTCAGAAGCTACCCTAAAATTAAAGTTACCGTTACTGATTAATTTCATAGAATTATCTACTGGATTATGAGCTTCAAATTCAAAATTTCCTTTAATATAATTACCATCATCTTCAATGATCTCCAAATATGGAAAGGTAGCTTGAACCTGTTTATTTTCAGCAACAGTAATCCAGTCTCCTAATGGATTGACAATGCCGTATCTCATCCAACTTTTATTAAATATATTATTGCTAAACATATAATTTCTTGCGCCCATATAATCGGCAATATAAAACTCCATAATTTCTCCACTGGTGGTTTCTACATTTACCTGAAGATCTATTCCTCCATAATCGTTCAAATATTTTTGGCAGGAAATTAATCCCACCGAACGATCTACCATAAAATCTGTCCCATCAATCTGGGCGCTTAAAAATTCTTCTTCCTGCAACTGATCTACGGGATCATCATCCCTACATCCTACTAAAAGGCAAATTATAAATACACAGGGGGCTACGATCGGATTATAAAAACTTTTCATAACAAAGAACATTTAATGGTTTAAAATTCATTACTTAAAAATAGAAAATCATTGCTTTACCTGTCAGGGTGTTTTCACCCTAATTTCCTGATATACAAAATATTAACTTTTTAAAATAGGAGATTGCTTTCAGGAATTTAATACGCCAATAAATAATTCTACCACTTCCAGTAGTTTCAGCATATTTAATATCTAATGCAGTGCAGTAAAATCGGCATTCATGGCTATTTCTATTACTTCAGAAAGTGTGAATGCAATTTGAAAAATGAATTCTATAAAACTTTTTAAGTTCTTTCGAAAGAATATTTAAAAAAATAGCACTATAAATATTTGAATATCAGCTGAATGAGATTACCCTTACGGAAACCCGTAAAATAGAAAGTAACAAAAGCGCTAAGTTTGATACAAATAAGTGCAAATAGATCTGTATTTGTACTTATTTAATTTGGCAATTAAAACAATGCCGGTTGCAGAAGACTAAACTGAGTAGGGTCTGTTTTTGTCTTTACGTGGCCGGCATTTTTATTCGAGTTCTTTACGCTCTTCTTTTCGGAAATAATGTTTTAAAATCCACCCGCCCTTTTAGCATTTTTGTGACAAGATTTGATGCGGTGCCTGCAGGACAGGCAGCGAGCAATATGATTCCAATTTTATATACAATACAGGATCTATTGACCAGAAAAAGATCTACAGGAAAGAAATAACTGAAACACCAGGCCAGTAAATATCCCCCAAGACAAAAACTCTTATAAAATTTTTTAAATTTAGATCCAGCCCTATTCCAAACATAATTAGGGCGCTAGACAGGGGTATAAAAATATCGGCAAATTGCTGCATGTTCTTTCAAAAAGAAATTCAGGATAATATTTTTTTGAAAGCCAGAAAGCTTTAAGAGTTCGAAACTAATTTGTGAGCGACACCTTTAATTGATAAAATACAGCTATTACCATGGAAACATAAATTTTTGAATTTTGTCTTTTGAAATTTCAGGATTCGCGCCTTCTTCCCCGGCTACCAAAGCTCCCACGGCACAGGCAAAATCCAGTGTACTTTGTGGATCTTCTTCTTTTAACAAGCCGGCGATTAAACTGGCAAGAAATGAATCTCCCGCACCTACCGTATCTTTAACTTTAACTTTGAAACCACTGTTGTAGTAACGCGCTCCATCTTTTAGTAAAACCGCGCCATGACGCCCCTTGGTTACACAAATGGTTTGCGTATTTGTTCTTTCTGAAAGATATTGGAGGTTTTGTTCTATAGAATTATAAGGCGATCCAATCATTTCAGCAATTTCAAATAATTCGTCATCATTGAATTTTATAAAATCTGCCTGCTCCATCAGTTTTACTAAAACCTCTTTTTCATAATAAGGCGGCCGAAGATTAATATCGAAAATGCGGTATTTTGCTTCCGGTAAAAGTTCAAAAAGCGTTTGTTGACTTACCTTATCGCGGCAAATTAAACTTCCGAAGATAAAAGCATCAGCATTTTGTACCGAGTTTTTAATCCCTTCTGAAATTTCAATTTTATCCCAGGCCGCAGGATGCGCAATCTCATAAGTAGCAGAGCCACTTGCAGACAAAGTTACATTAACTACTCCTGTAACATGTTCTGCATCTTTGGCAATATTTTCGGTTTTAATATTTTTAGATTCCAGATGAGAAATTAGTTTTTCACCTTTTTCATCATCTCCTACTGTACTAATCATTTCGGTTTCAATTCCCAATCCCGATAATCTAGACGCAACATTAAGCGGTGCTCCACCAATTTTCTCCCGGTCTGGAAAAACATCATATAATATTTCGCCGAAGCATACGGCTGTTGGTTGTTTCATCTTAACTTTTAATTACTTGAATTCTTAAATCATTTATCTGAAATTTTTCTCCTTCCGCAGAAAAATTCTTTAATCTCTGCTCTGGAAAGAAAATTTCAGTCATTACGGTTTCTCCATTATCAAAGAAAAGTTCGATAGACATATTATCTATAACTGCCTTCACTTTTAGATTCGAAGCTTTTGAAAGTCGGGGTGCTGTTGAGATTTTATTGCCAAAATTCTCGTTAAAATCGGTTAGCCCAGATTGGCTTTGGTCTATATAAAATTCTTCTGTATTATGATCGTACCCAAATTTTAAAATATCATCTCCTTCGCTGGTTAGACTGAAATGATACTCCTGATCTTTTAAATTTTCTATTTCAAATGAAATTACAGACTTAGATATGTCTATTTCTTCGGAAGTTGCTATTTGCGTTTCGCCTTCAACTGAAATATTGTCTTTAGTAAATTCTTCCACTGTATATTCTTGTAGTTCAGCTACCGGGGTTGAAATCATTTGGTAGGTTTCCCCGGTTTTGGTCAGTTTTAATTCGCGAGCTATCGTCATTGCGCTTCTCCAGGTTTCCGTGGGAACTTCATTTGCATATTGCCAGTTAGACATCCAGCCCATAAATAAATGCCTGCCATCTTCCTGCGGAATATTAGCCCAGGTTACCCCGGCATAATTATCCTTTCCAAAGTCCAACCAGTAATGATGATCTTCACCCAAATCACTCATAGACTCGTCTAAAGTGAAGGTTTTGCCATCAAAATCACCTACAAAATATTGAGTCCCTGAACCACCATTGAATCCGCCGGGATTTAAGCTTTGAATCAACACCCATTTTTTCTCCTCAGTTCCTTCAACCTTCATCTGTATAAAGTCTGGACATTCCCAAACCCCGCCGTGGGCGCCTATCCTACGGCCAAATTCAGAGGCTAACTCCCAGTCTTTTAAATTTTGAGAAGTGTAAAACATTGTTTGATCATCGGCAGAAAGTACCATAACCCATTGATTGTGTACCTCATCACGGGTTATTTTTGGATCCCGAAAATCACGAATCCCAGGATTTTCAATAACAGGATTTCCTTTATATTTAGTAAAGGTTTTTCCTTCATCAAGACTATAAGCAATGGCCTGGGTTTGAAAATCGTCCTGGCCTTCTTCCTCTCCTTTTGGATCATGATAGGTAAACATCGCAATTACCGGCGCAGTTTCCCCATTTCCAAAACCCGAAGTGTTTTCAGTATCTACTACAGCACTTCCTGAGAAAATATAACCCTGCTCATCGGGCTCCAGAGCTATGGGCTGTTCTTCCCAGCTAATCATATCTTTACTGGTAGCGTGCCCCCAGTGCATAGGGCCCCAGGTATTTCCTTCGGGGTAATGTTGGAAAAATAAATGGTAGGTTCCGTTTAGGAAGAACATCCCGTTAGGATCGTTCATCCAGTTTTCTTCAGGAGTAAAATGAAAAGCAGGCCTAAAATCGGTATCGCTCTGGGCGGTAATTTCAGGAGTTTTCCCATTAGACTGCTTATTGTTATCCTTACAGGAAAACAGCAGCATCACGCTAAGAAAACAGGAAAAAAGAAATATAAATTTATTTTTCATTATAAAATATTTTATTGCTAAAATGCTTCTTTGTGTTTACCAGGGGATAATTCTTCGCCCAGTTCTTCCAGTGTTTTTCCTTTGGTTTCGGGCATCATAAAAATCACAAAAAGCAGTTGAAGCACCATCATAAATGCGAAAAATGCGAATACATAACCAGGGCCGATTGTAGCAAAAAGAACCGGTACCAGAGAAGGTACAATAGCTGCTAATACCCAATGCGTAGAAGAGCCAAATGCCTGCCCGTAGGCTCTTAGATGATTTGGGAATATTTCAGAAATGAACACCCAAATTACCGCCCCCTGGCCTACGGCGTGCGCGGCGATAAACAGGAATAGGAAAATAGGTACCCAAAGTCCGCCCCAGTTCAGGAAGAATGCTGCAGCTACCAGGGATAGAGAAATGATATAACCTATAGACCCCACAAACATCAGTTTTTTCCTTCCTACTCTATCAATTAGAAAAACTCCAAGAAGTGTAAAAAGTAAATTTACCACGCCAATACCAATACTACTTAATAAGGCGGTATTGGCCTCTAAACCGGCCGATTCAAAAATCCTGGGCGCGTAATAGAGAAAAGCATTTATGCCGGAAAGCTGATTAAAAAATGCAATTAAAAAAGCCAAAATTAATGGAAAGCGATACTTTTTCATAAAGATGTTCTCTCCCGTGATCTGGTTTTCAGAT
The DNA here is from genome assembly GCF_020164485.1 of Salegentibacter tibetensis. Taxonomy (GTDB): domain Bacteria; phylum Bacteroidota; class Bacteroidia; order Flavobacteriales; family Flavobacteriaceae; genus Salegentibacter; species Salegentibacter tibetensis. The sequence goes on from NZ_JAIQZA010000021.1 coordinate 35,844, forward strand.
TGTTTTTTAATCTCCAGCATTCGTTCTTTCAAATTAGCTTCAGGATTAATTTTCTCGAGTATTTTAGCCGCTTCTTCGTTTCTGGATTTAGAGATAAGCCAACGTGGACTTTTAGGAATAAATACAACAAATATAACATAGATAAACGCCGGGATAGCTTCTACCCCGAGCATCCACCGCCAGGGTTGCGTCCCGGTATCGCGAAGTAAATAATTTGAAAGATAAGCGATTAAAATCCCTAAAACGATATTGAACTGATAAAGGGATACCAACCTACCCCTGTCTTTAGGCGGTGCAATTTCTGAAACATAGGTGGGAGCTGCAATGGTCGAAGCTCCAACTCCCAATCCTCCTAAAAACCGAAAAACGGCAAAAGTAATAGGATCATTTGCGAAAGCTGAACCAAGCGCCGAAAGAAGATAAAGAACACCTATTACCAATAGCGTATTTTTTCTTCCGAATTTATTAGTGGGAATTCCTCCAAAAATAGCACCTACTACAGTTCCCCATAAGGCCATTGCCATAACCACGGAGCCGTGAAACGCATCAGAGGTGCCCCATAAATCTTGCAATTGTTTATCGGCTCCCGAAATAACAACAGTATCAAACCCAAAAAGAAAACCTGCCAAAGCAGCGCTAATAGACCAGACGAAAATTTTATTCATAAAAATAAAGCTGAGTGAAAATCTAATCTAAGAATAATTTTTAAGTCTTCACTCCCTAAGTGATAATTATAAAAATTGCTGTTTTAAGTAAAAGATTCTCTATAAATCAAATGAACGTAAGTTTTACATTTATTATATTTGAAAATCTTTAAAAGAAATTTCATTTGAAACCAGCAGAAAATAATAGCAGTATACCTGAGAATTTTAAAAATTTTAAGGCTGAAGTTAAGGTTGCTTCCCCCGGGAGGATTAATCTCATTGGCGAGCATACCGATTATAACCAGGGTTTTGTAATGCCCTCGGCCATAGACAAGAAAATCCATTTTAAATTCAGGAAAAACGATAGTGATAATTTAGTCCGAATTTATAGCGAAACCTTTGAAACTTATGTGGAATTTGACCTAAACCAGATTTCGAAAAGAAAAAAATCCTGGGAGAATTATTTGCTGGGCGTTATTGATGAAATTAAGAAAGTTGGCAAAAAATTTAAGGGTTTTGACTGTATTATAAAAAGTGAACTGCCTATTGGAGCAGGGATTAGTTCTTCGGCAGCCCTGGAATGTGGTTTTGCAGGTGGTTTAAATTCGTTATTTGATTTAAACCTGTCGCAAATGGAGATCGTAAAACTTTCGCAGCGGGCAGAGAATAATTTTGTGGGCAATAACTGCGGAATTATGGACCAGTTTGCTTCCGTAATGAGCAAAAAAGATCATTTTATAAAGCTGGATTGCCAATCGCTGGAAGCAGAATTTATTCCGGCTGAAATTCAGAATTGTAAATTATTACTTTTAAACACTAATGTTTCTCATAACCTGGCCGATAGCGAATACAATACCCGAAGACAGGAATGCGAAAATGCGGTAGCCATTATTCAGAAAAAATATACAGAAGTGAACTCGCTAAGACAGGTATCTTTTGAGATGCTGGAAGAATTCAAAGAAAAAATTGGCCCAATAAGCTTGAAACGCTGCCGGTATGTACTGGAAGAAAATAAACGCGTACAGGATACCGAAAAAGCTTTACGAAGCGGTGATCTAAAAGCACTGGGGAAATTAATGTATGCATCCCACAGAGGCCTGCAGCATCAATATGAGGTAAGTTGCCCTGAACTGGATTTCCTGGTAGATTTTTCTGAAGACAAAAGCTTTATTTACGGCTCCCGTATGATGGGTGGTGGTTTTGGCGGTTGCACGATTAATTTAATTGAAACCGACAAAATCGAGCATTATGTTGAGGAAGTAGAAAAAGCTTATCAGGAAAAATTTAATATTACCCCCACGCCCATAACAGTAGTTCCCGACGCAGGAACTCAAATTACTAAAGTTTAAAAGAGGAAAATATGAACACGGAATTGAACAAGCATCCACATAGAAGATATAATATTTTAACCGGAGAATGGATTTTGGTTTCGCCACACAGAACCAAAAGACCATGGCAGGGGAAAACCGAAAAAAACAGCCAGGAAAAACGGGAAACCTACGATCCTTCCTGCTATTTATGTCCCGGAAATTCAAGAATGGGTGGAGAAACAAATCCCGATTACAAAGGTGTTCATTCTTTCGAAAACGACTTTCCTTCCCTCCTGCCCGATGGACCTACTGAAGATTTTAAAAACGGACTTCTAAAAGCCGAAAGTGAAACGGGAATTTGCAAAGTAGTGTGTTTTTCACCAGATCATTCCCTTACCCTCCCATTAATGGAGGTGGAAGATATCACTAAAGTTGTGGGACTTTGGAAAAAAGAATATGAGGAACTGGGCAGTAAAGAAAATATAAATTACGTTCAAATCTTTGAAAACAAAGGTGCGATGATGGGCTGCAGCAATCCGCATCCACACGGGCAAATATGGTCTCAAAAATCCATTCCTACAGAAGTTTTAAAGAAATCCAGGCATTTTAAAGCTCACTGGGAGAAAAATAAGAGCAGTTTGTTAAGCGATTATTTAAAACAGGAACTGAAACTTAATGAGCGTATTTTAGCAAAAAACGAACATTTTGTAGCCCTGATTCCTTACTGGGCGGTTTGGCCTTACGAAGCGATGATTATTCCTGTAAAACATTATCAGCATATTGGGCAGTTAAATGCTGAAGAGGAAAAAGCCTTTGCTGAAATTATTAAAAAGCTTACCATAAAATATGATAACCTTTTTGAAACCTCTTTCCCGTATTCTTCCGGAATTCACCAGGCTCCCACCAATGGCAAGGAATACCCGGAATGGCATTTTCATATGAGTTTTTATCCGCCGCTTTTAAGATCGGCCACGGTAAAGAAATTTATGGTAGGTTACGAAATGTTTGCCGGCCCGCAAAGGGATATTACCGCAGAACAGGCAGCCGGTAATTTAAAAGAACTTTCTGAAGTTCATTATTTGAAGCAATAGAAAATAAAAATCAGATTTAATTCCCGGTGTGTTCAACATTAAGGGGGGAAAATGCTCATGAATGATTTTCAATCCTTTCCATAGTATAACATTATCTATGGGCTTAAAATTTGCGTAAAAATTAACCAAACCTACCTCTCCGAATTCATTTATGAGTAAATCTTCGAGTTCGTATTCAGAACTAAAAATCGTCCCTTCATATAGCTAATATCCAACAATCAGGTTCTTCCTTTTCGATTAATTCAAACAAGATTATAAGCATATAAATTCGATAAAATGCATTGATGGTTCAAATTTTTTAATTGACACGTTCTTTTTTCTTACAAATTACATTTTAATATAGTATGTTTGGGTAAAATCAAGAACCTCGGGGAATTAAACCCTCAATGAGGGATTAAAATATATATTTATATCGTTTTTATTTAAGTAAACTATTATGATTTGCCGTTTATAAACAACCCGGAAATGAATTATTCAGGTAAATAAAGCCAATACATCTGTAAATGATTTTTAATCTCCTATTCCTTGATTTCTTTGAAATTTCAAAATGAAAACAGGGTGGTTTTAATTACCCAGATTACCATTCTCTTCACTCCGTTTAACCTAAAAAAATTATGCCCTACCATCCCCAATTTAAACCTATTTTTCAACTTATACCTGCTCCCAGTATGGTATTGCTTCCTGATGCTCCAAAATTTACAATTGTGGCGGTTAATAATGCCTATTTGGAAGCGTCAAATTCAACGGAAAAGGATTTAATAGGAAAAGGGATCTTTGAAGCCTTTCCTGAAAACCCGGAAAACAAAGTGTCAAAAAGTGTTGAAAACTTAAGAAACTCCCTGGAATTTGTTATTGACTTTAAGGAGAAGCATAAAATGGCACCTCAACAATATGATATTTCTATTCGAGGTACTTCAGGATTTAAAGTCAAGTATTTCAATCCTCAAAATATTCCATTATTGGATGATGATGGGAACATAACCCATATTTTACATTCAGTGGAAGACGTAACAGATAAAAAAAATCTGGAATTATCGCTTGAAATTGAAAGACAGCGTTTTAATGACCTATACTTTCAGGCACCTTCCTGTATGGGAATATTAAAGGGACCGGATCATGTTTACGAATTAGCCAATCCGCTTTATTTAGAATTAATAGGCGCAAAAGATATTATAGGGAAGACAGTGAAAGAAGTACTGCCGGAACTTGAAACACAGGGTATTTTAAAACTCTTGGACACTGTTTATGAAACCGGAGAAACTTTTTCAGCTAATGAGATGCTTCTCAAGTTTGATCATCACGGAAACGGTGAACTCGTAGACAGATACCTGAACTTTATTTATCAGGCTAACAGAAATAATGAGGGCATTATAAATGGGATCCTTGTTTTTGCTACAGATGTAACTGAACTGGTACTGGCGCGTAAAAAAACTGAGGAAAGCGAAAAACGCTATAAGGAATTAATTCAAAATTTACCAATTGCTACCGTTTCCAGTGATTTTGAAGGACGCATATTATTATACAACAAAGCGGCAGTAGCCCTATGGGGAAGAGAACCGGATATAGAAAATGATAAGTGGTGTGGAGCCTGGAAACTTTATTGCAAGAATGGGAATCCTCTTCCTGACGAATTGTCCCCAATGGCTATTGCCATAAAAGAAGGACGCAAAACTTCTGCCGAGGAAATAATTGTAGAGCGTCCCAATGGGGATAAAGTAAATGTGTTGATTAATCCGGTTCCTTATAAAGATTCTTCAGGTAAAGTAATTGGGATTGTTAATATGGGCATTGACATTACCGAAAGCAAAAAAACTGAAAAATATCTCAGGGAAAGTGAAAAAAAATACCGGCAGATCGTGGAGACAGCACAGGAGGGTATCTGGCTTGTAGATGAAAATGACAGGACCACCTTTGTCAATGATAAACTTTGTGAAATCCTGGAATACAACCGGGATGAGATGATAGGAAAAGAAATCTATCTCTTTATGGATGAAGATGCCAGGAACAAGGCACTTCATGTAATGCAAAGGAAAAAAGAGGGATATTCGGGTCAATTTCAATTTAAATATCTCTCAAAATCAGGTAAAGAAGTGTGGACCTATATTTCTGTAAATCCACTTTTTGATGAAACAGGATGCTATAAAGGGGGCCTGGCAATGGTTACCGATATTACCGAAAGAAGAAAGGCCGATGAAGAACTAAGGGTATTAAACAAAGAACTCGCTGATCAAATTGAAAAAAAAGAAAGATGGGCTTCAGAATTAAGCTTTTCAAATAAGGAATTAGTTAAAACAAACAAGGAACTGGACCGTTTTGTCTATAGCGTTTCTCACGATTTACGTTCCCCGTTAACCTCTATTCTCGGCCTTATTTCTTTTATTGAAGAGGATAGTAAAGAACCTGACACCCTGGAACATGTGAAAATGATACGAACCAGTGTTAACAGACTTGACGGATTCATTAAAAATATCCTTAGTTACTCGCAAAATAACCGCACCGATCTGGAGGTTCAAAAAATACCCATTAAGAAAACCATTTATGAAATTGTAGACTCGGTACGCAACATAAAAGAGGCCAATGGAATTTCTTTTAAGGTTGATATTGACGAGCAATACCCCTTTTATTCAAATTGGCATCGCTTTAGTACAGTTCTTGAAAACCTCGTTTCCAATTCCATTAAATATCATACAAATGAGGTTTCCGGAAGGTATTTAAAACTTACCGGGACATTAGACCCGGAAGAATTAAAGCTAAGCATCTCCGACAATGGAATTGGAATAGACCCTGAATTTCATGATAAAATATTTGAAATGTTCTATCGCCTGCCCGGTAATACCGAGGGTACAGGTTTAGGGCTGTATATTGTAAAGGAAACAGTTGAAAAAATGCAGGGAAACATTGAAATCCAGTCTGAAAAAGGAATAGGAACTACCTTTAACATTAGACTCAAAAATTTAAAAGTATGAGTAACGAACTTCCCATAAGTTTTAAAAGTTTCATGATTATTGACGATAACCTTATAGATCTTTATATAGCATCGCGAATGATCACTAAAAATAATTTTGGAAAAAAAGTTTTGCAGTATTCCTCGGCTATTGAGGCCTTAAAATATTTACAGGGAAATCAGGAAAACATTCCCTTGTTGCCAGAGGTGATTTTTGTGGATATATATATGCCAGGCATGTCTGGATTTGAATTTATGGCCGAATACGATAATTTACCGGCCAATCTAAAAAATCATTGCAGGGTATTCATTATTTCTTCATCGGTTGACGAAGAAGACGTGGCTAAAGCTAACAGCGATACAAACGTAGTGGCCATGAAGGAAAAACCAATTACCAAAGAATTTTTAAACGAATTAAAGATTAGTTATAGCATTTCATAATTCAACTAAATTCCGTTTTGATCCAGAACAAGATTACGATTTTTGAACAGTGTGCTATTTCAAAAATTTTGTACGCTATAAAACCATAGAATATTGTACCTCACATAAAAAGACCTCACATTCCCGTGAAACCAATTTCTTCTAGTAGCGGTAAAAATCGAAATATTCATAAGGATTTGGCCTTGTCTCCTGCAAAATGAATATTATACTTAGAAGCCTTAATAGTGATAAGGGTTCCGAAGAGAAGGACCTAACATCGTCGTAATTAATAGTTTTAGACTTCAATAATCCTGTAAATCACATAAATATCGTTTTTACTTAATCTTTACAAGGTGTGCATCAACAATGTTTATTACATTTGAAAACTAAAATTTAACTTCAGTTGTTCCAAAGCAATTTTCTATGTCTAAACAAATAAAAGAGGATATTAGTTCATTACGTAAATTAGATTTTGATCTGGCAAATTATTTCTCAAATACTATTATTCCCCAATTATTCGTAGATGCCGACATGATTCTGAGAATTTTCACCCCCCCGGCAATGGAACAGTTTTCATTATCCTATGACGATATAGGTAAAAATATTAAGCATGTTGAAGATAATATTCGCTATCCTACTTTCCTGAACAATATTCAGGAGGTAATGACCACGAGCGAAATTTTTGAAAAAGAAATACAGACAACAGATGGCAACTGGTTTCAGATGAACATTCTTCCATACGTGGACCATGACCGGAACGAGATCAATGGCGTGATTATAACTTTTGTGAATATTACCATACGCATGAAGGCGATTAAGGAGCTGGAGAAAATCAATGCAAAACATAATGTGTTGATGTTTGCACTATCCCACGATATGAAGCAGCCAATTTCTACCATAAAGCTAATTTCTACCGGACTTTTGGAAACATACAAAAGACAAGATTCAGAAAAGTTCCACGCTATGATTAAAAGGTTGCAAACCATGTCTGATGGAATCAATACAATGCTAGATGAATTTACTGAAGACGGCGAGGCAAATCTTCAGAAGAAAGTTGAGCTGAAACAACAGAATATTATAAGATTATGTGGTAATATTTTGAATGCGCTTCGGGAGGAAATTGTAAAGGGAAACATTAAGGTTTTAAAAGATTTTAAAACGCAAAAAGTAATATTTCCAAAAAATACTTTAAGAAGCGTAATTTACAACCTTATACATAATGCCATTAAATATCAGGATCCAGATCGGAACCTGGTTATCAAGTTAAAAACCTATAAAATCAGGGATTTTGTAATATTCAGCGTAGAGGACAACGGTTTGGGGGTTGCGGAAGAACATCAAGAGATGGTCTTTGAAAAAAAGACAAGGATTAATCGTGAAATAGAGGGAACAGGAATGGGATTATATGTCGTCAAGAAAATGATTGAAGCCCATGGTGGTAAGATTGAATTGAAAAGTACTTTAGGAGAAGGCTCCGAATTCAAAGTCTTCTTTAAGAATGAAACTGAGGAAAAAGAACTAACAAGCGCTGGGGAAACCTTAACGGATTGATCCAATTAATTTAGCATCGGATGGTCTGCAATGTTTTGCCAGCCACCTTTTTATTTTTTAGTTCTTTTCCAGTACAGTTATCTTTTTAAGAATTGTAGAAAGCACAAGACTAAATAAAACGAAGCCAATAAAAATAATAAACCCCGGCTGCAAGGATGTTTTATTGGTTGAAATACTCACGAGCGATTCGGTTTCAATATTCGCGTTTGAAAGCTGGTGATCCAGTATCCCCTGGAAACCTATATATGCCATAAATATGGCGATCACATACACATCTGCCATGCTCCACTTCCCGGATTTAAATGCGAAGAATTTCAGGATTTTGCTTCTCCTTATTTTTTCATTTCCTGCGAGGTAGATCTGGGTGGATATAAGTTTGGCAATAGGAAAAACAATACTAAAGGCAAGAATAAGGATCCCTACAAAAAATGAATCTACCTTTCCTGTCTCGAATAATATATCGATCACCTGCAGAATACTTTTGCTTTGAAAGAAAATTACCTGATCATTAAAAGTTATCTGTTCCCCGATCAATAGAAAATTCACCTGCTGAAAACGCGCATCTATTTCTATCATAGGAGCAGTAAGCCCTGCAAAAAGAACCACTAATGATAGTAGTACAGATATGATAAACATAGGCGTATGCAGGTATAATTTATTTCTTAGCAACCACCAAATAAAGAGAAAGACCACAATAATTCCCAGCAAAATATAGGTATGATTATAGGTTTGATCCTCCAGTGCCCGCAAATCCCCCGAGGTTTTACGGTTGAAGGCTTGCAGATCTGCTACCTCATACTTTTCAAAAATTGTATTTATCTCTAAAACTGCAGTTTCAGAATCTGCGTGGGTCATATCACTGTATTCCTGAAGCTTACTTTTAATGACATATTTCAGTGCTTCTTTATTCTCCGGTTGCTGTATTTCATCTACAATAGTCTGAGCAAACATAGGAACCAGGGCTCTGATCTTCTCCTCAGGAACCAGTGTCCTAACCGCAAATTTCCTTAGTTTCCCTTTTAAACTTTTTTGTTTAAGATTCATCAAACTATCGCCCTTATCAATCCCGGCCATAAGAATGTTCTCTACCTGAAGCACAAGGGTATCTTCCTGTTCAGGCGTGAATTCAAAATCATCAATACGGTTTAGGACCATATTTGTTAAATGATCTCTCCAGACATTCACTGAGAGGATGCCATGGGTCATGCTATTAAGCTCGCTGTAGTCTTTCTTGATTTCGGCAGCTTCCGAAGAATATTTATAAACCAGATAGCTGCTCCATCCGGCTATGGCAAGCAAACAACCTGTAAATAAAATCAGGAGAACGCGTTTAAAATTTATAGACATGTAATTTTGGAGTATTCATTAAAGATACTCCTTTAGTTCGGAAAATCTCTTAATCATATTTTATGATAATCAAAGTTTTAAATTTTTGATGTTTTTTAAGAGTTTAAATTAATCCATCACAATTAATATACAAATTAGCACTTAGCGGCTTTTCTTTGGCTTATATTAAAATAGTTCTATAAAGAATTCACAAATGAGACATGCTATATGTTACGTGAGTAACAAAAAGAAAGAAATTAGTGACACACAGATTGAGGAGCTATTAGAAGAATGTTCTACTAAGAATAGTTTATCCGGAATTAAAGGGCTCTTATTATACTCTGAGGGGAACTTTTTTCAAATTATAGAAGGAGAAAAAGTCTTTATTTTAAATCTTTTCGAAATAATAAAAAAGGACCCTCGTCATTACGGAGTTATACAGATCATAGGACGTGACATAGAGCAGGATGCATTTGATGGCTACAAAACTGATATTTTAACTGATAAAATAAGGTGTCAATCAAAACTCCCTAAGGAATACACCGATACCCTGGAAGGTTTACCTTTTGAACTTAAAAGAATCATGGAGCGAATGATGGAGACATTTATAGACACCCATTAGCATTGAGTAGAGTAGATATCTATTCACAACAATTTTTAATATGGCTCGTTATAGACAATATAAATTACGAATTCCTGATTCCCTCCTTCACAGGAGGAGTTATGGCAGGATAGTTGAATAACCCTTAATCTAAAACTTATAAAAATGAAAAATTTATTTTCAAAATTACTTGTATTTACAATTGTGGCTGGTATTTCTGCCTGTAGTTCGGATGATTCTGCCGAACAACCCGCACAGGAACAAGCAACACTATCTGTAAATTTTAATACCGTTACATCTCCATTTGATATTCAGGCTCAGGCCTCCTCAATTAATAAACAGGCTTCTGGAGGTAACTTTGTTTTTGACGATGGATTTATCACCCTGTCGTCTATGGAATACGAGGCTGAATCAGAGAATGATCTGGAATCGGTGGAATTTGAACTTGAGCAAGTGGTAGTGATAGATTTTGCTACAGGAATTCCTACCCCAGATATTATGGCAATAGCGATTCCAGCAGGAACTTACGAAGAAGTGGAAATAGAAGTTGAGCTATTTGATGAAACAGAAGAGCCTTCAATTGTTTTAAATGGTACTTATACATCCCCAAATGGAACCGCTCATCCTGTGCGTTTTGAATTCAATTCAGGTGAAGAGTTTGAAGTAGAAAGAGAAGGAACAATAGTCTTTACTGAAGATCAGCCGGCCATTGCTGAAATCACTTTTGACCCATCTGTTTGGTTTGCTCTGGTTACTGATGAGGACATGGAAAGTGCCAATAAAAATATGGATGGTATAATTGTGATAAGTGAAGACCACAATACCGATATTTTTGAAACAGTTGAAGACGGTTTAGATTTAGTAACTGACCTGGAATTTACTAACTAGAGTCCTATATAAAATAACTATTGCAATAAAATTTAAGTAAGATTAAGAGACTGTCGAAAAAGGCAGTCTCTTTTTTTTTGCAGTAACGGAATCGAGCATATTAAGGTTCATTCTCAGAAAACATTCCACTGCGTTCCCCTAACCTACCAAGGTTTCACATTCAAAAATATTAAAGCATTTCTTTATGCCATTAAAAGGGTCGTGAAAGATCCTCCCCGTCTAATATTTCAAATTTTTCATTGTTAATGTTGCCATTAGGAATGAGAGACCAATGGAGAAAGGATCAACATAATCAGCACGAGTAACTACAAGCAATAAAATTTAGTCTTAAATTTAACTTCCGTATCTATAATGTTTTTCACAAACATTTGTTATAAAGCTCTTAAAGTTTTGAAAACCTTATAATTAACGGTATTTTTTCTTTTCCCAGAGGATATTATATGAAAGAACAAGAACATAAACCAAATAAAGCACTCACCAAATCTAAAAATAATTTTCCCGTAGTAGGCGTTGGTGCTTCTGCGGGGGGGTTGGCGGCATTTAAACAACTTATAAAATCCATTCCCGAAGATTCCGGAATGGCCTATGTGCTGGTGCAGCATCTGGACCCAGACCACGACAGTCTGTTGCCGGAACTACTGCAAAAAGTCACCAAAATCCCGGTTTTGGAAATTTCAGATGAGATTAAGGTGGCGCCTAATAACATTTACATTATCCCCAGTAATAAAATGCTACTTGCTAATGATGGTAAGCTGGAACTAAGCCCCAGACCAGAAAAGAGCGAAAAATTACAAAACCTTCCTATAGACCTGTTTTTCACCTCCCTTGCCTGGGTACACCAGTCGTATTCAATTGGAGTAGTATTGACAGGGACAGGTTCCGATGGCACCGAAGGATTAAAAGCCATTAAAGAACATGGAGGCATCACGTTTGTACACGACCTGGAGTCGGCAGAATATGATGGAATGCCCAGAAGTGCGACAAATGCGGGGGTGGTGGATTTTTCCCTTCCGCCGGATAAAATCCCGGCAAAAATTCTGGAGACAATAAAAAAAATCAACGCCAAGGAAGCTAATGACGATGATCCAGAATACGAAGGACAGGATGAGAAGATTTTTAAACAAATACTTTCATTGTTGCGCACGCGTAGAGGAACCGATTTCACTTATTACAAGCAACCCACTATCCGTAGAAGAATACTCCGCAGGATGGCTCTAGGCAACAAGGAAGAGCTTTCAGAATATCTTGACCAGTTAAAATCTAATACCTCAGAACAAGATGTGTTGTATCAGGATTTATTGATCCCCGTAACCACTTTTTTTCGGGACACTGAGGTTTTTGAAAATTTATGCAACACTACCCTTCCAAATATTATTAAGAATAAAAAAGAAGGAGTTCCCATTCGTGTTTGGGTATCGGCATGTAGCACAGGCCAGGAAGCTTACAGCATTGCTATCTGTCTTTTGGAGTTTTTTGAGAATAAGCCTTCCTCTGGACCCAGGGAAAAAATACAAATATTCGGTACAGATATTAGCCAACCTGCCATTGAAAAAGCACGAACCGGAATTTATAAAAAAAATGAATTACAGGACTTATCTCCCGAACGTTTGAAAAAATACTTCACTAAAAGAGATGGGCATTATCAAATAAACAAGAAGGTACGCGAAATATGTGTTTTTGCCCTTCATAATTTTCTTATGGATCCACCATTTGGTAAAATGGATCTTATAAGTTGCCGCAACGTTCTTATTTATATGGAGCCTTACCTTCAGAAAAAAGCACTCACCACCTTTCACTATGCCCTAAACCAGAATGGATATTTATTGCTGGGAAAATCGGAAACTGTAAGTAATGTGCCAGATCTCTTTGGTCCTTCAGAAAAAAAACACAAAATATACTCACGCAAAGATAAACCCGGCAGGTTTATGCTCGTGACCAGCCAGCGAAGCGAGCAAAATATCGAGGACATCAACTCCAATTCCAGGGAAGAAAATACACGCACCGATTTCCAGAAGATCGCAGATGATGTTATCCTAAGTAATTATACCCCCGCCGGGGTGGTAGTGAATGAGACCAAAGATATTGTCCATTTTCGGGGAAACACCAGCAAATTCCTGCAACAGTCCCCCGGGAAACCTACCCATAATTTGTTGAAAATGGCAAAATTGGGATTGTCATTTGAACTTCGAAATATTTTGCACCAGGCAAAAACAAACCTGCAAGACAATCCCGAAAGAAAAACTACTGTAGAAAAAAAGGACATACTAATAGAGATAGATGGAAAAACACATAACATCTCTATTGAAGCTGTTCCTTTGCCTAAACTTGTGGAACCGCATTATTTAATCCTTTTTCACGACCATGGCCTTGCAGTATCTGCTGAGGAAACTTCTACAGCACCAAAAGATAAAGAAAAAGACAAGCGTATAAGACAACTGGAACAGGAACTTTCCCAAACCCGGGAAAATATGCGCAGTATTACCGCGGACCAGGAGGCGGTGAATGAAGAGCTGCAAAGTGGTAATGAGGAACTAGAAAGTAGCAGTGAAGAACTGCAGAGCCTGAACGAGGAATTGGAAAGCAGCAAAGAAGAATTGCAGAGCACCAATGAAGAACTTACCAGCTTAAACCAGGAATTGCAGAGTTTGAATGCCCAACTTGTGAGTTCCCGGGATTATGCCGAGATCGTTGTTGATACTATTTGGGAACCCCTTTTAATTTTGGATAAAAACCTGCACGTAAAATCTGCCAATAAAGCTTTCTACAACACATTTAAAGTCCAGGAAGAGCAAACAGAGGGAAAATTGGTTTATGATATAGGAAATAAACAATGGGACATCCCCCAATTGAGAACACTATTGGGGAACATACTGCCGGAAAAAGAAGGTTTCACCAATTTTGAAATGACCCATGATTTTCCAGAAATCGGAACCAAAACCATGCTGCTGAACGCCCGGCAGATCTTTAGTCCCGATAATGAGGACAATAGAATTTTACTGGCGATTGAGGATATTACGGAAGTAAAAAAAGCGGGTGCCAAAAATGCGAGATTGTCGGCGATTGTGGAGTCTTCAGAGGATGCTATTATCAGCAAAACCCTGGATGGGAACATTACCAGTTGGAACAAAGGTGCAGAAAAGATATTTGGATATAACCACAAAGAAACTATAGGAAAACATATATCTATCATTATTCCCCAAGAGCACCAGGAAGAGGAAAAAAAGATCTTCGATAGAATTAAAAAAGGAGGAAAAGTAAACGAATTTGAATCGGTAAGGATTACCAAAAAAGGAAAAAAGGTTCCTATCTCCCTTACAGGTTCCCTGGTAAAAGATGCCGGGGAAAAAATTATCGGGGTCTCTGAAATAAGCAGGGATATATCTGACCGAAAAGAAGCGGCGGAAAAAATTAAAGAAAGTGAACGACTGTACCATGAGTTGATCTATTCTTCCCCCTCATTGATCGCTACTTTTACAGGAGAAGACCATAAAATTGGTATAGCCAATAATGCTATTTTAGAAGCATGGGGAAAAGGTAAGGAAGTTATTGGCAAACCAATTTTGGAAGCAATACCGGAATTAAAGGAACAGGGTTTCAAAGAAATAATGGATAAGGTATATGAAACCGGGGAAGCTCAAAAGTTTTTCGAAATGCCTGTAGATATATTTCGAAACGGAAAAATGGAACGTTCTTATTATAATTTTACGTACTACCCGCAAAGGGATATAAACAACAACATTACCGGAATAGTGGATATTGCCACTGAGGTTACCCCACAAGCCGAATTCAATCTTAAACTAAAGGAAAGTGAATCTCATTTTAGAAAAATGGCCGATTTAATGCCGGGAAAAATTTTAAATACAGATGAAGAAGGATACGCTTATTATTTTAACCGACATTGGGTTAGCGATACCGGCCATAGCCAGGAAGAACTTGAAGGCCGCGGCTGGCAAAATTGTATTCATCCCGATGATTTTGAAACTTTTATAAGCCACTGGAAGGAATCCTTAAATACCGGAAAAGAATTTGAAATGGAATTTCGCTGTGCAAACAAGAACGATGGATATAAATGGCACTTGGGCAGGGCCGTACCGCTTAAAAACAATGCCGGAAAAATTAAATTTTGGATCAATTCGGCAATAGAAATTCAAAAACTTAAAGATGAGGAAAAACGCAAAGAGGATTTCCTTAAGATGGTGAGCCATGAGCTTAAAACCCCTGTTACTTCTATAAAAGGATATGTGCAATTATTGTTGAGCATCCTTAAAAATGACAAGGATATAGGTTTGGATTCTTTGCCCCTAAAACCTTCTTTGGAACGCATAGATACCCAAATAGGACGTTTATCGAGACTTATTTCTGAAATGCTGGATCTCTCACGCCTGGAGGACAATAAACTGGTATTTAAAAACAAAGTCTTTAGCATAAATGAACTGGTAGATGAAACCATACAGGATATCAACCATTCCAGAACCGGGCAAAAGATTAAAATCGAGCACCAGTTTAAGTGTAACGTCAATGCCGATAAAGACAGAATTGGTCAGGTATTGATAAACCTAATCACGAATTCCATAAAATATTCTTCTAACAGTCAACCAGTGGAAGTGGAAATTAAAAAAGGAGAAAACAATTACGTTAAAATAAGCGTGAAAGATCATGGGATAGGCATAGCTGAAAATGATTTGAAAAAGATATTTGACCGTTTTTACCGGGTTACTGGTACAAATGAAGATACGTATGCCGGTTTTGGAATAGGCCTATTCCTTTCCAATGAGATTGTAAAAAGGCATAAGGGGAAAATTTCGGTAAAAAGTAAAGTAGGAGAAGGTTCCGTTTTTTCTTTTTCGTTGCCTTATGAAGTTTAAATGCTTAGCTGCGCTAAAATCTAATTACATGGTATAAACAGGAAAAAAATGAAAAAAAGCAATACAAAAATTTTAGTTGTAGATGATGATACCGCGATTGGCGATATGCTTAAAATGCTGCTGGAAATGAATGGTTATGAAGTAATTGTTTCTGAAAAGCCCGAAGAGACAGAAGAAAATATTATTACTCATGGTATTGATTTGGTACTTTTAGACATGCTCATTTCAGGGGTTAATGGCACCGATGTTTGTGAAAGGATAAGAAGAGAGGAAACCACCAAACACGTAACTATATTGATGATGTCTGCCCTTCACGATGCCGGGAAAAAATGCAAGGCTGCAGGTGCCAACGATTTTATTGCCAAACCCTTCGATATGGATGAGCTACTGGAGAAAATAAAGATCCTGGTGCAATAGATAGCTATCAAAGTATTACTAGCGGGAAAGCAATAGTTGAAATTGAGCTTATGAATTCTATAAAAAGCAAGAACCTGTCTGAAAAGTTTTTTAAATCGTCATTCTGAATTTATTTCAGAATCTAAGATGTTGATAATCTATGGCCAGCATCCCGATAGTGTCGTGATTTTCAATATTGATTATCGGCTTATAGTTTTTCTCTTCCAGGCATTTTTCCATTCTTTTTCCTAATTCAGTCAGAAGATTTTTTGGTTTAAATCCGTTTTGAATGGCAAAGTTACAGGCACCCTCTCCTATTAATATTACATGAGAGCTTTTTTCCATCACTTTTCGAGCGACTGCTACAGGATGCTCTATATTTTTAAGATAAGCCACACTTCTGCAATTTCCATCTGGAGCCATATTACACGCATCCCGCATTTAGAAAATCACTATAAACAATAGCCTTTCTACGGGCTTAATCACTCATTGAGGCTTAAGCCGCCGGAATGAAATTTATTTCGGGCAGGTTCCCCGAGGCCTGTCCGAATTATTCAGGCGGGCTTGCCCCGATATTAAGATATATTTTCCAATAATGTTTCTCGGGGTTTGCTCCGAGGTAGTTACTCGAAATGCAGGAGGAACTACTCACCAGGATAATTAATATGGGGATGACCGGAGAATATTCTGAAGTAAATATGGTATTAAAGCCCGGGGATACTTACAAATTCGATCTTGAGCAATTTCGCGAAACTAAAGATACTAACCTGAATAAGTTATTGACTTTCTTCGATGAGCTTGAACACCTTATGAACTCCCTGGCAAATATTAATGGGATTACTGAAGAGGAGCTTGAGGATGAGAATTTATAAACAAGGATCTAAGCATACACAGGGCAGGTTAAAAAGTACTAACTTTCCCTGAACAACTCCCTGAAGGTCTCCTCTATTTCACGAGCCTCTTCTGCTTTTAGGTTCACAAATTCCTTTTCGCGGGCTCTTTTAGACAATTTTCCCTCATTCTGTTCAAGGAATCTTACCAGGAGAGCTACCATTTTATCCGGCATTTCATATTCGTCATCCAACCATCTTTTAAAAGCATCATAAGCCGTGAGGTATTGAATTTCCTGAGGGATTATATTATCTATGGTGTCGTTTACGCAATCATATAAAAATTCCGTTTGCTTAGTAACGTCAAAAAATCGATAGTAATCCAGAGTATCGTTCATCACCTGGACATTGTTATCTGGTGTTTGTTCCCAATCAATATAATCCAAAAGAGGGTGTGAATAATCTTCCAGAACGTTTCTATAGTCAACAATATGATCAAGAATAGAAGCTGAGACAGGAAATATCACCCCTTGCTGAGAAAATTTTTTCTTTGCCAGGAGATGATGGATTATATATCTATGAATACGTCCGTTCCCGTCGACGAAGGGATGAATAAACACAAAACCAAAAGCAATTTTCGCGGCGGCCATGACTGCTGCAAAATCATTTTCAAGTAATAATTGATTTGTAGCAAGCAGACCTTTTATTAGCTTAGATAGATCTTCAGGTTTTGCGGAAATATGATCTGGTATTGGTGCCCCAGTTGTCCTTTCATGTTCTCCAACAAAGCCTCCCTTTTTCCTGAAGCCCATCTCTACGAATCGACTGTTTTCAATCACCACTTGCTGTAGTCTAACAAATTCTTCTTCTGAAAGATCTTTTGTTCCCGCCTGTCCAATCGCTTGCCCCCATCGTGCTGCACGTTTGCTTGGCGGGTTTTCTCCCTCTATTGTAAAAGAAGCTTTGGAATCTTTCAAAAGAAGAAATGCCGAAGCTCTTTGTATAATATCCTTACGTAAACCTTTTAAGTATTCACTTTTTTTCTCCTCTAAATCGGCCTGAGAGAATTCAAGTTTCGCAGTCCTACGAATTAATGGACAAAAATAAGGAGTGCCTGGGAGGTTATTAATCACCAAATGACGTTTTGATTTTGTCCCATTTATAGCAAACTGAAGATTACTATCTATAGCGGGAACGTAACTTTTTTTAGTGAGGGCCTTCTTTTGAGGAATCTCTTTTTCCATAATCCATTCCAACAAGAACCATATCCTCCGGCTATATTGTCCGGTAGGTTCAATATCTGTCAGCTCATATAGTTCTTCTTCAGAAAAGTACCTGGTTAGCGCACTAAACACTAATAAATTCACCCCTTCATATTTTAAACTGAATATCAGGTGCCTATAAAGGGCTTCGATTATGGAAAGTTTCTCATGATCTTCAGGCAAATAACTAGGTGGGAAGACCCGCCAATCCTCGGTTTCAAAAGATTTGTTTTGATCGCAGATCAAAGCCACGGGCTTTTGAATAGGAATATTAAGACCCAGCTTATCAATTATGGCGGAGTATCCTACGATGACACCTTTTTCTGGTCTTTCTAGTCCGTGAAAAACAGGCGCATCAGAATAAAAATGGGCGGGATCTAGCATGTAAAAATAAATTTGAGCGCAAGATAAATAAAAAATAGGCGCAGATAGTAAAAAATGAGCGCAAAGTTTTAATATTTATTAAAAATAGGCGCACTTAAAAAATCTTTGCCACCGGACCCTTGAAAAACTCCAAAATATACTTTCTCCGCGCTTTATAAATCCTAATGACTCTAAAACGCTAAGCTTCCCTTTAAACTACTGAAATTACAATTATCATAATAACGACACCTATTGTCGCCTTCCCGCCTTAATATTGTTGTACAAAACAAGGGCGATGAGAACATTAGAAATAACACTTTTAGAAGAAAAATACCAGCATATTCAGGAAGAAATCAAATATGGAGGCAGAACCATGCTTGAGGAAGAAACCCTCGGTGGTTATGACATTAGCCTTCACGTTGGAGTGCCTAACATCTATACTTATCTCGAGATGAATTATATTAATCAAGTTGATCTGGGAGAAGTGGAATGGAGCTTTAGTTCTTAATAATATGTTGACACCTTCGAGAAAAACTATAACAGCATAAATAATATTGAAAAATCTCCTTTTATCCACTTCTTGCACCTAAAAATGTAAGTATTACAGAAAACCGCTTTCAAAGCTTTAAGAAAATATTTAGATTTACCAAAGTGTTGCCCCACCTCCGCAAATCCCTACTCGCGGATATAATGCCTGCAAAAGAAATAATTCTATATGCAAGCTTCGGGCATTTATAAATCTTACACCGAACAAACATAAATGACTCAACAAACACACAATAAATTAGTTTCCTTTATCTGGTCTATTGCAGATGATTGCCTGCGTGACGTTTACGTGCGCGGGAAATACTGCGATGTAATTCTGCCAATGGTGGTTCTTCGCCGCCTGGATGCCTTACTGGAACCAACCAAAGATGCTGTGATGGAAGAGCTGGCTTTTCAGCGTGATGAAGCCGGGTTTACCGAATGGGACGAAAGCGGACTCCGCGAGGCTTCGGGATATGTTTTCTACAACACCAGCAAATGGACCCTGCAAAAACTGCACGATACCGCTACCAATTCCCAGCAGATCCTGCAGGCGAATTTTGAAGATTACCTGAATGGCTTCAGCCCCAACGTAAAGGAGATCATTGAAAAGTTTAAGCTTAAGAGCCAGGTACGGCATATGGCGAGCAAAGATGTGCTGCTGGACGTACTGGAAAAATTCACTTCTCCTTATATCAACCTTACCCCTTTCGAAAAAGAAGATCCCGAAGGCCGAAAGATGCCTGCGCTTTCCAACCTGGGAATGGGCTATGTTTTTGAGGAGCTCATCAGGAAATTTAACGAAGAGAACAACGAGGAAGCCGGGGAACATTTTACCCCGCGTGAGGTAATAGATTTAATGACGCACCTGGTTTTTGATCCCATAAAAGATAAAATGCCACCGGTAATGACCATCTACGATCCTGCCTGCGGGAGCGGTGGGATGCTTACCGAAGCTCAGAATTTTATCAAAGACGAGGAAGGCCTTATCAGAGCAACCGGCGATGTTTACCTTTACGGAAAAGAGATCAACGACGAAACTTACGCCATTTGTAAGAGTGATATGATGATCAAGGGCAACAACCCCGAGAACATCAGGGTGGGTTCTACTTTGTCTACAGATGAATTTGCAGGGACTACTTTTGACTTTATGCTCTCCAATCCGCCTTACGGGAAGTCCTGGAGCAGCGAACAAAAATATATCAAGGACGGAAAAGATGTGATCGATCCCCGGTTTAAGATCACGTTGAAGAATTACTGGGGCGTGGAGGAAGATGCCGATGCCATTCCGCGCTCTTCAGATGGGCAGCTGCTGTTCCTTATGGAGATGGTGAACAAGATGTAGCCCAAACACCAAAGCCCTTCCGGTTCCAGGATCGCTTCGGTGCACAACGGCTCCAGTTTGTTTACGGGCGATGCCGGCGGCGGCGAAAGCAACATCAGGCGCTACATCATTGAAAATGACCTTTTGGAGGCTATTATCCAGATGCCCAACAACCTGTTCTACAACACCGGCATCACCACCTATATCTGGCTGCTCAGCAATAATAAAGCTGAAAACCGTAAAGGAAAGGTGCAGCTTATCGATGGCGGACAATTATTCCGAAAGCTGCGAAAGAACCTCGGAAACAAGAACTGCGAATTCGCTCCCGAGTATATTGATGAGATCGTAAAGACTTATGCTGAAATGCAGGCGGTAAGCCGAAAGATTGATAATGAAACCAATGCCGAAGTTCCCGGAATAGCTGCACAGGTTTTTGATAATGAGGATTTCGGATACTACAAAGTAACCATAGAACGCCCGAAGCGGTTAAAAGCTCATTTCACTGCGGAAAGAATTATGGACTTACGTTATGACAAACAGCTGAAAGAGCCAATGCAATGGGTCTGGGAAACTTTTGGAGAGGAAGTATATACAAAGCTGAAGGATCACGAAAAGGAGATCCTTGCCTGGACGGAAGAAAACGACCTTAACCTGAGCAGCGCAAACCGAAAGAAACTGTTGAGCCCCAAAACCTGGAAAAAGCAAAAGGAAATTTTAGAGCTTGCTGAAAAACTGCACAAGAATATTGGCGAAAAAGAATACTTAAATTTTAATAATTTTAAAATAGAAGTTGAAGGAAAGCTGAAGGATTGGAAACTCAAACCCGGCGCATCCGAAAAGAATGCAATCTACAATGCGGTAAGCTGGTATGATGCCGAAGCTGAAAAGGTGATCAAAAAGAAAGAAAAATTAAGCGGCGAAAAATTAAGTAACCTCCTCGCCCACCTTAGTTGTACCGAAGAACAATTACCCGATTTTGGCTACTTCCCCACCGGGAAGGCCGGTGAATTTGTCATTTTTGAAACCGAAAGTAACCTGCGGGATTATGAGAACGTGCCTCTAAAAGAGCCAATATACAGCTACTTTTTAGAAGAAGTAAAACCACACGTTCCCGAAGCCTGGATCAACCTCGATGCAGTCAAAATTGGTTATGAGATAAGCTTCAACAAATATTTCTACCGCCACACCCCGTTGCGTTCTTTGGATATAGTAGCCAAAGAAATTTTGGAGTTGGAAGAAAAGAATGAAGGTTTAATTTTAGAAATATTGAATTTAAATGAAAAGTAAAATAGTATATCAGCTATTTTACTTTAACACGCTAAAGTAAAATAAAGTAAAAATTATTTACCTTTATTTGGAAAAAGTAATAATATGAAAGTACTTATTTTACTCTAAGAGCAACTATTAATGATTGATTTAAGCAAATATACATCAGGTAATTTTAGGGGTAGCGGACTAGGATATAAACAATTTCACCCCAATTTAATTAATGAGCAGTGGGTATGGAATGACCCTCAAATAAACAAACTTTTGCAGGAGGCTGCAGTAAAATTGGGAGAACTTAATGCTTATGCTCGTTTAGTACCCAATGTAGATCTTTTTATCCAACTACACGTAACCAAAGAAGCAGTAACCAGTAGCCGTATTGAAGGCACACAAACTGGGATAGATGAAGCACTTTTGCCGGAAGACGAAATTATGCCCGGCAGACTACAGGATTGGATAGAGGTCCAAAATTACAGTAAAGCCCTTAATTATGCTCTGGAGACTTTACCAACTCTTCCTATTTCCTCCCGCCTCTTGAGAGATACTCATAAACTTTTATTAGACAGCGTTAGAGGACAGGAAAAACAGCCGGGAACTTTTAGAAATAGCCAGAATTGGATTGGAGGCACCAGTATATCAGATGCTGTTTTCATTCCTCCACAACATCAGGATGTAAACAATTTGATGGGCGACCTGGAGCAATTTCTTCATAATACAGAAATTGAAGTTCCCGAACTTATTCGAATTGCTATAGCACATTATCAATTTGAAACCATTCATCCATTTCTGGATGGGAATGGGCGGATAGGCAGGTTGTTAATCACGCTGTACCTGGTGGGAGAACAAATTTTAGACAAACCTTTATTGTACCTCTCCAGTTATTTTGAAAAAAATAAGGGGTTGTATTATGATAACCTAATGCGGGTTCGTACACATAGCGATATGCGGCAGTGGCTACGTTACTTTTTAGTAGGGGTTCGTGATACTGCCACCCAGGCAGTGGAAACCCTTGGAAAACTTATTGTTTATAAGCAAGAAAGCGAATTGAAAATTGCTGAGACTTTTGGAAGAAGAAGTGCCAGTGGGCATACCCTCTTTCAGCACTTATTAAGAAACCCGGTGATTACAAAAATAGAACAGGTGCAAGAGATATGCAGTTTAAGTTATAAGGCTTCCAATGATCTCGTCAAAAAATTTGAAGAAGAAGGCCTCCTAAAAGAAACAACCAACCAGTCACGAGGTAGAATATTTATCTTACAAGACTATATTAATATCATTCGGGAATAGATGGAAGCAGTAAAAGAAAAACAACAACTACAAAAACATCCTGCTTATAAAGATTCCGGGGTGGAGTGGCTGGGAGAGGTTCCGGAGCATTGGGGTTTAAGGAGATTTAAATATTTATTTAAGGAACTTAACGAACGAAGCGTTGATGGCACTGAGGATTTATTATCGGTATCTCAATATACCGGTGTAACTCGTAAAGGTGATAAAATTGAGGAAGGGGATTTATTGACTAATGCTTCCTCTCTTGAAGGTTATAAAAAAGTTCAAAAAGGCGACCTCGTTACTAATATTATGCTTGCGTGGAATGGCAGCCTCGGATTTTCACCTTTTGAAGGAATTACGAGTCCAGCCTATTCTATTTATAGACTCCAAGGGAATAATGAAGAACGATTTTTTCATTACTTATTACGTACGGACAGATACAAAGCGGAATTTAAAAGAAACTCTTCGGGTGTTATTGAAAGTCGCCTTAGGTTATATTCAGACGACTTTTTCAGAATTCTTTCATTACTTCCTCCAAAAGAAGAACAAAGCGCCATTGCCAATTTCCTGGACGAAAAATGCGGCAAGATCGACACCGCCATTGCACAAAAGCAACAGCTTATCGAGCTGCTCAAAGAGCGCAAGCAGATCATCATCCAAAATGCTGTAACCAAAGGTTTAAAGCCTGAGGTAAAGATGAAAGACAGCAGAGTAGAATGGATTGGCGAGATCCCGGGACATTGGGAGGTGAAAGCTTTAAAGCATATAGCCCAATTAGAAAGTGGCCAGACAATTTCTTCAGAAAGTTTCATACTTGAAGGATACCCGGTTTATGGTGGTAATGGTTTTAGAGGTTATGCTAAGACATACACTAATGAAGGGGAACATGTGTTAATTGGTAGACAAGGAGCCCTTTGTGGTAATGTGAATTACGCTTCAGGTACTTTTTTTGCTTCTGAGCACGCTATTGTTGTTTATCATAAGGATGATGTCAATATTCTTTGGCTAGGAGAAGCCATTAGAGTAGCTGATTTTAATCGACTTTCACAATCTGCAGCTCAACCTGGTATTGCTGTGAATGTTATTAAAAATGTTTTATTTCCATTTCCTCCTCCAACAGAACAAGCAGAAATAGCAAATAATCTGACAAACCAATTTTTGAAATTTGAAGAAACTATTGATCTTCAAGAAAAGCAAATCGAAAAATTAAAGGAATATAAGAGCAGTTTAATAGACGCGGTGGTGACTGGGAAGGTAAAGGTGAGTTAAATAAAAAAATATGCCAAGAGGACTACCTAAAGCAGTAAAGAAAAGTCTTGAAAAGTCAAGAGATTGCGCTCTTTTAGCCGTGGAAACTTATAATAAGCCTGCAATTAAATTTAAATCTGGCGGTTATATCGTTTTGATGGTAATTTCTTGGACAGCCTTATTTCACGCAATATTTTTCAAACAAAAAAAGAAGCCATTTTATAAGGATGGAAGATTTTTCAGAAAAAGAGATGGAGATTATTGCTATTGGGAATTATCAGTTTGTTTAAAGGAATACTTTGGAGCAGAATCTAACAATCCAATTCGTAGAAATTTAGAATTCTTTATTCCTCTCAGAAATATGGTTGAACATAAATCTATCCCTGAACTGGATGCTGATATTTTTTCAGAATGTCAGGCTCTCCTACTTAATTTCGATAAAATAGTTGAGAAAGAATTCGGTAAAAAATATTGTATAAGGGAGTCATTGTCTTTTGCATTACAACTCTTTCCTTCATCGAAAAGTCTT
Organism: Salegentibacter tibetensis; assembly: GCF_020164485.1. GTDB lineage: Bacteria > Bacteroidota > Bacteroidia > Flavobacteriales > Flavobacteriaceae > Salegentibacter > Salegentibacter tibetensis. The sequence goes on from NZ_JAIQZA010000021.1 coordinate 60,496, forward strand.
AATAACGCAGTGATTGCCAATCCATCAAATAAACCAATTGTAGATTTTATCAAATCTTACAGGAATACAATAACAACTGAAGTTAGAGAAAGTGGGGAATACGGTTTTAAAGCATTTTTAATTCAGGTTGCCAATCATGATAGTAAAAATTCCTTGCCCGTTCAATTTTTTTCCTACGATAAGTTATCAGAAGAACAAAAAAAGAATGTAAATAGAGTAGCCGCCTTAGTTAAGAATAAACATGTTCAAGTACCCGTTCAAAATATGGACTTACTAAAACCTAATAAGGTGGTTAATCGAGTGCAAAAAGGTTTAGGGAACCCTAAAGTCGTAAGAAATGGTAAGGAAAAAGATAAGTTCACCCAGCATACTCACACTCAATGTTGGTACGCTTATGATGTGAGGCCGCACAATGGAAATGCACATCCAGAACGAACCAATAGTGAGTTCTGTATTTACGATGCACCAAACAACTCATATTTATATACAGAAGCATGGGTAGATTTTTTGATCGAGGAAATGCAAATTGATGATAAATATAACGCCCTCTATAATTAACCAACCAATATGACTAAAGAAGAAATTATAAGTGAAATGGATAAATGTCTGGATTGCGCCAGCATTTCCGGTTTTAAAGAACAGGTAGACAATATATTAGAAATAAATAGCGAAAAAGAAGCCAGTTTGATAATTGCCCAATATTTAATGACGAAATACACAGCATTTAAGGCCGATGGCTTGGCTAGCTATATGGAAGCAGCTATTCGAAAGTGGCCAAATCTGGCTGTCCTAAACCATCCTGAAAATCCGCTTTTTAAGTTGGCAGTAATACGAGGCTCAAAAGAACTTTATGATTGTTATATGGAAGAAGCTGTTTTGCCATTTCTGTCCAATGTTATTGCCAATGAACATCAGGATTATTTCTACGAATTACTGGCAGTTGCTGAGAAAATGGACAAAATGATCTTTGAAAATTATGAACCTATAATAAAAGGATTGCATTATAACGGTGCCATCCCTACAGAGCAGCCTCACCTTGTAAGAATCAATAAAGAAGACTTTGAGGTTATAGAAGATGTGGTCGAGCAGTATAATGGAATTATAGGGAGAAAAGAGATTTTGAAGGATTTAAATAGAAGAATAGAGAAACTTTAAAGTTATAATTAACAAACCACCTTATGGAAATAACCAATACCCTTAGCCGTGAGCAGATACTAGAAAAAGCCAAGCAAGAGTCAGAAAGATCAGATCTGAAGCAACATGCTGATAAGATGATAAGAGGATTTGAAAACTTCAACAATTATTCTTCAAATCGTGCTATATGGGAACTCGTACAGAATGCATGCGACCTAACAAAACATTGTGAAGTAATAATTGATTATAGAAAAGGAGGTTTTAAGTTCACTCACAATGGAAAACCATTTAATACACAATCCCTAATATCATTAATTAAACAAGTAAGCGGGAAATATGGCGAGGAAAATAATTTACCTGAAGTCGGAAAATATGGAACTGGTTTTATAACTACCCATGCATTCGGCAGAAAATTTTTGATCAATTCGATCTTAGAAGCTGAAGGAACATATTTTGAAATTAAAGACTTTCTTATCGACAGAAGTCCGAAAGAATGGATGGCGATGAGTGAAAATATCAAAGCTCAAAAAGATCGAGTTTTTAATCTCATTCAAGAAGGGGACATAAATTCCTCTCCCAGTTTTAACACTTCTTTCACCTATCTACCAGAAACTGAGCAGGAAAAAAAATCGATTAGGGAATCGGAAGAATTCCTTAATGATTTTGTACCATTAGTTTTAACCATAAATGATAGACTTAAAAAGGTAACAGTGCTAAGAGACAGTTCAGAATCATCCTTCTTTCTACAGGATAAGGTTGTGGTGAAAAAAGATGATCTTTTTACCATTCATAAATCGAATATTCTTTTCAATGATCGAAACATTACTTACTTCTCTTTAATTGATGAAGTAAATGAAATTGAAATCATACTTCCCTTTCGTCCTTCTGGAGAAAAATTGCAGTCATTTAAATTTTCGGAGCAGATTTCCAAGTTGTTTCTTTATTATCCCTTAATAGGATCTGAAAATTTTGGTATTAATTTTATAATTAATTGCAAAAATTTCCTTCCTACTGAGCCTCGAGATGGTATTCATCTAAGCAGTAATAAGGATCAGGTAAAGGAACAGGAAGAGACCAACAGAGAATTACTTATCAAAGCTTCACAAATGATATTTGCTTTTCTTCAGAAGAATATTCATTTGATAGAAAACCCAGTTCTAGTTTCACAAATCAATTTTGTGCGAGATTCGGATGAATTTTTATTAAATGAGTATTTCCAGAATCTACAGGAAAGATGGATCGCGATATTTGCAGATTTGCCACTTGTAGAAACTAGCAGCCAGATGTGTACACCAAAAGAGGTGGTTTTCTTTGATTACGAGCTTCTAGAAAATGAAGAAATTTTCGAGGAAGTCTATCAGTTAACTTCAAAATTTTTCCAGAATATTCCTAAGAAAGGGATTATCAAATTGTGGAGTCAATATGCCATTGAATGGGACATGGATGATTTAAATTTTATATCTCATAAGGAACTGGTACAAGAGATTTCAAAAAGAAAGTTGGATGATTTCGAAATTTCTGGGTTGAAGAAATATTATTCAACTCTTATTTCAGAAGGTAAACTTAATTTGTTTGATGAATATGCCATACTGCCAAATATTGATGGTGAATTTCGTTCGTTAACATCCCTTCGCATACCTGAACAACTAACTGAAGATTTAATAACAATAGGAAAAGTTTTAATTCCGGAATCAATGAAAAGACTAACCCATCAGGATTTTTATTTTGATTTTGATTTCGAAAAATTCTCTAGGCGAATTTTTTCAAACGAAATTAAAAACTTTCTCGACGAAGTAAGAGCCTCTGAAAAGTACTTTTTCCTGCAGAATTTTGAACAAGATAAAGATTACCCGGTTTCAGAAAAAGATCTTTTAGATGAAGATTGTTTCATAGCTCTTCTTGACTTTTGTAAGCTCAACAACAATATTAATTCTAATAGTAAGCCGGCTCAATTACTCAGGATAATTAGCAGGTTTTATTCATTACCTGAGGACTTAATCTATCTTCCGAAATTAGAAAAAGAAGAAGATAACATTGACAGTCGCTCTTCCAGAAAAATTTTAGTAAATCTATTTTTTAACGTAATAGAAGTTCAATCTAAAAATTGGATTGAGAACAATATTCAACTCCTTTACGACATAGCTGAATGTAATGAAGACAGTTTAAAAGAAATTTTCGAAAAAGCGAATATCTATCCTAATCAGAATATTCAACTTAGAAACATAAATGAATTAAAAAGAGATGTAAAAATTTCAGAGGAGATTAAAAATCTTTTTTTTAGGGCCACCGGTAAGGAATCACGGAAATACCTAGTCCACGAAGGATTCAATAAATTCGTTAACGAAGAAAATTACATAACCGAAGGATACCTGGCCACTCAGATAGAAAACATCTACTTTGAAGAAAATTCAATACTCGCTATTAGTGGCCACCCTCATAAGGAGGATATCCTAAAAATAATATCCAATCTGACGGAAGAGCGGTATTCAAAATTATTCCATCGTTTAAATGATAAAAAAGCCACTTTGATGATGGAGTTAATTAATAACGATCAGACTAAGGATGATATTTTTTCCATAGTGACTTTAGAAGAAGATCAAATAAAGCGGTTAGGTCAACTCGTAAAGAACAAGGACTTTGACAATATTTTGAAACAAGCTACAATTGTCTTGCGACAGGAAAAAGAAAAAAAATCCGACTTCCATCATAAGTACAAGATTGGTACAACGATTGAAAACCTCATTCGCGAAAAACTTGGAGATGAGATAAGAGACAGGGTGACTATTGAAAAACCAGAATCCTTAGAGGCCTCAGATGTCCAAGGTGGACAAGACATAATAGTTAAACTAGATAGCAAGCCAATATATTTTATTGAAGTCAAGTCGAGATGGAATTCTGAAAATTCTATTTCGATGAGCAAATTACAGTTGGAAAGAGCAGTTGAACAAAATACCCAATATGCTTTATGTTCTGTCGACATCACTAAATATACAGGGGTAACCAATAAATATGCACTTCCTATAGAAGAAATTTTGCCTCTTGTAAAATTCGTGCAAAATATTGGTAGCAACATTGAACCATTGATACAGGAAAATTTGATTGCCGAACAAAAACAAGGAGAAGCTATCCATCTTATAGATTACCGAGGAATTATACCACAGGAAGTAATTAAAGCAGGTCAGCCCTATGATGATTTTATAAATTTTCTAGTGAAAAGAATTAATAAAATAATAACTGATCATGCCTAGTCTAACTAACGAACAAGCATTAGAAGCCGCTATTCAGGAAAAACTTTCCGGGCTCACCCTGGAGGAGATTAAGGAGAAAGATCTTACCGCTAATGTCGCAGAGGAGTCGGAGCAGTATCGTTCTGGTAACGGCTATTTCATTGGAGATCCCGGTGATTTTAATGCTCGTTACGCAGTTGACAGCAGGAGGTTCTGGAGCTTTTTACAGGAAACTCAACACGAGGAACTTGATAAGCTGCAAAGGCACGGCGACTGGAAATTAAAGATCCTGGAGCGGCTGGACAGGCTTATAAAAAAATATGGTTTACTTCGACTTCTAAAGAAAGGTTTGGACGTAGATGATGCTCATTTCACGCTGTTCTATCAGCCGCCTTTGGCCAGCAGCAGTCCGCGGGTAAAAAAGCTCTTTGAAAGCAATGAATTCAGCGCCACAAGACAATTGAGGTATTCTTTAGAAAATCCAAGGGAAGAGATAGACATGGTGATTTTCATCAATGGGCTTCCAGTTGTTTCGATGGAATTAAAGAACCACTGGACCGGGCAAAATGCCAAAGTACACGCACAAAAGCAGTATAAGTATGATCGCGATGTAAGACAAACATTATTAAATTTTGGGCGATGCCTGGTGCATTTCGCGGTAGATACCGATGAAGTTTATATGACCACCAAACTAAACGGTGGAAATACTTTCTTTTTGCCTTTCAACAAGGGAGATAATAATGGAAAAGGAAACCCGGTTAATCCTAACGGCCATAAGACGGCCTATCTATGGGAAGAAGTACTTACTAAAAAAAGCCTGGCGAATCTAATTCAGCATTTTGTTAGACTTGATGGCAAAGCCAAAGACCCTTTACATTCCAAAACCTTATTCTTTCCAAGGTATCACCAAATGGATGTGGTGCGGAAAATCATAGAACACGCAGGGCAACATGGAGTTGGACAAACCTATCTTATTCAGCATTCGGCAGGTTCAGGAAAATCGAATTCCATTACCTGGGCGGCATTTCAGCTTATTGAAACCTATCCCGAGATAGAAGGAATTCACGGGAGTAAGGGAATGGAAAAACCTTTGTTTGACTCTGTAATAGTAGTAACCGACAGGCGATTACTGGACAAGCAGATTCGTGATAACATCAAAGATTTTTCGGAAGTTAAAAATATAGTAGCTCCGGCCTACTCTTCCAAAGAATTAAGAGACAGCCTGGAAAGCGGAAAAAAGATCATCATTACCACCATCCAGAAGTTTCCATTTATTATTGATGGTATTTCAGATCTAAGCGAAAAACGTTTCGCGGTGGTTATTGATGAAGCACATAGTTCCCAAAGTGGCTCTGCTCATGATAAGATGAACCAGTCTATGGGACAGCAGGTTCAGGAGGAAGATGATGAAGATGTGCAGGATAAGATCATCAAAGCTATGCAGGCCAGGAAGATGCGTGGAAATGCCTCTTACTTAGCCTTTACGGCAACACCTAAAAACAATACTTTAGAGAAATTTGGCGTAAAACAGCCAGACGGGTCCTTTAAGCCTTTTCACCTGTATTCTATGAAACAGGCTATTGAAGAAGGTTTTATCCTTGATGTGTTGGCGAATTATACCACCTATAAAAGTTATTATGAGATTGAGAAATCTATAGAAGATAATCCCCTATTCGATTCTCAGAAAGCGCAGAAGAAATTAAAGGCTTATGTAGAAAGTTATCAGCAAACTATTGATACTAAAGCCGAGGTGATCCTGGATCACTTCATTCCGAATATTGTCAATAAGAAAAAACTTAAAGGAAAAGCTAAGGCTATGGTGGTGACGCAAAGTATTGTTTCTGCTATTCGATATTATAAAGCCTTAAGCAGGATTCTGGAACAAAGAGGAAGTCCTTTTAAAATACTTATCGCTTTTTCAGGATCTAAAACTGTAGACGGTATTGAATACACCGAAGCCGATATGAATGGTTTCGGCGAAAAGGATACCAAGGAAAAATTCGATAAAGACAAATACCGCATCCTGGTAGTCGCCAATAAGTATCTTACCGGTTTTGATCAACCAAAACTTACAGCGATGTATGTAGACAAAAAGCTGCAGGGTGTATTGGCTGTGCAGGCTTTATCAAGGTTAAACAGGTCGGCCGATAAACTAGGGAAGAAAACTGAAGATATTTTTATCCTGGATTTCTTTAATTCTACTGATGATATCAGGAATTCATTCGATCCTTTTTATACAGCCACTTCATTAAGCGGCGCTACAGATATTAATGTGCTACACGAAATAAAGGAAACTTTAGATGAAACCGGGGTTTACGAACAGGGAGAGGTAGAACTCTTTTGTGAGAAATTCTTTTTAAAGGAAGATGCGCAGAAATTGAGTCCGATTATTGATCAGGCAGCATATCGCTTTAATACTGAATTGGACCTGGAAGACGAAGACAAAGCCGATTTTAAAATCAAGGCAAAACAATTTGTAAAAATCTACGGACAAATGGCAGCAATTATGCCGTATGAGATGCTAACCTGGGAAAAACTGTTTTGGTTCCTGAAATTTTTGATCCCAAAATTGATCGTAAAAGATAAAGATTCCGATAATCTGGATGAATTATTAGAGTCGGTAGATCTTTCTACTTATGGATTAGAGCGTACAAAACTCAATGATTCTATAGGTTTGGATGCTACAGAAGCCTCAGTAGATCCGCAGAACCCGAATCCGCGTGGAGCACACGGAGAAAAAGAAGAAGATATCCTGGAAAATATTATCAGGAATTTCAATGAAAGATGGTTCCAGGGTTGGGAAGCAACCCCGGATGAACAAAGAATGAAGTTTATCCAATTGAGTAAACATATTCAGGAGCATCAGGATTTTCAATCTAAAGTGGCCAATAATGCCGATAAGCAAAATAGCGATCTCGCTCTAAAAAGGATTATTGAAGACGTTATGAGAAAGCAACGAAAAAATGAACTCGACCTTTACCGTTTGTATGCCAAAGATGATGCATTTTACCAGGCATTTTTTGATACGATGAAGCGGATGGTGAGTATGGGAGAGAATAGAAATATGTAAAAGCGAAAACCAATAAATAAATATTAATGGCAGAATATTTACGAACATCAAGTATTACAGCTGAACTCGAAAACCTAATTCGAGATGCTAAAGAAAAGGTCTACATAATTAGCCCTTATTTAAAATTATCTGATAACATACGACAACTACTTAATGACAAGGAGAGAGAAAAAGTTGAAGTAAGAATAATCTTTGGAAAACAGGAACTTGCGCCAACAGAGATGGAATATCTTGAATCTCTAAGTTATGTACGGCTATATTTCTTCAAAAATCTGCACGCAAAATGTTACCTGAATGAATCTAAAATGATAATTGCTTCTATGAATCTATATGAGTTTTCTCAACAACACAATCGAGAAATGGGCATTTTAATAGATACTGTTGTTGAGCATGATAGACAGGTTTATGAAGATGCCATAAAAGATGTGGATTCTATTCTTCATAATAGCGAGGATTTTTCTTATGTAAAAGCTCCTAAAAAACAGCCAAAGAAGGAGACTGAAGAAATCAAACCTAAGAAAACACCCCCGGATTTTTCAAAATCTAAATATTTGACTACAAAAGAACTTTCTAACAGAACGGGGTTAAGTAGCAGAAAAGTCAATTCTATATTAGTAAAAAATGAATTAATGTATAAGAAAGAAGATGATTGGCATTCTACAGAAAAAGGAAATAAGTTTGGGGCCGAACAAAAGGAAGGAGCCTATGGTAAATTTATAGTATGGCCCGAAGAAATAGTCGAAAGTATCCTTAAATAAATCTCAAAAAATACAGTATGAAAGAAAGTATATTTATTGAAAATGTAAAGCAAATAAACAATGTTGGGGAGTTAAAAAAAATGTTGGAGAAATATTCTGACAACACAGAACTCGTGGCTCAAACTAGTAATCGAACAACTGAATTATATATTGGTACCACTCACCCAATTGGCGATAGAGATACCGAAGAAGAAACTCTACTCATATTTGGTGGCAAAGAAAAGTAAAAAACAGGGTTTCCAATTAGCCAGGTGTGTGAGACCTGAATCTGAGATCCTTCCTCTATGTCAACCATATATGAGTTTAGAAATCACTCACATCCAGGGCGGTATGCGCGAATTCGAAAGAACCGGGATTTACCCGGAGTATCTTCTCTTCAACCTACCCGGTACCCGCCAAAACTGGAGGATAAGAATTAAGCAAACCCCACAGGAGGGAGTTTTGAAAACTAAAGGAAAGGCGCTTTATGAATATAGCTTCGACGGCAATTGGTGTAAATATAGGATAGTTAATGATGATGGTTCTTTTTCTGAATGGAGAGGATCTGATGACATGATCATCGAAATGAGAGATTAGTAATCTGTTTCCTGTTCATAGTTTATTGTTTTATTCTTGTAGTTTAAAATTGGGGCAGCAGGCATACTTTGCCTTACACGCTTCTCTAAACCAATAATCCGGTTTTTTCCTTTGAAATGAAAAACAATAAAAAAATAAGAATACCCTGGCCTACTAAAGATGCCATGACGCAGTTATATGAAAAAAACTTTTGGGGTGGTAAGAAATCTGAATTTTACTCCGGTTTAGGCTCACATCATCCTGAAACAGTAAACCCATATATCTGTAGTAGCTGCTTTTTAAAGGATTTTGGAAGACTTTGCGCAGCATGGGGGGCAAGGTAAATTCCAATAACCACAAGCACAATTTCACCAAACCTACGGAAGTCAATGCAGGGTTCTAAAGCGTTTTATCAATGACTTTTAGAGCATTGAATAGGATTATGGAACAGTTTTTAAAATGATTTCTTTACCATTCCTTCATCATGAGGTTCAGAAGTGTTTTTAATCACAAAATCCACAACACCAAGCAACAGCTCCTCTTGCGTAATTATATGAACTTCCCATTTGCCTTCCTTAAGGTTGTTTTTATAAGTATATCCGCGGTAACCATGATCACGCCCACCGGTAACTTTAAAGCCAATGTCCTCGGTTATTTCCCACCTCCCGGTTTCGGGATTGTACCACTGCCAACGATGAAAAACTGACTTTTTTATAGCCGTAGGTGCAAAAACAGAAGTGAACACATAAACCCTTTCCCCGGGATGACGATGAAAATTGATATTATGTGTACGCCAAAATATATACCATTCATCCCTCTCGTAAGTAACGATGTATTCATTATTTTTTTTCCTGACATCATGAGCCACCAGCCCGGTTTCCATAGCCAGTGGTACCGGCGGAATAAGATTGAAATAGTAAAAAACATTGATTAATAAATAAATAGAAAGGATACCACTGATTAATTTTTTTAGACTTATCTCTGCTCTTGTGCTTGGGCTGGAGGTATAAATAAACAGGATAAGAGCCAGCGTACAACCTAAACTCAGAAGTCCGGAAATAATAAAAATAAAGGTATTCATCTCCTTTATCAACGTAGGGACCATAAAGGTGAAAAAGGTAAAACTTATAAAAAAATAAACACTGAACTGGAGGTTTTTATTGGAGATTTTCTTTTTAAGAAACTCGTTTGCAAATAAGAGCAGAACCAGCAGTATGAAAAAAACCATAGTTTTTGACAGTGACACACTTCTAAAAAAATAGATGACCAAAGCACTTGATAGTGCCCCAAAGAAGAATTGTATGGCTAGCGGAAAATATTCGGAGTAACGATCGATAAAAGTGTTTTTCCATTTACCATCATCTGCCAAATTAAACAAATAAAGCGTTAACGATAATAAGGTCATATGCGAGCAAAGTACCACCGTATCATAAATTCGATCTATTCGCCCTAAAGTCAACGTGTCAAAAATAAAACCACCCATAAAAAAAAGAATGGGGGCGTACTTTTGATTGCGAATAACATACCTTCCAAAAGCACTTTTTCTATATCTTACTAAAGCTCTTTTCATACTATTTCAATAGCGACAAAAGTAGCGTAATTCCAGATTTTAATCATTTACTTTTGAGTGATGATCCAATTTCTATCTTTTAAATGACAAAAAACAAAAAAATAAAAAAGCCCTGGCCCACTAAAGATGCCATGGCACAGATCTATGAAAACAACTTGTGGGGCGGTGGTGAAACTGAATATTACTCAGGTTTAGGTTCACATCATCCTGAAATAGTAAATCCGTATATAGCTGTAGTATCGGCTTTTTTAAAAGGTTCTGAAACTCCACCGGTAATTTGTGATCTGGGTTGCGGGGATTTTAATATTGGCAAAAAACTGGTCAAATACTCCAAAAAGTATATAGCCATAGACATAGTTCCAGATCTTATAACACGTAATCAAAAAGAGTTCAAAGCAGATAATTTAGAATTTAAGGTTCTTGATATCGCAAAGGATACATTACCTGCGGGAGATTGTGCGATTCTAAGACAGGTTTTACAACATTTATCCAATGCTGAAATAGAATCTGTGGTAGAAAAATTATATGATTTTAAATATGTGGTTCTAACCGAGCATTTACCTGAAGAAGACTTTGAACCCAATAAGGATATTATTTCAGGACAGGGAATCAGATTAAAAAAGCAAAGTGGTGTAAACCTTTTAGCGCCTCCGTTTAACTTTATAGTCAAGAAAGAGAAACAGTTATTATCTGTTCCATCTCCAGGTTTTCAGGGAGTTTTAGTAACTACTTTGTATAAAACCCGATAATTGCTAAAAATACTGAGCCGCAAAAAAATCTATTCGGCTCAAATTTTACGTATATTTGAGCCGAATCCTTTTTTATTCGGCTCATGAAGTACAACTGGCAACAAAAAGACTGGCCTCATTTTACTTATTCTACAGAAGAAGTGGAGGCACAGCTCTTTGAATTTTCTGAAAGAGCCGGGAAGATCAATGCGCTCCTGGAAAGTTTACCGGAAGAAATTCGTGTGGAAACAGTAATTGAATTTTTGGTAGCAGAAGCTGTAAAAACTTCTGCAATTGAGGGCGAGTATTTAGATAGAACGGATGTGATGTCATCCATTAAAAAAAACCTGGGTTTACTGTCGGGTCACCAAAATACGGGTGATAAAAGGGCAGAAGGAATAGCAGAACTTATGACCGATGCTCAAAAGAGCTTCAATGAACCTTTAAGCGAAGAGACTTTATTGAACTGGCACCGGATGTTGATGAAAGGAAATTCTTCTCTGGAAGCCGGAAAATGGCGTAGCCACGAAGAACCCATGCAGGTGATTTCGGGTGCTATGGGGAGAGAGATCATTCACTACGACGCACCTCCTTCAAAAAGGGTTCCAGAGGAGATGAAACAATTTATTTCCTGGTTTAACCTCACTGGCAAAAATGCTGAGATTGAAATAAAAAAACCAATTATACGCGCGGCCATTGCACACCTTTATTTCGAGAGCATACATCCTTTTGAAGACGGTAATGGCAGAATTGGAAGGGCAATAGCCGAAAAAGCCTTATCTCAAACCGTAAAAAGACCCATTCTTTTAAGTCTTTCTGATGCTATGGAACGCAGGAAGAAAGATTACTATAATGCTTTAATGGTTGCACAAAGATCTAATGAAATTACTCCATGGATTATTTATTTTGTAAACACTACCCTTCAGGCTCAGATTTCAGCAGAAAAAATAATAGAATTCAGCCTGTATAAGGCAAGGTTTTTTGACCGGTATAAAAAAGATTTGAATGACCGACAGATTAAAGTAATACGAAGAATATTCAAAGAAGGACCCGGAGGCTTCGAGGGTGGTTTGAACGTGCGAAAATACATTGGAATAACAAAAACGTCAAAGGCCACAGCTACCAGAGATCTTCAGTATTTACTGCAAAAAGACATTATTGTAAAGAACGGAAGTGGAAAAAATACCTCCTACTCTCTCAAACTTAAATAAGCTTATCATTCCTTTTAGCGCCACCTATTGTCGCTTTCTCTTTATATATTAGGCAGATAAATAAAAAAATATGTCCCAACGCCTCCTCACAAAATCCCGTTTTAAACAAGCCCTGGAATGTCCCAACAAGCTCTTCTACACCAAAAAGAAAGAGTACGCGAACCGGAAGCTGGAAGATCCCCTTCTGGAAGCTTTGGCTCAAGGTGGCTTTCAGGTGGAAGAACTGGCACGGCTTCATTATCCTGAAGGAATTTTAATTGAAAACAACGACTGGAATTACGACCTGCTGGCACAACAAACAGACGAGCTGCTGCAACAGGAGAATGTGGTGATTTTTGAAGCTGCTTTTAAATTTGAGAACTTGTTCATTCGTACAGATATCCTGGTAAAGCGGGGAAATAACATTCAGCTTATTGAGGTTAAGGCAAAATCCTTTGACCCGGAAGATGAAAACCTGTTAGTTGGAAAAAAGGGCGGTCTAGTAAGTGGCTGGAAACCCTATCTGTTTGATGTGGCTTTTCAGAAGTATGTGATCCAAAAATGTCAACCTGGGTGGATGATCAAGTCATACCTGATGTTGGCCGATAAAAGCAAGGAGGCGACTATTGAAGGCCTCAATCAACTTTTCAGGATCAATAAAACCGCCGGTAACCGCACGGGAATTACCAGGAAGGTCAACAGCCTGGAAGAAATTGGTGGCAGCGTTTTAGGCAAAATAAACATAGATGTTATCCTGGATGAAATAGAAACCGGAAAACATCTTTGTTATGAAAATCTGGGTCTGGAGCAGAGCATCAACCTCTTCTCAAAACATTATGCAACTGACAAATTCTTTAATGCCACTGTGTCCTACTCCAACTGCAAGAGCTGTGAATTCAGAGCTACGAAAGAAGAGCTGGCGGAAGGAAAAAAGTCGGGTTTCAGGGAATGCTGGGCCGGTCAGTTGGGCTGGAGCGAAAACGAATTTAATCAACCGGTTATCTGGGATATCTGGAACCTGCACTATTTAAGGGGACCTAAGCTTTTTGAAAATGATAAATTCTTTTTCAGGGATTTAAATGAGAATGATCTTGGAGTAAAACCTGAAGCCGGAAAGATCTCCTCTTCAGAACGGCAATGGATACAGGTAGAAAAGACCCGGAGTGATGAACCGGGGCCTCATATTTTAAAAGAAGAGCTGAAACAGGAGATGAAAAGCTGGAAATTTCCGCTCAATTTCATTGACTTTGAAACCAGTGCCACTGCCCTGCCCTTCAACAAAGGTCGCAGACCCTACGAACAGGTTGCCTTTCAGTTTTCTCATCACACGGTAGATGAAGCCGGAAACATAAAACATGAAAGCGAATACATCAATTTTGAGCCCGGGAAGTTTCCAAATTTCGAATTCGTACGGGAACTAAAAAAGGCGCTTTCTAAAAATTCCGGGAGCATTTTCAGGTACGCACCCCACGAAAACACCATCCTGAATGCGATTTACCACCAGCTGGAAGAATCAACGGAATCCGATAAAAAAGAACTACAGGAATTTATCAAACACATCACCCAATCCAAGAAAAAGGCCACGGAAAAATGGAGTGGCGACCGCAACATGATCGACCTTTTTCAGGTGGTCAAGGATTATTATTACAGTCTGCACATGGGTGGGTCCAATTCCATTAAAGCCGTACTCCCCGCGGTTTTAAATTCCTCCGTACAATTACAAACCAAATATTCCAAATCCATTGGCGGGATCGGCGTAACGTCGAAGAACTTTGATCAGGATCATGTTTGGCTTCAAGTTGAAAATAACAAGGTTGTGAATCCGTACAAAATGCTTCCTCCCCTCTTTGCGGACTGGAATGAGGAACAAATTGAAGAAACCGTCTCCGGCCTCACCGGAATAGCCGATGGTGGCGCTGCATTAACAGCCTACGGCAGACTTCAATACACCGATATGCCGGAGGAAGAGCGCCTGGAAATTAAGCAATCCTTACTCAAATACTGCGAACTTGATACCCTGGCTATGGTAATGATCTGGGAGTATTTTAAAGAGGTAGTAGAATAAAGGAAAAGTTTGTTAAAAGCTATATTAAATATAAATGAAAAACCACTATATAATTTAAGTTCCAAATTTAATTTCCACTTTCATTTTTAGTGTTCCAACAAATCATTTGAAATTTCACTTCCGCCTTCAAAATCGAACTCCGCCCACACCGGAATGTGATCTGAAATCCGTCGTACCGCTTTCATATCCGGGAAACTTTTATAGATCAGTACAACACCCGAAGCTAACAGCTCTGCTTTACCAGAATTAAAGAAAATATTGTCATATTCCGAGGCCAGGCACTCTTCTGCTACACATTTCATTTTCATGGTTGTCTTTTGTGCTTTTAGCACCGGCCGATAACTCATTTTCTTCAGCGGATTAAAAACAGTATGGCTTTGAGGCAGGTTAAAATCACCCAGGAAGATCAGGTTCTTTCCAGAGTACAGGTCTGGAAGAAATTTAAAATATTTGATCTCTGTTTCCGGTTGTTTTTTCTTTGGAATGGCGTGAAAACTGACTAAAGTAAAGATCTTTCCGTCGTAACTGAAATCTGCTAAAAATGGCTCCCTATCGATCTTGTCAACAAAATTCTGCTCCAGAACTGCTCTATTGATCTTTTTTACTTTTGCCGTTTTCCAGAGAAAAGCATAACGCTCGGTAGCGTAAGGGGTGCTGTTTGTGGCAGCACTTATTTCATAATCCCACTTTGCTCCTGTTCTATTCAGCTCATCGGCCAGCCGGGCTACTGCCTGTGGACCACCATATCCCGCCACTACTTCCTGCAAGGCTACAACATCAAAGCCCTTTAAAGTTTCAGCCATAAATTGAATTTCTGTATCACTCTTTGATTTGCCCAAATTCTGAAGGTTCCAGGAACATACCTTTACCTGGGCAATAAGCATCCCGTTAAAGAAGAAGAAAAAGAAACTTAAAAGTATTGGTAATCTGTACTGACGGGTTTTTATAAACATATAATTTTTAAATGTGTTATTGATAGCTGTGAATTTTTTTGTCTTTTCTAAAGTTCACTTTCTGTCCGCTCTTCTGAAATTATTGTTTCAATAACATAACTTCTTAAAAAATCGCTCCACCTCTTCTTCGAATAGTTCAACCGGAATTCGATGGGCCAGTCTTGGCAGCAGTCGAAGGTCGATTTCTGTTACCGGGTTAAAATTTTCAGATAAAAAAAATAGGGTATCAGCAGGAGAAACCACATCGTCTACTTGCCCAATGACTATCTGTTTCAAATTATTGTAATTGTTGTTATCTTCAGGTATGTTCTGAGCAACAGATCTTTTCATTAATGCCGGGTTGAATAACAGCGCAGGGCGTAGCAAGGCATTGGAAACATGGTAGCCAGCAAATCCGCCCATACTGCTGCCGATTACGGTGTTGATATCTACATCCGGAAACATCTCCAGCACACTCTCAATGGCATTTGGGTTTTGATAATAATCCAAATCTGGCGCAAAGACTTTTCCATATTTTTCGAGGATTGTTCTTTTTTCGGGGCTGAGCTTGCTGTCAAGACCGTGTAGGTAAAGTATATTCATAAGCTATTGTTGTTATAATTTAATATTGATCTATTTTACTGGTAAGCCTTTAATGCTGATTCTAAATTACTTGCTATTGCGTTTTTAAGACTTTTCGGCTTGAGCACTTTTACCTGGTCTCCATAAGACAAGATCTCCTGCCTGAAATCGTAAGTAGGAATTATATAATATGAAATACCCATGATTTAGCCCACGCAAACACCGATGAGTTTTTTGCTTAAATTTAAGTGATGTAAAAACTTATTGGGATGAAAGCAATTGACTACGAGCAGGTTATTTCCGTGGGATGCGGAAT
>NZ_JAIQZA010000022.1 GCF_020164485.1 Salegentibacter tibetensis
ATAGAACTTAAGGGGGAAAGTCTAAGAAAAAAACTGTAATATTGTCATTAACTTATCTTTTTGACCAAAATCCTTAGGGGGGTCAGTATGGCCGGAATGAGGGGTCAGCATCACCGGAATATCCATAGTGGTTGAGTGTTTCCTTTCTTTGGTCTTCACCCCATCCATTGTTCCTTGATGTAAGCTGTTTTAACCGCTGTTTCATCTTTCGGATACTTGTTGGATGGGCTCGGAGTCTACCTTTTCCGCGACTTCGGTAGAAGGTATGTCCAAGGAATTTGACTTTAGAGACGTGAGAAACATTTGTTTTCTCTCTATTCACTTTCAAGAATAACTTATCCTCGATAAAAGGAATAATATTCCTTAGCGTTCGCTCCGCACTCCTCCTACTCTTACAGAGTAGGAGACTGTCGTCCGCATAGCGGACGAAGCGGTGCCCCCTTCTTTGGAGCTCCTTGTCCAACTCATTTAACATTACATTGCTCATCAGTGGACTTAGTGGTCCTCCCTGAGGAACCCCCAGCTTTGTTTCTTCAAACTTATTCCCGATCATTACTCCAGCCCTAAGATACTTGTGAATGAGCGAGATTACCCGCCCATCCTTTATCGTTCTTGACAAGATCTCCACAAGTTTACTCTGGCTTACCTTGTCGAAGAACTCTTGCAGGTCCATATCGACAGCATAGATGTAGCCATCGCTGATATAATCCCTGCATTTCTTAAGTGCCTGATGAGTATTTCTACCGGGTCTAAAGCCGTAGCTGTGGGTAGAGAATTGCTCCTCGTAAATAGGAGAGAGTACCTGAGTAATAGCTTGTTGGATTACCTTGTCTACCACTGTGGGCAAACCTAGTAAGCGCTTTCGGCCATTCTCTTTGGGTATTGTTACTCGTCGTGCTGGTTTGGGACGATATTTTCCGTCCCTTATGGATTGTAATAGCTCATCTCTGTTTTCTACAAGATAGTCCTGTAAGGAGTCGATTTCCATCTTGTCTACTCCTCCCTTTCCTTTGTTGCTCCGAACCTTTTTGTAAGCCCGGTTCAGGTTGGAAGGAGACAGGATCTGTTCTAATAATCCATCTTCTAAAGTAGTAACATCAGTAAGGTTGTTTTCAGTTATCCTCATAAAGGTCTGCCCTGCTGCATAGCTGTCGGGTTCCGCCCTATCCTTTTGCAGCCAGGTATCTTTCGATATTTTCTGCATTCTTCCCTTCATAAGGTAACAGTCATTGACTTCTTACTTCTTAAGGTTCTGTCCTTCCCCAATTGTGAGACCTGTGCAGTTTATGCACCTCGTTGACTTTGGGTACTACGACGTCAGCTGACCTCTCACAGTAAATCTTGTTTCAACCATAAGTTCATACTCTGTTTCACCTATGTCTGTGAGATCTTCCGCGGTAAGACGCATCACTTTCATTCCATATATCCGCATCATTTACATCCTGATCTCCGTATAGCTTTTGGATTTCGCTTTGTGCTGCAAGCTCATCCAGATCAGATATGACTCATATGATGTTCGTGTTCCTCGGACCGGAAATTTGCTTTAAGCTTCCTTTAGATTCCACCTCGCGATGGACACCCTTGCTCTCAGCTAATGATAGGTAGCTATAAACCCCCATAACGGACTTGCACCGTTAAGTGATACGCCATGCACGGCGCACAACAAAAAAGGCAGCCATTTTTGGCTGCCTAGTTATATTATAATGATTGTTTAATCTTTGATTTTTTTTCTCGAAAAAAATGTTGTCCCTATGTTGTACCCACCAAAAAAAGAAAGCCACTCAATTTCTTGAATGGCTTGTCTTTACTCTGCTCCCCCTCAAGGACTCGAACCTTGGACCCTCTGATTAACAGTCAGATGCTCTAACCAACTGAGCTAAGGAGGAGTGTATCGCTCTTTTGCGGTTGCAAATATAAACCAAATTTTAAATCACCGCAAAACAAAAATTGAATTTTTTTCAGGTTTTTTTCGTTTAAAATTCCTTCCTATCCCTATCACTCAAATAACCAGCGATATATGTCGTTTCCGTTAGCGAATAGCACTAGTGCAATTAAAATAAAGAACCCTATTAATTGGGCGACTTCCATAAATTTTTCATTAGGTGTGCGGCCGGTAACCATTTCATATAATAAGAAAACTACGTGCCCGCCATCTAAAGCAGGAATTGGCAGTAAATTCATTACGGCAAGAATAATAGAAATCAGGGCGGTAGTCCCCCAGAATCCTTTCCAATCCCAGGTATCTGGAAACATTCCTCCTATGGCACCAAAGCCTCCTAATTGCGTTGCTCCTTTTTCTGTGAAAACATATTTAAATTGATAGATATAATCCTTTAGAGTCCAGTAACCATAATCGAAACCTTCTTTTATACTTTCGGCAAAACCGTATTTCTTTTGTTTAACCTCAAAATCGCGCATCACGCTAAAACCAAGAATACCATCATCATCTGGGGTAACCAGACTACTTTTAATATCGTCTCCCCGTTTATAGACAATCTCTATTTCCTTGTTTTTATTTTCATCGGTAATCGCCCTTATTTCGTGCCAATATCCAATCTTCTGATTATTAACAGAAATAATGCTGTCCCCTTTTTTTAATCCGGCAAGTGCTGCCGTTTGTTCTGCCAAAACACTATCTACAACCGGTTTTTGTATAGGTATAAACGGTTGCATAATGCCTTTTTCAAACATTTCGCTACCTATTCCCTCCGGAATTTGCACCGTTTCTTCCTGTCCATTAGGATGTAATACAGTTATTGATTTAACATCACGCATAAATAAATGGCGGTTAATATCAAGGCTGTTTTCAAATTCCTGACCGTTTACCTGTAATACCCTGTCGCCATCTTCAAAACCAAATTGTTTAAATTCTTCAGCAATAGCAAACCCCTCTGGCATTTCATCTGGACCAACATAATTGGTTCCCCAAACAAAAATAATCATCATGTAAATTAAAAATCCAAGCACAAGGTTTACCGTTACCCCTCCAAGCATAATAATAAGTCGCTGCCAGGCCGGTTTACTTCTAAATTCCCAGGGCTCAGGTGGTTTTGCCATCTGCTCCTTATCCATACTTTCGTCTATCATCCCGGAAATTTTCACATAACCGCCCAGAGGCAACCATCCAATTCCGTAGACCGTTCCGCCAATTTTCTTCTTAAAGAGTGCGAATTTCACATCAAAGAAGAGGAAGAATTTTTCTACCCTGGTTTTAAATATTTTGGCGGGAATAAAATGCCCAAGTTCGTGTAAGACTATAAGTAAAGATAAGCTTAACAGTAACTGTATGGCTTTAACTATAAATGGATCCATGCGTAATGCTTCAAATTTTAAATCGCACAAAAGTAAACTTTTAAAATCTCCTAAAAAAGTTTAAAAGCCCTCCTGTTTTAGTGATCTGAAATTTTAAGTTTTAAACTGCGACTAATTGATTGCTAGCCCTTAATTTTGCAGTAGATTTTCTTGAGACACTCTTAAGGAAGCATTTTTAAAAAGCTAAAGATTTTCGACTTAAATCTATATATTTAAAATCTCACTTAGTAAACTACCTTGGGGCAAGCCCCAAGAGACATTATTGGAAAATATATCTTGATTTCGAGGCAAGCCCGCCTGAATGATTCGGGCAGGCCTCGGAGCATTTAAATCTCGATTATCGAGTAAATTTAATAGTATGCGTGATCTTTTTGCCTGGCTCAAGAAATTTGCCATTGTACTGTTTATACTATCAGTAATTATTATTTATAGTATTTATACGCTTTTAACTCCGGAAGAGCGCCTGCCTGTTTTTCAGCCCGATATGGTAAATGCCGAATTGGTAGATTCCACAGTGCAGCATATTCGTAAATACCATACCGTTAAAGATTTTGAGCTTATCAATCAAAATGGCGACACGATCACCCAGGATTATTATGAGAATAAAATCTATATCGCCGATTTCTTTTTCACTACCTGCCTTACCATTTGCCCTGTAATGACCGATCATATGCTGGAAATTCAAGAGCAAGTAAAGGATGATCCCGAAGTTTTGTTACTCTCCCATACCGTTTTCCCAAAAACCGATTCGGTGCCTGTTTTAAAAGCTTATGCTGAAGAAAAAGGCGTAATCGATGAAAAATGGAACCTGGTTACCGGTAATAAAAAACATATTTATGAACTGGCCAGGAAATCTTATCTCGCTTCAAAAAGCAATGGCGATGGAGGACCGTATGATATGATTCATACCGAAAATTTCGTGCTTGTAGATAAAGAAAAACGCATCCGCGGATTTTACGATGGCACCGATGCCGAAGCTATTGAAGATCTAATGCACGATCTTAAAGTGCTGAAAGCTGAATATAACAGATAACTCGGAAGTAATAAAAATTCTCATAAAAGAATCGAAAATTGCAACCCTCAGAAATCAGGCCTATCGCCTATCAGTGATTTTAGTGGTGTCTTTTGTCAGGATTTTACTGATTCTAACCTTCATCCTTTAAAAGTGATTGTTTAAAATCTTCTACGTTTATTTCCTCTTCATTTACTCCTTCTTCTATTGCAAATCCCAATGCATATTCTTCCAGTTCCTCCGGTTTTAAAAACCGGGTTTCAATCCCGAGTTTATGCGCAAGCTTCATAAGCAACTTTAAATCTTTTTCGATTCTCCTTGAAATATTACTGATTCCATAATAAGCTTTTAATCTTAATTACAAGATAAGAGTTATTTCACATTATTGCTAAGCCTCTTAAGCTATATAATTTGTGATTTTCCGGGACCCTTTAGAAAAAAGCTGTAGAATTTTAAAATGTGCTTGGGATCAATTTTTAATCGTTTCTGTTACTTTAAACTGAAGCTGATAATCTGAAGCTTTTATTTTTCTGGAAGTTTTAGGATATGGTGAAAGTGCAACTGCATTCAGTGAAAAATCCCCCTGAAAGAATTTCGTAAGAGAGAGATTTTGCGATTGGGTACTAATAATTTCTTCTCCTACCAGATTTCCGTTTTTAAATATTTCTATCAGAATTTTTGCTTCGCCGGCCCTGATGCAGGTTACGTCACTGGGACATCTGGAATCCACCAACACCTCTTTAAACCTAATTGTTTTTCCGCCGAAATTAAAAGACTCCCCAACATAGGTTTTACCGTAATGCTCTATATCTTCAATTTCTTCCTGTGCTGAAGCGGGAATTATAAAAAGAAAAAAGGCAGCCATTAACAAAGCTGATTTTATTGAAATATAATTTCTACTAATTCGGTTGCTATTGGTTATATATAATTCTTGCATAACTCTTTACTACTAAAGACTGTGCCACAACCTAAATGTTGCAAAAGCTTTTATCCTAAACCAACATCCAGCGTCATCATGACCATAAATCCGATGATAAACCCAATAGTAGCAATATCGGTATAATTACCTTTTTGCGATTCCGGTACCACTTCTTCTACTACCACAAAGATCATCGCCCCGGCAGCAAAAGAAAGCGCATAAGGTAAAATTGGCTCAAAGGTCATTACTGCCCAGGCACCTAATACAGCGGCAAAGGGCTCTACAATTGCGGAAAGCTGGCCATAATTAAAACTTTTCCAACGGTTCATTCCCAGTCCCCGCAAAGGCATGGCAACCGCAAAACCTTCAGGAAAATTCTGTAATCCAATCCCGATAGCCAGGGCTACTGCACCACCAATAGTTGCGCCTTCCATGCCGGCACCTGCGGCTCCAAAAAGAACACCAACAGCTAAACCTTCAGGAATATTATGCAAAGTAATGGCCAGGGTAAGTAAGACCGATTTATGCCATGGTGTTTTTATACCTTCCTTTTCACTCATTTTAAAGTTTACGTGTAAGTGTGGTAATATTTTATCAAGTCCGAAAAGAAAAAGCGCACCCAGGCCAAAACCAATAAGAGGCGGAACCGTTTTTTCAAAACCTTCTCCCGGGCTCATTTCTATCCCGGGTGCAAGTAAGCTCCAAAAACTGGCAGCCACCATTACCCCACCCGTAAAACCCAGCATTCCGTCAAATAATTTCCTATTCATATTCTTGAAAAGAAAAACCAGGGAAGCTCCGGCTGCCGTAAGTAACCAGGTAAAAATCGTGGCTATTAAAGCGGCCGTTACCGGGTCTAACTGCTCAAAATACGCTATTATATCTTCCATTTATTGCTGTATTTTTATATAGAGATTATTCGATATTAATTGTGAAATCCTTAGTTGTCGTTCTTCAATTAAAATTAGCATTGATCCATCAAAAGCTTCTTTTTCCAGAACTTTAATATCCTTCCCTAGCGAGATATTATTCTTATCTAAAAACCTTAAAAAATCTGATGAGCTATCTTTAACTCCTACACAAATTCCCTGTTCGGTCTTTTCTAATTCTGAAAGCAACATTTTATTGGCTACACTAAAGTTCCCCTCAGCATCCGGTATTGGATCTCCGTGAGGGTCACGCTTGGGAAAACCCAGAAATTTATCTAATTCACGGGTGAGTTTTTCAGATTTTATATGTTCCAGTTGTTCGGCTATATCATGCACTTCATCCCAGTTAAAATTGAGTTTTTCTACCAGAAAATATTCCCACAGCCTGTGTTTTCTAATTACCTCTACAGCAGTTTTCCTCCCTAATTCACTCAGCTTTACTCCCTGGTATTTCTTATAGACTACCAGTTCTTTTTCTGATAGTTTCTTAATCATATCGGTAACCGAGGAAGCCTTGGTATCCATTTCTTCAGCCAGCGCGTTGGTGCTTACGCCAGCCTGGTACTTTCGTTCTAAATGAAAAATCGCCTTAAGGTAATTCTCTTCTGAAAAACTAAACATTCTCCCAATTTATATTTTCCAAAAATACATTTTTAAATTTAAAAACCTATTTTTAGACTTATCTAAATATATTTTATAGTTTTGTCAAAAATACGAAAATGAAACATTTAGCAATAGTACTTTTAATAATAACTGCTTTTCCAGGTTTTGCACAAGAGAGCGAACTTTCAGGAAAGATCACTTCTGAAAAAAGCTCGGTTGCTTTTGCAAATATTTACATCGAAAATTCAAGCCTGGGAACTACAGCTGATGAAAACGGAAATTTTTTACTGAAGAATATTCCCGCAGGAAATCATACTATTAAGGTTAGTGCTATCGGTTTTAAGAATTTTAGCCTGGAAATTTCTATTGCTGAAGGGCAAACCAAAACCCAAAATATCGAACTCGAAAAATCTCCTGCAGAACTTGATGAAGTACTTATTGTAGATACCCAGACCGGACTTACCCGGCGCACTCCTTATAATGTCTCCAGCATTAGTATGCAGGGAATCGAAAATAAGGGAAACCCCAATGGGATGATGGGAAGTTTACGGGAAGTACCGGGGGTATATGGTGCCGAATTTGGTCAGGGTATCGTAAAACCATTTATTCGCGGACTTGGGTTTTCACGGGTGGTAACTATTTACCAGGGCAATAAGCTTGAAAACCATCAATGGGGTGCAGATCACGGCCTTGGAATTAATGATCTCGGTATTAAAAAAGTAGAAGTTATTAAAGGACCTGCTTCAGTTTTATATGGTTCGGGAGCTTTAGGCGGGGTTTTACTCGCCCAGGATGATGAATTTTATAAGAATGCAAACAAAATATCAGGAAATATAGGAACTACTTTTAATAGTGTTTCAAACGGTGTCCGCACTTATGCTTCAGTAGGAAAATCCTTTAAAAATGGCATTTTTATAGCCACAGATCTCGCTTTTGAAAATCACGCCGACTATAAAAACGGGGGTGACAGGATTATTGGTAATAGTCGGTTTAATACTAAAACGCTTAGACTACACACCGGTATTAAACGGAAAAATTTTCAGAATAAATTATCATTTTCCTTTAATGATCAAAACCTTGGAATTATTATAGATGAAGAAATGCAGGATTCGCAAAGCCTCGCCACTACAAGAAATGACAGGGAAATGCAATTGCCATTTCAGGAAGTAAAAGATTATTTGCTTTCCTATAATCAAACTACCCAGCACGATAATTTTGAAACTTCATTACACCTTTCCCATCACTCAAATAATCGCAAGGAAATAGAGGAAGATTTTAACCGGGTAGACCTTGGCCTACAGCAAAATCATACTTTTTATAATGCCAGAGTAAGCTTACCTAACCGAAAATTAAAACACAGTCTGGGCGTCCAGGGAAGTGTTGTAAATACCCGAAACATTAAAAATTCACAGGAATTCTTAATTCCAGATGCTGATGTTTTTGAGAGTGGTTTATATTACCTCGCCAGTCTGGATATCGATACATGGTTTTTCCAGGGGGCTTTACGCTATGATTACAGAGATGTTACTGCTGATGCCAGTTCAGCCGAACTTATTGCCGATGAATTTATCCTTCCCGGAAATCCTGAAAACCGAAAACTCAGCCGGACATTTAACGGCTTTACCGGTTCGATTGGGGCCACTAAAAAATTCAACGCAAGAAATCAATTAAAACTGAATTTTTCTACCGGTTTCAGGGCACCAGATTTGGCTGAATTGTTCTCCAACGGCCCACATCCAGGTACCAGTAGGTTTGAAAAAGGGAACGATCAGTTTGGCCGGGAACAAAGTTTACAGGCCGATGCGAGTTACACCTACCGAAATAA
Organism: Salegentibacter tibetensis; assembly: GCF_020164485.1. GTDB lineage: Bacteria > Bacteroidota > Bacteroidia > Flavobacteriales > Flavobacteriaceae > Salegentibacter > Salegentibacter tibetensis. Next base: position 8,601 of record NZ_JAIQZA010000022.1, read on the forward strand.
AAGATTTGAAGGTACTTTTTCAGCATTTGGTAGCCGGGTGAATAACTATATCTACTTTGCTGCCACAAATGAAACTCGGCCGGAAGAAAATCTTGAGGTCTGGTCTTACCTGCAAACTGACGCCGATTTATATGGTTTTGAATTTGAGTTAAAGCACAGTTGGTTAAACCAGCAAAGACTGGAAACAAAATTTTCCGGAGCAATTGTAAGGGCTGAAGACAGAGAAAATAACCGAAATATAAGTTTTATTCCGCCAGATAATTTTAACCTGGAAGTGGGTTATTTCGGCTTAAATGATAGATCCCTCTATGCTTTTTCAAAACTAAGATTAATACGAGATCAGGATAGAGCCGGACTTAATGAAGAAACTACACCGGGTTACGCTCTAGTTAATTTGGGAATCAGTAAGAAATTCAATTTAGGAAACAATCAGCTGGAGACTGGGATTACGGTTTATAACGCATTAAATAAAACTTATGTAGATCATATGTCTATTTTAAGGGCATTTAATGTGAGCAGCCCAGGCAGAAATTTGATGCTGAATGTAAAATATAATTTCTAAAACTAAATTCCGCGCTCTTTTTGAATTTGATCGTAAGCTTCCTGTACCTTATTGAATTTTTCCTGGGCACCTTTTCGGTAAGCTTCATCCATATGGCCTAATTTATCGGGATGGTATTTTTTCACCATATTCCTGTAGGCTTTTTTCACTTCAGCGTCAGTAGCAGATTTTTCAATTTCAAGGATTTTATAAGCATTATCGGCAGATTTAAAAAACATCGCCTTCAGGCTTTCAAAATCCATTCGGCCAATTCTAAGATAGCCGGCAATTTCCTGAATTATTCTTGCTTCGGCTTCACTAACACGGCCATCGGCTTGCGCAATTCCGAAGAGAAAATGTATGATTTGTAAACGAGCAGGATACTTGGTCCTGGAAGCTAAATATTGTGAAATACGGGGCGCTGAGATCTCCCGGTCTTTAATCAGTTCGTTAAAAGTTCTAAAAGTAGCATTGGCTCGTTCTTTTCCATATGCCTGCACAAAATAGGAACGCACATAATCCATTTCAGACTGCGATACCTGTCCATCGGCTTTAATTACCAGCGAACATAGTGAGAGCAAATTAAGCTCAAAATCTCCGGGGGAAACCTTTTGTTCCTCCTGCCCGAACATTTGCTTAAAAGCCCCGCCACTACCACGGGTCCAGTTATCTATTAGAGATCCTATTATAAAACCGAGCAAGGCTCCGGGAAACCGGAAATACATATAGCCAATTACAGCGGCAATCCATTTAAACATGAAGAAAATTTTAAATAAGCGGCAAAGATACTATTTTACTCATTAAATGAGATTTAATTGCCAAAAGGCTTGCGCTGAAATTTTTTAATTTATCGAATTCGCGACTTGCAGGAATCTTTAACTTCCAAAAAACCTAATCCACCCCTTTTTCATCGATTTAACCTATTCGCACATAATTAATTGGAATATGGGCAGCTGAAGTTAATTTGGTATCTTTGTAACTTATTAAAGTTTAATACAAAAAAAACAAATATATGTATCCAGCAGATTTAGTAAAACCTATGCGCGAAGACCTTACCAGCATTGGTTTTGAAGAATTACACAGTGTAGAAGATGTAGAGGCCGCAATGAAGAAGGAAGGAACTACCCTGGTAGTTGTAAATTCGGTTTGTGGATGTGCAGCCGCCAATGCAAGACCCGGCGCCAGAATTTCTTTACAGAATGCAAAAAAACCAGATAACCTTGTGACCGTTTTCGCAGGTGTAGACAAAGAAGCTACAGATAAGGCCCGTAGTTTAATGGTACCTTTCCCTCCATCTTCGCCTTCTATGGCACTTTTTAAAGATGGTGAGTTAGTACACATGCTAGAGCGTCACCACATTGAAGGCCGCCCGGCTGAAATGATTGCTGAAAACCTTATCGGAGCTTATAACGAGTTTTGCTAAGCAGCAACTAGTATAATTCATTAAATGGCTGGTTGAAGGTTTTTGTAATCGTCATCCTGAACTGGTTTCAGGATCTAGTTTCAAATCAACTTAGAAGCTGAAACAAGTTCAGCTTGACGAAATAAGACCTTTCTACCAGCCATTTTTATTTCCATTTCCCAGATTAGTATTTGCAGGTTTACGGCTTAAATACTTAATTTAGCCGCATAATCTAAGTGATGAAAAAAATACTTTCATACCCTTTATCGGTTCTATTTTATTTTTTCTTTTTTATTACCCTGCTGGTTTTTCATCCTATTCAATGGCTTTGTTTAAAACTTGGCGGCTACCAGGCGCATAAAAAAAGTGTAGATATCTTTAATTTCTTTTTAATGCGTTGCCTTAATGTTCTGGGAACTCGTTTTACCGTCGAAAATTCTCAGGATATCCCTATAGAAAAGCCCTGTATTTTTGTGGCCAATCACCAGGGAATGTATGATATCCCCCCAATAATCTGGTATTTACGCAAACACCACCCGAAATTTGTGAGCAAGAAAGAATTAGGAAAAGGAATCCCGAGTATTTCTTTTAATTTACGACACGGAGGTTCGGTTTTAATAGACCGAAAAAATCCACGAGAATCGCTTCTTAAGATGGGTAAATTTGCCAAATACCTCAACAATACAAATCGCTCTGCCGTAATTTTTCCTGAAGGAACCCGCAGCAGAACCGGTGCTCCTAAAAAGTTCGCCGCAAGCGGAATGCAAATGCTTTTTAAAAAAATGCCCGAAGCTTTAATTGTCCCCATAACCATCAACAATTCTTGGAAACTCTTTAAACACGGAAATTTCCCGATGGAACCCGGCGTACATATTAAACTGAAAGTTCACGAACCAGTTTCCGTAGCTTCAGACGATCCCGAAGGCCTTGTAGCCAAAGTGGAGCGAACTATTATTGCTGATATAAAATAATAACACAAAACCTCACAGGTTTTCTAAACCTGTGAGGTTTGATTTTCAATATGAATAAATCTCAAATTTTAAAAAACACAGAAGCTTTTGTAAAACAAACTCTTAGAAATGCGGAGGGTGGTCACGACTGGTTTCACATTCAGCGGGTTTGGAATAATGCAAAGCATATCGCTAAAAGTGAAAATGCCGATCTATTTATAGTCGAACTTGGGTCGCTACTTCATGATATAGCCGATTCTAAATTTCATAATGGCGACGAAAATGTGGGTCCAAAAATGGCTTCAGAATTTCTTCAAAAACAACAGGTTTCAGTTGAAATTATAGATCACGTGGTAAAGATCATAGAAAACGTATCTTTTAAGGGAGGGAATATTCAGCAGGAATTTAATTCCATAGAGTTGGAAATTGTTCAGGATGCCGACAGGTTAGATGCCCTGGGCGCAATAGGAATTGCCCGCACTTTTAATTACGGTGGGTTTAAAGACCGTGCACTTTACGATCCTGCCATTGAGCCCGAAATGAATATGAGTAAAGAGGAATACAAAGCTTCCACTGCACCAACAATCAACCATTTTTACGAAAAACTGCTCTTACTAAAAGACCGGATGAATACCAAAACGGGGCGTGAAATTGCGCAAAAACGCCACAACTTTATGGAGCTTTACCTCGAGCAATTTTATGCAGAGTGGAATGGGAAAATTTAACCTTAGGATTTTTCTTCCTGGCAACTTGGGCAAAAATAAGTGGTTCTTCCAGAAACTTTAATTTGTTCTATCTTACCGTTATTTCTTGGACAATCGGCTTCTTTTTCCCGAACCGTAGTGATATAAGTTTTCGGAAGTTTATTCCCTTCTTCCCGCGCCTCTTTAACCACTTCCAAAACTTTTTCAATTTCTTTGTAAATATTCGCTTTCTCCTTCTCTAAAAGTTTATCAACCTTGGTTGCTGGATGAATTTTAGCCTGAAAAAGCACTTCATCGGCATACAAATTTCCAATTCCCGCGATGAGTTTTTGGTTCATAAGTAGCCCTTTTATTGTACCGGCTTTGCCTTCTAATATTTTTATAAACTCCGATTTTTTAAGCACCAGGGCATCTACACCCAGGTCATTTTCTTTTTGAAATTCCGCTAAACTTTCGGCTAAATAGAGTTTTCCAAACTTACGCGGACAGGTAAATGATACCCGGGAATGATCTTCAAAAGTAAGGGTTAGTTGCGCATATTTGGGTATTTCTTCGTGTTGGTAATATTCCAGTTTCCCGGTCATCCCAAAATGAACTACCAAAACCCCGTGCTTTTCTAAGTTTAGAAACAAATATTTTCCTAACCGTTCTGTGCCGGTGAATTTATTGTCGTTCAAGGTTTCTTCAAATTCACTTTTATCTGACTGGTATATTTTTTTATCGCCGGTTTCTATCTTTACGATTCTCTTATGCAAAATAGTAGCATCGGCATATTTTTTCTGATAAGCAACTTCGGGTAGTTCAGGCATATTTCTCAGTTCTCAGTTCTCGGTTCTGGGTTTTCAGTTCTCGGTTCTTGTCTCTTGTCTCTTGTCTCTTTTTCCCTAAAATATTAATGATTACAACTCTAAGCTTATAAATTCATCATAAAGTTTAAGATCCAAGGACTCTAATTATTGAACTTACTGCTTTTCATGGTAGATGCTGAAACGAAATCAGCATGACGGCAGTCTTTCAAAAAAGCTTCATTTGTCCGTCTTTAAATTGTTCGTGTAGATCGCAGTTCAAAACCGGTCTTTCCTTTCCTTTTAAATATTTTGCTTTGGCTATTTTAAATTGTTGAGCTACCTGGCTTGCAAATTCGCCTTCGCCTTTCATTCTCGTGCCAAACCGACTATCGTTTAAACTCCAGCCGTGAACGCTTTCTATTTGATGCAAAACTTTATTGGCCCTGTCTGGCATTGCTTTTTTTATCCAGTCGGTAAAAATTGCGCCAATAGAACCGTTTAGCCTTACAATAGTGTAACCAACGCCCAAAGCTCCTCTTTCTGAAACTTCCTTAACCAGTGGCATAATTTCGTGGGAATTTATTGAGGGGATTATAGGCGCCATCATCACACTCACCGGAATACCCGCTACAGCAAGCTTTTCTATGGTTTCCAGGCGTTTTTTAATACTGGCCGTTCGTGGCTCTAAGATTCTACGAGTTTCTTCTTCAAGAGAAGTGACCGATAGGTTAACGTGCACCAAATCATCTGCCGCCAGATCTTTTAAAATATCTATATCCCGTTGCACCAAAGCGTTTTTGGTAATTATTCCAACCGGGTGTTTATACTTCAAAAAGGTCTGAAGCAACTGCCGGGTAATTTTCAGTTTTTTCTCGATAGGCTGGTAACAGTCGGTATTCCCGGAAAGAACAATAGGCGTCGCTTCCCATTTTTTGCTGCTGATCTTCTTTTCCAGAAGGGCTACCGCATTTCTTTTTACCAAAATTTTCTGTTCAAAATCAAGCCCCGCACTATAGCCCCAATATTCATGGGAATTGCGCGCATAGCAATAAATACAACCGTGTTCACAACCCTGATAGGGGTTCAAAGAAAATCCCATTCCAACATCCGGACTGTTGACTTTATTAACTATGGTTTTAGGAAAGGTATCTATTAAAACCGTCTTCGAGTTTTGCACCTCATCGCCTTCAGTCGCGCAATGATTGAGAAAATCATCGCGAAATTCATGATCGTACGCATCAAAGCGGTTAGACACATTTAACTGTGCTCCCCTTCCGTAGATAAATTCATTGTTATTGGACATATTACAAAATTATGGAATATATCCTGTTTAGTAAACAAAAAATAAGCTTTAACATTCAGAAAATACTTCCTGAAGGTTAAAGCTTTTATTTTAATTTCCGGGGAAATCGGCTTTGCGTTTATTTAAAAATGCCGAAGTTCCTTCTTCAAAATCTTCAGTTCCAAAGGAGCTTCCAAATTCACTGATTTCAACTTCAAATCCGTTTACACCGTCTTCGTAATTCGCATTTATAGCTCGAATTGCTGCGCTTATAGCCACCAGGGAATTCTTCATTATTTTACGGGCAATTTTTTCCGTGAATTCTATTAATTCTTCCGGCTCACAAACGTGATTAACCAGATTGTACTGAAGTGCCTGGTTAGCATCTATCATTCCCGCAGTCATGATCATTTCCATCGCACGGCCTTTTCCTACTAGCTGCGGAAGTCTTTGCGTACCTCCATAACCGGGAATTACTCCAAGGGAAGTTTCGGGAAGCCCCATTTTTGCATTATCGCTGGCCACCCTAAAATGTGCCGCCATCGCCAATTCGAGTCCGCCGCCTAGCGCGAAACCATTTACTGCGGCGATAACCGGTTTTGGAAAATTGGCCACGTAATCGAATAATTTAGCCTGGCCTTCAGCTGAAAGTTCGCGACCTTCTTCCGTAGAAAAATCGGCAAATTCACTAATATCGGCACCGGCAACAAAAGCTTTTTCGCCTGTTCCGGTTAGGATTACCACCTTTACTTCGCGATCTTCTTTTGCCTCAGCAAAAGCCTGGTGTAATTCTTCAATTGTATCGCGGTTTAAGGCGTTTAATTTTTTAGGACGGTTGATTATAATTTGTAAAATCCCGTCGTTATTTTCGGTTAAAATATTTTCGAATTCCATATCTAAAATTTTTGGTTCGTTATTCTATTATTTTGGAAAACGCAGCTTAAACGTAGTCCCTTTTCCTAGCTTAGAAGTAAAGGTAATGCTTCCGTTATAGGTTTCCACAATATTCTTTACCATAGCCAGACCAAGGCCCATTCCGCTGGATTTAGTGGTGAATTTAGGCTCGAAAACTTTCGCTATATTATCTTCGGAAATCCCCGCCCCGTTATCTGATATTACCACAAATACATCTGAAGCTTCTTCGTGGATACTAACCATAATACGTGGATTCTCCTGCCCACCCATCGCCTGAATCGCATTCTTCACCAAATTGGTAATCACTCTAATAAGCTGCGTGCGGTCAAATTTGGCCAGAATTTCATCTTTTTCACTGGAGAACTGAATGTAATCCTCATTAAAAATATCCAGCGCCAGTTTTACGATTTTCGGAACATTTAGCATCTCATTTTGCTGAGCAGGCATTTTTGCAAAATTCGAGAAAGCCTCGGCAATAGAGCTCATCGTGTCTATTTGATTGATAAGCGTGGTAGAATATTCGGCTACTTTCGCTTCAATATCGGGATCGTTTTTATCAAAATTCCGTTCAAAACTTTGCACACTTAAACGCATAGGGGTTAATGGGTTTTTGATCTCATGGGCCACCTGTTTTGCCATTTCGCGCCAGGCTTGTTCCCTCTCGCCGGCAGCCAGTTTTACAGCACTTTCTTCCAGCTCATCTATCATACTGTTATAAGCAGCCACAAGCGTGTAAATTTCTTCGGAAGCGTCGGTAATATCTATCTTTTGGTTCCGTTTATCAAGCCGGGTTTCAGTAATTTTATCTGAAATAATCTTAAGGGATTTTGTGATATATTTCGACAGAAAATAAGACATTATTATAGCCAGAACAAGCATAAATAAATACACTTCCCCCATCCTTAATAGAAAATTGTTCAAATCACGGTTTAAAACCGTATCATCCTGAACATACGGGAGATATAAAATGGCAAGGGGTTTAAATTTACCGTCAACAATATAGGAATAGGAAGACTGAAACTTTTGACCGTTAAGTTCGGTTTTTTCGATATACCGCTTGCTTTCTGAGCGCTCCAGTTTTCTAAGTATATCCCTATCTAACTGATTATCTGTTGTATCCCTAAAAAAAGACTGATCTGATTTTACTAAAAGCCGCCCCTGAAAATCATAAATATTGATTTGCATCTCGTGCACCTGGGCCATTTCGTGAATTTTATTTCGCTCCCTAAAAATGATATCAAGATTTTCTGTGTTTATCAAATAGGTAGTGCTTGCCAGGATAAACTTTATATTTTCCCTAATGGCCTGCTCCTTTCGTTCCAGGCGTTCGCGGTGGTAGTTTTCGGCTTCCTGTTTGTATTGATATACTGTGATACCAACAATTAAAATTGAAGCCCCCAGCACCAATAAGATCATGGAGATAAAAATGCGGGTACTTAAAGAAAGTTTTGAAAGCTTCATAAACGATTATTAGCGCAAATTAATCAATTATCACACCAATTAGGCATCGGGGTTTTTGGTTCTAATTCGCTTATAAATTTTGATACCCAGCATTAATATTGCCGCCAGTAAAAATATTCCTAAAACTCCATAAATCCAGTTAATCGCGTCACGTACAATTACTAAAAAAATAACTGAGAAAAGGATTAAGGTAGAACCTTCATTCCATAACCTCATCTGATTAGAAGTCCATTTTACTACATTTTTTTGTAGTTCTTTAAAAATGAGGTGACATTTAATATGGTAGGCATAAAGCAAAACAACAAAACCCAATTTCACCAACATCCAGTCTTGCGAAAGCCATCCCGGCGCTAAATGCAGCAACATAAAAGCAAACAAGCTCGCTAAAATAGCCGAAGGCCAGGTAATGATAAACCAAAGCCTTTTAGTCATTAATTTAAACTGCGTAGCGAGAATACTTCTATCCGGTTCAGGTTTTTGGGTGGCTTCTATATGGTAAATAAATAAACGTGGGATATAAAAAAGCCCGGCAAACCAGGTGATCACAAAAATAAGGTGTAAAGCTTTTATGTACTGGTAATATTCTATCACAAATTATGGTTTTTTGGTTGGGTTCTGATGGGTGTTGAAGAAAGCCAGGATTATAATTTCTTGACTATCTATTTCAAAAATCACTATATATGGAAAAGTATCAAGAAGAGCATTTCTATAACTGCCTTCCAACGGAAAGATATATGGATCAGATTGAATTCTGTTTAATGTTTTTTCAATATCATCTAGAAAACGCTTTCCCAAACCAGGCTGCTTGGCTTCATACCAGTCAATCGCATTTTTCAAATCAAATTGGGCTGAAAAGTTTATTTTCAGTCTAAAACCCATATTTCTTTTCAATTTCCCGCTTTGCCTCTTCCCACGGAATTGCTTTCTCCGTGCCACTTTTATATGCCTCCAAACGGCGATCCAGTTCTTCAAGTTGTTCTTTAGAAAGCAAGTTTTTATGGCTTTCTACTTCATAATCTTTCTCAGGCTCTTTTACTTCTACTCCTTGCAATAATTCTCCAATTTGCTTCAGCAAAACGTCATCATTACAGGCAATGATCTTTTGCATCAGTTGTATTTTCAAAGCATTTATATCCATCATTTTTCAGCTATCTAACAAAGATAGGGATTTATGATTTTTTCTTCGGAAGAATTATTGCACGGTTTCAGGCCTAAGTTTTAATCTCATTTCACGATTTAAAAAATAGGCAGTAACAAGAGTTGAAAGTAAATCGGCAATGGGGAATGATATCCACACCCCAATTTCTCCAAAATAATTCGGTAAAATTAGAATAAGCGGAATAAAAAAGAAACCCTGTCTTGATAAAGTTAACAGTAAGGCCGGCACCGCTTTTCCCACCGCCTGGAAATAAGCAGCGCCAATAAGCTGAATTGCGACAATGGGTGTCGCGGCAAAAACCCAGCGCATCGCCCCAGGAGTTTCGGCAATGATCGTGGGGTTTTTAGTAAAAATGCGAACAATTTCTTCTGAAAAAAACATAATCCCTGCGAAGACCAGTAAGCCTAATCCGCAGGCGTACAATATAGCGGTATTGATACTTTTGCGAACCCTGTGGTATTTTTCGGCACCATAATTAAATCCGGCAATTGGTAAAAAACCCTGCGTAACCCCTAGTACCGGAAATAAGGCAAACATTAGCATTCTTGCGATAATCGCATAAATAGCTACCGCATCTTCCCCGCCCAGATCAAACAAAATATTATTCATAAGCAGGTAAATTACACTTACTACTGCCTGCCTGGATAAAGTAACAAAACCAAGGGAACCAATTTCCCTAAGGATAAGTTTATTAAGCCCGAAATCTGGCAAACTGATTCTCAGCTCAGAATTTTTGGAAAGAAAAAACCAGAAAATATACGCAAAGCAAAAAAGATAAGAAGCTGTGGTAGCCCAAGCCGCACCCCACATTCCGAGTCCCATTTGGTTGATAAAAACATAATCTAAAAGTAAGTTTCCAACTGAAGGAATAATCATCGCGATCATCGCAAATTTAGGTTTTCCCTCGGCGCGAATTACTGTGTTCCCCATCATACAAAGCGCCAGGAATGGCACACCGTAAAGGACAATGGTGTAATAAACCTTCGCCGGTTCAAAAATATCGCCTTTTCCGCCAAAAGCGGGAATTAGCGAATCCACGAAAAGCAATCCAATAATCACTAAACCGATGGTAAGAGTTAGCGTAAGACTGATTTGATTTCCGAAAGTTTTAAGGGCTTTTTTTCGGTCATCGGCGCCCAGTGCCCTTGAAATAATTGAAGAACCACCAATCCCAATAGCCATCCCAAGGGCGGCAATAAAGAATGAAACCGGAAGCACTACATTTATCGCTGCAATAGCTGTAGAGCCAATCCAGTTTCCAACAAAAATGGTGTCGATTAATATATTTAGCGACATTACCAAAATTCCTACGGAAGCTGGTGCCGCTTGCTGTACAAGTAATTTACCTATTGGTTTTTCTCCGAGATTTCGAGAATTTACCGAGGCCATTATGCTTCAACCGGCTTTTGGTGTGCCCATTCGTCTACCCAACGGGAAAGCACTTTTACCCAATCGTCACGATCGTTAAGACAGGGAACTACAGTAAATTCTTCGCCTCCAACTTCGTGAAAAATCTCTTCTCCTTCCATAGCGATTTCTTCTAAAGTCTCCAGGCAATCTGAAACGAAAGCAGGTGTTACAATGGCTAGTTTTTTCATTCCCTGTTTTCCAAAACGCTCTATTGTCCTATCGGTATAAGGTTGCAACCAAGGATCAAAACCTAAACGTGATTGAAAGGAAACACTATAAGAATTTTCTTTTAACTCTAGATATTCGGCAACAAGCCTGGTAGTTTCATAACACTGGTGGCGATAGCAAAATTGATGTGCTGCCGAAGCCGTTTGGCAACAGCTTCCGTCAATTTTACAATGCGATTTTGTAACATCACTTTTTCTGATATGCCGCTCCGGTACGCCGTGATAAGAAAATAATAAATGCTGAAAATCTTTTCCTTTCAATTTTTCTGAAATACTTTCAGCTAAAACCCTAATATAATCAGAGTGATTGTAAAATGGCGGTACGGTGGTAAACTGCATTTTCGGGAAATTTTCTTTCCGAAGTTCTTCGGCTAAAACCAAAATGGTTTCCGTTGTCGCCATCGCGAATTGGGGATATAATGGAAAAAGCAAAACTTCATCAACTCCTTTATCATGCAATTCCTGCAGCCCGGATTTTATACTCGGTTCTCCATAACGCATCGCCAAAGCAATTGGCACCGAAGTATTATCATCCATTTTATTCTGAAGACGTTCTGATAAAACGATAAGCGGAGAACCCTCGTCCCACCATATTTTTTGGTAAGCTTCAGCCGATTTCTTAGGTCGTGTATTTAAAACAATTCCCCTTACTAAAAGTACCCTGGCCCAATACGGAACGTCAATTACACGTTCGTCCATCAAAAATTCGTCAAGGTATGTTTTTACATCTTTGGGATCGGTGCTTTTTGGAGAACCCAAATTAACCAATAGTACGCCTTTGCTCATAATTTTTTTTTCAACGGTTTATAATTTTAACCCAATTTTGGAATAAAGCAAAGACTTATAATCAAGCCCCTGTGGGTGCCATTTTTGGGTCCAGCAGCATGCTGGTTTCATCTGTTTAAAATTCACCCCCATAGCGGGAATTCATCACAGGCTAGTAATCATCTCCCTATATATTGCTAACCTTTGTGTCCAGCCTCAAGCTGGTTTCAATTCAAAAATAAGATTATTTGCTACAGGGAATTCCAAATACTTATTGCTGTTTTTTATACACCTATAGAGCGCCTATTTTTCCTCTCCCAAAGCAAATAAAATAGATTGAAGAATATGCTCCTGGAATAATGGTTCTATATAAGATTCAATAGTATGTCCCAAACCGGTATAAATTGAAACTCCTCCGTGGCCGGTTTCCCTAAACCAGGCAATAGGATGCTCCTCACCGTTAGTACCGCCTTCGTAAGAATCTTCATCCAAATAAAGGAGCACCTGCATTTCAGGATTTAAATTTTTGTAGTTATACCATTCGTCGGTTTTGGACCAAACTTCTGGTAAATGAGCAACCGCGGGATGCTCTGGCATATTCAATATTACGTCAGCTTGTTGAACTTCGGGATGCCCATCAAAATACCCTCCAACTAATTCTCCATACCAGGGCCATTCGTATTCCGTATCTGCAGCAGCGTGAATTCCGAAGAAATTACCACCGTTTTCAATATATTTCTCAAAAGCTTCCTGCTCTTCATCGTCCAGTACATTTCCTGTAGTATTTAGAAAAATAACCAGATCAAATTCAGCCAGGTTTTCATCGTTAAAATCATCGGCATCCTGAGTAGTGCTTACTTCAAATATATGGTCTTCGCCAAGATCTGAGATAAAATCTCTTCCGGTTGGGATAGCCTCATGCCAAAATCCGGCTGTTTTATAAAAAACAAGTACTTCTTTATTTTTTTCGTTTTCATTTTCGGTTTCCTGGGCAAAGCTGGAATTTAGGCCAAAAAAGAACGAGCAAACAAAAATGCTTACAATTATTCTGAACATATTTTAAATATTTGGGGTTAATGACATAATATATTTCTTGGGAGTAGTACCGAATTTCTTTTTAAAGGCCGCAATAAAATGACTCCCTGTGCTGTAACCCACTTTAAGTCCTACTTCGTTTACATTATAGTCCCCGCTATCTAAAAGTTTTCGGGCATATTCCATTTTATAATCAAAAAGAAAGCTGTAAACCGAATCTCCGTAAATTTGCTTAAAACCTTCCTTAAGCTTTTTAAGACTCAAGCCAATTTCTTCAGATAATTCCTGGAGTGAAGGCGGCTCGGCCATCCGGGAAATCACAATATCCTTGGCTTTTCTTATTTTGATTATATTTTCTTCGTCACTAAGAAACGGGCATTGTTCGACATTTGGATCTTCGGTCCTGTTAAAATACAAACTTAGCAGCTCGTAAGCTTTCCCTTTAAAATAGAGGTTTTTAATACTTTGAGTAAGGTTAAAATTCATCACCTGATTAAGCACTATCGCCATAGAAGGTGAAATTGGTCCATCTTTATAATATTTTTTATCCTTGTTATCGGCGCTTAAAAAAGTGATATACCCAGCTTCCTGTGAAAAAAGGGAATGGAATTTTTTTATGGATATCACCAGGGAAATTAACCAGGAATTTGGCTCCAAAACCAGGTTTAACGGAAGATCCTGCTGCGGGTTGTAGAGCAACAAAGAGCTCTCTTCATTAAGCGGAAGCTCGTAATTGTTATTATTGAACAAAAATTTACTACTTCCTTTTAAGTTGAAATGAAACTGAATATAACTACTATCTATATCTCGAATAATTTTCTGAATATCAGGGGTTTCGTTTTGAAACTTTAAAAGATAAAAACCATCCTCAATTTTCAACTCCTCAGTAAATCCTACAGCGTTATTTTTATCTTCTGAAATCATTTTTTTAAATTTTATCCTATTTAGAACAGTTCTAAACTATTGAAGTCAAACCAACTATCACTACTGCAAAAGTAAGGATTTGCATTTTTTAAAGGTATAAAAAACTTAAAATAACTGAAAGCGATACAAAAAGTACTTTGAGCGTTACTTTTTGATTTAACATTAGCTTAATTTTGTCCCGAATACCCTAAATAGGTACATGGAAGATTATCACATCGCAAGCGGAAAACATTTTTACACCATAGGTCTTAGTTACAAAAAGGCTGATGCAGAAATAAGAGGACATTTTAGTTTGGACGAAGAAGCCAAGAACGGCTTACTTCAACAGGCTAAGGCTAAAGGCATTGATGCCATTCTCGTAACTTCTACATGTAACCGTACCGAAATTTACGGATTCGCACAACACCCATTTCAGCTAATCAAATTACTTTGTGAACACACCCACGGCACTGTAGAAGAGTTTGAAAAAGTGGCTTATGTTCATAAAAACAAACAGGCCATTTCCCATATGTTCAGGGTTGGCACCGGTTTGGATAGCCAGATTCTTGGTGATTTTGAAATTATTAGTCAGTTAAAAGTTGCGTTTATACGCTCTAAAAAGTTTGGCCTTGTAAACGCATTTTTAGAAAGACTGGCCAACGCGGTTATCCAGGCGAGCAAGCGAATTAAAAATGAAACCGAAATTTCTTCAGGCGCTACTTCAGTGGCTTTTGCTTCGGTTCAATATATTCTAAACAATGTTCCGAATGTTTCCGATAAGAATATCTTGCTTTTCGGAACCGGAAAAATTGGAAGAAACACCTGCGAAAACCTTATAAAACATACAAAGAACGAACATATTACCCTTATTAACCGCACCAAAGACAAAGCGGAAAAAATCGCGGGTAAATTTAACCTTATCGTAAAAGATTACGCCGATCTACAGGCTGAAATAAGAAAAGCCGATATTTTAATTGTCGCTACCGGGGCACAAAATCCCACCATTTCTGAAGAATTAATCTATTCGAACAAAGATCTCCTTGTTTTAGACCTATCTATACCAAAGAACGTTTCAGAAGATGTAGCACATTTACTGAATGTAAAACTAGTTCACCTCGATCAGCTTGCGAAAATGACCGACGAGAATTTAGAACGAAGAAAGCAATTTATTCCTCAGGCCGAATCTATTATCAAAGAGGTGGAAACCGATTTTAATAAATGGCTGGAAACCCGAAAATTCGCGCCTACTATAAAAGCTTTAAAGAAAAAGCTTAGAAGCATGAAAGATGCTGAACTAGATTTTCAGCGTAGAAAAATATCAGATTTCAACGATGAGCAGGCCGAAATTGTGAGCAACAGGATTATCCAGAAAATAATGAAGCACTTCGCCAATCATTTAAAAGGAGATTCAGAAACTACAGATGAAAGCCTGGAGTTGATCCAGAAAGTATTTCAGCTTGAAGAACAGGCCAAATGAACAAAGTAATTCGCATTGGCACCAGGGATAGCGAACTCGCACTCTGGCAGGCAAAAACAGTGCAAAACGCGCTGGAAAAACTTGGCCACGAAACCAAACTCGTACCCGTAAAATCTACCGGTGACCTTAATTTAGATCAGCCGCTTTACGAAATGGGCATTACCGGGATTTTCACCAAAACCCTGGACGTAGCAATGATTAAAGGCGAAGTTGATATCGCCGTACATTCTATGAAAGATGTTCCCACGGCACTTCCACAAGGAATTGTTGAAGCTGCGGTGTTGAAACGTGCCAACACCAAAGATATCCTTATTCATAAAGGCCTCGATTTCCTGGAAAGCGATGGCACCATTGCCACCGGCAGTTTACGCCGCAAAGCGCAATGGCTTAACAAATATCCTACTCACAAGGTGGTGGATTTGCGTGGAAACGTAAACACCCGAATGAAAAAATTAGACGATCACAACTGGAACGGAGCTATTTTCGCTGCTGCGGGACTGGAGCGTATCGCATTAAAGCCAGATAATTTTATAGACCTAAACTGGATGATTCCTGCCCCTGCCCAAGGCGCAATGCTTGTGGTAGCGATGCAAGAGGACGAATTTACCCGAAAAGCACTCGCGCTATTAAATCATAAGGAATCTAAAATAACCGTACATATTGAACGTGAATTTTTAAAGGTTTTAGAAGGCGGGTGTACCGCGCCAATTGGAGCTTTAGCTACAATTGACAAAAATCTGGTTTATTTTAAAGGCGCACTTTTTAGTTTGGACGGAAAAGAAAAAATTGGTGTTGAAAAAACAGTTTCCTTAGATGAAATTGAGAATTTTGGAAGACGCTGTGCTGAAGAGATTCTAAACAATGGCGGATCAAAATTGATGCAGCAAATTAAGGCTGAAATTAACTCCGAAGGCTGATTTTCATTTAAAAACTCCAAAAATGAAAAGCATTCTTTCCACTAAAAAATTCAGTAATTCTCAGAAACAATTGTTTCTAAATTCGGGCTTGAGTTTGGTGGAATATGATGCAATTAACACTGAAGCTACCGATTTCGAACTTCCTTCAGAAAAGATAAAAAACGCTATTTTCACCAGTAAAAATTCAGTAAAGGCAGTTTTGGGAAAAGTGGAGGTTGAACACTGCTTCTGCGTAGGCAAAAAAACCGCGGACTTACTAAGTGAAAACGGATTTCATATTCAGGAAATCACTGATTACGGCAAAGATTTGGGAGAAATAATAGTTCAGAAATATCCTGAAGAAAGCTTTATTTTTTTCTGCGGAAATAAAAGAAGGGATGAGATTCCAGAGATCCTGCAAGGAAATAAAATCGATTTTAAAGAAATTGAAGTTTATAAAACAAGTTTAAATCCGAAGCCATTTTCCCAGGAATTTGACGGGATTTTATTTTTTAGTCCGAGTGCAGTACAAAGTTTTACTGCTGAAAATCAACTAAAAGATGTAACGGCATTTTGCATAGGAAAAACAACTGCGACGGAAGCCAAAAAACATACAAACAACATAATAATCGCCACCAAACCTTCTATTGAAAATGTGATTGTGCAGGTGGTGAAATATTTTAAAAAATGATAAAAAACGATCTATTTCTAAAAGCTTTAAAAGGAGAAACAGTAGAACGCCCGCCGGTTTGGATGATGCGCCAGGCAGGCCGCTACCTTCCCGATTTTATGAAGCTTAAAGAAAAATACGACTTTTTCACCCGTTGTAGAACTCCAGAGCTCGCTACAGAAATCACCGTTATGCCAATCAACCAGGTAGGTACCGATGCTGCTATTCTTTTTAGCGATATTTTGGTAATTCCACAGGCGATGAACATTGAAGTGGAAATGAAACCCGGGCTCGGGCCATGGTTGCCGAACCCAATACGCACAGCAAAAGATGTAGATGACGTGATTGTTCCCGATATCGAGGAAACCTTAGGCTATGTGATGGATGCCATTAAAATGACCAAACAGGAATTGAACAATGAAGTTCCGCTAATTGGTTTTGCAGGTTCCCCGTGGACAATTTTATGCTATGCCGTACAGGGCCAGGGTTCCAAAAATTTTGATAAAGCGAAGAAATTCTGTTTTATCAATCCTGTTGCTGCCCACCAATTATTACAGAAAATAACCGACACCACCATCGCTTACCTAAAAGCCAAAGTTGCAGCCGGGGTAGATGCGGTGCAAATTTTTGATTCCTGGGGCGGAATGCTGAGCCCGGTAGATTATCAGGAGTTTTCCTGGAAATACATTCAGCAGATAATTGATGCTTTAAAAGATGAAATCCCTGTGATCGCCTTTGGAAAAGGTTGCTGGTTTGCCCTTCACGAAATGGCAAATTCCGGAGCTTCAGCTCTGGGAGTAGACTGGACCCTAAGTGCAAGAAACGCGCGTTATTTAAGTGGCGGAAGAATTACGCTGCAAGGTAATTTTGATCCCGCAAGGTTATATTCCCCACCATCCGAGATCAAGAAAATGGTAACCCAAATGATTAATGAGTTTGGAAAAGACCAGTATATCGTAAACCTTGGACACGGCATTTTGCCCGATATTCCGGTAGAAAATGCCAAAGCTTTTGTAGATGCGGTAAAGGAATATAAAGTCCAATAATGGCAGTCTGGGCGCGGATTAAAAATATGAAATTTAAGGAGCTGTTTTCGGTTTCTAAAGTTTTTATAAGAAAACCGCGCTATATTTTTCCAACATACAAGGCGACAATTCAAACTATAAAAATTTGTGACGAGCTTTACAAAAAAGAACATCACAACAACGGAAAAGAAAATGCCTTTAGGCACGCCCTCTGGAATTATTTAATCTGCAAAAAGTGTTATCATATTTCAGGTTCAGTGGAAGTCGTTAGAAATTGGAGCGATCACATCACCGGTTTGCACGAAAAGCTTTCGCCCAATGAAAAACTGGCAAAAGCGATGGACTTACATAACAACCGCATTGGGCAGCAGGTTTTTAAGGAAGATGATAATTCAACCGAAGAAATCATAGCACTGATTCAGCAAAAAATGGAGCAGGCAGTAAAGCTTTCCGAAGAAAAATTCCCGGAAGGTATTCAGAACAAACTCGTTTATATTGAAGATTGAAAATGAGAGAGCAATTTTATAAATACATTGAAGATTTACAGGATAGCATCTGTGCAAAACTGGAGGAGATAGACGGCACTGCTAAGTTTCAGCAAGACCTTTGGGAACGTGAAGAAGGCGGTGGTGGTAGAACACGGGTTATAGAAAACGGGGCTGTTTTCGAAAAAGGTGGCGTAAATATTTCGGCAGTTCACGGCCCCCTTGCCCCGGCTATGCAAGAATATTTTAAAGTTGGCGATGTAGACTTCTTCGCCTGCGGACTCAGTTTGGTGATCCATCCTAAAAATCCCATGGTGCCGACGGTACACGCCAACTGGCGCTATTTT
The DNA here is from genome assembly GCF_020164485.1 of Salegentibacter tibetensis. Classification (GTDB taxonomy): domain Bacteria; phylum Bacteroidota; class Bacteroidia; order Flavobacteriales; family Flavobacteriaceae; genus Salegentibacter; species Salegentibacter tibetensis. The sequence goes on from NZ_JAIQZA010000022.1 coordinate 27,043, forward strand.
GAAATGTATGATAAAAACGGAAACGTTTTAGACCAGTGGTTTGGCGGCGGACAGGACCTTACACCTTACTATTTATTTGAAGAAGATGCCAAACATTTTCACCAGGTTTCAAAAGCAGCCTGTGATAAGCATTCTTCTAAATTCTATCCGGAATACAAGAAAAAATGTGATGAGTATTTCTGGAATTCACACCGCAATGAAGCCCGAGGAATCGGTGGATTGTTCTTTGATTATTTAAAAGCTTCCGAAGAAAAAAGTATAGACGACTGGTATGATTTCGTAACCGAAGTTGGCAATAGTTTCCTTGAAGCTTATGTGCCAATTGTAGAGAAACGTAAGAACCTGCAATATTCTGAAGCAAATCGAACCTGGCAGGAAATAAGACGCGGTAGATATGTTGAATTCAATTTAGTACACGATAAAGGCACGCTTTTCGGGTTAAAAACCAATGGAAGGATTGAAAGCATTTTAATGAGTTTGCCCCCACACGTGCAATGGGTTTACGACCACCGCCCCGAACCCGGAAGCGAGGAAGAAAGATTATTAAAGGTTTTGGAAAAACCACGAAATTGGGTTTAACTGAAAACTGATTTACTGAGAACCGAAAACTGAGATTATGTACCCATTAAGAAGAAATAGAAGATTAAGAACCAGCGAAGCAATGCGCAGCCTTGTGCGGGAGAACGCAATAACCCCAAACGATTTTATCGCACCGCTGTTTGTGGTTGAGGGAAAGAATAAAAAGGAAGAAATCGCATCTATGCCGAATTATTTTCGGTTTAGCCTGGATCTGCTTGAGAAGGAAGTTAAAGAACTGTGGAATTTAGGCATCAAATCGGTGTTGTTATTTGTAAAAGTTCCCGACAACCTAAAAGACAATGCCGGGACTGAGGCTTTAAATAACGACGGACTTATGCCGCGTGCTATTAGGACCGTAAAAAATGCAGTTCCCGAAATGCTGGTCATGACCGATGTTGCCCTGGATCCTTATTCGGCTTATGGGCACGATGGAGTTATTGCTCACGGAAAAATAATAAACGACGATACTACCGCAATTTTAGCTGAAATGGGATTATCTCACGCCAAAGCCGGTGCCGATATCCTTGCTCCTAGCGATATGATGGACGGCCGTATTTTTGAAATGCGCGGCCTGCTGGAAGACGAAGGTTTCCACGATACCGGGATTATGAGCTATAGCGCAAAATACGCTTCGGCTTTTTACGGTCCGTTTCGGGATGCTTTGGATTCTGCCCCGGTAGATGCCGAAAATATCCCGAAGGATAAAAAAACTTACCAGATGGATCCCGCAAACCGGGAAGAGGCGGTTAAAGAAACCCTTATGGATATAGAGGAAGGCGCCGATATCGTGATGGTAAAACCGGGATTGTGCTATCTGGATATTGTTCGTGATATTCGAAATGCGGTAAATATTCCCGTAGCCGTTTACCAGGTTAGTGGCGAATATGCGATGATTAAAGCTGCGGCAGAAAAAGGTTGGCTGGATCACGATGCCGTGGTTTTAGAACAATTAACCGCCATTAAGCGCGCCGGTGCTTCAATGATTGCCAGCTATTTTGCAAAAGATGCAGTGAAATTAATTTCCTGATTTTATAACTAAAATTTATCATTTTCGAATCTGATTTTTAGCTAATTTTGCTCGTTGGATGGGATCTAAAATATTAACCGAAAGTTTATTTTTCTCAACCAAATGCCTGGTGGATTTAACCCTGGCCAGTTGATTTTATGCAAAACCGAAGTTTTAATATTATAAGCTTATTGTTGGTGCTGCTCCTAAGCATTACCAGCAATACTGTTTTTGCTTTTTCAACCACGGTTGTAAATCTCGATTCCCGAAACTACGATTACCTGCAAGCCGAACAGAACCAGCAGGCGGTTATTTTTTCTGAAATTATCTCTTCAGAAAATATTATTTCAGAAGAAAATTTTCCAAATTCTTCAGGCAATTTGTGTTCTTCATTTTCTTCAAAAAAGAAACTTCTCATTTCGGTTGAAAAAAATGCGTTTTTCAACGCTTTAGATCAAAGACAGTTAATACTTCAACAAATCTTTCCTTTCCATTTTTTCTGGTGAAATAAATGCTTTCCGAAGAAAAATATCAATTTCTTCAAAGAAATACTTTGTCTGAACCTCTTCAGACATAATTAAAAATTTCACCTAAATACTATAAAAAATGGATACTGCATCTACGCTAATTGGCCTTGGGCTGTTAGCCTTGTTCGTGCTGCCGATATTACTACTTATCTGGCAACAAAACACTAATGAAAAAAACCGACTTAAAACCTTAAAGGAAATAGGTTCAAAAAATAATTTAGATACCGATACGGTTGAGGTTTCAGCAACCCTTTTCCTGGGACTGGACAGTAAATCGAAGAAACTGCTGGTAATAGAACCCAACAATAATATGCAACATCGGGTTTTGGACCTTTTAGAAATTAAAAACACTAAAGTGAGCACCTTGCAACTTGCTGAAAACAGGAATTATATTAGAAGAATTAGTTTGGACCTTTCTGGAAACTCTCAGGACAAGAAACTCTCTGAAATCATATTTTATGATGAAGACGATAACGAGAACAATAACGCTTCTGAAAGATTAATTGCAGCCAACAGATGGAACCAGATAATCACTGAAAAACTATCGGCTTAAACATTAATAATTAATTCCTATACAGCCCCGGTTTTAATATGCCGGGGCTGATTTTTTATGTTTTACCATTTCTTTACACTTGTTTGCAGTAATTATCTTTAAATTAGTAACTCAAACAACTAAACACCAACATGGGAATACTCATTTTATATGCTACCCTTTCAATTTTTTTCTCTTTTATGTGTTCTATTCTGGAAGCAGCTTTATTAAGTGTTACTCCATCCTACATCAAAATAAAAAATAAGGAGGGCAAAGCATATGCCACCACTTTGGCAAACTTTAAACAAGATATAGACAAACCGTTAATTGCTATTTTAACTGTAAATACTGTTGCCCATACCGTTGGTGCGATTTTAGTAGGTGTACAGGCTGAAAAAATCTGGGGCGATGGAGGAAATGCTGTAGGTATAGTTTCAGCGGTAATGACCCTGGCAATCTTAATTTTATCAGAAATAATACCAAAAACCATAGGCGCCACTTACTGGCAACAGCTGGGAAATTTCACAGCAAAAACCCTTAAAATAATGATCTTTCCACTGAAGTATACCGGTATACTTTGGCTTATGATGCTTACTACCAAATTAATAGGCAAATCGGCACACGTATCTTCTATGAATAGAGAAGAGTTCGCCGCAATTACCGATGCTGCTGAAGAAGAAGGCGTTTTTGACGAAAGTGAGACTACGGTTATTAAAAACCTTTTGGTGTTCAAATCGGTTAAGGCGAAAGACGTGATGACCCCTTATTCTGTTGCTATTATTGAAAGTGAAGATACCAGTATCGAAGAATTTCACCGAACCCATAAAAACCTTAAATTTTCCAGAATTCCGGTTTATAAGGATAAAACCAATAATGTAACCGGTTTTATTTTGAAGGATGATGTGTTAGAGGAAATGATAGACCAAAAAGGTTCTGAACCTTTAAGTGCTTTAAAAAGGGATATTTTTATGAGTGCGGAAGACACGCCAATCCCTGAACTTTTTGAGAATTTTGTTCAAAAAAGGGGGCATATTTCCATAATTGTGGATGAATACGGAAACACCGTTGGTCTGGTCACTATGGAAGATATCATTGAAACCCTGCTAGGCCTTGAAATTATGGACGAGAGCGACAGTATTGAAGATATGCAGATGCTTGCCCGCCAAAACTGGGAAAAGCGCGCAAAACGTCTTGGATTAATTCAAAGGAAAGATAATGGAGAACATGAAGAACCAAAATCAGATATTTCTGAAAACTCCACTGGGAATAGCCAAAATTAACGGCAATGAAAATGGGGTTTCGTCCATTCAGATTCTGGATGAAGAGGTTCCTACTTCAAAAGAGATACCTGATTTTCTTCAATCGGCAGCACAACAGTTGGACGCTTATTTTAAAGGAAATCTACAGGTATTCGATTTAACTCTGAATCCAGAGGGAACCGCTTTTCAGCAAAAAGTGTGGAAAGCTTTAAGTGAAATTCCATATGGTAAAACCTGCAGCTATCTTGAACTTTCCCGGAAACTGGGTGATGAAAAGGCGATTAGAGCCGTAGCATCTGCCAACGGGAAAAATCCGCTTTGGGTGGTAATTCCCTGTCACCGCGTAATTGGCAGCGATGGCTCTTTAACCGGTTATGCCGGCGGACTTCAACGAAAACAATGGCTTTTAAATCACGAGAATAATACGTCACAACTTTCAATGTTCTAAAACTTCTGCTTTATGATTAGATTTTTAAAAATTTCTGGAACTGTAATTTTTGTACTTCTAATCGCTGTTATTATTCTTATTATTTTGGATTTTGGTTATATTTTCCGCGGAATGCAGGCCACTTATTTTCAAGGCCAGAAAACAGCTTACATAGACGATTATCCCCACTTTGAAAACCGACTTATTGAAGCCGGCACTGAAGCTGATACCTGGCCAGAACATTCTAATTACAACTCTGTAACTCCAACCGAAAACCTTGCTGAATTAAATGAAGAACTGGAAACTGCTGCTTTTCTAATTATAAAAAATGATAGTATTTGGTTTGAGGAGTATTACCAGGAATACGGCCCCGAATCTAAAACTAATTCATTTTCTATGGCCAAAAGCATTGTTTCGGCCCTTCTAGGAAAAGCAATTTATGATGGTCATATAAAAAGTTTAGACCAACCGGTTTCTGATTTCTTTCCGCAGTTTAATTCTGAATTAAAAGTCGGCGATTTGTCTTCTATGGCTTCGGGCTTAAACTGGAACGAGAATTATTACAACCCGTTTGGGATGACGGCGAGGGCTTATTTTACCGAAAATATAAGGGATTTGGTCTTGCGGCTAAAAGTAACGAGGACCCCCGGAGAAAGTTTTAAATATCTAAGCGGGAATACCATTCTACTTGGAATGGTAATAGAAAAGGCCACCGGAGAAAATCTTTCAGATTATTTAAGCGAAAGTTTCTGGATACCGCTGGGAATGCAACAAGATGCGCTCTGGCAATTGGACAGCGAGGAAAGCGGAATGGAAAAAGCCTATTGTTGTATCGCTTCCAATGCCCGCGATTTTGCACGTTTTGGTAAACTTTACAAAAACAAAGGAAAGTGGAATGGAAAACAAATTCTGGATCAAGAATTTGTAGCACGGTCTACAGAGCCCCGCTTTGAGGATAGTCCGCAGTATGGTTATGGGTTTTGGTTGAGTGATTATAAGGAAAAGAATATTTTTTATATGCGTGGCATTCGCGGGCAGTATGTGATCGTAGTTCCAGAAGACGACCTCATTATCGTAAGATTGGGGGAAAACCTGATTAAAAAAGAAGAAGACGAAGAACACGCTCCGGATTTCTATAAGTATATTGATGAGACTTATAAAATGTTAAACGATGCTGCAAACGATTAAGCTGGAAAACATACTTTTTCTTGATATAGAAACAGTACCCGAATTTGAAGATTTCAACAAACTCTCTGAAGACAAAAAGTTGCTCTGGCAAGAAAAAACCCAATACCAGCGCAAAGATGATTTTACCCCGCAGGAGTTTTACGATCGGGCCGGAATTTGGGCGGAATTTGGTAAGATCGTATGTATTTCGGTAGGCTTCTTCAGTTTTAAAAATGGGGATAGAACTTTTAGAGTAACTACTTTCAAGGATGAAGAAAGAACCCTGCTTCAGCAGTTTTCTGAATTATTAAATGAGCACTTTGCAAAACCTCAGCATTTACTATGTGCACATAACGGTAAAGAATTCGACTTTCCATTTATCGCGCGCAGGATGTTAATTCATAACCTGGCGCTGCCCTTAAAACTCAATCTATTTGGAAAGAAGCCCTGGGAAGTACCGCACCTGGATACTCTGGAATTATGGAAATTTGGGGATTATAAACATTTTACTTCCCTAAAATTACTCACCAATGTTTTGAAAATTCCATCGCCAAAAGATGATATCTCGGGTAGCGATGTAAGAAACGTTTTTTACAATGAGAAAGACCTGGATCGTATAGTTAGCTACTGCGAAAAAGATGTTCTCGCTATAGCACAGGTTATTCTTAGACTTCGCCAGGAAGAACTTTTAGAAGCTTCCGAGGTAATTAGCGTTTAATGTGATTTTTTTGCGGTATGAGGTTTATCATATTCAATGGTATTTTAACCTAAGCTAAAGAATTACCCATAAAATATTCATTAACTTTAGGTATTCAACCAATAAAACTCAAAATTTATGTATTTGTATATTGAAATGTGGAACGTAACCGGAAAATGGATAGATCTCTCTAAAGAAAAGAGGCGAGAGCTCATGGAAAATATGCAGGATAGAATAACCGGTTTAAAAGATAACGGTGTGGAGAATCTTGGCTGGGCTTTAAATGATGAACACACTCATTACCGAAGCCAGTATCGCTATGTTACCGTATGGAAAATGCCTTCTTTAGATAATGTAGAAACATTGGAAGAAAACTTAAAGAAAGTGGGCTGGTACGATTATTTCTCCCAAGCCAATACACGGGGAGAGATTATTTCCCAAAAAGAAGCTATAGATTTCTTGGTAAATCTGGAGGCGGAATCCACTTCTTTGACTTAAAATTTAACTAGAAACAGAATTATATACCGGCAGTGATTTAAAAACACTGCCGGTATTATTTTATAATTTCATCTCAGGGACATCGCCTTCTACAAGCAATTTTCCTTCTGTAGCCTTTTCAATTTCTTCTACACTAACCCCGGGAGCTCTTTCTAAAAGTTTAAACCCATCTTTAGTAACTTCGATAACAGCAAGATTGGTTACAATCTTTGTTACGCAGGCAACTCCGGTTAAAGGTAATGAGCATTTTTTAAGCAGTTTGGAATCCCCGGATTTATTGGTATGCATCATCGCCACGATTATATTTTCGGCACTGGCCACAAGGTCCATAGCACCACCCATACCTTTCACCATTTTACCCGGAATTTTCCAGTTGGCAATATCACCGTTTTCGGCGACTTCCATCGCACCTAAAATAGTTAGATCTACGTGCTGCCCCCGGATCATCCCAAAACTCATCGCTGAATCAAAAAAACTCGCACCGGGTAGTGCGGTTATGGTTTGTTTCCCTGCGTTGATGAGATCGGCGTCTTCTTCACCTTCAAAAGGAAATGGTCCCATTCCCAGGATTCCATTTTCACTCTGAAACTCAACTTCTATATCGTCACGAACAAAATTAGCTACAAGGGTGGGAATCCCAATTCCCAGATTCACATAATACCCGTCTTTCACCTCTTTTGCAATGCGTTTTGCTATTCCTTCTTTGTCTAACATAATTCAATTTGAAAATTTGATAAATCGTTGATTTGAAAATAGTCTCCTATCTTTTCTTAGCCGAACTTATAATTTTGGATGTTATTCTTACTATAGATGTTAATTCTAAAAAAAGTTGTTCGTCTGGATTTGGAAAATGCTCTGAAGCCTTGCAAAGTTTTAACCAATAAGTTGTTTCATCTGCTTCTTTGGCTGAAATTTTAAATTTATGGAAAAAGTCGGCATTACTCTCTGCATTCTGGGCTTCCCAAACATTAGCCCCAATTGAAGTGCCACTTTTAAAAAGTTGAGAACACATTTCGTATTTATGCTTTGACCTTAATTCTTCTGAATAATCGATAATCTTCAGCGCAAAATCAAAAGTTTTTCCTACAATAATATTTTCTTTGTCGTTTCTCATAAACTTTCAAATTAAAATATTCTCAAATTTTCAAATTCGTTTTTGAACCGTTCTCTTTTCAATTCGTTTTTCGTAATTCTTTCCTTCAAAAATACGTTGTACAAAAATGCCTGGAATATGAATTTGATTGGGATCTAATTCTCCCGGTTCTACCAGTTCTTCGACCTCAACAACAGTTATCTTTGCAGCTCCACACATTAGAGGATTAAAATTACGGGCAGTTCCTTTAAAAATAAGGTTTCCAGCTTTATCGCCTTTCCAGGCTTTTACGAAAGCAAAATCGGCTTTAAAGGCTTTTTCCAATACGTACATTTTCCCATCAAATTCGCGCGTTTCTTTAAACTGGGCAACCTCGGTACCGTAACCGGCAGGAGTATACATTGCAGGAAATCCCTGCTGCGCTGCCTGGCAACGAGCAGCTAGTGTTCCCTGCGGGATAAGTTCTACCTCCAGCTCTTCGCTAAGCATTTGCCGCTCAAACTCGTCGTTTTCCCCTACATAGGAGGAAACCATTTTATCTATTTGTTTTTTTTGAAGTAAAAGTCCGAGGCCAAAGTCGTCTACCCCGGCATTATTGGAAATACAGGTAAGACCTTTTACATTTAGACGCACAAGTTCTGAAATGGCGTTTTCGGGAATCCCGCTAAGGCCAAAGCCACCCAGCATAAACGTCATACCATCTTCTACGCCCTGCAAAGCATCCTTTACATTGGCTACAGTTTTTCTAATCATCGGTATTTAAATTTTACCGAAAAATACGAAAATAAAAATGCTGCTACAATGCTTTTAGGCTGGTAGATTATATTTTTCTAAAAAATAATGGTAGAATTTTGCTAAATCTTAAAAATCAAGTTCATCTGGAAGGCTATCGTTTTGAGATTGATTCTCCCGATTATACCGATCACAATTTATTTCAATAGACAGGTTATCGGGTTTTGGAAACGCATCTTTCGAAACATCTAATTCTTCATCTGCATAAAGATCTTTCATATACATTCCCCAAATTGGCAGCGCCATAGTAGCACCCTGACCATAAGTCAAGTTTGGAAAATGCACTGCCCGATCTTCGGCACCAACCCAAACGCCGGTTACGAGATTAGGGACCATTCCCATAAACCAACCATCACTTTGGTTTTGTGTAGTTCCGGTTTTACCGGCAATAGGATTTTTGAAATCGTATGGATAACCCGTTACTCCTCGTTTGTAATGATCAAATTCTTTAGCATAAGTTCCACGTAAGCGAACCCCGGAGCCATTTTGAGTAACACCTTCTAAAAGGTTTACCGTAACATAAGCTGCTTCTTTACTTAGTACATCCCGGGTTTGCGGTACATGCTGATAAAGGACGGTTCCGTTTTTATCTTCTATTCTATTTACGATAACCGGCTTTACATAAACCCCTTCATTTACAAAAGTGCTGTAAGCCGAAACCATTTCAAAAAGACTCATATCTTCAGTTCCCAGGGCAATTGCGGGCCCATTAGAAAAGTTTTCAGTATCTACCCCCAGCTTTTTTACTAAGTCTAAAACCGGTCCCGGTCCTGTTTTGTCAATTAACCTGGCTGTTACAGTATTCACCGATTGCGCCAGTGCATTTTTCAAACTTATCATTCCCTCATATTCCCCATCACTATTTGCCGGGGACCAATCTTTGACATTGCCGTATTTACCTTCTTCAATAGTAAATCTATTTTTAGGCATAATATCACAGGGAGAAAGTTTTAACTGATCTATTGCTGTAGCGTATACAAAAGGCTTAAATGTAGAACCCACCTGACGTTTTCCCTGTTTTACGTGATCGTATTTAAAATGCTTAAAGTTGGTACCCCCAACCCAGGCCCTAACTTCTCCTGTTTGAGGAGTCATAGACATTAAACCGGCCTGCAAAAATCCTTTGTAGTAAAAGATAGAGTCTTTAGGCGTCATAATGGTATCTTTTATACCATCCCAGGAAAAAACACGCATCCTGGTTTCCTTGTCGAAAGATGCCAGGATATCTTCTTCAGATTTTCCCTGATCTGTCATTTCTTTCCATCTTACCGATCGGCGCATTGCGCTTCTCACTATCCCATCAACCTGTCCCTGGTCTATATCTCTAAACGGGGCGGTTTTATTATTTTTATTTTGCCTGTCAAATTCCTTCTGAAGATGGGAAATATGTTTTTCCACGGCAGTTTCAGCATATTGCTGCATTTTAGAATCTATGCTGGTATAAATTTTTAATCCGTCACGGTAAAGGCTATACTCAGTTCCATCTGGCTTTGGATTTTTCTCTATCCAGTCTCTCATAAACCCTTGCAGATAAACTCGAAAGTATGTCGCCATCCCTTCATCGTGGCCTTCCGGAGAAAAATCAAGATCTAGCGGTAATTTCTGAAGTGAATCTTTTTCCTGCTCAGACAGATAACCATTTTTCTGCATTTGCACAAAAACCTGATTTCGACGTTGTTTTACCATTTCCGGGCGGCGCACCGGATTATATAAAGCGGCATTTTTCAGCATTGCTACCAAAACTGCAGATTCTTCTATATTAAGGTTTTTAGCTTCTTTTCCGAAGTAAATCTTTGAAGCCGAACGAATTCCAACAGCCTGATACACAAAATCATATTTGTTGAAATACATAGTAATAATTTCTTCTTTCGTATACTGTCGTTCCAGTTTTATGGCGATATTCCACTCCTTTACTTTCTGCAAAATCCTGGCAAAAGGATTATTAGAAACATCATCAGTAAACAAAAGTTTAGAAAGCTGCTGTGTTATAGTACTTGCACCACCACGAGTTCCCAGGTAAAACGCCGCTCTAAGTGTTCCTTTTGCATCTATCCCGGCATGTTTATAAAACCGCTCATCTTCAGTAGCTACAAGGGCTTTAACGAGGTGGTCGGGAAGATCATCATATTTTATAGGCGTACGGTTTTCACTGTAATATTTTCCCAAGGTTTCCCCATCTGAAGAGAAAATTTCGGTAGCGAGGTTGGTCTCAGGATTTTCAAGCTGTTCAAAATCGGGCATTTTACCAAAAGCCCCCCAGCCTGCCATTAAGAAAATTAAAACCACAGCTAATAATCCAATCCCAAAAGCTGTCCAAAATCCAATAATATAGGGGCTTTTAGAGGTTTTGGTCTTTTGCTGCTTCTTTTTTGTTCCGGCCATTTTAATTTAAATATTATTGCAGGTCCTTTTCTATCCTGAAACCTACGTGGGTAATTCCTTCTAAATTTTCTATTCCTTCCACCTCGTCGTTTTTGCGCATTGCCTGTTTAATGGCAATTCTATATTCGCCGGGTTCAGTAAAACTCACATTTTCTTTATACCAGAGTTTACTTTCCTTTACATCACCAAAACCCGTACCAAGCCATTTGCCATCGGGTGCTGCCATTTCATATTCCAGGGTATCGGTTATCACTTTCCCTTGCGGAAATCGCATTTCGGTAATTAAAAACAGGTTCCTGTAATTATAATCTTTGTTATTCCTAATATTTATAAACAGGTTATAATTTTGCAAAGAATCCAAATCTCCCAGTTTAAAAACCAAAGTAGAATCTTTTTCCCAGCCCCCTGTTATTGGTTTATATTCATCATAAACCCGCTTTTTATCACAGGAAGTCAGTAAGGCAAAAGCACCAATAAAAATTAAAAAGACACCAGCTTTACGCATTATTCGAAGGTTTTCCTTTACGTTTTCTTCGTTTTTTTGACTTGTGTTTTTTATGCTGGCCTTTGGGCTTATCAAAACGTGTTAAACTATCCTGCCCAACCACATTGTTGAAATCCCGTTTTTCTTCCAACTGAATTTGCACCTCAAACTCCTCAAGGCTAGCAACATCTTCTTTCTTACGATTTGAAGCTATAATCTTATTCGCTTGCTCTGCTGTTAATTGATGCCAGTTCATCCACTCCCCCTCATAGGCATACCAAAGTACACCTTTAAAAATGTCAATTTTTTGGCAAACGGCAGTTCCCTTTTTGGTAAAAAGTTTGGTGTCGGTTCGCGGAAAAGTCTTTAAGGCTTCCAGATAAGAATCGAGCTCATAGTTAAGACAGCATTTTAACTTTCCACATTGTCCAGCTAACTTTTGCGGATTTAAAGATAATTGCTGATATCTCGCTGCAGAAGTACTTACGGATCTAAAATCTGTAAGCCAGGTAGAACAACATAGTTCACGACCGCAAGAGCCAATTCCGCCAAGGCGGGCTGCTTCCTGACGCAAACCAATTTGCCGCATTTCTATTCGGGTATTAAATTCCCTCGCAAATTCCTTGATTAACTGACGAAAATCTACACGATCATCGGCCGTATAATAAAACGTAGCTTTTGAAGCATCTCCCTGAAATTCAATATCGCTAATCTTCATACTTAGATTAAGCCTAATTGCGATCTCTCTGGCTCTTTTCTTTATTGCTTCTTCCCTATTTCGAACTTCCTCCCAAACGTCAATATCTTTTTGAGTGGCTTTTCGGTATATTTTAAGTACTTCCTCGCTATCGGGTTTAACTTTTTTCTTTTTCATTTGTACTCTTACCAGTTCCCCGGTAAGACTCACCATACCTACATCGTGACCGGGAGAAGCTTCAACAGCCACTGCATCGCCCATACTGAGGCTTAGGTTTTCTTCATTTTTGAAAAAGTGTTTTCTTCCGTTTTTAAAACGAACTTCTACGTAATTGAAAGGTTCTATCCCGTTAGGCATAGACATATTTGCAAGCCAATCGAATACAGAAAGTTTATTGCAGGAATCTGTACCACAGGTCCCGTTGTTTTTGCATCCTTTAGGCGTTCCGTCTTTGGTTGAGCAACTGCTACAAGCCATAAATATTTATATGTTGTAAGTCTTGCAAATTGCTTTGCAGACTTTTAGGTTTATATTGAGTTTCTAATCAAGAACCTCGGGGTAATCCCGAGAGTTATGATACAAAAATTTATTAATTAGAACAGAGGCAAGCCTCCGAACAATTAAATCTCGATTATCGAGTAAATATACCAATATTAATTGGCACTCCCTTTTTAGAACGCTGTGTTAACTTTTATATTTTAAAACCTCAGAACGTCCTTTTTTAAATATTTTATTGCTGTTTCCTTTTCCTTTTCGCAAGGCTTTTTGCTCTTCGTAAGGTAAAGCAGCAATCTCCATACAATCTTTAGAACAGCAATTATTCATTTTTTCTGCACATTCCTCACACTGAATAAAAAGCAAATGACAGGCTTCGTTAGCGCAATTCACATGCTTATCGCAAGGTTTACCACATTGGTGACAATGCGCGATCACTTCTTCTGAAATCTGCTCGGAACGACGATGATCAAAAACGAAGTTCTTTCCTATAAATTTATTTTCCAGTTCCTGTTTTTCAACCTGTCGGGCATATTCAATAATACCGCCTTCCAACTGATATACATTTTTAAAACCTTTATGCTTATAATAAGCACTGGCCTTTTCGCAACGAATTCCACCGGTGCAGTACATTACCAAATTTTTATCTTCTTTATAATCTTTAAGATCGTCTTCTATAATTGGCAAGGAATCCCTAAACGTATCCACGTCTGGAGTAATCGCACCCTGAAAATGACCAATTTCACTTTCATAATGGTTACGCATATCTACCAAAACGGTATTAGGGTCACTAATAAGTTCGTTGAACTTTATCGCATCTACATGCACCCCTTTATTGGTAACATCAAAAGTACTGTCATTAAGTCCGTCGGCAACGATTTTTTTACGCACTTTCACCTTCAGCTTTAAAAAGGCCTTAGCGTCATGTTCTATGGCAATATTCAGCCTAACGCCCTCAAGAAAATAAATATTATCTATAAATTCTTTAAATTCTTCAAATCGTTTGGCCGGAACCGAGAGTTGGGCATTGATCCCTTCGTGGGCAACGTAGATGCGACCAAGAACATCCATTTGGTCCCAGGCGATAAAAAGGTGATTTCTGAATAAGTGTGGATTGCCAATTTTGGCATAGGCATAAAAAGAGAGCGTTAAACGGTCTTCTCCCGCTTCGTCTATAAGTGCTTCCCTCTCTTTAGCGCTTAATTTATTGTACAGTTGCATGCTATACCAATGTTAAGGTTAAAGAAAAATTTTTGCAAAGATACGTTTAAATTCCAAGGAAGAAAAAATGCCCTGAAAAGTCTATTCCCAGGGCATTTTTTGTGTGGCTAATTCGGTTTGTAATCTTTTTTACTTTGTTTCATAAATTAGATTTTTAAATTCTAGCCACCATCTACCCGGCAATTAACATTCAGCAAAATAATTACTGAAGTGCTACAACCGGGCATAAACAGACTTTTTCTCAAAAATCTCATAGGCAGGGTTAATTTTTAAAATTTCTGTTTAAATAACTACCAGGGAGCAAGCTCTCAAGGCATTAGATTGAGAAATTCAAAACACTTCAAAACAAGCGTAATCGTATTCTAAATCTCTCTTCAAAAGTAAATATACAAAAGCCGCGCATATAAAATTGTGATGCAGGAAAACTTATAGTAATTTAGCAACTCTCTAAATAGATTATTCAAATTATGAGCAACGATAAAGAAAAAGAAGCAAAATTAAAAGCCTTAAAGCTTACCCTGGATAAAATGGATAAAACCTACGGAAAGGGTACCGTAATGAAAATGAGCGACCAGGCCATATCTGATGTAGATGCAATTTCTACCGGTTCCTTAGGTTTAGATTTGGCGATGGGCGTTGGAGGCTATCCAAGAGGTAGGGTTATTGAAATCTATGGACCAGAATCTTCGGGTAAAACAACTTTAACTTTACACGCAATAGCCGAAGCCCAGCAGAAAGGAGGTATTGCTGCCTTTATTGATGCAGAACACGCTTTTGATCGTACTTATGCAGAAAATCTAGGTATAGATATTGAAAACCTTATTATCTCACAACCGGATAACGGAGAACAGGCTCTGGAGATCACCGATAACCTGATACGTTCGGGAGCTATAGATATTATCGTGATAGATTCGGTTGCGGCTCTTACTCCAAAGAGTGAGATTGAAGGAGAGATGGGAGATTCAAAAATGGGGTTACACGCCCGTTTAATGTCTCAGGCCCTTAGAAAACTCACATCTTCTATTAGTAAAACCAACTGTACCGTAATCTTTATTAACCAGCTTAGGGAAAAGATTGGGGTGATGTTTGGAAACCCAGAAACTACAACCGGTGGTAACGCACTTAAGTTTTATGCTTCGGTTCGTTTAGATATTAGACGTTCTACGCAAATAAAAGACAGCAACAGCAATGTTATGGGTAATAAAACCCGTGTGAAAGTGGTAAAAAATAAAGTAGCACCACCATTTAAAATGGCTGAATTCGACATTATGTATGGCGAAGGAATTTCTAAAATTGGTGAAATAATAGATATAGGTGTAGACTATGAGATCGTGAAGAAAAGCGGCTCCTGGTTTAGCTACGAAGACACTAAACTAGGTCAGGGTCGTGACGCGGTAAAAATACTTCTAAAAGATAATCCCGATTTAATGGAAGAACTTGAAGAAAAAATCAAGAACGCTATTAAAGTTGCTAAAGAAGCTTAAAATCAAGCATTTGGTCACGATAGTTTAATAGTATTTTCAAATTAAGATAATGTCAAAGTCTTAAAAATCCCTTAAAAAAGGGATTTTTTTGATTCTGGACGCAACCATTTCTATAAAGTTGCATCTATGAAGTAGATAACCCTAATAATATATCTGAAATGAAAAGAATTGCCATATTAATAGTACTGGCCCTAAGCCTGTCCAGCTGTAGTAATGATGATGATGGCCCTAATGTAAATTATGACTTCGCAAAAATAACCAATGCAGACCTCCCCGGTTTTTTTGAAGTTGGCGAAAGTTATGATCTGGAAATAAGTTACGAGTTGCCCAACGCCTGTCACAGTTTCATCACCTTTGATTTCGATGAATACACCGATGAAGAAAATGACTCTACCTATGTTATAGAAATTTATGCGGTAACTTCTTATGATGCCAATCTAACAGAATGTACAGAGGAAGGAAGTTTAAATGAGTCTAAAACTATTAGAGATCTGCGAATTACCAGTGAAAATTACAACAATTACCAATTTAAGCTCCTTACAGGTTTTGATGAGGATGAAGAAGCAGAATTTTTAATCGTTGATGTTCCGGTGGGAGAACCGGAGCCGGAAACACCAGAAGAGAATACTAACGAATAACAACTAAGTTAGTGAGTTTAGAAGAACTCATACATCAGTGTAAAAAGCAGGATATTAGGGCACAGGAAAAGCTTTACCGTTTATACTCCGGTAAACTTTTTGGCCTGTGCCTTAAATATTCCAATAACTACCAGCAGGCTGAAGACAACCTGCAGGATGGTTTCATCACTATTTTCAAGAAAATAAATCAATATGAAGATAAAGGTTCTTTTGAGGGCTGGATGAAGCGAATTGTAATTAACACAACCCTACAAAAGCACCGAAAGGAAAAATATTTTGAAATCATTAATGAAAATCTTTTAGAAGATCCCGAGATTGAAATCGATGATGAAGAAATTACTACTGATTTTCTATTAAAAAGCATTCAGGATTTACCGGAACGCTACCGGCAAATTTTTAACCTCTATGCCCTGGACGGATTTTCACATAAAGAAATCGCAGAAATGCTGAATATAAGTGTGGGAAGTTCAAAATCTAATCTGGCTCGAGCCAGGCAGATTTTAAAAAGCAAAATAGAAAATTACCTCAACGATAATAAGGTGCAATCGTTATGAAAGAAAGAAAGAACATAGACCGGCTATACCAGGAAAAGTTCAGGGACTTTGCCCCCGAACCAAGTCCTGAGTTATGGAATAATATTGCCGGGAAATTGCAGGAGAAAGATAGAAAAAAACCTTTTATAATTCCACTATGGATGAAGCTTAGCGGTGTTGCAGCTGTTTTAGCTTTAATACTGGGCGGCTATTTTTTCAGCCAGAATAATTTCACCGAAACACAAGTAGTTTTTGAATTAGAAGAAACTGCTAAACCTCAAATAAATTTACCAGAAATCAATAAAAACGAACAGTTTATAAATGCTTCAGAAATATTGGAAAATGTTAATGAAGCTACTTATTTAACTTCTGAAGGTGCCAAAACCTCATCAGCTAATAACAATTCGGCTATAGCTTCAGAAAACACAAATGCTCAAGCCAAAAAAACTTCAGTTAATTCAGCTAAAACAGAAGATACAGCAGACCAAATCACAGAAAATTCAGACCAACAAAATTCGGCGATAGCGGAAGAAAATCATCCAGATTCCGAAGAAGGAATAATTCAGAATCAGGATTTCATCAATCCAAATTCAAAAAACGAACACAATCCTGAAGCGATCGCAGAAAATAAGCTGGATAGTATTGAAAAAGAAAAACAACTTTCAATTAAGGATAGCCTGGAAGTAGCAGGACAATTAGCCCAAATTGAAGAAGAAAAAAATCTGGAATTAGACGAAGAATTAATTGCTGAAGCTGCTAAAAAGAGACTTCGTTTAAGCACTTTCGCAGCTCCCGTCTTTTATGATAATATTGGTAAAGGAAATGCCATAGACCCCCAATTTGCGGGTAATACTACCAGCTCACAGGTTAGTATGGCTTATGGCATGAACCTGGCTTATTCAATTTCAGAAAAAATCAAGATAAGAAGCGGGGTTTCTAAGGTAGCGATGAGCTATAACGTGGAAGATATTGTATTTACTGCCTCCATAAATCCCAGCTCTATAAGTTCCATAAATTACGAATCAGATAGAAATAATGTTCAATTGGAAAATGCGGCGCCAAGCGGCCTTCCCGGCAATACCGACAGTAGTAATAATACTTTCTCATCTATCAATAATATGGCGTTACCGGGCGAGATCAACCAGCAATTTGGTTTTATTGAGGTTCCACTGGAAATAGAATACAGTCTCATAGACAGCAAAATAGGTCTTAATCTAATTGCAGGCGGAAGTAGTATGTTTTTAGATGAAAATAGTATCCAGGTAAATACCAATAACCAAAATACGAGAATTGGGGAAGCAAATAATATCAATAAAGTGAGTTTTAGCACGAATGTTGGTGTAGGACTGGATTATAAAATTACCGATAGTTTTATGCTGAATTTAGAACCTATTTTTAAATATCAGCTGGATACTTTTAGTGATGCACCCGGTGTACGCCCGTTTTACTTCGGAATATATTCTGGAGTAAGCTTTAGATTTTAAACTGATTCAAGAAAATCGTCACCCTAAACTGGTTTTAGAGCTTGCTCCGAAATTTATTCGGTGGTCTAAATTGAGCTTAAAAATTATATGTTGAGCTGAAGCTATTCCGATAGTTTTCAGGACAAAGGTCACGTATAGGCGTAGTTTGAGTTTAGAGGAATTCACTATCCGATCACCACAAAGTTTATCACGGTCATATACCTCACTCTTTTATCATCCTCCTTTTTCTTATTTGCAACAAGATTTGTGACACCAATGCTAAAATTGGCAATTCAATTAAAGGTCCAATTACTAAGGCCAATGCTACAAGTGGGTCATTAGGAAATGCTGTTATGGCAATAGCCAGGGATATAGGAGAATTTCTTGCTAAAGTTGTCAAGTTTAAACTTGCTGAATCTTCATAATTGAATTTTAATAAGGAGCTCATAAATCGACTAATAAAGAAATTTCCGATAAAGAAGATTAGCAACGGAATAAATAAGATTAAAACGACTTCAAGGTTATTTGTTAAATAATCTCCCTGTGATGCAAACATTGCCATAATTGCTAAGCCTAAAAAAATAACCTGGCTCCTTTCAAAAAATGGCGAAAACTTATTATTGATAAACCTTGAGTTTTTTAATTGTTTTGAGACATATCTTGTGGCTTGCGCTAAAACGAAAGGAACTAGCAAGACCAAAATTATACTTTCAAATAAGATAGTTGAATCAACCGATCCTGTCTTACCGAAAAATAGAAGCAAATAAATCGGTAAAAGGATTATTTGCAAAATCAGGTTTAGTGGAAGAATGGATGCACTTAACGATGTATTACCTTTGGCTGTTCCTGTAAAAATCAAATACCAATCTGTACAGGGCGTTACCATCAGCATTACAAATCCAATCCAAAGGCTTGGTTCGTTTTGAAGCCATAAGCGGCCCAGGCCGTAAGCAAATAATGGAGTCCAAATGAAATTGATTCCAATATTTGCCGAGAAAAATTTTAGATTAGAAAAACTTTTAAGCAAGTTCTTAATTGGGATATTAAGGAAAATCCCGAAAAGCATTATCATCAAAAAAGGAACTATAAGATATTCGGCGTAATTTCCAATTGACGAATTTTGTCCGATGAGAATTCCGAGAAGAACAGCAAGACCGATTATTAAGGTTTGATATTTGTTAATGGAATTCATTAAATTTTGTTACAGTTTCCGCTCTCCTGTAAGATATACAACAAAGGAAAACAAGACTTTTCAAACAGCCTCCTTTTTCTCAACATCTTTGGAAAGCTCTTCAAAAATAACCTGCCGGGTTTGGTTTCTTAAATCCCTTCTATCCCCAGGCTGCATGCCTTCTGTACTAATAAATTCGTGAATTTTCACCCGAAGTTTCCCAGGTCCACCTGAGATAAATTTATAGGAAAACCGCTTTTTATTATCGTAAAAAGTAATAGGTACAATAGGAATTTGGTGTGCTATTGCCAATCTAAATGCACCATCTTTAAAAGTATCTAATACAAGTGATCTATCTTCTGGAACTCCACCTTCAGGAAAAATACAAATACTTTCGCCCATATCTAATCTTCTACGGGCTTCAATTACCACATCCTGCTTACTTTTGTTGCTATTTCGGTCTACGGTTATGTTTGTTTTCCGGTAGAAAAAACCGAAAACAGGAATCTTAGCCAGTTCTCTTTTCCCTACAAATATAAATGGTTGCTTAATGATGACAAGCATCATCATAATGTCTATCATAGAAGTGTGGTTGGCCACCAACATATAATTTTGTTTTGGGTCAAGTTGCTGCATCCTTTTAATTTCAGGATAAAAACCCATTCCGTATAAAATACATTTTGCCCAAATTCGGGCACAAACATAATATTTAGGATAAAGTCTTTCAGCGGAAGAAAACACGACAAGCACCGGAAACATTATTAAAATTGGTATTACAAGAAGAATATAAAACCAGATTCGCCATAAAACAGTAAGTATTGTGCGTAGGATGCTCATAGAAACCAAAAGTACTAAATTGAACCGAGGGAATTCCGCAAAAAAAGTACCTTTGCACAAAAACCGAAAAAGCAGATGTCCAGAATTCTTACAGGAGTACAAAGCACAGGAACTCCACACTTAGGAAATTTATTGGGAGCGATTTTGCCGGCCATAGAAATGGCCAACAAACCCGATAATGATTCTTTTATTTTTATTGCCGATATGCATTCGCTAACCCAAATAAAAGATGCCGAAACCTTAAGAAATAACACCTATTCTGTGGCCGCAACCTGGCTGGCCTGTGGGATTGATATAGAAAAGACGGTTTTTTACCGACAAAGTGATATCCCGCAAACCGCTGAGCTTTCGTGGTATTTGAGCTGCTTTTTTCCTTATCAGCGTTTAACCCTGGCGCATTCTTTTAAAGACAAATCAGATCATCTAGAGGATGTGAATGCAGGACTTTTCACTTACCCAATGTTAATGGCGGCAGATATTTTACTTTATGATGCTGAAATCGTGCCGGTGGGAAAAGACCAGCTTCAGCATTTGGAAATCACCCGTGATGTAGCATCCCGTTTTCATTCAAAAATGGGCGAAGCTTTTGTAATTCCCGAAGCTAAAGTTCAGGAAAATACCATGTATGTTCCGGGAACCGATGGTGCTAAAATGAGCAAATCTAAAGGCAATACCATAAATCTATTTGTGACCGATAAAAAACTTCGGAAACAAATTATGGCTATTGAAACCGACAGTACGCCTTTGGAAGAACCTAAAAATCCCGACACCTGTAATGTTTTTGCACTATTCAAATTAGTAGCTTCTGAAGCACAAATAGCAGAAATGCGCAAGAACTATGAAGCCGGCGGATTTGGTTACGGGCACGCTAAACAAGCTTTATATGAAGTACTTCTGGAGCAGTTTGAAACTCCCAGAAAAAAGTATGACTATTATATGAACAACCTGGCAGAATTAGACAAAGCCCTTGAAGTTGGCGCTGAAAAAGCAAGAAATGTAGCCAATGAGGTTATTAATAGAGTAAGAAAAAAAGTAGGTTACTAGATCAATTCAAATAATTTTCCGGGTAATGGGCGCACAACGCCTTTTAATTCCATATTAATTAAAATACCCGCAGTTTTATAGGAGGGAAAGTTACAGTTTAGCGCAATGCTGTCTAACTGGGCTTTCCCTTCCCCTTTTAAAAAGTGGAATATATTATTTTCGTCCTCATCAAGATCTACAAATAATTGTTTTTGTACCGGTTTGGTTTTTTCTTCGGTTTGCCAGTTTAAGAGGTAAACCAGATCTGCCGCAGAATTCATTAAATGTGCATTTTGAGTTTTAATTAAATTATTGCAGCCTTTACTCAATTTATCTGACGGTCTTCCCGGCACAGCAAAAACCTCCCGGTTATAAGAATTCGCAATATCAGCAGTAACCAGAGAACCGCCTTTTTCAGCACTTTCTATTACCACGGTTGCTTCGCTTAAGCCCGCGATAATTCGGTTTCGCTTCAAAAAATTATTCCGTTCAAAAGGATCTTTGCTCCAGAAGTCGGTAAAAAAGCCTCCGTTTTCTTCAACTGAAGTTACATATTTATGATGCACTTTCGGATAAATCTGATCGAATCCATGCGCGAGACAACCAATGGTTTGTAAGTTATTAGCAACCGCAGCTTTTTGTGCGGTAATATCTACTCCATAGGCAAAACCCGAAACTATAACCGGATTCAACGGACTCAATTCTTCAATAAACTGCTCGCAAAATGCAAGGCCATTTTGGGTGATCTTCCTGGTGCCCACCACACTTATAATTTTTTGATTATTAAGGTTGATATTTCCTCTTTGGAATAATACAATTGGGCCGTCAATACAATGCTTTAGCTTATCGGGGTAATCATCGTTCTCAAAATACAAAATCTTGATGTTATTCTTCTCAATAAATTTTAGCTCCTCTTCTGCAGCTTTTAGGTGTGAAGAATCAAAGAAATCGCGTAACCGGTGAGCACCAATTCCATCGATTTTAAGTAAATTTCGCTTCTTTTGTTGTAGTACATTTTTTGCCGATCCAAAATGCCTGATTAATTTTTTCGCAAGTATATCTCCCAAATTTGGAATGTGTTGCAAGGCTAAGATATACTGTAACTCTTCAGAAGACATAATTCGAATTTGATTAAAATTACAGAAAAAAAGGTTTGTTAATAAAATTTCTTTGGGTAACTTTAGAAAGATTAAAATAACCCCTTATTTTTGCGGCAATGAAGATAGCTAACTACATCCAGGATTTACTTTATCGTTACGAATGCGTAATATTACCCGGATTTGGGGCATTTCTTTCCCAAAAAGAACCGGCCTATATAGACAAAGAAACCCAAATTTTTCATCCGCCAAAAAAGCTTGTTTCCTTTAATTCACAGCTGAAAAAGAACGATGGGCTTTTGGCAAACTATATTGCTGCGGCACAAAAAGTTTCTTACACCACTGCGGTAAATATGATTGCCGACTTTGTAGAAAAACTGGAAGTATCCTTTAAAGAAGATGGTAAAGTTGAACTGGAGAACATTGGCCGACTATTTTATGCGGAAGAAAAACTTCAGTTTGAGCCATTTGGCCATGTAAATTACCTAACCGATTCTTTTGGACTGGATAGTTTTAAAACTTCAGCAATTAGCCGCGAAACTTATAAAAAACAAGTTGAAGAGCTTGAAGAAAAAGCTCCTATACTTTTTACTCCGGAAAGAAGAAAATCACCTGTCTATCTTAAGTATGCAGCTATAGGACTTATCGCATTAGGAATTTCTGGTTTTGCAGGACTAAATATTTACAGCAGCCAGGTTTCCAAACATAATATTGCCGAGCAACAAGAGGCACAGGAACAGCTCCAGGCTCAAATTCAACAGGCAACTTTTATTATCGATAATCCGCTACCGGCCGTTACTTTTAATGTAGCCAAACAAACCGGAAATTACCATATTGTAGCCGGCGCATTTCGTGTAGAAGAAAACGCGAAAACGAAGGTTGCTGAACTTAGAAAAGAAGGTTTTAAAGCACATCTTCTAGGCGAGAACAGATATGGCTTACACCAGGTTGTTTACGCCAGTCATGAGAAAAGACGTGATGCAATAAATATGCTACGCGAAGTAAAATCTTCTAATGAAGCTGCGTGGTTATTGGTACAGGAACTTTAATAGTTCTTTAGGCCTTAAATTGCGCAAAGCTCCCTATTTTTGCCCAAAATTGGCGAAATGCAGGCAAAACACCCAGAAGAATCCAGAACTACTTTAACCGATTTGGTTTTACCCAGTGAAACCAATCCACTCAATAATTTATTTGGGGGAGAATTACTCGCCCGAATGGATCGTGCTGCCAGCATTGCCGCCAGAAGACACAGCCGCAGGATTGTGGTTACTGCCTCGGTAAATCACGTAGCTTTTAATAAAGCCATTCCCTTAGGAAGTGTAGTTACCGTAGAAGCCGCAGTTTCCCGTGCTTTTAAATCTTCTATGGAAATTTTTATCGATGTTTGGGTGGAAGACCGTGAGAGTGGAAACCGAACCAAAGCAAATGAAGCTATTTATACTTTTGTAGCCGTAGATGAAACCGGTGCTCCTGTTACGGTACCACCCTTAGAACCCGAAACAGCGCTGGAAGAAGAACGTTATGAGGCTGCCTTGAGAAGAAAACAACTTAGCCTTGTACTTGCCGGTAAAATGAAACCAAACGAAGCCACAGAGCTTAAAGCTCTGTTTAAAGACTAGCCATTTGGGTTTTGTAAATGAAGTCTTACTCCAAAGCTAATCAGCAATAAGCTGTGTTTGTTAAAATAATCGTCTAGAACCTGTGGAGTTTTTATCTCCATTCTATCCCATCTCAACGTCGCTTTTAAGTAAATCGCTGCGGTTCTATCAATTCTGTATCCTAATGCACTTTCTAACATTAAACTGTTACCCTCTTCAGTAAAACGAGAATCCGGGGCTCGATTTATATTCTGGAACACACCAAAACCTGCCACATTATGTAAATTCCATTCCTTATTAAATGCATGGTAATATCCGAGATGCAATCCCTGGTAATGTGAAGTGATTCTATTTATGGAACCGGTATGACCACTATAGTTTTCCCTGGAATTTCCTCTGGTTACATTATACTCCCCGCCAAGGGTTAAAAAGGGCATTACAAACCAGTTTACATCCAGTCCAAACCCAGATTTGGAAAAATTTTCCCAGCTAGAATTATTTAAACTGTAACCTCTAAAAAATTCTCCTTCAAAAAATACGGTTTCAGGATCTGTGGCTACATATTGATTTCTGTGGGGCTCCGGAATACTATCTTGTGCATTCAATAAAAGCGGAAAAAAGATGGCGAAAAACAAAAGCTTAGTAACCGAATTCATAGACTGGATTTTCAGAAGTTATTTCAACATTTATAGTGTCGAAAACCGCTTCAACATTGAATTTATAAGCAAACTGAATAGTACTGTTTGCTAAAGTTCTAAAATGAAAATTTATACCATCTTGATCAGGTAACATTCGACTGGATTGTTCAATTTCAGTCTGAAAAATCTGCGGGAATTCTAAAAATGAATTTGCATGTAACATCCTATATTCTTCCGGATTTGGATAAGTGAGCTTATAATATAGGGTATCGTTACTTTCTGAAGAGTTATTTACTTTCAACTCAAATTCCTGAGTTTTTGGTAGTTTTATATTAACCAGTTCAAAAGAATTTTCCCGCGAGCCAATAGAATCTAAAAAGTGAATGCTGGCATATTCTTCCCGGTAATCCTCGTGGTTAGGATGGTTTATACTTATCCCATAAAAACTATTACCAGTATCTAAACTAACAAATGAAAACTCCCCGGAAGCATTAGTAAAACCTTCCCCTAAAATCTCTCGTTACCTGATATTCAAAATAAAGTATTCTGAACCTGATGCGGTCATACTGATTTTTTCTAAAGGAATATTCTCTGTGGTAAGAATATTTCCCGAAATCATCATCCTTTTGTTACCAACCACTCCAACATTATGATCGAAACAACCCGTTAAAAAAATAAAACTTAAAAGGAGTAAAAGTTTTTTCATACACTATATAAACAGTTCTCTTTGTAAGATGCAACAAACAATAAATGGTTGCTTGAGAATTCTACATTTCCAGGATCCAATCTGCCGGATCCATTTTTTGCATGTTCTTATAGATCAGAAAATGCAGGGTAGTTTTTCCTGAAGTTCGGCTGGTAGCAACTGAACCAAGCTCCTGCCCTGTATTTACCACATCGCCCCTCTTTACAAAAACATTTTCGAGGTTATCGTAAATGGTAATGTAGTCTCCGTGCCTTACCATTACGGCTTTATTAGCTCCTTTTAGAACCTGAACTTCACTTACTGTTCCATTAAAAACAGCCCGGGCTTTTCCGCCGGGATCGGTATCAATATTTACCCCGTTATTATTAATAGAAATAGTTTTTACTATTGGGTGTGGTTGTGTTCCAAAGCGGGAAGTAACCACGCCAGATCTTACTGGCCAGGGCAATCGGCCCTTGTTTTTCACAAAATCGGCTGCAAGGGCTTTCGCTTCGGGGGTTAATTCATAAACATCCCTTTCAGCAGAACCGCTTTCTTCATTGGATTTTACAATAGACTCACGAATCATTTTCTCAATTTGTGCGTCAATTTTATTGATTTCCTGTTGTTTTTGCCTTATTTGAGCAGCGAATTCCCCTTCCTTACTTCTAATATTCTGCATTAAATCCTGCTGTGCCTTTTTGTTCTTCTCCAATTGAGCGCGGGTTTGCCTGTTCTCGACAATAAGCGCTTCCTTGGTTTCTTTTTGATCGGCTAAACTGGCATTAAGCTGCTGTAGTTCTTCTGCACGTGCCTTAATTTCATCTCCCTGTTGCTTTCTGTAGTTTGTGTATTGCTTCATATATTGCAAGCGTTTATAGGCCTGCAAAAAGTTTTCAGAAGATAACAAAAACATTATTCTACTTTGGGTAGATTTACTTTTGTAAGATTTCTCTATCATCGCGGCATAATCTTCCTTAAGCTGTTCCAATTCTGTTCTAAGCCGGGAAATTTTATTGGTGTTGGCGTTAATTTGATTGGTTAAAAGATTCGCCTGTTGGTTGGTTACTTTTATTAAATTTTCTGTGTTCCTTATTTGCTGATCCAGATCTTCTACCTGACTTAAAACCGAACGTTCTTTTTGCTTGTTACTGCTTCTTAACTCATTAATACGAGTGATTTCGTTTCTAAGTTCTATCCTTTTTTTCTCCAGGGTTTCACGAGTTGTTTGAGCTAACAAATTCCCCGCAGAAAACAGTAAAAAAACGATGCAAAATAAAATTTCAGAAAATTTCTTAAGTTTCATTATAAAATAATTTCTTCATAACCTGACGGAATATCGAACGGGAAACTCAATTCTCCCTGGTCAAATTCGAGTGAACGGTAGGTGAGCTCTATTCTTGTGCTGCTTCCGGCCTCGTTGGCAATAATTCTTATTTCTTCCGGAAAAATTTTCCCATTTATTTGCTGGTAATCTGAATACGTTACCGTTACACTTTTATTCTCGCCGACTTGCGCGAGTTGCTGAGCAGAGGCTTTGAAGTTTCCAGGATCAAGCAAAAACATTTTCTTGATTAATCCTTCTACTGAAGGCATAAATTGAAATCCCCTGGCGGTTTGGGAAAATTGAAATTCTTCTTCCCTCAGGTCATAGATAGCCTGACCTATTAGCAAATTCTGAAGTTTCTGAAAGTCTAAAGGCGTGCCCAATAAATCACTTAACAATCTGAAATCACCATCAAAATAGGTTTGGCTCACTTTTTCATAATAACTCACCCGGGAAGGTGTGATATAAGCTTTTGCTATCGGAAATCCTAAAACCGAAGCGCTCATCCAGATAGCTTTATCCTTTTCCATTCTAAAGCTTAAATTCACAGATTGTGTACGTTCTTCGCTCTGGTAAACCGTTCTTAATTTCCCGCTAAGGGTTTTAAAATCGGTTTCAGAATTATAATGATTTTCTATAATGTTTGCGGCTTCAGCATTTTTAGTAGCGATTCCTTTTATTCCTTTCCGGCTTCCGCAGGAAACAACAAAAAGGCTCAATAATACTAATCCTAAAATTTTTCTATACATCTATTCAATTTCTTTAATTAATGCTTCGGCTTTATTCGAAAATTCAGCCGATTTATCTTTTTCCCCCAATGCTCCATGTGCCCTGCTTAATTGAGTATAAAAGTCTACTTCCATCCTGGGATTATCAATTAAATAATCCAGGCCAAATGTAAGTGTTTCTATAGCATCACGATATTCTTCTAATTGGTTTAATGCAATTCCCTGCAATAAAAATAAAGCAGGTTGCGCGGGAAACACCTCTAACATTTCCTTACTCAAATCCCGGGCCTCTTTATACTTTTCTAACTCTAATTGAAGTAAAATAGTATTTTTCACTAATTGAAAATCTTCAGGGCTCTCTGCTAAACCGGCTTCAAAAAAAGTAAGGGCCTCTTCTATTTGACCGCGATTCATATAATATTGTCCCAACTGCCCGTAGAGTTTTGGAGCGTTCTCTCGTTCGCTAAGCATTTTGCTTACCTGCATTAAATCCTTTTCATATTCTGGATTATTATCTACAAACAGCAGAAAATCATTAAGCACCTTAAATTTAGATTCTGGATCTATCTCTTCGCTTTCAAAAACAATTTTCATTGAATTTACTGCATCTTCAGGTTCCTCCCGCTCCAGATGGAATTTATAAAGGGCCAGGTGTACCAGGGTAGAACCGGGATTTGTAGCCAATAATTCCTGTGCGGTATTGTAAGCTTCTTCATTTTCGCCCTGATCACTGTAGATATAGATCAGGTTTAGATAATTTTGCTCATTTTCGGGGTTATTGCTTATGCTTTCTTCAAGGTTTTCTATTTGTGCAGCGGTGTCCCCGGTACGGGCAAAAATTTGCCGGCGCAATTTGTTTCGATAAGTGCTTGGGCCCTCTTGCTGATCCAGTTCACCTATAATTTCCAGTGCCTCCTCGTATTGTTGATTGAGCAGATAAATATTCGCAAGCTTTTCTTTATAATCCCCGTCAAAACCCTGTAATTTTAGCAAGGTTGCTATAGCTGCATTATATTGCTGGGCGCGGGTGTAGCTTTTATAAAGCTCATTCAAAACATCTTCCCTTTCCGGCGCGAGTTCATGCGCTTTCTCCAAACTGGTTATTGCCTCGTCATATTTTTTTAATTCATTATAATTTCTAGCCATTTCAAAATACACCACCGGGTTTTCAGGTTCCAGTTTCTGGCAATTATCTAAAGCTAATAAGGCTTTTTCATAATTCTCGATACCTTTTTGTTTCAGGGCTTCAAAGAATTGCTCCTGAAATTCGTCGGTAACGTTCCCAAGATCGTCCTGATTTACTTCCTCAAGCACAACTTCCTTCTCCTGGGCATAACTTCCCTGAAAAATGAATAAAGCTCCTGAAAGGACAGCAGTAATGAAGAAGTTTTTTTTCATAATTAAATTTTCAGGACAAGATTGAAATAAAGAGGCTGTTTGAAAAGCCTGGTTTCGTCAAGCTGAACCTGCCCGTCCGTCCGTTCAGGCGGGTTCATTTCAGCTTCTAACATCTTTGTAACTATCAAGATTTTAGATCCCCGATAAAAATCGCGGCAGGCTCTGAAATAAATTCAGGATGACGATTTTAAAAACTTTTCATACACCCTCTTAAATAAGCTTATTCTAAGGTTGAATAATCGCCGATACTAATCTCTGTAAATTCGCCATTAAATTTCGCAAAATTCCCGATCATAGCGTTATCCAGTTTTGCATTTTTTACTTCAGCAAAAGTCTGGATCAGGCTGTTTTTTACTTCAGAACCAATAATTTTTGTCCCGTCTCCTATTGAAACATTAGGCCCTATTTTGGCATTTAACAGTTCTACATTTTCGCCAATATAACAAGGCTCGGTAATTTCAGAATTAGTGATTTTCACAGAATCTGAAATCAGCTTTTCGCCATCCTGATGAAGAAAGTTCAGCATTCTGCCGTTGGTTTCTACGGTTACATCTTTGTTTCCGCAATCCATCCATTCGTCTACAGTTCCGGTTTTAAAAACCCTGTCTTCAGCCATCATTTTCTTGATACCATCGTTGATCTGGTATTCTCCGCCGTGCATTAGGTTTTCTTCCAATACTTCTTCCAGTTTCCCTTTTAGAACCGCGATATCTTTAAAATAGTAAATTCCAATAACGGCCTGATCACTTACAAATTTCTTAGGTTTTTCAACCAGTTCTATAATCTCATCTTTCTCGTTAAGGTTTACCACTCCAAAAGCTTCGGGATTATCTACTTTTTTAGTCCAGATTACGCCATCTGCGTCTTTATCCAGTTTAAAGTCGGCTTTTATCAAGGTGTCAGCATAAGCAACAACTGCAGGACCAGAAAGGGATTCTTTGGCACTCATAATAGCGTGACCGGTTCCCAGGGGTTGATCCTGACGGTAAATTGAAGCTTTTGCATTAAGGCTTTTGGCCAAATCTTTTAAGCTTTCTACCACGTCATCTCCAAAAAATGCCGGATCGCCAAGAATAAAAGCGATTTCTTCTATAGGTTGATTAAGAACTTTTGCGATATCTTCTACCAACCGATGTACGATTGGTTTTCCCGCTACGGGTATTAAAGGCTTTGGTATGGTTAAGGTATGAGGACGAAGTCGTGAACCACGACCCGCCATAGGTACTATAATCTTCATTTATTTAGTTTTTTTGATCTTCAATTCTTGAAAATCGCTATTCATATTAATCTTCCGCACAACCGGTAATAACCGGTTAAATTATATTCTTATTTATTTCCGGTACTTCCAAATCCGCCGGCACCTCGAGTGGTTTCCTCTAGCACTTCCACTTCTTTCCAGGAAATATGTTCGTGTTTGGCAATGACCATTTGGGCAACACGTTCGCCGTTTTCTATAGTGAATTCTTCGTTAGATAGATTCACTAATATCACTCCAATTTCTCCACGGTAATCGGCATCAATAGTGCCGGGCGCGTTTAATACGGTGACTCCTTTTTTGGCAGCAAGACCACTTCTTGGTCTTACCTGGGCTTCGTACCCTACCGGAAGCTCAATAAAAAGTCCTGTTTTTACAATTGTACGCTCCAATGGTTTTAACGTAACTGCTTCAGAAATATTGGCGCGAAGGTCCATTCCTGCCGAAGCTTCCGTTTCGTAATGCGGCACTTTGTGTGCCGATTTATTGATGATCTTTACCTGCATAATTAAGATTGTAAAATTTTGATAAGTTGTTTTCTTTCAGAAACATATACCGTTCCAAGAAAAATTATTAATAAGCTTATGCCCACGAAATAATTTCCGCGGAAAACATAAAATGAAAATACCGAAAATAAGACGGACAGCACTAGATAGCCGCCTATTTTTTTAAGGTTATACGGAATGGGATAATATTTTCTTCCATAGAAATAAGAAAGCAGCATCATCACCCCGTAAGCCACTAAAGTTGCGATCGCAGAACCGGTATAACTAATAAATGGAATGAGTAAAATATTGAGCGCCAGGGTAAATAAAGCGCCAACTACTGAAATATATCCCCCAAACCGGGTACGGTCGGTGATTTTATACCAAACCGAAAGGTTGTGGTAAATTCCCAGGAACAGGTTTGCCAACAAGATAAGCGGCACAATATGCATCGCTTCCCAATAGGAGCTGTTCTGAATTAAAAGTTCTTTTAAAAGATCTATAAAAACGATTACCGCCACAAGGATGAAACTTCCAAAAACCACAAAATACTTGGTGATTATCGCATAGGTTTCCTGGGCATTTTTTGCATCGGCGTGACTAAAGAAAAAAGGCTCTATCCCTAATCTAAAGGCCGTTGCAAAAAGCGTCATAAACAAAGCTAATTTGTAGCAGGCGGCATAAGCACCAATTTCCTCTCTTGCTATATCCTGCGGAAGCAGATAATCCAGCATTATCCTGTCAAAAACTTCATTTACTGAGAAAGCAAGCCCTGCGATTAAGACCGGAAACGCATAAGACATCATGGATTTCCAAAGTTTGCTATTAAAGCTGAAATCAATTTTAAAATAGAAAGGTAGCATCATTAACAGGGTAACCGCACTTGCCACCAGGTTGGAAATAAAGATATAACTGATCTTAAAATCTGGCACATAAATACTCTGGAAAACTGAATTTTCTCCGGCCAGATCCGCTAAAAACAGTAAAAAGAAGATGTTAAGCCCCAGATTTATGCAAACATTTATAATTTTAATTACAGCAAAACGCATAGGTTTTTCAGCTGCCCGTAACCAGGTGAACGGGATAATCACCAGCGCGTCCAAAAATAGAATCCAAATGACGAGTTGAATATATTTAACCGGAATATTCGCCATTTCAGCAATAAAATCCTGCACTAAAAATGCCCCGGCGAAAAACACTAAAGAAGTAGTAACAATAGACCAGCCGGAAGTACTTAGAACCTCCTTGCTGTTATTCATTTTATTGTAAAACCTGAAAAAGGCCGTTTCCATCCCGTAAGCGAGGATGACATTAAAAAACACAAAATAGGCGAAGATTATTGAAACTTCGCCGTATTCTTCTTTAGGTAAAACGTGGGTATAAAGCGGTATTAATAAAACATTCAGCATACGCGGCAACACCGTGGCCAGGCCATAGACAAATGTTTGCTGAAAGAGTTTCTTAAAGGTACTCAACAGGAGGGGAAATTAAATTTTTTAGTTTTGCTCTTCTATTCCTGTTAGCTTGTAATATTTGGTTTTGTCGTTTTGTGAAAACACCAGGATCGCTTCATTGTCTTCAATGTCGAACGGCATTTTCTCAGCTTTCTGTGGAACCCTGTTTTTGTTTTCTTCAGCAGGATCAGAACTCATTACATCCATTCCATTCGTGCTGAAATTAGCCATAAAAAGATTGGTTTGTTCACTGTCCTGAACCAGGGGAGATTTCATTCCTCTAAAATAAACACTTTCCAAATTCACACGATTATCCTGGATAGCCGCAACAGGAATGTGAAGATCTAAGCCATTTTCACCCTGTGTATAATAAATATCCTGAAATTGAGCGGGAGCGCGTTCCTGCAATTCTTTATTGCTACCACAACCGGTAATAAGACTTAAAGCGAATATACTGCTGAATAAAAAAAGTAATTTTTTCATAATAGAAAGTTTGTTGTTTAAAAGTACAAAAACAAAACGCATACCAAATAAAAAACCCGTAGTTAACTTACGGGTTTTTAGAACGGAATTACTCCCGGAATATTATTTAATGCCTTATCCATTTAGTGCTTCAGCACCACCAACAATCTCGAGGATTTCGTTGGTAATAGAAGCCTGTCTTGCCTTGTTGTAAGACAATTTAAGATCGTCTCTAAGCTCCTTGGCATTATCTGTTGCCTTGTGCATCGCCGTCATACGTGCGCCGTGCTCTGAAGCAAACGAGTCCCGAAGGGCTTTAAACAATTGCATTTTTAAAGACTTAGGAATAAGTTCTTTTACAATCTCGATTTTTGAGGGTTCGAAAAGGTAATCTAATTGCTTTTCTCCATCGGTATCAAATTGTTCAATAGGCAAAAATTGCTCGTGCTGTACAACTTGAGTAGCCGCATTCTTAAACTGATTGTATACCAAAACGATCTTATCGTATTTCTCATCTAAGAACAACTGCATTAATTCCTCAGCAATCTCTGAAACGTTTTCAAAAGAAAGGTCTTCAAAGATTTCATTATTGTTCTTATAAATCTCGTGGTCTTTCTTAAGCACATCGTTGGCTTTTTTACCAAGTGTATAGAGCGCCAGGTTTTTAGACTCGTAATCGTTTTTGGCTTTATATCTAACGCCTTTTACAATATTGGTATTAAAAGCACCTGCAAGCCCTTTATTAGATGAAATAGCAACTACCAACACGTTTTTAATTTCGCGTTCTTTGGCATATTTGCTGCTGGCATCGTCATCCAGGGTAGCACTTAAATCCTGTAACAGCTGAGTTAATTTTTCAGAATACGGCCTCATTTGCGTAATCGCATCCTGAGCCCTGCTCAACTTTGCCGCCGACACCATTTTCATGGCGCTGGTGATCTGCATCGTTGAAGATACCGAAGTAATCCTGCTACGTAATTCTTTTAAGTTTGCCATAAGTTTCTTTATGTCATTCCCTCGAAGGAGGGAATCTTTAAAATTCTATGAGATTCCCTCCTTCGAGGGAATGATAACATACTACTTTTTGTACTTCTCTGAAATTTCTTTAGCTACCTGGGTTAGGGTGTCTGTAATCTCGTCGGTTAATTTACCCGCTTTAAGACCATCTAAAACATCCCTGTGCTTAGTATCAAGAAACTCCAAATAATCTCTTTCGAATTCTTTTACTTTATCTACAGGAACATCTCTTAACAAGTTTTTAGAACCTGCATAGATAATCGCAACCTGATCTTCTACCGGGTAAGGATCGTTTTCGGCCTGCTTAAGGATTTCCACGTTACGTTTACCTTTTTGAATAACTCTTAAAGTTGTAGGGTCAAGATCTGAACCGAACTTAGCAAATGCTTCCAGTTCACGATACTGTGCCTGGTCTAATTTTAAAGTACCGGCAACTTTCTTCATCGACTTAATTTGTGCCGAACCACCTACACGAGATACAGAAATACCAACATCAATCGCAGGACGAACCCCCGAGTTAAATAAATCTGAAGTTAAGAAGATCTGCCCATCAGTAATCGAAATTACGTTGGTTGGGATATAAGCTGAAACGTCTCCTGCCTGTGTTTCAATAATTGGAAGTGCGGTTAAAGAACCTCCTCCTTTTATTTTTCCTTTAAGGGAATCAGGTAGATCGTTCATACTTTGTGCAATATCGTCATCATTAATAACCTTTGCTGCACGCTCTAATAATCTTGAGTGTAAGAAGAAAACATCCCCAGGATAAGCTTCACGTCCCGGTGGGCGACGTAAAAGCAAAGATACCTCACGGTAAGCAACGGCTTGTTTTGAAAGATCATCGTAGATAATCAAAGCCGGGCGACCTGTATCCCTAAAATATTCACCAATAGCTGCACCTGCAAAAGGAGCATAAACCTGCATAGGAGCAGGATCTGATGCGTTTGCGGCAACAATGGTAGTATAAGCTAAAGCACCTTTATCTTCAAGTACTTTGGCAATTCCTGCAACGGTTGAAGCCTTTTGCCCAATCGCTACATATATACAATGTACAGGTTCCCCTGCATCATAAAATTCTTTTTGATTAAGAATGGTGTCAATACAAACGGTAGTTTTACCTGTTTGACGGTCACCAATCACAAGCTCACGCTGTCCCCTACCTACAGGTACCATCGCATCAATAGATTTGATCCCTGTTTGCATAGGTTCACTTACTGGCTGACGGTAAATTACACCGGGCGCTTTACGCTCTAATGGCATCTGAAAGGTTTCCCCTTCAATATCACCTTTACCATCTATAGGCTGTCCTAAAGTATCTACTACACGACCTACAATTCCTTCCCCAACATTGATGGAAGCAATTCTTTCAGTTCTTTTTACTACAGATCCTTCTCTAACATCTTTAGAAGGTCCTAATAAAACGATACCAACATTGTCTTGTTCAAGGTTTAGCACCATTCCTTCAAGGCCGCTGTCAAACTGAACCAATTCTCCGTATTGCGCGTTGGCTAAACCGTAAACGTTGGCGATACCATCACCAACAGTAAGCACAGTTCCCACCTCGTCTAAAGAGGCTCCGCTTTCAAAACCTGATAATTGTTTCTTTAATATTGCTGATACTTCAGCAGGATTTACTTCTGCCATAATTATTTAAGATAAAATGCCACTATAGTCTCGTGACTGTTTTTATTAAATTTTTCAAAGCCCATTATGGGCATTTTTTAAACAAGACCAAAAACCTTTCAGTAAAAAAACAGGTCTATGGCCGGTAATTTTATATAGACGAAATATAAGAGTTAGTTTTCAACTCTCTTTTTAATCTATTGAGGTTTCGGGATACACTGGCGTCATACTGCAAATCGCCTACCCTTAAAATAAAACCTCCTATAATATCTTTATTGATAACATTTTTAATCTTAGCCCCGGCTCCGGTTAATTCTTTCACCTTAGCTAAAATCTTTTCTTCCAGCTCTGCATTTAACGGAACAGCCGAAGTCACAATAGCCTCCTGAGAACGGTTCATCTCATTATATCGAACTATATAATTTCTTGCTACAAGATCAAGAATATTGATTCTTCCGTTTTCAATAAGCACATCAAAACTGCCCTGGGTAATTTCGCCTGCATCTTTAAAAATTTCCTTTAAACTGGCTTTTTTAACCGATGAATTAACAACCGGACTTTTAAGCATATCGGCAAGATCTGCGCTCTTTGCAATAGTCTGAAAAATTTGCTGCATATCTGTAAAAACAGTATCTGCTGCATTTTTCTCTTTTGCCAGGTCTAAGATCGCTTTGGCGTAACGTTGTGCTGCCCTGTTTCCTTTCATTATATCTTAATTTAAGGTAGCGTCGTTCAACATCTTGTCTATCATTTGATGTTGTTTTTCCTCGGTAGACAATTCTTTTCCAATTACTTTTTCAGCAATTTCAATAGAAAGTGTAGCTACCTGATTTTTGATATCGGCCATCGCTGCACGTTTTTCCATTTCAATGCTTTCTTTAGCCTTCGCTACAATAGTATCTGCCTTTTTTTGAGCTTCGCCTTCGGCTTCAGAAATCATCTTCTCCTTCAACTGGCGAGCTTCTTTGAGAATTTCATCTCTTTCGGCACGGGCCTGTTGCAATAACTTTTCGTTATCTGCTTTAAGATTTTGCATTTCTTTACGCGCATCTTCAGCAGAAGCAAGAGCCTCGTTAATAGATTCTTCACGGGTTCTTACCGCACCAAGAATTGGCTTCCAGGCGAATTTGGCAAGAATAAGCATCAGTACTAAAAATACGATGGTCTGCCAAAAAATTAGACCAACTTCCGGAGTAATTAAATCCATAATTCTTTATTTATATAATACCTGTTAAAATCATTTTTTAAAAAGCCCATTCGCAACCAACCGTTACGAATGGGTTTTAGAAATCTTCTTAGGTGGTCAAAACACCTAATAAAGCAGCTACAACCCCAAAAAGGGCAACACCCTCTACAAGTGCAGCAGCAATAATCATTGCAGTCTGGATTTTCCCAGAAGCTTCTGGTTGACGGGCAATAGCATCCATTGCTGCACCACCAATTTTACCAACTCCAATAGCGGCTCCAACAACTGCTAATCCAGCTCCTAAAGCTGCAAGACCTACGTGTAATAATTCCATAGTATAAAAATTAAAAATTAAAATTAATGATGTTCATGTTCCGCAACTGCCATTCCGATAAACAGGGCAGACAGCATTGTAAAAATAAACGCTTGAAGGAATGCTACCAGCAATTCCAGTATTGTAATGAAAAGGGCAAAAGGAACCGAGATTCCGGCAACTCCAGCACTTTCCAGTATAAATATCAATCCAATTAAACTCAATATAATAATGTGGCCCGCAGTAATGTTCGCAAATAAACGAATCATAAGTGCTACCGGCTTAATAATTAGACCAAGCACCTCAACTACAGCCAAAATAGGTTTTACGAATGTAGGTATTCCAGGCATCCATAAAGTATGCTGCCAAAAATCTTTGTTTCCGTTAATCAATATTAAAGCAAGGGTAAAAAGACCTAAAGAAACGGTTACCGCTATATTTCCTGTTACGTTAGCTGCGCCCGGCAATAAACCCAAAAGGTTGGTAATCCAGATAAAGAAGAATACTGTTAATAAAAACGGCATAAACTTCATATATTCCTTTTCACCAATTTGAGGCCTTGCGATCTCATCGCGTACAAAAAGCACTAATGTCTCCAGAATATTATTGAAGCCTGCAGGAGCATTCTTGTTCTTTTTATGATGCCCGGCTAAACCAAAGAAGAAAATCAACATTAAAATAACCGTTAGAAGCATGGCTGCTACGTTCTTAGTTATAGAAAAATCCCAGGGTTTACTAGCGTTTAGCACATTGTGCTCTTCATCAAACGCTACGCTCTCTGCACCTGCATCTAATTTGTAAATATCTTCGTGATAATTTACAAAACGCATCCCGTCTTTTTCTACCACGTATTGCCCTTCGGTATCGTGATGAAATTCACTAGACATAAATGTTACCATCCCATGGTCAGTAAAAAGAATTACCGGCAATGGTAATGTAAAAGAACTATCTCCTTCACCAAAAAAATGCCACCCGTGAGAATCACCAATGTGGTGCATTATCATGTCGGTTGGATTAAATTCTTTAGATTCTTCTGCCTGCGGATCAGCTTTGGCAAAAGCGTTAAAAGGAAGTAAGGCTAAGGCTAGTGTAAACGTCACTATAATCTTTAAAGATTTATGTGCTATCATAGTACCTGTTCTGCTTAAAATTATGGGCTCTAAATTCGGCTGCAAAGGTATACTTTTAATTGTTATTTAAAAGCACCCAAACTAAAATTTTAGCAAATGCGTTATTTTTATCATTATAACTGATAAACAGTAATTTATGCTTTGTTTATTAGTTTCACTGCATATAGTGTCTCAAAGACTAAAAACATAAAGTAAGGAATAAAAAAAGCGAGAATATTAACAAAGACTGCATTTACCTCGCTTAAGACTAAGGGGAGCAAAAAAATTACTGCTGCCAGCATCTTAAATAAGCTTAATCCCATAAACGCAAAACCGGTTTTATCGGTAAAATTCTTGTAAACAAAAACCAGGCTACAATAAATAAGGAATGTGGCCACAAAATGGAAAAGATAAATACTAAAACTGCTGTAGTAGAATTCTATCTCCAACACATAACGCTGTAATAGAAACTGAATAAGCCATAGTAAAATACTAAAAGGAAGCAATCGCTTTAGGAAAGCCAGTAATTCATTTTTCATTATTTTCGTCTTCTTCGCTCATTTTACTTACACTTCGATATACCTGATAGAGGGCGATAAACACCCCTAACAGAGACAGGGAAATGGTAAATACCGAATATTTATTCGGAAATTTCCCGTCGAGCCAAATTCCAAGGAAAACACCGCCTGCAATAATGATCCCCATTTGGAAGGCTATGTTTATAAAACCAAGGTATTTATTCAACTCATCGTTTTTCATATTATTTACTAAAAACTTATTCAACGGGACTTGGAAAATCGTCTAAATTCTTCTGAATTTGTACAATCCTATAATTTTCTGTTGAAATATATACAGGTTCTTTTTTAACTAAATAATCTTCATTTATCTGAAGCAACTCTGCAAAACCTTCTGCACGATTAAGATCCTGCATACCGTGAACCATCACAAAAACCTCATCAGGCTTATAAACATCTATGGAAACCGTAAGATGATCATAGTTGATTTCTGAAATTGCGGCTTCTATCTTTTCTTTTAAAGCTGAAGCCGCTTCCTGCTCTGAAACATTAAACCTGTAAAGCAGTTTGTATTTTTCCTGAAGGCTATCGGTATTGAATTTCAGGCTGCTTAACTTCGGAATTGTTTTATTTAAAATTTCCTGGGCTTTTTTTCCCTCCTGAGTTTGCGGATAGGTTAAAGCCACGTGATTCAATGCGCTTTTATAAGCTTGTAAACCTAAAATTCTGCCGCTAGCCTGGGCTTTTAGAAGTTGAAGTTTTGGCACAATGGCATCCCCCGCAAATTCTGAAATATAGCGGTTTGTTTCAGCAATAACTTTATTAAAATTTTGCGCTTCAAATTCGCGATAAAGTTCTGCATAAATCGCTTCAGGAGAATTTTCATCTTCCCTAATACTTTCCGGATTTAAAATATAAGCAGCATATCGGGAATCGGGGTAATTATTTATGATTTTCGCCTTCATTTCTTCCGCCATTCGGCTTTGATTTGTGGCTTGATAAATCTGATACAGATTATACATAGAAGGTAAGACAAGTCGTTCATCTGTAGACATTTCCAACACCGCTTCCAGCCTGGCCTGGGCCATTTCATATTCCCTGAAATTCTCTTTATAAATAATCCCGAGCTGATAATACGCAAAATCCCTGTCGCGGGTTAGGGTATCCAAAACAGCTATATCTGTAGGAATTTGATTGATGTACGTATAAGGATCAAGACGCGGATCGTTATCCAAAACTTGTTGCGAAAGCCCGGCCTCCTCAGCCACAGCATCCTCCCTTTCAAAACTTACTTCTGCCCAACGCCAATTATCAGCCAATGGGCGATCTCCCCACTGATTTAAAAAGTCCTGCCTTCCCTGTTGTACCCGGGCCTCACTATAAAAATAAAAAGTTCGGGCAGAAGTTTGTGGCTGCCTTGAATCTATAGCGGGTAAATTAACCGGCATTGAGGCCGCGTTCCTATCAGCTTCTAATTTCGCGCGTAAATCTGTGGTGTAATTTGTAAAATAATCCAGTTGCTCAGCGGGCATCATTTGGCTTAACTGAAGGATACTATCGTTTTTATACGCTACTCCTTCATATTTTATAACGTCTTCCAGGTTATCTCTTTTCTTTTTTATGCTTCTGAATTCCCTTAACTGCGGATCCATTTCCGCCAGAGTGCTGTCAAAATATTTACTGGCCGTAAGATAATTGCTTCGATCAAAATTAATATTGGCAAGGATTTCATAATTTATGGAACGTAAGAAAATATCGCTCGTAGGTTCGCTCAGTGATTTTTTATAATAATCTACTGCCGTATCTATTGAATCTAATCGATTATAATATTCGCCCACCTGAAAAAAGATCTTATCTAAAAAAGGCCGGTTTTCGCGATCTTCTTCCAGCTCCCGAAGCATTTCCCGTAATTGATAGTTATTTGCCTGCCCCATTTCAAAATTTCGTGCTTTTTGAACATAGGCATTGATCATATAAATTCTGGGTGATTTCCTGTTTAAATCTATCACCTTATCAAAGGCTGCATTAGCCTCAGCTATTTGCCCTAATTCATTATGAAGTTGACCAAGAATATAAAAATAGCGTCCTTTTTCCTCGTTATTTCCTGTAAATTCTGCCGCATTTTTTAACGGAACTACCGCACTATCCAGATGCCGAAGATTGATAAAGGCCTGGGCCATAGTTGCACTGGCATCAGCGATATCCTGCTCCTCTAAATGATCCAGGTCCAGCACTTTTTTTAGGTTATTAACCGCAAGACGGTTATTATCCAGTCGCATATGGGTTTTTTCCCGCCAAACCCGGGCGTGAATAATATTGTTGCTGGCAGGATAACGTCTTAAGATATAATTGAAAGCTTCCAGAGCAGGAATAAAACGCTGATCGAAATACCGGGCTTTTCCCAGCAATAAATAAGCTTCATCTATTTGTGGATTTCTCTCTTTCCCCTCTATCAACATCGAGTGACGCTGGATTGCTTTTACTGCTTTTTCTTCGGCGTAGCCAAAATTTTGATTTCGAACACTGTCGGGCAAAACGATGTTTTCATCAATTTGCATCCGCTCAATGGGCAGAATATCCCAGTAATTATCGGCGTAGTTTTGGTTGAGTTCTTCCTTGCCCTGCTCAAGGCCAAGGTTGCCGTTATACAGCGTGTTGTACTCTGTGGTAACCGCGTGCCAGTTTCGGCTTAAAAAGGTGTTCTTTTTACGGGAACAGCCAGCGATGCTACCCACCAGGAGTAACAGTAAAGTAAGTTTGGTAATTATATTCAAAATTAACCGGTTCTCGATGGCTTTATAACTAAAAATCAGTTCGTTTAGTGTGCAAAAATACGCTTCTTTTTACAAACGCAAACCAATTTGCTACAGTTCTTCAGCCTGAGTAACGCCCACTTCTCCTGAAAAATAGCTTTCCAATTCACTTAAAGTGGCTTCAGAAGTTTTAATATCTTTTACTGGTTCACCTTTATCTAAAACCACGATACGTTCACAAACTTCGGTCACGTGAATAAGATCGTGGCTGGAAATTAACACCGTGGTTTCCCGGTTTTCAGTAAGTTCTTTAATGATCTTTTTTAGCCGAATTTGAGTAGTAGGATCTAAATTAGCAAAAGGCTCGTCCAGGATCACTACTTTGGGATTTCCAATGAGAGCAGCAACAATGCCCACTTTTTTCTGATTTCCTTTAGAAAGGTCCCGCAAATATTTTCTTCGGCCTATAATTTCCCCGTGGAAGAAATCTTCAAAATTGGCTAAGAAATCATCGATATCTGCTTTATTTGCGCCTCGTAATTCCCCGACGAAATAGAAATATTCTTCGGGAGTTAAATATCCAATAAGAAAACTTTCGTCTATAAACGAAGCGGTAAACGGTTTCCATTCTTCACTCTGACTTACTGTGATCTCGTGATTAAAAATGTTTCCGGTAGTTGGTTGAATTAAATCGAGCAATAAACTAAAAAAAGTTGTTTTTCCGGCCCCGTTATTTCCAACCAGTCCAAAACTTTGTCCTGCAGGGATATCCAGATGATCTATGTTTAGAACTTTTGTTCCGCCGTATATTTTGCTAAGGTTTGTAGCTGTTATCATAATTATAAATTTTATTCGCCGGTTTGTTTAAAGCCGTTAATCATCGCATATTTTCTTTTTCGGTAAACTCCAGCAATGTATTCCATTAAATTAGGACGCAAAAGCAAACCAAGAATTCCTAAGCCTGAAAGACCTATTAAAGCTACTTCAAATCCTATAAAAAAGTTCAAGAGCCAAAAGATCAACATCGGAACAACCATTAACGGAATAGAAACCAACCATTGCATTGCCCCTGTTCCCTGGTAATTCATAAACGGGCTTTTATCCAGGTCTATCCTCTTTTTATTGAAGGAACCCGCATAAAGTAAAATAGGAACATTCACCCCTATATTATATAAAGCGGCAACCATATTTATCAATAAAATATTCCAGCCAAAATAAATATAAGGCGTGGTTAGAATAGCCAGTATTATTACGCTAAAGCTAATTAACATTGCTTTGGAAGACAGGTAATCTTTCATGGGGATGTTTTGCGACATAATCATAGGATAGTAAGAGGCATCCCACGAAGGCACAAATTGCCCGAAATTAATCATAAAAATGCCGGTCATAAATATTCCTATAAAAACATAAAATGCTTCAAAGGCCTGGTAATTGTCGCTAGGATAGAAAAACATTCCGTAACCCAGCAAAAGTAAAGACATATAAATTGTAGTTTTTGGCCTTTTGTTTCGCCAAATTAGTTTGAGATCCTGCTGAAGAAACGGTGCAAGAGCCCCAAATTTTTTGGTCCAAACAAAATCCCGGGTATCGGCATCCTGTTGCTTCTCCTTTAAACCGGCATCCAGGTAAAATTTACTTTCAAGGTTAAGTTGATTCCATTTATATAAAGCTATTACCAGGATTATAGGAACTATCGCCAAATAAGGATTTAAAACCAGGAAATCCATCATTTTTCCAAACCAGAAACTTATTTCAAAAACTTCAAAATATTCCAGCGCAGCCAAAGCGACTACGGAAAGAATCGCCGGAATCAATGCTTTTAAATTATCGGTAAATTTCTTTTTAATAATGAAATTCAGGAAATTCACACATTGGGTGATGGCAATCATCGCTGTCATCCAGCCTATAAGGTTCAAGGTTCCGTACTCGGCCTTATAAATGCAAAAAATTCCGAATGGAATTATAATAAATAGCGGCAGAAAATTAAAGAAGGAATACATGGACTTTATCAGCACAAAATTCACTGCTTTTCGCCTTGCAATAGGTAAGTTTAAAAGAGGTTTTATGTCTAAAACAGGTAGCGTTTGCAGCATAAATCTATAGCCAAGCTCAAATACCAGCCACAGTAAAACAAAACGGTTCACCAGTTGTAAGGGATCCTGATTGGGAAAAGCTTTCTGCAGCAAAGGATAAAGGCCAATCCCAAGAATTAGGAATGCTACCGAAAAATATAAAGCAAGGAAAATCAGCAGGACTTTCAGTCCAATACTTTTACCTACACTTGCAGAACGGAAAAAGGACTTCCATTCCAACCATAAAAACCGTTTAAACATAATTTAATGATTTACCCGCCAGGCGGGATTAAAAATGCCAATCCAAAAAATAGACATTCTGAACCAAAATATTTTCTTAATGATGCCCCCCAAGGTTATTTACTATACAAGTATAGAAATTTAGGTATTTGTTACACTCTTTAATTTAACATACTTTGTATTTTTGCCAAAAATAATTTTTTGATGAGTCAGTTTTTTCCGTTAGAGATAAAAGAAGTAATTAGGGAAACCCCTCAGGCAGTGAGCCTGTCTTTTAAAATTCCCGAAAACTTAAAAGAA
Source organism: Salegentibacter tibetensis (assembly GCF_020164485.1). GTDB lineage: Bacteria > Bacteroidota > Bacteroidia > Flavobacteriales > Flavobacteriaceae > Salegentibacter > Salegentibacter tibetensis. The sequence goes on from NZ_JAIQZA010000022.1 coordinate 70,300, forward strand.
GAGTTTAAGTTTGATGCGGGCCAGTATATCACGATAAAGATTAAGTTAGGCGATGAAGAAATAAGACGTGCTTATTCACTTTGTTCGGCACCGAGTTCAGGAGAATTCAAGGTTACCGTTAAAGAAGTTGAAGGCGGCAGATTCTCGGTTCTTGCCAATAATAAACTCAATGCCGGCGATGTTCTTGAAGTACACCCGCCCGAAGGGAAATTTATTTTAAAACCTACAGGCGAAGCAAGGCATTATGCAGCTTTTGCTGCAGGAAGTGGGATTACCCCGGTGCTTTCCATAATTAAAACTGTTTTAGCTGAAGAGCCTAAAAGCAGATTTGTGCTTACCTACGGAAATAAATCTCCAGAAGATACTATTTTCTTCAAGGAATTACTGGAGCTGCAAGCCAAATTTCCCGACAGGCTTTTTATTGAATTTGTTTACAGTCGTACCAGGGAAGACGATTCCCATTTTGGAAGGATTGAAACCAGTACGGTGAATTTTGTAGTAAAAAATAAATTTAAAAATCATCCTTTTGACGCGTTCTATCTCTGCGGACCTGAAGAAATGATCAACCAGGTAAGCGATGTACTGAAGCAAAACGGCGTTACCGAAGATAAAATTCTTTACGAACTTTTTACTTCTGAAGAAACCGGTGCCATAGAAACCAATGTAGAAGGCCTAACCGAACTTACAATAATGGTAGACGACGAGGAAACCACATTTTCTATGGATACCAAGGAAACAGTTTTAGACGCTGCCTTAGGCCACGATTTAGATGTGCCGTATTCATGCCAGGGCGGGATTTGCAGCAGTTGTATTGCCAGGATCGTAGAAGGAAAAGCCGAAATGCGGAAAAATCAAATCCTTACCGATGAGGAAATTGAAGAAGGGTTAATCCTTACCTGCCAGGCGCAACCTCTTACTCCAAAACTAAAGGTAGACTACGACGATGTCTAGTTTCTTTTTCAAGAAAGCCTGAAAAGCTTACCTTGTAGGAACAAAAAAATTTTATGCTGAAACTCAAAAATGTTTCCTTTGCCTATGCTGAAGAACCGGTTTTAAAGAATATCGGTTTTACGCTGAAAAAAGGAGAGAATCTCTCTGTAATTGGGGAAAGCGGCTGTGGGAAAAGTACGTTACTAAAACTTATCTACGGTCTGCTCCATACCGATGGGAAGATTTTTTGGGAAGAAAGAGAACTTTTGGGACCCAATTTTAACCTTGTTGCACAATCCGGTGAAAACGGACACCCATTCCGCTGGAAAGCGGACAGTGATTCCGGACTAAAGCGGACACCCATTCCGGGGCAAAACGGACAGTGATTCCGTTTCAAAGCGGACAGCTATTCCGG
>NZ_JAIQZA010000023.1 GCF_020164485.1 Salegentibacter tibetensis
TCATCGCTAAATACTTGGGGACGCTACTAAAAAGTATGTCCTTCTCTTTCCTTTAGCTATACCTCCCAAAATCAGCCCAGGATCCTCAAAAGATGACCGCTCGCGACAAGAAATTGCATACAACGTCCCGTATAAAAACTGTGCCGCTGGCGAGCTTGATTGTCCGCAGGACAATCCGTTAAGTAAGCGAGCACGGAGGTTCGATTTGAGACCGATTTAAGCATTGTTTTTATATAATGTTGGCAACTGGCTTTATTTCAGGGTCTTTATCGATTTATTAAAAAGTTCTTTATCAGCTGGAGAAACATTTAAATAACCAATAAACTCTTCACCTACCTTTATTTCTTTCCAAAAAAGACCATTGCCCTGTTGCCCGTAAACAACGGTATCTTTATTCTTATTCAAAAGATCAAATCCTTGCCAACCTATAGTCTCATAGTTCTTGAAATTTGGAGTTGCGATAGCATCATCATTAGTATAATAAATTATTGAAGAGTCCGCATAAACAATCTTAAATCCGTGTCCGTGCCCTCCAAATTCCTGATATACTTTCTTTTCGTTTTCCTCAAGATCAGGTACTTGAATCGTGTAGGTTTTTCTAACTCCAGTATCTTCAGGTTTAAAAATTATTCTTTCTTTTTCCAATCCGTTATTTAGGCTTACACAGCCAATAATGGTCAAAAAAATTGTTGCGAATATAATATGATGTCTTTTCATTTGTTTTTCAGCTTGTTGCCAACGTCTCGTATAAAAACTGTGCGAGCTGGGGAGCGTGATTGTCCGCAGGACAATCCGCTGAGCACGCGAGCACTATGTTTCGATTCAAGTTTGGTTTTAGCATTGTTTTTATATGTTGTTGTGCAACGTTTTTTATCTGTCTCCTTTTTTACTGTCGACTATTTCCCTCATTTCGTGGAATTGGAAAAAATTTGTGCTATCAAAGTCTTCAAGTTTTTTCCAATCTATCCAGCCAATTTTAGTCTCTGTATCAAATTCTCCTAATAAACCGTCGAATAATTGGTAGACCGCGTTTTTAGCTCTTGGACTGCCATCGTAATTCCGAATATATAATTCAACTCCTATCTTTTCACCTTCATCAGCATATTTGAAAAAGATGTCCGAGTAGCTGAGTGAAAAATCATCAAATTCTATTTTTAATTCGTCCCCAGGAATTCTTTGTCTAAAGGCTTTTATTTTCCAGTTCGTAATTTTAGGAGCAGATTCTACCAACTTGATAACATTAGGAAAAAATTCCTGCATTCCATCAGCAGAAATGGTCAGTTCTCGTATCCCTTTTTCGTTTAACGGACTAAATTCGAATGTCAGCTCTGGATGAACTTTATGAAGTTGTTTTAAGAGTTCGTCAAATAGTTTCTCCCTTTCTGTTATGTCATCCACATCCCGATAATAACTTTGTTCATTTTTTTGAAACCATTCCCAAAATTTTTCTTCATTATTTTTACCCGAAAAAAAACTTATTACCATGAGAATTGAAATTAAAATTTTTGTAGTCATATTTCCTTAATGTTGCACAACGTCCCATATAAAAACTGTGCGCGGGCGGGCTTGATTTTCCGTTAGGAAAATCAGGCGCAGCAAGCAAGCACAGACTTTTGAATTGAGACAGGTTTTAGCATTGTTTTTATATTTTGTTGTAGCACGTTTTTGTACGTCCTTTAAAATCACTAATGGTCTTTAACATATTGGCTCCATCCTCAAAATTCACCACCATTCCCAGTGAGATTTATGATTTGAAATAGTGATTTTTGTTTTCGCCCCTTGTTCAATACAAATTTCCTTATTTGCTCGAATGTAGGAAGGTGAGAATTGAGAGAGTAAATTTTTCATTGGCTCGGAATAATCCTGGTGATCCCCAAGTAGATTATAGAAATTAAAATAAGGCTGCAAGTTTAATTCTAAAGTATCGTTAGGTTTGACACTAAACTCAGTTCTATCTATTGAACTTAAAAAATGGATGGTATCAGTTCTTGTAGTCTCATTAATAATCCAGGAAAAATTCGACTTTACCTCCTCTTTGTCATTTAAAAAAATCTTCTTAGGCTCACTATCGTTGTTAATCGCCTTCAATTGTAAACTTAATCTCAAATCAGTATGGCTTCGAACCAGAAAAGTATCTTGCACGGTATTCCAAACAGAAATTTCTTCTAAAACAAAATAAAGATTTTCTCTGTTACAGTCTTGGTCTCTAATATTTACCTGGTCCGATATGTCGATTTCTTCAATATAAGTCACATTTTTTCCACAACCGCAAAGAAAAAGCAGAAAGCCTACAAATAGTATTCTATTAATGAATGAGTAATCCTCCATATTAAAAATCGAATTTAAGCATGATTAAAATATCGTAGTTCGAATTCTGACTAACGTCAAAATTAATTATTATTTGTTCCAATCCTTTTGGTGGTCGGCTCTAACCAACTTTTAAGGTCTTTTTTTATGAAAAAAATCCAGAAATTTGACGTTAGCCTAAGAAATTAATGGAGTTTCTTCATGTGGGGAATGTGCTACAACGTTATGTGTAAATGCTGTGGCCCCTTTTCAGGCTAATATTTTGGGCCATGGCATTTACATAGTGTTGTATGCTTTTTTGGTTATCTGCCTTAAGATAAGTAAAAAAGGGACTGTTGATTGGAGCGGCCAAAATTAAAAGTCATTTTTTGGGGTCCGTGCCCCGTTTCCATTGTGTTTTAGATCCCCATCTAAACATCTGTGGAATAAGGGGAGGGCTTTCCAATGGTTCGTATAGCTAAGGGAAAATTAAGGGATTTGACCTATAGACTCTTTCAGTCAGGTCAACTACCTTAACCGCAAGTATTTGTAACGTGATAACGTTTGGATAGTCGGAAAAGACTCTCCACGATCTCATCGCCACATACTTGGGGACGCTACCAAAAGGTATGTCCTTCTTTCCCCTAGCTGTACACCTCTCAAAGTAAGCCCAGGATCCGCAAAAAAAGACCATTCGCTACAAGCAATTGCATACAACGTCTCGTATAAAAACTGTGCTGCTTACAGGCAATGATTTCCCGTTAGAAAATCAGGCAAAACAAGTAAGCACAAAGTTTCGAGTTGAGACCAAATTAAGCATTGTTTTTATATTTTGTTGTGAAAAGTGTTTATTCCCGCTACTTATATTTTTTTGAGTGTTGCTTGCGAAACGCCACCCCGGTAGGGGGAATTCCGCGTACCGCTTCCGCCCTGCTCCGCTCTGATTGGAAAGCTTTTTGCGCAATGATTGCGAACTGCTTGGAAGTCCGCTTTTAGATTTTTTTGAGGGATTTCCTTTTAAAAATCAATCTCATCTTTAAAAGATCGACCCCACATTTTTCACAACGTACGTATAAATGCAGTATTACATTTATATCTATTATGTCTTTACTCCAGCTAATCTAGCGGATTTTTGATCTTTAAAAAAATATTAGTGGCCACGTGAGTGTAAATTTCGGTAGTCTTGGTGCTTCTATGCCCCAGGAGTACCTGAATATACCGTAAATCGGTTCCACTCTCTAACAAGTGGGTTGCAAATGAATGCCGTAACATATGTGGTGTAACTCTCTTTTTAATATTTGCTTTTTTTGCGGCATTTTTTACTATACAGGAAACACTTTCGCCACTATAAGATTTCCTGCCGGGTCCTTCAAATAAAAATTTCGTTGGCCGCCATTCCAGGAAATATTTTCGTAGATCCCTAAGGAGTTTTTCACTTAGAATAGTAAACCTATCCTTATTTCCTTTTCCAGCACTTACTTTAATGACCATCCTTTTGCTATCAATATCTTCCAGCTTTAAGTTTAAGAGCTCCTTTCTTCTTAAACCGGCTGAATAAAGCAGGCCTACTATACACCGGTGTTTAATATTATTGGTATTCTCAATAATAGCCATTATTTCTTCTTTTGCCAGTACCTTGGGAAGTTTCTCAATTGGTCTTGGACGTTCTATGGCATAAAACCTATTGGGCATTTCCAGTACTACCTCATAATAGAATTTAATAGCATTGATAGCCTGGTTTATATAAGAATGCGAGAAATCGTCCCGTATCAATTTCTGAAGGTACATTCTTATATCTTCTTCATTTAGGTCCTGTATTTCTCGATCATTATAATGGTTGATAAAAGTTTCAAAGCAAGAAACGTAGGTTCTTATGGTACTATTGGCGTATCGCTTTAATTCTAACTTCCTTAGGTAGCTTTTAGGGCAGTATCGCCGGCCACTTAATTTTTCCCTATTTTCCAACTGCTGCACCTCAACGGGGTTTTCCTGGCGGCCGAAACTAGCCCTGGAATAGAAATGATTACAATTTATCCAGGCCACTCCACGGAAGGTCCTAAAAATAAGCTCCAGGTTTTTTGGTGTGTTTGAAATATAATTCATTCGAAATTTCTCACTCCATTTTATATCGGGTAAGTCATTTACCATCGCTTGCACTACTTTATCCGTAAAGAATTTTAATCCAATACACTTCTCCTTTTCAATGATTAAATTCTTTAATGTAATGTATTTCCTGTCCATACGGTCTGGTCATTTATTATATATAAATGTAAACAGACTAAAACCCTAAAACGTTTATTATCCGTATATTATACGACTAAAACGGCTTTATAGTTATGGAGATTAAAAAATATTGCCTGGCCTGTAATAAAGAATTAGAAGGTAGACCAGATAAAAAATTCTGTGACCCCTATTGTAAAAGTGCCTGGCATTACAAAAAAACCAAAGAAGGAGCTTCCGGATTTTATGCAAAAGTAGATCGCCAGTTAAAAGCCAATAGAAGAATTCTAAAAAGCTTTAATAAAGCGGGAAAAGCAACGGTTAGGGCTGCAATACTAATAGAACAGGGTTTCGATCCCAACTTTTTTACGCATTTTTGGAAAAATAAAAATGGCGATGTATATCTCTTCATCTATGAATTCGGTTTCCTAAGTAGAATTGAAAACGGAAGAAAAAAATATATTCTTGTTACCTGGCAGGCTTATATGGAAAAAAGCAAAATTCCATAAACCGATCTAATACGACTGAGTGTTCTCAAAATATTTATTTAAACCTATTCTCCAATTTTCACTCGAAAAAAAAGAAAAACATGGCTTCGCCGCCGTCAATCACATTGATGCTCTTTAAATCAGCAATGAGTTGTCTATTTTCATACTCCCTCGTAAAATTGCTATAAAAATTCTACCGGGCTTATTTTTATTTTTCCTGGAAAATTTCCAAAAAAAATTGAAATCATGACGCTTAAAAAGAGTCCGATTTAGGTTTCAGTAAAAAATGCTTTTAATTGTAATAGTGTAGGGACTCCAAATTTAAAAATTATCAGGCCTCCGGTTTAAATGTTCGCTTATAGTTATTAACAATATATTAAGAAGAAAAATAAGAATTAGATAAAATTGTGCAATCTACTACCCCATTCAGCACTTTTGCCTTTTGTACCTCCAGGCTTTAGAGCTTCATTCTACAACAACCGGACACAAGCGAAAAACCGCCACCTCCCATTCCACTTTTTCCGCACAAATAGCGGAAACGCTTCACTCCCGGTTATGGTTTTCCACTTAAGTCCTATAAAGGATTTCATAATTAATTTAATTCTGCTTCCTGCTCCTTCCCTACTCTTCCATTTCCCTATTTGAAGTATTCCCAGCCTTCACTGCCACAACCTTTTTCTGTAATGCAAAATACTGCATAAAGCCGGTCCCTGCTCCCTATTTATAAGTCCTCCCTAATTCTAAATCTTGAAAGTATATCAGCTTCAAAAAGGAGTAATAGGGAAAAATTAGAAGGTTTTAAAACGGATTATAAACTTCATGATCGTAATTCATTTTATAGAATTCTCAATTATTCTTCCAATTCTCTATCGTCAATTTCAAAGATTTTCTTTTTCAATCTTAAAAAACAGGATTCATTTTTTATCCATCAAAAGCGCTATTAAATTCAATTTAATAGTTGAAATTTTTGTCCCTGTGGGACGAAAAGGTAAAGCAAGAGGGTAACCCGCAAAGCGATGTTACAGATACCTTTTCTATTTTATTTATTTGATTATCAGTAATTTGAAAATAACAGAAATATTTTAAAATTATGGATTTACTGGTTTTGGGCTCGAAACCCCAATAAAATGGTTGAAAAAACCAGTAAACCTTAAAAATTGTGAATTATGAAAGAGGTTAAGAACATCACCATCGAAAAGAAAACGGCTGAACGCTTTCAGCAATTTTCCAGAACACATTACAAAACACATTCGGAGGCATTAGCCGGGATGCTGGATTTTTTCTTCTACAATGAGATTTCCCCAAAAGAAAACTTCGGGCCCACCGGAAGACGGATTGAAAATATTTTAAAGAAAAGAATCAATGCAGTGATCGCCATAACGAAGAATATGGAGAAGAATAAAGTAAACCCCACTTTAGCCATTTTGGAAGCTTTGATGGAAGCTGCAGATCCAAAAAATAACTACTCCAATAGAAAAAGAGATTACGAGCAGGATGACACCCATCCTGATTTTTATAAATAATTATCCGGTTAAAACTTCAGTTTTTTTATTCCGGTCCTCTCTATCCCAATGCCTTCCCTTTTGCTGCGAAAGCAACAAGCTTTGAAATTAACCGGAGCGCATAAACCGGCAGGCTATTTATAGCTCCTCTATAATTTCAAAGCTTGAAGATACAGTGGCATCAAAAAGGAATGCGAAGGCGCTGAAAGAAGTAAATGAAATGAAGGATCAAAAATCTTCATTCTTCGCTACTTTTTGCTCCTTTTTGACGTTAAAAAGGAAAATGCTCCAGATGAAAAAAGTAAATGCCTGAAATAGCCTTAATTAAAAATGTTGCTTTTTGATGCTATTTAAAATGTTAGCGTGTAATTTTTAATTTTAGAACTATCAAATTCACACAAATAGCATCAAAATTAATGTTACTAAAAAAACCACTCTCAACTACTTTATAATCAATTTATTACTTATTTTTAAAGAGATGAATTACAGTAGTTTTTAAAGTGCTTAAATGTCCATTTTTGTTTGACTTCGCAGACATAAGCATATAAATAATAAAAACCTTTTTGGGTTTCTTGCCTGGTAAACCACTTGTTGGTTAAGCTAAGCTTGTACGAGATTTTTGCCCCTGGAGCAATTTTCTGAAAAAAAGCTGCCAGAAGGTGAAAAATTAAGTAATGGTGATTTTAAAAATAACAATAGATAATAAACTAATACAATTATGAAAGAAAGCACCCATCCATTTATGGTCAGTATGCATTCCCTGGAAGCTAAGATTGAACAGCTCACCAGGGAATTCAGGATCAGGCAGATCAAGGATCCCTGTCTCATCCTTCTGGATAATGCTGATTTTATCCAGCTATTTAAAATAAGTGCGAAAACAGCTCAAAACTGGCGGGAAGAAGGGCTGATTGAATATGCACAGGTGAAAGGAAAGATCTACTACAGCCTCAAGGATATCCAGTCGTTTATAAATCGTCACCGAAAAAACAGGAAATATGCTAAACCTTAAGTAAGATGACTTCGGAAATCTCAGTTCCCATCCAGCTATTTATTGAAGCACAGCACAAAGGCTGTGCTAGAAAGCTTCAGTTCTTTTTATCCTTAAAGCTCCTCTACAGGTGCGGAAAGGCGAAACTGGACGATGGGGAACTTTTATTTTTAGAACTCACGGAAGAGATCGGTTCCCGGAAAACTATCTTGAAGTATGTAGACTTCCTGGTAAAAAAGGGATGGCTGCGATACAATTCCAGAACAGGCTATTACATCATCAAATCCTTTGACAGGATACGAAAAGAGAACAATTGGGAGGCAAGATTTTCATTCCCGGTGGATTTTGATTCCTATAGAAACATTAAGGCAATTACAGGAGCAATTATTTATGGATACCTCCATAAAGATTTCTGGAGAAAAGTAAGGAGAAAGAAAAGCGTACAGATAAAAGGCAGTACCTATCATTTTCTATCCCCTCACTTTAATTATAAAGAAGCACCTGCTCCGTTATCTGTCCTTGGGATCTGTAGGATATTTCAAATTTCACCATCCACTGCTTCCAGGCTTAAAGATGCTGCCCAAAAGCAAAAATTGCTTGAGGTCAAAAAGAATTATGGGGCCACAATACCCAGTAAAAAAGCTATGGAGCTGTGTTTAGACTACAATGATAAGAGAAACAATATTGTCTTTTACCAGGGAAATTACCGATTCCAGTTAATTGATACTATTTTACCTCTTTTTCTTTTTAAAAAGCGGAAAAAACTGAAAACATAAAGGAAAGGTTTATAGGAAAAATAAAAAAAACTTTTTGGCCAAAGTTTGATCTTGTTTAGGCGCGATAGCGCGTTTGTTTATTTTTCGCAGTTCACCGTACCGGAACTATTTCAGCATAAGTGCACAGCTTATTGCCTACTTGTTTACCACTTGTCCATTTTTTGGACTAGTTAAGACGAATCGTTTTATCCTTAGATAGATTGTCAGGTTAGCTCAGGCAATGAACCGGTTTGAAATCGTGTTCAAGCCTTTCCCCAAAAATTTTTAGATCCTAAACGGTCCTTCAGAACAGCCATATCATCACTGACCTTTCGATCTAAAATCTTTGCATAGTGCTGGGTAGTCTGCAGATTTTTGTGCCCCAACATCTTACTAACACTCTCTATAGGGACTCCATTAGAGAGCGTAACAGTAGTGGCAAAGGTATGTCTGGCCAGGTGGAAAGTTAGATTTTTATTAATGCCGCAGAGATCCGCTATTTCTTTGATATAAGCATTCATTTTTTGATTACTTAAAACCGGAAGTAATCTCTTCTCACTGACTTCAGGATGTGATGAATATTTCTGCAAAATATCTTCGGCCACAGGAAGAATTGGAACGCTACATCTGGTTTTAGTCTTTGTTCTCTTTGTTTTAATCCATCTGTTCCCATCAAAACCAATCACCACTTCTTTTTCTGAAAGTTTTTTTACCTCTGCATAACTAAGTCCTGTGAAACAACTGAACGTAAAAATATCTTTAACCAAACCTAGCCGCTCGTTCTTAATTTCTTTGGATATCAAAGCCTGAAGTTCACCTTCTGTTAGAAACTCCCGGTCTACCACTTTTAATTTACCCTTCCAGTTCTGAAATGGATCCCTGCTAATCCACTCATTGGTAAAAGCAATTCGGATTATTTTTTTAAAATTTGTTATGTATTTAATCGCTGAATTATGCGCACAATTTCTTTCTGTTTTTAAATAATATTCAAACCCGGTAATAAATTTGTGATTTACATCTTTTACGGGAATATCAGAAGCTTTGTACTCCTGCTTTATATATTCTTCAACGTGCTTTTTAGCCGTTCTATACCTTTCGGCTGTTCCGGCGGCAAAATCTTTCCCTACCAGTCTATTCACACGATCATTGTGTTCCTGAAAGATCTCTAAAAGCATCCTTTCCTGATCCTCTTTTTTCTTATTTTTTCCAAGGTAAATATCTATTACATCCTTAGAGGAAAAAATTTCTCCTTTGTCCACAAGTCGCTGATGCGCATTATAAATATCATTCTCAACTTTACTGAGAAATCTATTAATGGCTTTAGCCTGAGCCGAATTTCCAATTGCTTTACCGGAAGCCGGGTTCCATAGTGTGAGTGGGACTTCCCGTCCTGTTGTAGTAACAGCTCGTTTACCATTTACTGTTATTCTGAAATATAATATTCCAGAATCCGTTTTAGTTTTACTTTTTCTCAAGTAAAAGAGGTGGGAAAATGTTGTATTCATAACCATATAGATTTTATTAGACAGTTCAAGATACAACATAATCCCTTTATATTTAGGTCATTAAGTTTTATTTTGTAGGATTTATATTACTTTGGTTACACCTAATTTACGATTACCAGGTGTAACCGAATGTGTAACCGAATAGATTGATTTGTTTTGTTATTTTTTGATATAGTGAAGACAAAAAAAGCCCCAAAACCATAGATTTTGGGGCTTTTTGAGCTATTTTGTAATGTAATTGGCGGAGGAAGAGGGATTCGAACCCCCGGACCTGTTACAGTCAACAGTTTTCAAGACTGCCGCATTCGACCACTCTGCCATTCCTCCAATAAAATACTAAGCTTTTCTGCTTAGCGGATGCAAATATAACAAGCTTTTTCAAATACACCCAATCTTTTCTATAAGTTTTTCAAAGCTTTTTGCACTCGATTAATTTTCAGACTCTTCAGCATAACTTTTTTATCAGAAAAATTTAAAATATCTTTCGGATTACTGAAAAACACTATATCAATGCAAAAAACTTCTTTATTACTATTATTAATCTCAGTGATTTTTACAAATCTAAACGCACAGGAAAAAGAATACCGTGAACTTATGGAACAGGATTGGGCCGAACTTAAAAAATATAAAGCCGAAAATGAAAAAATAATCGATACCAAAAACTATCCCGATGTTGTCTTTATGGGGAATTCAATTACCGAAGGCTGGGTAAAGGCACAACCAGAATTTTTCAAAAATAATAATTATGAAGGCCGAGGAATTAGTGGCCAAACTACCCCGCAGATGCTAATACGCTTTATGCCCGATGTTATAAATCTTCAACCAAAAGCAGTGGTGATACTAGCAGGTACTAATGATATAGCGGGGAATACCGGATTTTCTTCCGTAGAAATGATTACAAATAATATTCAGGCGATGGCTCAATTGGCCAAAGCAAATAATATTAAGGTCATCCTCGCCAGTATTCTACCCGTCTACGATTATCCATGGCGCCCTGGATTAGAACCGGTTGAAAAAATAGCTAAAATCAATAACTGGATTGAAAATTATGCAGCAAAAAACGCTCATACATACCTCGATCTTTTTACTCCACTAAAAGATGAAAAAGAAGGCCTACCAAAACGATTTTCGGAAGACGGAGTTCATCCCAATTTGGCCGGATATGAAGTTATGGCTTCACCTACAAAAAGAGCCATAGATAATACATTGCTTGAATAGTAAAGAAATCCTTGCAGACTTCTCTGAAATTTAATCCGAAACTGCTATCTTGCTGCGACTTTAATAAAAACTTCGAAGATATTTGACGAAGTATTAAATAAATAAACTATGAAAAAAATGCTTTTCGTGGCACTTACCGCCGTAATGGTGGCTTGTGGCACACAAAAAAATGTTGAAAATGCCAGTCCTATGGAGTATGCTGAAACCATAACTTCATCTGAGTTAAGAGATAATCTTACCACTTTTTCCAGTGACGAGTACGAAGGCCGAAATACCGGAGAGCCAGGACAGAAAAAAGCCGCTGAATTTATCGTTAATGAATATAAAAAACTAGGTATAAAAGCTCCAGAAGGGACAGACGGTTACTACCAGATAATTCCTACTGAATACTTTGACGGAAAACTTAATGCTTCAGAAAATGTACTTGGTTTCATAGAAGGAAGTGAAAAACCTGAAGAAATATTGGTAATTACTTCTCATTATGACCACGTGGGTGTTGATGATGAAGGAAATATTTATAACGGTGCCGATGATGGTGGCTCTGGACCAATGGCGATCCTGGAAATCGCTGAAGCCTTTATGAAAGCTAAAAAAGACGGTTACACTCCAAAGAGATCAATTCTTTTTATTCATTTAACCGGTGAGGAAAAAGGTCTTTTAGGTTCTAAATATTATGTTGAAAACCCTGTATTTCCTTTAGAGAATACCGTTGCCAACCTTAATATGGATATGATTGGCCGTATAGATAAAGACCACGAAGGGAACGACAACTATGTTTACCTGATTGGAAGTGATAAATTAAGCACAGATCTTCACGAACTTAGTGAAAACGTAAATTCAAAGTTTATGAATATGGAGCTGGATTATACTTATAATGATGAAAATGACCCAAATCGTTTTTATTACCGAAGTGACCACTACAACTTCGCAAAAAATAATATCCCGGTGATTTTTTACTTTAATGGAGTTCACCCGGATTATCACAAACCGACTGATACTGCTGAAAAAATTGAGTATGAAGCCCTAATGAAAAGAGCTCAATTGGTTTTCCTTACCGCCTGGGAAATCGCTAACCGCGATGAAAGACTGGTAGTAGATAAAGCTGAAGAATAAATTTTCTTTCGTCAAGCTGTTTCAGACTTTATCCCGAATTTACTTCGGGATTCTAACATGTTTTTATTATCAATATCTTAGGTCTCCGACCAAATTTCGGAGCAAGCTCTGAAATAAATTCAGGATGAAGCTGTAAAATTTAAAAATAGCTAAACTTTCAAGGACTAAAACAAAAAGCCCCGGATACTTTCCGGGGCTTTTGCTGTTTCAATTATTTATTAAATTATTCAGCTGGAAGCAATACTGTATCAATTGCGTGAATTACACCATTGGTAGCCTGAACATCTACTGTGATAACTGTAGAAGTTCTGTCTCTGGCATCAGTAATAACTACATCATCACCAAGGCTTATGGTTAAGTCACCTCCCTGTAAAGTTTGAATCATCATATCATCAGTTAGATCTCCAGATCTTACATTAGCTCCTGCAACGACGTGATAAGCCAGGGTAGCTTCTAAAGTTTCAGTAGGGATATCTGCAAGTGCTCCTAACTCGAGTTCTTCAAGTAAAGCAACAAACGCATCGTTAGTAGGCGCAAAAACAGTAAATGGTGCAGGATCATCTGTCATCATTAAGGTTTCCACAAAAGTAAATGATTCTTCTCTTGTAAGGGCTTGTACAAGAATATCAAAATTAGGATCGGCAGTTGCAAAAGTAGTTACATCTGGTAGGCCTATTACGGCATCTACCGCGTGAATTACTCCATTATCTGCTTCAATATCTGCAGCAGTAACCGTAGACACTCCGTTAATCGTAACTCCATCTGAAGTATTAATATACATACTTAAAAGTTCTTCTGAAGCTCCCCAAACAGCCATACTTGGAATATAACCAGTACTTAAGTCACCAGACATAATTTCGCCTGCTTGAACGTGGTTCAGTAAAACCTGGGTTAATAAATCTACAGGTACTTCCTCAAGACTACCAAATCCGGCATCGTTTAAAAAAGCAGCAAAAGCAGCGTTATTAGGGGCAAATACGGTATAATTATCGGTTCCGGTAAATGTGGAAGTTAAACCTGTAGCTTCTAAAGCTACCAGTAAAGAAGAATAATCTTCATTTCCAGCTACAAAATCTGCTATGGTATTGGTTTCAATTTCAATAGCATCATTTTCTGGAAGAATAACAGTATCCAATACGTGAATTACACCATTGTTCGCCTGAACATCGGTAGCAACAATTGTAGCGGTTCTCCCGTTTTCATCGGTAATTGTTACATTATTTCCAAGGTTAATGGTAAACCCTCCGGTTTCAAGTGTTTCCACCATCATTTCATCTGTCAGGTCACCTGAACGAACATTGGCTCCGGCTACTACATGATAGCTTAAAATACTGGGTAAAAGATCGGCAGAAATATCACCTAATCCGGCTAATTCTAGTTCTTCCAATACATTTGCAAAAGCCGTGTTTGTTGGTGCAAAAACAGTAAATGGTGCAGGAGCATCGGTCATCATTAAAGTTTCTACAAAAGAGAAAGATTCATCTGCAGTAAGTGCCTGCACTAAAATATCAAAATTAGGATCGGCGGTAGCGAAGGTAGTTACATCCGGTAATCCAATTACCGCATCTACAGCATGAATCACACCGTTATCAACTTCAACATCGGCAGTAGTAACAGAAGAAACTCCGTTAATCATAACTCCGTCTGAAGTATTAATATACATACTTAAAGGCTCGGCTGAAGCCATTCCCGTAGCCATACTTTGAATATAACCGGTAGATAGAGCGCTAGACACGATTTCACCTTCCTGTATGTGGTTTAGAAGAATTTCAGTTAAAACATCTTCCGGTACCTCATCCAGACTACTGAATCCGTTTGCAGATAAGAAGCTATTAAAAGCAGCATTGTTTGGTGCAAAGACCGTGAAATTGGCAGAACCGTCTAAGGTAGCATCCAGACCGGTTACTTTTAAAGCAGCCTGCAAGGATGAATAATCATCATTTCCTGCGACAAAGTCGGCAATAGTATTTGTTGGCATGATCACGTCTCCGCCATAATCGTCATTACTGCAGGAAAATAGCCCGAAAGCCATAAACGCCAATAAAGCAAGTTTAGTAAATTTAAAAGTTTTCATAATTCTAAGTTTTTGTTATGAAGTAAAACTAACCCACAACCAATTTATATTTTGTTTATTGTTTGTTAATTATATTGAAACAATAGTTAAATGTTTAATTATTTTTAAAATAACTTAAACAAGTAAAGTTACCAGGATGTTCCTATTATACAATAAATAAGGGTCAATTACGCTTTAATCATAGACTTATTAAAATTTGAATATATTTACATAAACTCAAAAACTTATGTTATGAAAAAACTTTTTCTAATGCTTTTTAGTATTGCCCTATTTACCTCCTGTAGTGATGATGATGAAAATGGAGATGATCCAATTTTGGGTATCTGGTATGCTGTAGAGATCACCAACCCGCCCATTCCAGGACTTGTTTTAAGTGAATGCAATCAAAATTCAAATATTACTTTTAATTCAGATTTTTCAACATATTCTGAGTTCTACTCTGAAGTTGAAGGAAATTGTGAGATGGAAGATAGCTCTGAAAGCACCTGGAGTAAAGATAATAGCATTTATACTTTTACAATTCCGTTTGAAGGAATTGGCCAGTTAAATGGGACTGCAGATTTCCAGGGAGATACTTTTATTTTTACGCCAATAGCTTCTCCTGACACCAGTATTGTCTTTGAAAAATAAATAAGGCTTTTTATAAAGCTATTAAAATAATTATTCTTAACCCGCCTTATTCCTGGCGGGTTTTTTCAGGAATTAAATTGAATCTGTTTTTAACTTCATTTAGAAATGCCACTATACTTTCTCGCTATAATTCCTTCGGAAAAAATTTGTGAACGGGTAAAATCGCTGAAACTAGAAATCGCTGTGAAATATGAAACCAAACACGCGCTGAAACTTCCGGCACATATTACACTTCAAATCCCGTTTAAAATTCCTGAAAGCAAAGAAGAAAAACTTATTGATACCCTGAAACATGTTGCCAGGGAACAAAAAAGCTTTGAAATAGATTTAAAAGATTTTGGCAGATTTTCTCAAAAAGTGATTTTCATTAATATTGAGCAGCACGAAGAGATCATTAAGCTGCACGCCGATTTACAAGAAAACCTGAACAAAAATCTCAGCTTAAAAAAGCACGAAAAATTCTCCAAAATCTATCCGCATATCACCCTCGCCACGCGAGACCTACATTATAAACAATTCCCTCTAGCCTGGTCCGATTTCAAAGCTCGAGAATTCACAGCTTCTTTCACTACAAATAATTTCACACTTTTAAAGCACGACGGTAAACATTGGCAGCCTCACTGTGATTTTTGTTTTAATTGATTTTTGTTTTAAAATCAATATTTCCGGGAGATTTCTTTAATGTCTAAACCTTTTTCTTAAAGAGGAATATAATTATGTGATTTTTAAAATCAAGAACCTCGGGGCAAGCCCGCCTGAATGATTCGGGCAGGCCTCGGGGGAGTTAAACCCTCAATGAGGGATTAAAAATGGATAGTAATTTACAGCATTATATTCTGATCAATATTTTAACCAAATAACCTATAATTTTTCTTCTTAACAGCTTAAATTTGGATAAAAATAATAAAATTCCTTATATTTATCCTCAGTTTTATAAAAATAGGATTCTAAATACCCGATTTCTCAAAAGCCAGGCGCTTTGAAAATCAAACAGATTTTCACCAGAATAATATTCTCAAAAGCGGCTTTCTGAGATTCAAAAAAAAAATTTAAACATGAAAGATCATATAGATATTTTAAAATTAGTAGGAATTATTTTTACCGCCTTTATGTTGGTCATTTTACTGGATTTCGCCTTAAAAGCATTGGTGGGAGCTTAACCCCCGTATTCCTATCCATATATCAAGATAATTTTAGACTTTTTTACTTCAATAAAAAAATTTTGAAGAGTTTCTTTTTTTTAACAAGGGAATAGAAAAACTCCTTAGGATAAACAAGATTTTAAAAATAGATAATAGTTCTAAGAATACTTCAAAGCCTTTAAAACCTTTTTGTTTTATAATCGTTATCTTGAACTGCAACTTTTAAATCGGCAGTTTTATGCGATTAATTTTAATCCTTTTCAGCTTTCTATTTTCTTTAACTCCCCTTCTGGCACAGGAATCAACTTTCTCTTTAAGCGGAAAAACCAGTGATATTAAAGATGGTACCTGGCTGTATTTCCGCGATATGGTTAACGATGGCACCCTGGATTCCGCAGAAGTAAAAAATAACAAATTTAAGTTTAACACCAAACTTCCTGAACCCAGACTTTGGGTTATGCTGCATACCAAAGATCGTTCTAAATTTAAAGACTTATGGCTGCAGAATAATCCTATGTATTTTGATGCCAGTAACAGTGATTTTGAGGAAGCTGAAGTTACCGGCTCTGTTTCCCAAAATTTAGTTGAAAAAGAAAAAGTTGTCTACCAAGACTTTGATAAAATTAGTGAAGTTGAACTCAAAAAACGCCAGGAAAACTTCATAAAAAATAATCCCAATGCCCTTATTAGCATTCGAATGCTCTATGAGGTATCAGGAACATGGGGACAGAAGGCTACCGCCCGTTATTTCAAATTGTTCCCTGAGGAAATTCAGGAAAGCTCATTGGGTAAGCGAATACTCTCCTTTCTAAATAACGACAGTATTCCGCAAATTGGTGAAAAGTACGTTGACTTTGAATTACCGGCACCAAATGGTGAGCAGTTAAAATTCTCAGAATTAACCGGAAAAGTAACGCTTTTACAGTTCTGGGCTTCTACCTGTGAACCCAGCAAAATGCAGAACCGGGACTTAAAAAAACTATACCGAAAATATAAATCTGATGGTCTTGAAATTGTAGCTGTATCCCGGGATATCGATAAGGAAGAATGGGTTAAAAGTATTAAAAAGGATAACTTAAAATGGCCGCATCTGAGTAGTTTAGAAGGCTGGGAAGGTGCGGTTTTCACTAACTACGGAGTTAGAATAACTCCTTCTAATTATCTAATAGATACCGAAGGTAAGGTTGCTGGCATAAATCTAAGAGGAGAAAAATTAGAAGAAAACATTGAACAATTATTGAAACAATGATTTTTTTGTTTAAATTCATTTTTCCCTTAAGACTTAACATTAAAATTTAGATTTGAATTTTATCTTTAATATTACGGCAGGGCAAATTACAGCCTTTAGCCGGAATATAATTCAAGCACCATAAAACAAGAACCTCGGGGCAAGCCCGCCTGAATGATTCGGACAGGCCTCGAGGAATTAAACCCTCAATGAGGGATTAAAAATTAAGCTGTGATCATTAATTACCGCAAGAAAAGATTAAAATTACAATTGCTTTTTGGTGTTTCATCGGTAATAATTGGGCTCGTAGCACTAATTATCGGTTCAGAATCTATTTTTATATATCCATGGCTTATCCTGGGGCTTTTAGAAATTGGCATCTGGTATTACGAAAATAAATATCAATACCTAAAAATAGATAATAACATCCTTACCAAAAATTCGCTTTTTTCAAAAAGCATAGATCTTACTCAACTTACCGCGATAAAGAAAAACAAAAGCACTTTTGTGCTGGAATCCAATGATCACAGTTTAAAGATTTACAAAGATATGATCGCTCCCGATTCTCTAAACCGGCTTACCGACCTTTTAAATGAAATTGAACTGAAACCTCATCAAGTATAGGCGATTTTTCATTTCTTCATTTATTGATAAATCTGTATTTTTAATAAGCATATTAATTTTCAATAGATGAAAAAGCTGCTTTGGCTGGTTTTTATACTTCTAATAGGTTTTATCGGCCTTATTTATTTTTCAGTTTCGAGTACCGATAAGGAATTTGAGACCGCCACCATTAAAAATTTTCAAGACCTAAAAAACATAGATTTCCGTCAGCAAGATTCGGTTCTGGTGGCAGCCAGTAGTTTGTACGAAACCAATCGGTTAAAAGATATTATGCAGGGAGAAAATTATCGGGAGGCCTGGGCCATGCCGGTAAAAGTTCCGGTGCTTTTCCTCGATACCCTTTATGGTGGGATGGAGATCGTAAAAGAAGGCGGCGGTACTCAAACCCATTCGCTTCGCTTAAAAGATAAAGATGGTTATTTGTACTCCCTTCGCAGCGTAAATAAAGATCCTTCTACCCATGTGCCTGAATTTGCCCGCAGTCTGGGTCTGGAAAATATTATAATTGACGCCATTTCAGCCTCACATCCTTATGCCGCATTACTTTCGGCTTCACTTTCAGAAAAAGCAGGCGTTTTACACACGCACCCAAAAGTGGTTTTTGTACCAGAACAGGATTTTTTGGGTAAGAAATACAACGAAAAATATGGCAATCGCCTG
This sequence comes from Salegentibacter tibetensis, assembly GCF_020164485.1. Classification (GTDB taxonomy): domain Bacteria; phylum Bacteroidota; class Bacteroidia; order Flavobacteriales; family Flavobacteriaceae; genus Salegentibacter; species Salegentibacter tibetensis. The sequence goes on from NZ_JAIQZA010000023.1 coordinate 18,434, forward strand.
TTCCTGCTGGAATATGAAACTGAAGGTAAAAAGAACTGGACGGGCTATGAAAATGTAGATGCAATACTCGATACCAAACATCTGCAGGAATTAAAAGAGAAACATACTGAAAAAGTTTCGATAGATGAAAATGCACTGGTGAGGGCGAGATTGTTCGATATGTTCATTGGCGACTGGGACAGGCACGCCAAACAATGGGGCTGGGTGATCCAGGAGAAAGACGATGTGTTTAAAGCCATTCCCGTTGCCGGAGACAGGGATAACGCCTTTTTTAAGTTAGGCGGCATAATTCCCGGTATAATTTCTAACAAAAATATAGAGCCGAAAGTAAGACCTTTTGAACACGAGATTGATTATATGCCGGGACTGGTTTATCCTAACGATGTTTATTTCCTTACCAATACTCCAGTTGAAATCTTTATTACCGAAGCAGAAAAACTACAGGAATTAATGACCGATGAAGCTATTGCCGATGCTTTTAAAGTCTGGCCAAAAGAGATCTATGAGTTAGACGGAAAAGAGATAGCAGAAAAGTTAAAATCCCGAAGGGAAAATTTAGTAGAATATTCAAAAGAATTCCACCGCTTAATCACTGAAAGAGAATTACTAAACGAACCGCTTAAAGGCTCTGAAGACATTGAGATTAGCCCCGGATTGGTAAAATGTTTTGAATGTAGGATTTAAGTTCTCAATTGGTAGTTTTGAGTTTGCTGTTTAAGGTTTGTGGTTCTGGTTTCACGTTCATTGCGAGACCCGTGATAAAAAATTTTATCTAGCGTAGGAAAATGACGTTTCGAGCAAAGCGAGTTTTAAACTCCGTGTGTGAGTGTAGAAAATCAGCTGCGTTAATAATTTTTGAAAGCTTGTCCTGAGTCGAGTCGAAGAGCCCTGGAAAAAATTTAGCTGCTGATTTGCGGTTTTTTGGTCTTGTTGCCAAAAAAACACCTCCACATAGGGCGCCCTTCCTACCCGTCCGTTCAGGCGGGTTTTGTTTCGCTTACTTGTATCCGACGAACGCAGTGAGAGGAATACACGCAAAAAATGAAAAAGGAAACTTTTAAACCAGGTAAGTTTCTTTTTGAATTATAAAAATATCAAAAACAAACCTAAATATCAGCGTTTTAAAAATACGTCAATGGTAAGTCTGAGATTAAAAAGTTTTATCTAGCGGAAGGAATGACAGTTAAATATGATATTACTGATTTATTAATGAAGCTGAAATAGATTCGTGTTCTGTTCTTTTTCCATTGATAAAAAAGAACCAAAAAATCTAGGCTTACGAAAATGGATCTAAATTTTTCGTTCGATGTCTAAATTTTCTGAACTCGCGGGGAAAATATGAGTAACGAGAAAAAGACGTGTCGCTCAAACCCGCCTGACCGAACGGGCAGGCAGCAGAAAATTTAAACGACATCTCACTTCAAATTTTACGATCAATTTCCGATAGGCCGCTTAAATTTCCTACTAAGTATTATATACCTACTGCTATAACTCTAATTTTATCTCTGTCAATGGTAGACAATAGTCGATGCGGAAATCTGTTCCGGAATAATTCACTCCTTTAAATGTTCTCACTTCAATCATAAGATCGCCGCGCTCCTTCCTCGCTCGCGATGACATATACCAAACAATAAACAATTTAAACGGCAACTGAGAACAGAGAACTCACAACCGAGAACTGAGAAGTTAATTAATAATAATATTGGTTTTATCTACCCCGGTGTTGCCGGTAAGGGGATCGAATGCGTAGATCGTGATCGTGTAATATCCTTTTTCCAAATTGGTGTTTGCGGCAAAGGTGCTGGGCTTTTCGGTTGGACTTAAAGTTATTTCCCTGCTTTCCATTTCTTCAGAACTAATAATTGCTCTTACTTCATATTGATTCGCGTCCCAGGTGCCACCTTCGGTTACAGGGCAACCGCACATCATAACTACGTTAGCTTTAAGGCTAATCTCTTCTGAAGATTTTATACGTTCATGGGTTTGCGGAGAAAGAATATCTACTACAAAACCGGGAACTTCCAACACTACTCCATCGCCGGTAATATCTTTTCCGGGAATAACCCAAAGCTGCGTGCTTGAAATCACTTTAGCCTGTTTCTTATTAAAAGGCGCGTGGGCTTCCACGTCTATAAATATTGGATCATCTATATCTAATTTAGCTTCAAATCCGGCTGTTTTCTCATCGGTAAGGCTGTCGTAGCGTTTTTGCGGAGTATGCAGGATTAATTTTGTATCTCCCGTGCTTCCGGAAGTCAAGCCCTGGTCCAGGATCTCCCCAGTTTCAGCATTTCTAATAATTATTTTAGCACCGCCAATAGAACTTCCTATAAATTTAGCATCTTTAGCCAGAGCCCGCACCATTATCGTGGTTTCCTGGGCGGAAAGACTTCCAAAACAAAATAAAAAAACACTTAATAAGCTAAAAACCTGGAGTCTAAATTTCATAAAATTAAATTTTCACTAAAATACAAAATGCCCAAGAATCTAAAGCATAATTTCGTTTTCGCTTAGATCTTTGAAATTAAAGTTTAACGGATCTTTTTCATGACGCTGGGCATAAACTCTTAGCGTATCCATTTCAGCAGAATTTAGCTCGTTGAATTTGTTGTTTCCGGCAAGTTTAAACCAGGGTTGAATATCTTTAAAATCATATTGGCCAATTACCATAAAAGGAGTACCGTTTTGCACAATCACATCGCTTTCCAGTTCCCACATACTAGCCCAATCGTAAATAAATTTTGCATCTTCCCTGTACATTCTCACGCAGCCATGGCTGGCGGGATAACCCGGGAGGGTATATTCGTGGGTACCGATTCCTTCAAAATTCATAAAATTAAAGTAATAGGGCATAATCCAGGACTCGTCTATGGTACTTATTTTTCGTTTCGCTTTGTAATTCCCGTAATATAACCCAGAAGGTGTGCCGGTGGTTTGCTTCCCGGTACTAACCGGACCCCAATGTAACAAATTACCATTTTCATATAGTGCGAAAGCCTGAACCCTTTGCGAGATTACCACGGTTTTATCTATGGAATCCAAAAGATTTAAATTCTTTGGAAATGGTGAATACAATTTGATGTCTTTCACTAAAGAATCGGGAATTATTAGTTTTGTGCCGGTTTTAATTCGGTGTTCATCAATTCGGTTTAGAGCATAAACCAGTTTTCGCTCTTCTTCTGAAAAACTATTTTTAAGGCTGTCCAGATGCTCCGGGCTCGAAATCGAATCCAGCCTGTAGGTGGTTTTAAAAACCGGAGGTTCCAGGGAAATAGTATCTAATTGAGTAGGTGGAATTTCCTCTATTTTTTCTTGTTTATCATTATTACAGGAAGAAAAAATCAATAATAACACCCCTGAAAACACCAGAAGGAATTTAATATATTTTGGTTTCAAAATGTTTGGGTTTAGGTTGTGTTCAGGGAAAAACACCTCCCCGAATACTCCACGAAATTAGGTCGTCAGGTTTTTTAATGCTGCCAATGAAGCGTTAATAATTTGTTGTGGGATTGGTAAAAAATAAATGTTTGCAGTTCGGGGTTTGGAGTTCAGATCAGGTGTCTGTTATCGGTTTTCTGTTATGAGTTGTGGGTTCATTTTAATTTTTTACGCCAGTTCGAGTGTCGGTATTTGAGCCTGAGTGAAAATATCGCTTTATCGAGAACCATTAAAAGTCCTAACATCACAAAACTTCTCGATACGCCCGACTCCCATCGGGCTACTCGAAGCGACGAACGTCATTGAGAAGACTACGATAGCCTCACATGACAATTCTGTACTGAACTAGTCCCATTGAAAGGTTTACTTTCCAACAAAAGATCGCCGCGCTTGTTCCTCGCTCGCGATGACGATTTTGTGAACCACAAACCTCAAACAATAAACTACAGAAAACTACGACTGCAAACTGCCTACTGGACACTATCTCTTAATAATCGCCCTCTTCACAATCACTCCTTCATTGGTAAAGATCTGCAGGGTGTAGACCGATTCCTCCACCCCCTGGATAGTCATTCTATAAAAGCGGGCATTGGCATTGTAATCTTGCTGCATGAGGTAACGGCCGCGGGAATCAAAAACCCTTACGCGTTCAATAAACATCCCTTCGGGGGTGGCAATGGTGAAAACACCGTTGCTTGGATTGGGATAGAGGAATAGAAATTCATCCTCTCCTATTTCTGGAAACTCACAAGCTTCGCCACTAATCCTCACCTGGATATTTCGCTCTGTTACATTTCCGCTAGCGTCTTCAACTTCAACATTTACAGTATTTATCCCCACATCTTTACAGGTAAAAACCGATTTACCGAAACGGTAAATAAGTTCTTCGCTGCAATTATCTTCAGCTAAAACAGCATTCTCTTCCAGGTATGCAAAACCTGCATTATTTAAACTTAGCTCCACAATTCCGGTGATGATCACCGGGGGTATTTCTTCACGAATTTCCACATTGATCATACAGCTGCCGTTCTTTTCTCCGGAGTAATCCAACTGAATTACTGCTGTACCTAAATCACTGCAATTAAAATTTAGCCTACTTGCCTCAAAGGTAATTCCACTGGCGTCGCCGGTGTAAAGGTCTTGCAGGTTGAGGCTGGCTTCCCCGTTTTCACCGAGGTTAAGTACTACGTTTTCCCGGCATTGAAATTCGCCTGAAGCAGTATCTACAACCTCTACTGTGGTGTCACAGGAATCCATATTCCCTGCTTCGTCCCGAACCGTTAAAGTTATTGGCACCTCGCCGATATCGGCACGGGTGAAATCTAACTGACTTAAAACCATGGAAACGATTCCGCAATTATCGGTTGAGTTGTTGTCCAGGTCTTCGGGTTCTATACTCCCGTTGCCGCTACTGTCTAAATTCACTACAAAGCCGGAAACACAAGAGGCTACCGGTGGCATAAGATCTACTACTCGTGAAGAAAAAGAACATTCTCCCACAAATTCCTCGGTTTCCTGATTAAAAATTTCAATAGTAGTAAGGATAATATTGTCAAACTGTTCATAGGATTGTTCAAAACTTGGCGTAAAATTTTGAGTCTCTATGAGGTAGCTGTAATCGGGTACGGTAAATTCACAATCTTCGTCCAGCCTAATATCGGGGATGTCACCCTGGAAACATTGGTATTCGGGATCGGCGGGCTCTGCATCTTCAGCTATAATTTCTATGGAAGTGGTACATTGGTCAGTATTTCCGGCTGAATCTTCTATATAAAGAGTGATATTTTTAGTCCCTGTGGTAGTAAAAGTATCCTCAGAAAGGCTTAGAGTAATTTCACAATTATCACCTGAGTTTAAATCTATTGCAGATGGAGGAATAATTACACTACCATTTTGCAGTCGAAATTCCCGACCCGGTTCTATACAATTTGCTTCGGGGGATATTTCGTCAAAAACCTCAACCTGCGCAGTACAGGTAGAACTCAAATTTGTATCAGGGTCTGTCGCGGTTAAGGTTACGGTATTCGTTCCCAGGTTAGAACAGTCAAATTCTTCCTGGTTCAGGCTTAAAATTAGATCATCCCTTTCCCCGTTATAAATAGTTTCAGGATCCAGACTTGCCTGTCCGTTTTCATCGAGGAAAACCTCGTAATTTAGACATTCTATTTCGGGACCCATTTGTTCGTCTTGCAGAATCAAAGTGATCACACAGGTTTCTGTATTATTATTGCTGTCGGTAGCGGTTAAATTAATAGTATATTCACCCGGACTGGCAATAACAGTTCCCGGCGAGGGAGACTGGACTAAATTAAGCTCCTCTTTACTGTTACAATTATCTGAAACCCTGTTTTCAAAAAAATCGGGTACCTCATACCCATCTTCGGAAAGATCCACAATTATGGCTTCTGCCGGACAAATAATTAACGGAGCTCCCACATCTTCTACGGTTACTTGCACCGGGCACGAGTATGTTTCACCAGTTTCAGTATTTGTAGCATTGATAATTAATGGATTAGTACCAATATCTTCGCATGTAAATTGCTGATCTTCTATAGTAAACACAAGATTTGAGGTGTCACTGGTTACAAATTCTGAAGTTGGGATTTCTGTTACCGAAGAATTTTGGGCATCTTCTCCTAATCTAACTGTATATTCTTCTACGCATTGGAAATCGTATGGTTCTGGTTCTTCAGGTAAAATTTCAATCGAAGTTGAACATTCCTCTGTATTCCCTGATGTATCTTTTACGGTCAAAGTTATAATTTTTGTTCCCGGAGAGGTAAAAGTAGACTCAGAAAGTGTTCTAGTGGAAATACCACAATTATCAGAAGAACTTAATTCTATATCTGAAATTGCAATAGTTACACTGCCATTTTCTAATTGAAATTCCTTTCCATCTGCAACACAACTTACAAGAGGATCCTGGTCATCTGTTACCGTAATTATTGCTGTGCAGGTATCAGACAGACCCGTTTGAGCATCTATAACTGTTAATTCCACTTCATTTTCTCCAATATCTGAACATGTAAAACTTTCTTTATCAATTTCAAGTTCAAGATCTTCATTTCCATCGTAAACTTGTGCTGCTGTAATAGAAGCCTCTCCATTATCATCTAAAGTCACTTCAAAACTATTACAATTCGCTTCGGGTGGCGTTTCTTCTTCACCTTCCAGAATCCTTATGGTAGTTTCACAAGTATCTATATTCCCATTAGTATCAGTTACGGTTAAAGTAATTGGAAAATCACCCGCTTCTTCGAAAGTATATTGTGAAAGTTCTATATTTTCAATTTCACAATTATCAGTAGAACCGTCATCAATTTGCTCTGCGGTAATGGTAACTACTCCATTATCTAAGGTGAATTCAGCATCATCCACACAAACCGCTTCCGGATTCTCAGTATCAAAAGAAGGAGTACGATTATAAATTTCTAGTTCAAAAACTAACCTAGAAAAGATGCTAGCTCCCTGAATATTAGAATTATTTACAGCCATTTTATCAGTACAGTAGGTAAATGTCAAATCAAATGGCAATTGAACTCTATCCCTTACAGCTTGTTCATAAGTATTATCAGAATTAAATAATTTAATTGAGAATTCATTATTGTCTATCCCATCTCTAATATCACCTAATGCACCTAATAAATAAAATGCATCTCCCTCCAAAATTTTAGCAAAATCAATTTTATCCGAATAATCAATAATATGGATAAAACCTTCGTGATCTATCTCTATACTTCCTGGAGAACCTAAATTTGACATTTTTTGCAAGAAATTAAAATTTTCGTCAAAAACCAATGTTTCTCCATTATTAGCCGCGTGACTGATATAAATATTACCTGAAGTTGCAACAGCTATCCTATATGGCTGATCTAATTCATTCATTAAAAGATTGGAACTTACAGTTCCATCTTCATAATAAATTTTCAACCTACTGCTAATAGTACTTTCGGCTCCAGTTCCATCGTTATAATCTACTATAAATAAATTATCTGCTTGATCGAAAGCTAAACCTAAGGGTTTAAAGTACCCTGAACTTTTTCTTCTATTTGTTAACTCATTTCCATTTAAATCAAATGCAAGAACCTCTCTACCTTCATAATGAGCCACATAAATCTCATTTCTAGAATTTATAGCCATATCCACTAATCCTTCAAAAGAACCTTCTAGTTGAAAAGAACCATCTAAGTCTCCATTGCTATCAAAAACCAAAACCTCTCCGCCAAACTTCAAAGCATAAATGTTGTCTTCAGTATCTGTAGAAGTTGCTATAACTATTTGATCCAGATTACTGGCATTCGCTTGCCCCATTGGCTCAGCTTTTTCCCAGTTATAAACTGGTACTTCCTGTCCAAAACCAACAAAAAAATTCAGTAAAAAAAAGAGAAAAAAAAGCGCTGTAGTTCTACTAAACGGCTGTAGCCGAAAAGTATAACCGGGGTGTGAGTAACTTTGCTTCATAGCCGGATTTTAGCGCCTCCGGCAGTAAAGATAAATATTGTGGCGTTAAAGACTTAAAAATTACGTTAATAATACGATATTACGTAATTTATAAATGGGCATAGATATGCCTGGCCAGGTACCGGCCGCGAGGGGTTTGTTAAAAAAGTCCGGGTAAGAAAACAATGAGAATGACTTTTTGAGTTTAAGTCGTCTTTGCCTACGTCAAGTTAAACCTGCCCGACCGCTCAGACGGGCTTGTTTCAGCTTCTAACATGTTAGATCCTGAAACAAGTTCAGGATGACTAAAATAAAATATTTTAGCCACTCTCATTATTCCCGGAAACTGAAAATTACCTCGCTTTATGCTTCGGCATTTTCGCTGTTCTTCACTACCAATCTAAATCCTTCACCGTGAATGTTTAAAATCTCAACATTCTCGTCTTTCTTAAGGTATTTACGCAGTTTGGCAATATATACATCCATACTTCTGGACGTAAAATAGTTATCGTCTCTCCAAATTTTGGTAAGCGCAAGTTCCCTTGGCATCAAATCGTTTTCATGCAAGGCAAGCAAACGCAATAATTCGTTCTCTTTTGGAGAAAGCTTTTGAGCTTCTTCATCCTTATAGGTTAAAAACCTTAGTTTAGAGTTAAGGTGAAAACCACCAATCTCAAACTCAAATTGCTTAGAATCTGCAACGCTGTCTGTAGCTTTACGCTGCATAATGGCTTTAATCTTCATAAGCAATACTTCGCTGTCAAAAGGTTTGTTAAGGTAATCGTCTGCTCCTACTTTATATCCTTTAAGCACATCTTCTTTCATCGCTTTGGCGGTAAGGAAGATAATTGGAATTTCTTCGTTCTTTTCCCTTATCTCCTTAGCCAGCGTAAAGCCATCTTTGTAAGGCATCATCACATCCAGGATACAAAGATCGAAATCGTCTTTTTTAAACTTTTCAAAACCTTCCATTCCATTTTTGGCGTGCGTTACTTCGTAATCGTTCATCGCCAAATAATCTTTTAAAACAGTTCCAAAGTTTGGATCGTCTTCTACTAATAAAATTTTCTTGTCTTCAGTTTCCATATATTTAAGATATTAGAGGTAATTTAATTATAAATGTGCTTCCTTTTCCTTTTTCGCTTTCTACCGAAATCTGTCCGTGGTGATCTTCAACAATCCGCTTGGCATAAGCCAAACCTAAGCCGTGACCTTTCACGTTATGAATATCTCCGGTATGTTCACGATAAAATTTTTCAAATATTTTCTTTTGAACCAATTTTGTCATTCCTGCGCCCTGATCGCGAATTTTAAGAATGATATAGTTCTTTACATTTTCAGTATAAATATCAATTTTAGGCTCTTCTGGTGAGTATTTCACCGCATTATCCAGCATATTTACGATCACATTGGTAAAGTGATCCTGATTGGCCAGAATTGAAGACCGTAAAGCTCCAAAATGAGTTGTTATGTAACCCCCGCGATCCTCTACTATAAGTTCTACATGAGTAATAGCATCTTCTACCAGCTCGTGTAACTGAATCCTTTCTTTTTTAAGGTCCAGCTCATTCCTTTCCAGTTTAGAAATTCGCAATACGTTTTCTACCTGGGCGTGCATTCTTTTGTTTTCATCACGAATCATCTTAAGATAGCGCTTTTTCTTTTCTTCGTCACTGCTAATCTTTGGATTCTTAATAGCGTCTAAAGCCAGGTTTATCGTGGCGATGGGCGTTTTAAATTCGTGGGTCATATTATTGATAAAATCGGTTTTAATCTGTGAGATCTGCCGTTGTTTTATCAATTGGGATAATGCGCTGGAATATGCTATTACTATAATAAGGGTAAAGATAATAGATAAAGATGCCATTAAGGTAATAGATGAAAGTACTACTTTTTTCTTCTCGGTAAAATTCACCAGCAACTGGTAATTGCTACTTCCCATATCGTCTGCAAAAAGCGGAACGCCATACGTGGCAGGGTGGCTTAGCGAAAAATCGTCGCTGTGCAAATTTGTAGAAATACTATTGCTGTATACGCCATATTCAAATTGAGATTTGATATCGCGATTGCTTAATTCCTGGGTTAAAAGTCTTTCTATAGTGGCCTCGTTTACTCTTTGGTGTAGTGGTAACCTGCTGGTATGCTCGGCTATATATTCTTTAAGTAAATTCTTTTCGTATTCATCCATACGAATAATACGCTCAATTTGTTGTTGTGTACTAAGACGACTACCATCTAAATTATTGCGATTGTTTACAATACTGGTTACCTTCTTATTAATTAGTTTCGTGAAAGGAATACTATCCCGCGCTGATTCTATAAAACCCGAAGAAACTTTATAATCTTCTTCCAGAATTGCATCGGAATGAAAAAGAGTTTGATTTCTTAACTTATTTTCATTTACGTAAGAATATTCGGTAATTGTAGAAGATGCCAGTCGACTGTTAGTAGTATCGGCATCTTTAAATTTCATCCAGTAATCTTCTATCTCCTGGTTTTGAATTTCGTTTGCCACGCGTAAAAGCACCTGCTTCACATCGTAGGTAAACTGCTCTTCTTTATCATCTACGGTACTCTTAATCCAGTATCCCTGCACGAAAATTATTCCGATTAGGGAAAGACTCATCAAGATAACGAGGAGTAAAAAAAGCTTTTTATTCATGTGGGCAAAAGTAAGATTTTAACATTTAGGGCTTCTGGCGTTTAACCAAATGTTAACAAAACTTCTGCTAATTTTTACCTCGTTTTAAGAGAATCTCATGTAATTCGTCAACCCGAGATCTGGTAAGGGCTAAATCGTGATTTTCAATTTCAAAATCGGCCAGTTTTTTCTTTTGCTCATCACTCCATTGTTTAGCCATTCGGGCTTCAATTTCTTCAATAGAACTATTATCGCGTTGCTGTAATCTTTTTAGTTTTTCTTCCTTATCTGCGGTTACCAAAATATTGACATCGCATTTTTTATAGCCGCCGGCTTCAAATAAGATCGCGGCTTCATAAAGCACATAAACCGAATTTTGTTTTCCTCTCCATTTTTCAAAATCTATCGCAACAGCAGGGTGAATAATCTTATTTAGTGCCTCCAGCTTTTCTGAATCATAAAATACTACGGAAGCGATGTGTTTGCGGTTGGGGGTGTTGCCGGTATAGGCCTCGTCGCCTATTAAAGCCATTACCTTTTCCCGAATTTCTTCTGAAGTTTCCAGTAAGCGTTTTCCTGCATCGTCAGCTATATATACAGGAATGCCTTTTTTCTTAAAAAAGCCAGCCACGGTGGTTTTTCCACTACCGATGCCACCTGTAAGTCCAACCACCATCATCTTTTTATCACAAATTGAATTTTACGCTCGTTAAGCCTTAGGTTGCTTACAAAAGACGGGGACTCTGAAATTCTGGCAATTATAAAATCGTCTCCATCATCTATATCATTGTAATCGCAAACCACCCTGAAGTTTTCGGCTTTCACCATTTCATACTGCTTTAAATTTACCTGGTAATACACCAAAACTTCTTTCGGAAAAATAGAAATATTAGTGTTTTCCGGCAAATTTAAAACCTCTATCGGTACTTTTACACTGCCTTCGGTAAACTTCTCTACCTCCTGGCTATACGACACTTCGTTGGTATAAAAGCTCAGCATTCCCAGGCTGGAAGTATCGATCTTTACTTTTCCAGAAACATTCGTATTTATGTTATTTATCCTCAGATAAACGGTATTTAAACTCTGCAGGGTATCAATAATATTCTCGGGGCCACTCACCTGAATAGAATCTGGACGCAGTTTAACAGGTTCTCTCGCAGAATAACCTACAGCATAACTCAAATCGATCTCGGGATTTACTTTTACCCTTTTTTTCTTTTTCGGCTGATATTTTATGGAAAGGCTTTCCTGGATAAACCGGGCTTTTTCAAAATTGATATTTACCTGATCTTCCAGAAATTCACGATTGGCTTCAAAATTATAGACCAGCTCCCCGTTTTCTTCTAAAGCTTTGCCGAGATCTAATTTCACCTCGGGCCTAAAGATCTTGTAATACCAAATAGCGAATCCTTTATCCTGAATCCTTAATTTTAAATTCTGTGGTCTTTCCTTAGCAATACTTTTATCCATGGGAACATTCACATAAGACACGGGAATATCTATAACCTGGGTATACTCTTTAGAAATCTGTACAAAAAACCAGATGAGGGAAGCAAACAGCAAAAAGAATCCAAAGGTCTTAAGACTGGATCTTTTAATAGAAATACGCTTAAATCTTATGTTTTTAAACATTTTTAAAGAATAAATTCGGGAATTCGTGTTCCGGGTCTTGTTTTAAAATATGAATATGCCATATCGATTTCATAAAACCATAACCATACCCAAAAAATTGTACCAAAGCAGCATAAACCGCTAAAAAACCTATTCCCAGGCTGTTGTTTTTTATGGTGGCGTGGATAGCAATCAGCACAAAATATAGCACATATAATACAAACAACCACCAAAATCCCAGTCTTAAAAGTAAAATAGCCAATAAAAAGCCCAAATTAAATACCGCTGGAAACCAATAGGTGATCTTTCCTGAGCCCGGATGCCATTTATTGAGAATTGGTCGCACCATCCCGAATTTTTGTACCTGGGTGTAAAATTTCGACCAATCGATGCGGCGTTTATGAAAAACCACCGCATCGGGAATAAGGCATAATTTAAACCCAAGTTTTTTAAGTCGAAGTGAAAGATCGGGATCTTCGCCGGGATGAATTTTTCCGAAACCGCCGGAAGCCTCAAAAGCTTCCTTGGAAATTCCCATATTAAAACTTCTAGGCTGAAAATCGCTCACCGAAGACTTTCTACCGCGAATCCCGCCGGTGGTTAAAAAGGAGGTCATCGTATAATCTATGGCTTTTTGTGTTCTGCTAAAAGAAGGATGGGAAGCATCTGGCCCGCCAAAGCAGTCGCAGTAATTGTTCTTAAGAAAAATATCTACCTCCTTTAGGTAATTTTCCGGTAATAAAACGTCAGAATCCAGGATAAGATAATAATTGCCTTTTGCCTTTCGCATCCCAAAATTCCGGGAATCTCCGGGCCCCGTATTTTTCTTAAAATAATAACTGATATTAAGTTGCTGCTGAAATTCTGTGACAATTTCCCCAGAAGTAATACTGGAACCATCTTCAACGATCACGATCTCAAAATCACGATCAAACTGAAGCTGAAGCATACTCTCTAATAACTCCTTCACCTCCCCAGGCCGGTTATAAACGGGAATTACAAAAGAATATTCCAAACTCATGCGGTAGTTAAAATTTGAGGGTCTATATTATTGATTTCTTAAGTACGTCATCCTTGAATTACTTTTCTTCAAAACCTCATCCTGAACTTGTTTCAGAGCCTGCTCCAATTTTTATCGGAGATCTAAGATGAGTGAAATTCTATTCGTATTAGACGCTGAAATAAATTTAGCGTGACGAAAGGTGGTCAAATCATTTTTTAACAAATGTTATCAAAACTATTCCTTCAGCAATTTATCAACTTCTAACTTTAAACTTTCTAAATCCCGAACAATTATTGACCACAAGATTTCATCAGAAACAGTATCATAACCGTGGCTTATCCTGTTTCGGGTATCAACAATCTTCGTGCATTTGAGATAGGAAAATCAGGTTTGGCTTTCAAAACCCAGCTTACAGCTTCTCCAATAATTTCAAGGTTACGTTCAATCGGTTTTAACTTCATTCTCCATAAACACGGAGTTTATTCTGGTCAATATCCTGTCTTAGAAACTTATTTTTTATAGCTCTTAATCCAAGTAAATCAATTTTCCGGTTAAAGATTTTCTCCAGGTTAAATTTTAAACCGAAATATTTATCAGAATAAGAAAGTGGATCTTTATCGTCAATAATGACTTAACTTTATTGGTATCACAAAGCTTTTTGATTTGATCGATATGTTTGTTGATTTCTTCCATCTTTATCCTATCAAATATACTAAAAAGCTGATTTATGACCTTAATTGTCCTTAGAGAACATCAATCAAAAATTAATCGTCATCCTGAATTTATTTCAGAGCCTGTTCCGATTTTTATCGGAGATCTAAGATGAGCATTAATATCGTGTTAGATGCTGAAACAGGTTCAGCACGACGTAAAATCATGAACTTAGTATTTAAAATCCACGACACGCTGAAGCTATTTTTCTATTTCACGTCACCCTGAACTGGTTTCAGGGTCTAAGTTGTGAGAACTTCTATTCTGGCTAGACGTTAAATAAATTCAGCGTGACGTAGCATTAAATCAATCTACTTCTCCCCCTGCCCTTTCACAAAAGACTCCATGACTTCCTGGCTAACTCCCATATTTGAGAACCCGCCATCATGGAAAAGGTTTTGAAGCGTAACTTTTTTAGTAAGATCAGAGAACAGGCTTACGGTATAATCGGCACACTCTAATGCGGTAGCATTTCCAAGTGGCGACATTTTATCGGCGTACGCGATAAAACCGTCAAATCCTTTTACTCCCTGTCCTGCGGTTGTTGGGGTTGGCGATTGTGAAATGGTATTCACTCTAACTTTATGATCTTTTCCGAAGAAATAACCAAAACTACGCGCTATAGATTCTAAAAACGCCTTGTTATCGGCCATATCATTATAATCCGGGAATACGCGTTGTGCGGCCATATAGCTAAGTGCTACAATGCTCCCCCACTCGTTCATCGCTTCTTTCTTATAAAGCACCTGCATGGTTTTATGAAAAGAAACCGCAGAAATATCCCAGCCTTTGTGGGTAAAATCGTAGTTCTGCTCGGTATAATGGTTATTCTTTCTAACGTTTACAGACATCCCGATGGCGTGAAGTACAAAATCGATCTTTCCGCCAAGGATTTCCATAGATTTTTCAACCAGGTTTTCCAGGTCTTCGATCTTTGTAGCATCGGCAGGAATAACCTGAGATCCGGTTTTGTCGGCCAATTCTTGAATGGTTCCCATTCTTAAAGCGATTGGAGCATTGGTAAGTACAAACTCCCCGCCTTCTTCCTTAATGCGTTCAGCGGTTTTCCAGGCGATAGAATTCTCGTCTAAAGCGCCAAAAATAATTCCTTTTTTTCCTTTTAACAGGTTATATGACATAGTGGTAAATTTTTTATTGGTTGTTTGTTGAGCCCGTAAATATAGCAAAATTACTTTCGGGACATAGTTTTAATCCAGGAGTGCACGTGCGTGAGCCCGCGCGGAATCTCCTATATTCTTACCACCAAGCATCATCGCCAGCTCTTCTACGCGCTCGCTGTCTTTTAATTCCTCGATCTTGGTAGTGGTGGCATTCGCCGAATCTTCTTTAAATATCTTAAAATGACTGTTTCCTTTCCCGGCAATTTGCGGAAGGTGCGTAATGGCAATTACCTGCATCGCGCTCCCCATTCGCTGTAAAATTCCCGCCATTTTTTGTGCGATATCTCCTGAAACCCCAGTATCAATTTCATCAAAAATGATAGTCGGTAATTTGCTTTGCGCTGCAAGAATACTTTTAACAGCCAACATAATTCTTGAAAGTTCTCCGCCGGAAGCCGCTTTTTTAATTTCCTTAAAATTACCACCTTTATTCGCTGCCAAGTACCAGTTTAATTCATCCTGACCGTTAGCGAGAAAACTCGGAGCCTTTTTTAATTCAATTTTTAACCGGGCATTAGGCATTCCTAAATCGCCCAGTAAGTTTTCGGCTTCTTTTATAAATGCTGGAACTATAGCTTTTCTTTTTTCGTGCAATTTTGCAGCGACAGCGCCCAGTTTGGATTCCTGCTTAACAATTGCGTTTTCTAATTCTGAAAGCGCATTTTCCGCATTTTCACTTACCGAAACTTTCTCCTGAAGTTCTTCCTTTATCTTTAGTAATTCTTCAATATTTTCTGCGGAATGTTTCTTCTGTAAATTATAGATCAACTGAAGCTTTTGATTGGTTGCTTCCAGTTCTTCAGGATTAGCTTCTACCCTATCCAGAGCGCTGTTAACTTCCGAAGAAAGATCGTCTAATTCAATAATTACACTTTCTATACGCTGATGCAGATTTTCATAATTTGAAGATAAACTGGCAATCCTGGCCAAAGAAGCACGAGCCTGTTTTAAACTGTCCAAACTTCCAATTTCTTCCTGCTCCAGTAAATTTAAAGCTGAGCTTAAATTTTCGGTTAACTCTTCAACATTGCTCAACTCTTCGTAACGGGTTTCCAGTTCTTCCTGCATCCCGTTTTTTAAACGAGCTTCTTCCAGTTCATTCAGCAAAAATAAATTGTAATCGTATTCTTTGGTGGCTTGCGCCTGTTCTTCTTTTAATTCTACCAATCGCTTTTGTAATTTTTTATAGGCTTTTAGTTCGGTTCTATATTCCAAAAGCAAAACCTCGCTGCTGGCAATAGTATCAATTACCTGAAACTGGTAATCGTTATTTCCCAAACTTAAAGTTTCATGCTGACTGTGAATATCAATAAGATATTCGCCCAGTTTATTAAGAGAAGTGAGTTTTACCGGCGTATCGTTTACAAAGGCCCGTGATTTTCCTGAAGCCAGGATTTCCCTTCTGATTATGGTATTTTCTTCATAATCCAGATCTTCAGAAACAAAGAAATCTTTTAAGCGGTAATTGGAGATATTGAAGGATCCTTCTATCACGCATTTTTTCTCTGCATCGCGGATACTTCCGTAGTCGGCGCGGTTACCTAAAAGGAGCCCGAGAGCGCCCAGCATGATGGATTTCCCGGCACCGGTTTCCCCGGTAATAATGGTAAAGCCCTCCTGAAGTTTGATATTTATATCTTCAATTAAGGCGTAATTTTTTATAGATAGAGCTGTGAGCAAAGTGAACTAAATTTGCGTTAAATATACGGGAGAAATTTTTCCCAATCAACAATAAACTTTCAAGTGAGTCCACAAGCAATAATAAAAGAGATAATTTGAAATTTAGAGGCATCTGGATAACAGGATAGAGCATTTAAATCTCGATTATCGAGTAAAAATCCTTTATTGCAGGTTTCTCCAGTTTCGGGCATAACGGGGTGCAAGGCCGCTTAAAGTCTGGCTTAAACCAGGGCGGTTAATTTCGGGGCCATCGCTAAAAATTTGCGTTACCTCATCGGCTTTTGCATCAAAAAAGCTCCTAAGCAATAAAGAATTTGCCCTTCTGGAATTCATTGCGGTTAAGCTTTCTATCGCATCGGCGATAGCCACTTTTCCGGCTTCAGGATCTTTATGCATTACATCTAATCCCTGGCGGTGATACTGATATAAAGCAGTACGATATTCAGAAAACATATTCGAAAGCAAATCGGAATTTAAGCGAAAACGTGAACTCTGCCCATCGGCACCACTCCAGCCGGCTCGGCCACTTTGCTGAGCGGTATTCACAATTTGGTTAGCTTCCTGGTAATAATCTGTACCCCCTTCAGGAGCAAAAGTATCGGCATCCATTCCTAAGATAGTATAGACATAAAAAGAAACCACCGAAACCAGGTTGCTTGAAAAGGAATTCTGACTGTAATTTAAAGGCTGGTATTCGCGATAATTAAAGCTGAATTGCGCATCGTTAAAATTAAAAATCGGGCTAATCATATTAGAGCCATAGACAGGCCTCGAAGATTGCACCTGGATAGTCCCGCTGAAAGATTCGCCCTCAAAATCGTTTATGGTGATAAACATACTGCAGTTGATACGTTCTCGCGGCTCAAAATCCCTGCTGGTCCAGGATGTTTGATTTACAAATTCCCGAAGCGAATTCTCTAAAGTTCTAAAAACCGATAGGTTGCTTTGCCCGGTTTGCTCGGTGTTGATCACTATTTCGCAATTGAGTTCCTGGGCGGCCACAAAAGGCATCCCGGCGATTAAAAGAATAAGAAATAGTAATTTACGCATCTAACAAATGTACAATTTCGTTTAAAATATCGGTAGCGACCTCAGCCTTCGTTTTTAGGTCAAACACTTTTTCTGAATCCTTATAGACCAAAGTAATTTTATTGGTGTCTTTTTTAAAGCCTGCACCGGCATCATTCAAAGAATTCAGCACAATAAAATCGAGGTTTTTTTTCGTGAGTTTTTCCCGGGCGTGAACTAGTTCGTTATTGGTCTCTAAAGCGAAACCAACAAGTTTCTGATGGGTTTTCTTTTTTCCCATAGACAAAAGAATATCCTGTGTTTTAGTTAGTTCCAGGCTTAAGTTTTCTTCGGCCTTTTTAATTTTTTGTGCGGCCACAATCTTTGGTTTATAGTCTGAAACCGCTGCGGCAGCAATAGCCACATCAACATTTTCAAAAAAATCGTGTGCGGCAAGATACATTTCTCGGGCACTAACCACTCTAATTAAATTGATCTTTGGATCTTCAATTTCTAAATGTGTAGGTCCTGAAACCAGAATAACCTCAGCTCCAAGGGCAGCCGCTTTTTTAGCGAGTTCAAAGCCCATTTTTCCGCTGGAATGATTTCCAATAAAACGCACAGGATCTATAGCTTCATAAGTTGGGCCGGCGGTGATAAGTACTTTCTTTCCCTTTAAGGGTAGATTTTCAGCGAAATGCGCTTCAAGAAAACCGATGATTTCTTCGGGCTCTGCCATTCTTCCCTCGCCTTTTAATCCGCTGGCAAGTTCACCGGTTCCTGCGGGAATCATAATATTTCCGTAGGATTTAAGACTTTCAAAGCTTTTTGTTGTGGAAGGGTGCTTAAACATATCCAAATCCATCGCCGGGGCAAAGAAAACCGGGCATTTCGCCGAAAGATATGTTGCGAGTAAAAAATTATCGCTATTGCCCGAGGCCATTTTAGACAAAGTGTTTGCTGTGGCGGGGGCTAAAAGCATAAAATCGGCCCAAAGGCCGAGTTCTACGTGATTGTTCCACTGCTCATCTTCATCATCTTCAGTAAAAGAAGAAAACACCTCATTTTTGGATAAGGTAGAAAGGGTAAGCGGAGTAACAAATTCTTTTGCAGCCGGCGTCATCACAACTTTTACCTGTGCACCGGCTTTAATAAACAAGCGTACTAAAAATGCAGATTTATAGGCAGCGATACCGCCACTTATGCCCAAAAGCACTTTTTTGCCTTTTAGTACAGACATCTTAATTAAGCTTCTGCTTCAGAATCTTTAGTGTTACGGTAATAGATCTTACCGTCTAACCATTCCTGAATAGCAAGCGCGTGAGGTTTTGGAAGTTTTTCGTAAAACTTAGAAACCTCAATTTGCTCCTTGTTCTCAAAAATCTCATCCAGACTGTCGTTGTAAGTCGCAAATTCGTCAAGCTTCTCCAACAATTCTTTTTTGATCTCAGAATTGATCTGGTTTGCTCTTTTCGCAACCACTGAAATAGCCTCGTATATATTACTTGTTGGCTCGTCTACCTTGTTCTTATCAAAGGTAACGGTGTTGATTGGTGCATCTGTCTTTTTAATATCCATCTTTCTTCTACTATTAAAAATTTTGTAAGCGTGATTTTATATCTTCTGCTGAAGCTTCAATTGCTTCACTATATTCACCTTCGGTGTAATATTTTTTATAATCCTGGTAGTATTCCAGTGCTTCTTCAAGGCGTTCTTGCATTAACTCCCTAAAGCTGTTAATCGCTAATTGATATGCCGAATCAAACCTGTAATATTGCGCGTCTTCCCTAAACGGGGAACCGGGATTATTAGCCAGGAAGTTTGTAAATGACCTGATAGCGGCCCGGTAGTTTCCGGCTCTGGCTTCACCGGTTAAATGATATTGTTTTGCAATTTCATATTCTTTTCTTTCCAGTTTAATACGCAACTCAGCGGCCATATCATTGGCCTCCTCGGCATGCTCACCTTCGGGATAGGTATTTAAATAAGCCTGAAGTTCTGTAATTGCTTTATTAGTATCGGTTTGATCAAGATCATATCTTGGGGAAAGTTCGTAAAAACTTCTTGCTTTTTTAAAAGCTGCTTCCTCAACCTTATCACTGTTAGGATAAGATTGTCCAAAACGCTCAAATTCATAAGAAGAAAGGTAATAATTCTCTAATTCATAATAGGTATCGGCAAATAAGTAGCTAAGTTTTTCTCCCTGAGGTTTTCCGCGATACTCGGGAACAATTTGCTCAAATAACCTTAAGGCTTTTCGATATTTCTTTTTATCGTCATCTTCTTTAGCTTCGTTGTACAACTGCTCTGCGTAGGTATATTTCTTTCCGCTGTCCTCACTTTTTAATAAGGTTTGAAACTCACCGCAGGACACAGTTAACATCAAAACTGCTACTAATAAAATTGCTTTCTTCATCATTTGTAAAAACATCTGGCAAAAGTACATTTTTCTTCAGTATAAAAAAAACTTTGTATTACAGCCTTAGATAACATAATTAGCCCTCTTTTATTGTTCTGAAAGACGATAAAATAAGGCTTTTGCTGTAAAATTTAAGAACTAAAAAGTTCTCCTTTCGTCAAGCTGAACTGGTTTCAGACTTTATCCCGAATTTATTTCGGGATTCTAACATGAGATAATTATCAACTTATTAGATCCTGAAATAAATTACCATTGACGAAATTTAAAACTTTTTAGACTTTAAAATAAGTAGTCGATAAATTTTATTTGAAATTCTTCAGAAAATCTGCAATTTGCTGCTGAAGTGCAGGTGTTGCTTTTACCAAAGGTAATCTCAGGTAATTCTGAATACTTCCTTTTTGGGCAAGCAAAGCTTTAATTCCGGCAGGATTTCCTTCAGCAAAAATCAATTCTATAGATCGCTGCATTTTATAATGAAGTTCGTAGGCTTCAGTTGGTTTTCCTTCTAAACCTAGGGCAACCATTTTAGAGAATTCCGCAGGTAATCCTTGTGCAATTACTGAGATCACTCCTTTTCCCCCGGCTAAAACCATAGGAAGGGTAAGCATATCGTCTCCGGAAATTACCAGGAAATCTTTTGGCACCAGGCTTATTAATTTCATTGCCTGTACCATATCCCCGGCAGCTTCTTTAACCCCAATAATATTATCAAAATCCCTGGCGATTCGGTTTATGGTTTCCGGCAGCATATTAGATGCGGTTCTTCCCGGTACATTATAAAGAATCACCGGTAGTGGTGATGCAGCAGCTACTGCCTTAAAATGTTGGTAAATTCCTTCCTGAGTAGGTTTGTTGTAAAATGGCGAAACCGAAAGAATTGCTTCAAATCCCGTAAAGTCTCCGGTTTTTAGTTCTTCACAAAGAGCATGGGTGTTATTTCCACCAAGCCCTAGAACTAAAGGCAGGCGGTTATTATTCTGTTTTACAACAGTATCTATTACGAGTTGTTTCTCTTCTTTATTCAGGCTGGCGCTTTCGGCGGTTGTTCCTAAAACCACCAGGTAATCTATTCCATTTGCGATCTGGTTCTCTACCAGATTTTCCAGCTCCTGCACATCTACAGATAGATCTTCCTGAAAAGGAGTTATCAAAGCAACACCGGTACCAATAAATGATTTCATTCTCTTTGTTTTTTTGTGATAATCGAAAAGATTTGCCCTATTTCAGCTTAAAACTGAAAAATGCAAAATTTTCGGGCGACAAATGTATTAATTTTGCCAACTTCAGCACCTTAAAACTAGTTCTGTATTTAGAAAAAAGCACATATTTAACAGCTTTGTTTTTTCTGTTAAAAAATAAACAAGGAAAAATGTCTCAGCAAATTAAACAAGGTTCATCAAGCGAAGTTTACGCTCGGGGGTTAGAAAAAAAAGCAGACAAAAAATTAATCCTGTATACCAAAGTAAATTACCTGTAATTAAAATAGCAGAATCTTTCATATAAAAATATGCGGAATCTCTAAAAACATCTGCAAATATAAATGCCAGTACCAGTGTAACAAAGTAAACTGATTTTTTAGAATAGGAATTCAGATAATAGATGAGAGAGAATATACCCAACAGTAATAAAACACTGTAATAGACTATATAAATAGAAAATTCAAAATTATTAGCCATATAGCTCTCAAGTTCAACTACATGCATCAACAATAAATAGGTGTTTATAGAAATAAGAAGTAAAAAATAGATCAGCATTGTTTTACTCGCTGTTTGTCGCTCTGTGTTCTGTAATGCTTCTCTGCTCAAACCAAAATATGCAGCTATATAAAATAATAGTGAAAAAATAGTTAAACTGTAAGTATTAAAAAAGAAGCCTGCGATTTGGGCGGAAATGAAAAATACAAAAAAGAACATCGCATTAAAACCGGCTTTTTTGTTTAGCCTTAAATAAATACCTGCCAGCCCGGTAACAAACAAGACCTCTGTAGCCTGCATCAACCAGTCGGCATCAGCTAAGGTAGCATATAGGTTTACAGCCAGTAGCGGAATAAGAAGTATAAATATGTAATGATAAAGACTCATTTTCAACAAATTGCGGCCCGAAAATATAAAAATCATTTTATCATTTTCACCTTTTTTACTAAAGCATTGGCGTTTTTAAGTTAATGATGTAATTTTTCGATAAAATACCCGCTTTTTCAGTTGAATTACCACTGATTTTTCAAAAAAAAATTTTTAGTCGAGCCGAATAATCTACATATCTTTGGTTTTTTAATAAAAATTAAATGAAATCAGCATGATGCTGAATCCCAAAAATTGGCAGGTAGAGGAGAATAAATATAAGTCTTTGTCAAATTTCTAAAACAGGTTAAAATTCTAAACGGATGAGGAAAATTAGATTAAGTTTTTATCTGCTTCTTTCGGCAATTATATTAAGTTGCAAAGGGAATTCAGTTGAAACAGCCGAAATTAAAGCGCAACGAATTGCCATAGATGAAAATATTGAAGCCGACCCGGAAATTGAAGAATTTGTAGCTCCTTTTAAGGAACACCTCAATAAAACCCTGGATAGCACTTTAGCCTATAACCCAAAGGATATGGTGAAAAGCGATGGCGATCTAAATACAGCGATTGGTAATTTGATGGCTGATATTGTAATGGAGCAGGCAAATCCAATCTTTAAAAGCAGGACCGCCAACGAAATAGATATGGTGCTACTGAATTACGGCGGAATTAGATCTGGCTTAAACAAAGGCAATATTTCTACCCGTAGTGCTTACGCACTAATGCCTTTTGAAAATGAGATCGTAGTCACTGAACTTTCCGGAGAAAAAATTAACGAAATGCTTTCTTACCTGGAGCGAGCCAAAACGGCTCATCCCGTTAGTGGAATCCAGATAGAAATGGATCAAAATTATAATGTAAACCGGGCAGAAATTAAGGGTAAAAAAATTGATGAAGATAAGACCTATTTTGTGGCGACTTCAGACTACTTGCAGCAAGGTGGCGACAATATGAACTTTTTAAAAGATCCAGTTGAACTTTATAAAGTAGATTATAAACTACGTAACGCAATTATAGATTATTTTAAAAAGATAGACACCCTAAAAGTTGAAAAAGACAATAGGTTTATTAGAAAATAAGTTAACCGGGAACAAGTCCCTATGCACGATTAGAAAATTATTTTTTTTAATTTCGAGAAATCTCGAAATAATAAATCCCGATTATCGAGTAAGTGATGAGAAGAAGAAATTTTATACAACAAACCTCAGCAGCAACAGCATTTATAGGAATTGGCGGCTTAAGCTCCCTTTCGTTTAAACCAAATTACAAAAAGCACATCACCATTCTACATACCAACGATGTACATAGCCATATTGAGCCTTTTGGCCCCGACGATTCCAGAAATCCGAATATGGGCGGAGCAGCCAGGAGAGCAACTTTAATTCAGCAGATCAGGAATAAAAATCCGAATACCTTGTTATTGGATGCGGGGGATATTTTCCAGGGAACGCCTTACTTTAATTTCTACGGCGGCGAACTGGAATTTAAACTGATGAGTAAAATGAAATACGATGCCTCTACCCTGGGAAACCACGATTTTGATAACGGGATAGACGGATTGTATTCGCAACTACCCCACGCTGAATTCGATTTTATTTCTTCAAATTATGATTTCAGCAATACGGTGATGGATGGGCATACTCAAAAGCATAAGGTTTTCACTAAAGACGGAGTGAAAATTGGTGTTTTTGGACTGGGAATTGAATTACAGGGCTTAGTAAACGATAACCTTTACAAGGAAACCAAATACCTTGATCCTGTAGAAATTGCTCAGGATATGACAAGGATCCTTAAAGAAGAGAAAAATTGTGATCTGGTTATTTGCCTATCCCATTTAGGTTACGACTACAGCCACGATAAAATTTCTGATATCAAACTGGCAAAAGCTACAGAGAATATTGATCTAATAATTGGCGGCCATACCCACACTTTTCTTGATAAACCCACTATTGAAACCAATAAGGCCGGTAAAAAAGTTTTAGTAAACCAGGTTGGATGCTACGGGCTTTACCTGGGAAGAATTGATTTTTATCTGGATGATGAAAATAAAATTGAAGCTAATGGATTAAAGATTGAGGTTTAAGCACTAAATGTCCATCCCTATCTTTAATTATTTTTCTGAATTTCCTGCGGAATAATTTCACAAAACTAATCAAGCATTTTCAGGAATTCGTCTTCACTTACAATATTAGTCCCTAGTTTTTCGGCTTTTGCCAGTTTGCTGGGACCCATATTTTCACCGGCAACCAGGTAATCGGTTTTTCCTGAGATTGATCCTGAAACTTTTCCGCCGTTATCTTCTATCATTTTCTTGAGCTCGTTCCTGGAAACTTTCTCAAAAACGCCCGAAATCACAAATGTATTTCCTTCCAGTATATCACTCTGATTTTCCAATTCTTCCGCAGCGATTTCCAGTTGAAGTCCGTAGTCTTCTAATCGCTGAACGATCTCCCGGTTTTCTTCGGAAGCAAAGAAATCGGTCACACTTTCGGCGATGCGTTCCCCTATTTCATCAACAGCTGTCAAATCTTCGGTTGAAGCTGAAGCCAGGGCTTCTATATTTTTATAGTGTTTTGCCAGTTTTTTGGCTACGGTTTCCCCCACATACCTTATTCCCAAAGCGAATAAAACCCGTTCAAAAGGAATTTCTTTAGATTTTTCAATCCCGTTTACCAAATTATCAGCCGACTTCTCTGCCATTCGTTCCAGTGGGAGAATATCCTCTTTTTTTAGAATATAGAGATCGGCATAATTGGTAATTAAATTCGCGTTAACCAATAAAGCAACCGTTTCACCACCCAGGCCTTCAATATCCATCGCTTTTCTGGAAATAAAATGCTGAATCCTTCCCACAATCTGAGGAGGGCAACCATTATAATTCGGGCAGTAGTGCTGGGCTTCGCCTTCTTTTCTAATTAACTCGGTTTCACATTCGGGGCAGGCTTTGGCATATTGGGTTTCGGGGGTTTCAGGATCTCGTTGGGTAAAATCTACCCCCACGATCTTCGGAATTATTTCCCCGCCTTTCTCTACAAAAACAACATCCCCTTCACGCACATCAAGCTTTTCAATTTGATCGGCATTATGCAAAGAGGCACGTTTTACCGTAGTTCCCGCCAATTGTACCGGTTCCAGGTTCGCTACCGGAGTGATCGCTCCCGTTCTTCCAACCTGGTAAGTGATCTTATTTAATTTGGTGCTTTCCTGCTCGGCCTTAAATTTATAAGCTATGGCCCAGCGCGGGGATTTGGCCGTGTAACCCAATTCGTCCTGCTGATCAAAACTATTTACTTTCACCACCACGCCATCGGTTTCGTAAGGCAAATCGTGACGATGATGATCCCAGTAGTTTATATAATCCAAAACTTCAGCAATACTATCTTTTAATTCAGCTTCAGGCGGAACTTTGAATCCCCATTCCCTGGCTTTTTCCAGGCCTTCAAACTGAGATTTAACCGGTAATTTTTCAGCAACTAAACTATAAAGCAGGCAATCTAAAGGTCTTTTGGCAACCTCAGCACTGTCCTGCAACTTTAAACTTCCGGAAGCAGTATTTCTCGGGTTCGCATAAGGCTCTTCCCCGGCTTCCACCCTTTCAGCATTCATTTTAGCAAAACCTTCATAAGGCAAAACAATCTCCCCCCGAATATCAAATTTCTGCGGAAAATCCCCTTTCAGTTTTAAAGGTATAGACCGAATAGTTTTTACATTATTAGTTACATTATCCCCCTGAAATCCGTCACCACGCGTCACTGCGCGTTTTAACTTCCCATCTTCATAAGTAAGACTAATAGAAGCGCCATCGTATTTTAACTCGCAGACATACTGCACCTTACCACCGATAGATTTCTCGATGCGTTTTTCCCAATCTTCCAGCTCCTCCTGGGAATAGGAATTTGAAAGCGAATACATTCTGTAATCGTGGACTACAGTTTCAAAATTCTTGGTTACAGCGCCGCCTACACGGCGGGTGGGAGAATTAGCGTCTTCAAATTCAGGATTTTTTTCTTCGAGATCCTGCAATTCATTCAGCTTCATATCAAAATCGTAATCGCTGATCTCGGGCTTGTCTTCTATGTAGTATAAATAATTATGCTTGTGTAATTCTTCGCGCAATTGCTTGATCTTTTCTTCGGTACTCATAAAAATCGGGCTGGTAAGTTATTGCTGAACTTTTAGTTTATCGTTTTCAAAAATAAGGGAATGTTTTTCCCCCTGGTGAGTAAATTCAATTTTGAATTCAGATTTATAGGCTTTATCATCGGTAGGAAACCAATCTTTTAGCTTTTGGTTAATAGTGATTAGCAAACCTGCGTCGTCCCCAATCGCACAAAAACGTTCAAAATCCCCATCGTATTTTTCTAATTGAAAATTAGATTTTAAGAACTCAAATTTTTCTGTAATGTTTTCAGTCACCAAACCAACTTCACTTATTCCCAAAATACTGTTTTCCGAAAATAATGTTGTTTCCGGTTTACTAAAACTTTCCCGGGAAATGAATTCGATTATATTTTTATCTTCATCATAAAAATAAAGTGATTTCGCATTCCAGGCCAGAAAATCTACAATTTCCTGTCCGTTACCGTGCAAAACAGGACTACGTTCCTTCACCCACTCCAGGGCTAATTCATGCTGATTATCGGGAATATGAAAAGCGATATGATAAGCTGTGGCATTTTCTCTGCGCTGAAATTTTATAGTGGAATATCCTGTTTCAACTTCAAAATAATCATCGGCATAATCGGTGATTTCTAAATTTAATTTATCCCGGTAAAACCGAAGCTGCTGCTTGATATTATCGGTATATATTTGAAGTTTATGGATTTTCATAGCGTCTTTTTTAGGTCTGATCTTTATTCATCCATTTCGGAACCGGCATAGGTTTAAAATTATGCATTTTTTCCAGGAGCTCCTCAATATTTTCGGCAATTAGCAAAAGATCAAAATTCTCTTTTCTAAGCAGACCTTTTCTAACCATGGTTTTAAGCATCTCGATTAGATCATCGTAGAATCCATTGATATTTAAAAGTCCTATTGGATTTTGGTGCAAGCCTAATTGCCCCCAGGTCACGATTTCAAAAAGTTCTTCAAAAGTTCCAAATCCCCCTGGAAGGGCGATAAATCCATCGCTTAATTCGTGCATCTTAAGCTTACGCTCATGCATATCTTTGGTGGTGATCAATTCGGTTAAATCGGTATGAACAACTTCTTTGGTTTTAAGAAAGTCTGGGATCACCCCGATAACTTCGCCCCCATTTTGGAGAGTGCCGGCAGCAACCTGCCCCATTAAGCCTAGTTTACTCCCTCCGAAAACAAGTTTGATGCTTTTTTGAGCCAAAACTTTTCCCAGGCGGTAAGATTCAGTGTATATTTTTTCATCATTGCCCTCGCTGCTTGCACAAAACACTGCAATGCTTTCTAATTGATTTTCGCTATTGTTTTCCAAAATTATAGTTTTTAAAGACTGAAAAATCATTCTAAGAACGGACTTCCCGACGGCGCTCGAAGTGACAGTTATCCAGCGAAACTGGACTAATCAAATGACCTTAATGAGCTCTCCTTTTAACATCCTGAAATTACCAAAAATATCTCTTCGCAATTCTGTTTTAAATCCATGTTCCTGCATCATCTCTTCGGTTTCTTTAGCCAGGTATTGATTAATCTCAAAATAAAGCTTTCCGCCGGATTTCAGGGCATTCTTAGCCAATTTCGTGATTTTATAGTAGAAAAGTAAAGGATTTTCATCTTTAACATATAAGGCAGTTGGAGGGTCGTACTCTAATACATTTCGGTGCATCTCCTTTTTCTCCAACTCCCGCACGTAAGGCGGATTAGAAACAATAAGATCAAAATTTTGCAAAAGTTTTTCTAACTCAAGAATATCTTGCTGAATCAAATCCAGGTTCACTTTATTAATTTCAGCATTGATTTTGGCAATTTCCAGCGCTTTTTCAGAAATATCTATTGCTGAAATTTTTGCCTGCGGAAGATTTTTCGCCAGGCTTATCGCGATACAGCCGCTTCCAGTTCCTATGTCCAGGATTTTCAGTGCATTATTTCCAGAAGAAAAATCATCTAAGATCCATTGTACCAATTCTTCGGTTTCCGGCCTTGGCACCAACACATTTCTATCAACTTTAAATATTAATCCGAAAAATTCTGTTTCTCCAATAATATGCTGAATAGGTTCGTGATTTTTTAATCGCGATAAAGCTGAACCAAATTTTCCCGCCTGAATTTCATCAATTTCGACCTCGGGATCTAAAGCCAGGTCTATTCGTTTTATTCCGAAAAAAGCTTCGGTTAGCAAAAAGAAAAAAGAAAGCACCTCTTCCGCAGGATAATCGTTCTCCAGCGCTTTTATGAAGATCTCTTTTTGTACTTTAAGTTTCATTCTTCTTCGGTTGTGGGTTGTGGGTTCTCGGTTGTCGGTTTTGAGTTCTGGGTTTGTGTGGTTTGTGGTTTGTGGTTTGTGGTTTGTAAACAATAAACTTTGAACTCTGAACCCTGAACCCTGAACCCTGAACCCTGAACCTTAAATTTTAAACCTCAACTCTTTTCTCTTGAATCTCGTCTCTTTTATCCGGCTTCTAAACATCCCTAATCATCCACATCGTACAATTATAATGTCCGGTGTTGCCAAGGGGTTTTTCTAAAGATTTAAAGCCGCTTCGGCCATAAAGTTTCCTGGCGCTTTCCATATAAGGCAGGGTTTCAATGTAGCATTTTTCAAAACCCTGCGATTTGGCAAATTTAAGGCAGGTGTCCATCATTTGCGCACCCAGGCCTTTGCCACGGGCTTCCGGCAAAAAGTACATTTTCTGGAGTTCACATATTTTTTCTTCCAATCCAATTAAAGGTGCGATCCCTGCTCCTCCAATTATTTTTCCGTCTTCTTCCACCACAAAATAATTCATTCGGGGGTGTTGATAAGTTGCAAACATATCGTCCAGGGCCTTGTCTTCGTAGGCGGTTCCTACCTTGGGAACGCCCATTTCCACCAAAACCTTTCTTATTACTTCGGCAACTTGTTGATTGTCTTCGGGTTGAATTTCCCGTATTTTTAGCGTGCTCATTCTTGGTAAATAATCCTATTTTAGTGGCGTGAATATACAGGAAAAATATATAAAACGCTGTATTGAACTGGCCAAAAACGGACTCGGAAATACTTATCCCAATCCGCTGGTAGGCAGCGTGATTGTTTATAAAGACAGGATAATTAGTGAAGGCTGGCATCAAAAAGCAGGAGAGCCACATGCCGAGGTGAACGCTATTAACTCAGTTAAAGATGCTTCGATTTTAAAAAAGGCTACTATTTACGTGAGCCTGGAACCTTGCAGTCATTTTGGAAAAACGCCGCCCTGCAGTGATTTGATTATCGCCAAAGGTATTAAAAAGGTAGTGATTGGCTGCGTAGATCCTTTTGCTGAAGTCGCCGGCCGGGGAATCAAAAAATTATTGGAAGCCGGGTGTAAGGTTCAGGTTGGAATTCTAGAAAAAGAATGCCAAGAGTTGAACAAACGCTTTTTTACGTTTCATCAAAAAAAGCGACCTTATATTATTTTGAAATGGGCACAAACTAGTGATGGATTTATCGCTCCTGAAATTCAGGAAAAACGGGAACCGGTTTGGATCACCAATCAATATTCCAAAAAACTGGTGCATAAATGGCGCAGCGAAGAACAGGCAATTTTAGTAGGCACCAATACCGCAATTGCCGATAACCCTAAACTAAACACGAGGCTTTGGGAAGGTGCTAATCCGGTTCGGGTGGTGATCGATAAAGATTTAAAGATACCACAGGAATCTGCTTTGTTTGATGGTCTCATAAAAACGATTGTACTAACCAAAAAACAGCCTGAAAACGCAATAAAAAACGAAAATTTAGTTTTTGAAAAGCTCGATCTTCACCAAAATTTGCCTGAACAAATTTGCGATGTGCTTTATAAACATAATTTACAATCGGTTATTATTGAAGGTGGAGCAAAAACGCTTCAGACCTTTATTAATAATAATTTCTGGGATGAAGCCCGGATTTTTACAGGGACTTCTGAATTTCATAAAGGTCTAAAGGCGCCGGAGTTTTCAGGAAAAATACTTTCAGAAACCGCCCTGGAGCGAGATAATTTAAAAATTTACAAAAATGATTAAAACGATAATTTTTGATTTTGGAGACGTATTTATAAACCTGGACAAACCGGCTACGATGCGTGAAATGGGGAAATATGAAATCGCTGAGCTTTCAGAAAATTTACTAAATATTAATCAACAATACGAAAAAGGGCTTATTTCTTCCGAAGAATTTGTAAAATCCTACCGTACTGAACATTCGCAGCTTCAGGAAGAACATTTTAAAAATTCATGGAACGCGATTTTAGTTGATTTTCCCGAATATCGATACCAGTTTTTAAAAAAGCTTTCCGAAGAAAAAAATTACCAGTTGATTCTATTGAGCAACACCAACGAAATCCATATTGACTGGGTTAAGGAGAATGTACCGTTTTTCGAAGATTTCCAGACTTGCTTTGATGCGTTTTATCTTTCGCACGAGATCAATTTTAGAAAGCCCGATGCTGAAATTTATGAGTTCGTTTTAAAAGAACACGATTTAAAGCCCGAAGAATGCCTTTTTATAGACGACACCCGGGAAAATACAGACGCAGCTGAGGAATTAGGAATTCACACCTGGAATATTGAACCCACCCACGAAGATGTGATCGATTTATTTACTGCCAAAAAGGACTTATTTTGATCTACCTGCTGCTTAGCATCCTTTCTTCCACGGTAATTTTTGTCGTGTTCAGGCTTTATAAAAAGTATGGCGTTAATACACTGCAGGCCATTATCGTAAATTATTTCATCGCCTGCATCGTTGGGTTTTTCGGCTATATTGATGGCGTTGAGGATCTGGTAAGAATTCCTTCGGAATCCTGGTTTTTGGGAACTGTTTTCCTGGGGGCTATGTTTATTACGGTTTTTAACCTTGCAGCGATTACCACTCAACGTAGCGGACTTTCGGTAGTGTCAGTAGCTACAAAGATGTCGGTTGCCATTCCTGTTTTCTTCGGTATATTTATTTACAATGAAAGCCTGGGGTTTTTAAAAGTTACCGGGATCATACTCGCACTCGCAGCGGTTTATTTAAGTTCGATTAAAACTGAAAAAGGCATTAAAATAAAGAAAAGGAACTTAATATTCCCTTTACTGGTTTTCTTCGGAAGCGGAATTATAGACACCACGCTCAATTACCTGGAAAATTTCTATGTTTCTGAAACCGATGTTGGACTCTTTTCTTCCAGTATTTTTGGAATCGCCGGGATTATTGGAACTTCTATTCTAATTGGCCAGGCTGTTTTAGGAAAATTAAAAATAACCTGGAAAAACATAGTCGGTGGGATTGCGCTGGGAATTCCGAACTATTTCTCTATTTATTTCCTGGTGATGGCGTTACGCTCTCCAGGTATTGAGAATTCGGTGATTTTCACCTTAAACCATGTGGGTATTGTTTTGGCCTCTACTATTCTTGGAATTGTGCTTTTTAAAGAGGTTTTGCTAAAGAAAAACTGGATTGGAATTGCCCTTGCGATAATAAGTATTATACTGGTGGCTAGCAGTCAATAAAGACCTCACAGGTTTTGGAAACCTGTGAGGTCTAAAACACACAAGAATGAAAGACACTTATAAAACCATCACCAAAGCTTCCCCCGAAGTCTTGTTTAAAGACCGGAATTCTAAGTTTTTCGGTTATGCATTTCCGGTAAAAACCGAAGAAGAGGCTAATATTCATTTGGAAGAATTAAAGAGTAAACATCATAAAGCGCGGCACTGGTGTTATGCCTGGCAACTGGGGAAATCAGATTTTCAATATCGCGCTAATGATGACGGGGAACCTTCAAATTCTGCCGGCATGCCAATTTATGGGCAAATCCAGTCTTTTGAAGTCACCAATATTTTAATTGTGGTGGTGCGGTATTTTGGCGGCGTAAAACTTGGAGTTGGTGGTTTGATCAACGCTTATAAAACCGCGGCGCAAATGGCGCTGGAAGAAGCCAATATTGTCACCAGGACTATAGACGAGGTTTTTGAGATCAGTTTTGATTACCCCGAAATGAATATTGTGATGCGATTGATTAAGGAAAATAACCTTAACGTAATTGAGCAAAAACTGGAACTGGATTGCAAAATTTATATTTCCGTAAGGAAAAAAGACGCCGAATCGATATTCGAAAAGTTTGAATCAACTTACAAGGTCGGGATAAAGAGGTTGGAAGATTGAACTTTTCTTGTCATTGCGATCCCGATGATAATCGGGAGAAGAAATCTGTAATATTGGAATAATCATTGACAGATTACTTCACTCCGTTCGTAATGACGATTTTTTGCTGAAAGAAAAAATTTACTTCAACTTATCTAAAATATATTGAGGACATCGAATTGGTTTTTTGGTCTTGGAATCCATAAAAACCAAAGTTGTGTAAGCTTTGGTGAGCAAGTCTTCACATTGGTTAAAAACCATATATTCAAAAGTAATTTTCACCGATGGAACCTCTTTTAATTGCACTTCAATTCTCAGTTCATCTTCAAAAACAGCGGGTTTTAAAAATTTGGTATTGAGTTCATACACGGGTAACATAACCCCGTTTTCTTCCATAGTTTTATAAGATATTCCTAAAGCCGATAACCAGTCCAGTCGGGCGATTTCGAAGTATTGTGCGTAGTTTCCGTGGTGTACTACCCCCATTTGATCGGTTTCCGCATAGCGGACTTTAACATATGTTTCGTGACTTTTCATATTGAATTTAACAGGTAAAGTGAATGAGGTTTTGTACTTTCATAATCGGATTTAAGTATGCACAAAAATTTCTTAAAATTCAACCCCAAACCGGTTTTTTTATTACATAATTTGTTCACATATTTGTTCCACTCAAGTTGAAAGACCCCTATATCTTTTAACTGCTAATAAACCACTACTAATCTAAAATACACAACACAAAGCATGTCAAAAACTGCGCAATCAGTTTGGAATAGCTGTCTGGCTTTTATCAAAGATAACATCACTCCACAGGCTTATAAAACGTGGTTTGAACCTATACAAGCAGTAAAACTTACAGATTGTGCCCTTAGCATACAGGTGCCCTCAAAGTTTTTTTACGAATGGCTGGAAGAACACTATGTAAAACTTTTAAAGGTTTCGCTTACCAAAGAATTAGGGGAAAAAGCTAAATTGGTCTATGTGATCAAAATGGAAAATACCTACGGAAACAAAATGCCATTTACCGAGAAGATTCCGAGTACGCAACGGAGTCATATGGCTTCCCAGGAGGTAGATGTACCTATAAAGAATAAAAATCCAGAATTAAAAAATCCTTTTATAATCCCTGGAATTAGAAATGTAAAGATCGAATCCCAGCTTAACCCGAGTTACAATTTCGAGAATTTCCTGGAAGGAGATTCCAACCGATTGGCAAGATCGGCTGGTTTGGCTGTAGCCAATAAACCGGGAGGGACTTCTTTTAACCCGTTGCTTATCTTTGGTGGCGTAGGACTGGGAAAAACACACCTAGCACACGCAATTGGGGTTGAAATTAAAGACAAATACCCCGAAAAGACCGTTTTATATATTTCTGCAGAAAAATTTACTCAGCAATATATAGAATCGGTTAAGAAAAATAACCGGAACGACTTTATTCATTTTTACCAGATTATCGATGTTTTAATTGTTGATGATATACAGTTGCTTTCCGGAAAAGCGGGAACTCAGGATGTATTTTTCCACATCTTTAATCATTTACATCAAAATGGAAAACAGGTAATCCTTACCAGTGATAAAGCACCGGTAGATATGCAGGATATTGAACAACGCCTGCTTTCAAGGTTTAAATGGGGACTTTCGGCTGAATTGCAACATCCCGATTTTGAAACCCGGGTTTCCATCATTAAAAACAAACTTTATCGCGACGGCGTAGAAATGCCGGAAGAGATCGTAGAGTTTTTGGCAAACAATATCAAAACCAATATCAGGGAACTGGAAGGCGCAATCATATCGCTTATCGCCCACTCTTCTTTCAACAAAAAAGATATCACTTTAGAACTTGCGAAGAAAATCGTAGACAACTACGTAAAGAATACCAAACGTGAAGTTTCTATAGATTACATTCAAAAGGTAGTTAGCGATTATTTCCAGATGGATGTGCAAACCTTGCAGTCAAAGACCCGTAAAAGACATATTGTACAGGCAAGACAACTGGCCATGTTCTTTGCAAAGAAATTCACCAAAGCTTCTTTAGCAAGCATTGGTTCTCAAATTGGAAAACGCGATCACGCCACGGTTTTACACGCCTGCAAGACGGTAGATAACCTGGCCACGACAGATAAGCAATTCAAAAAATTTGTTGAAGACCTCAACAAAAAACTTACCATATAAAAGCATTTTTATGAAGACTAAGGTATTGATGGTGTGCCTCGGCAATATTTGCAGATCACCGCTTGCCGAGGGAATTTTAAAATCTAAAGTAGACGAATCTAAGGTTTTTGTAGATTCGGCTGGCACCGGCGATTATCATATAGACGATTCGCCCGATCCACGCTCTATTGCAATAGCAAAAAAGAACAACCTGGATATCACTTACCAGCGCGGAAGACAGTTTCAAGCTGAAGATTTTGATAAATTCGATCGCATTTATGTGATGGATAATTCAAATTTTAAAGATGTGATTTCCCTGGCCAGAAATGATGATGACCGGGCGAAAGTTCAGCTGATCCTCGATGAAATATTTCCAGCGGAAAACGTAGATGTTCCCGATCCTTATTTTGGCGGAGAACACGGCTTTGAAAATGTCTTCCAAATGCTTGATGAAGCCTGTGAAAAGATAGCAGAACAACTTAAGGAAGAAAACAAGGCTTAATGTCAGACTTCAAATATTCCGGGAAACTTTACCTGATCCCTACCACTATGGGAGCGGCAAACCCAATGCAGGTTCTTCCAATTCAGGTTAAAGAAATTATGGAAAGCCTGGATATTTTTATTGCTGAAAATGAAAAAACCGCCAGGAGACATATAAAAAAACTGGTTCCGCAAAAGCAACAGTTTGAACTTCAATTTTTTCATCTTAATAAATTCACTGAAGCTTCAGAAATCCCTTCATTTTTAAATGATTGTAAAGAAGGAAAAAATATAGGTTTATTGAGTGAAGCCGGTTGTCCCGGTGTGGCAGATCCTGGGGCTGAAATCGTTAAAATTGCGCACAACGAAGGTATTCAGGTGATTCCTTTAGTTGGACCTTCTTCAATTTTACTGGCTATGATGGGCAGTGGAATGAACGGCCAGCGTTTTACCTTCAATGGCTATTTACCTATAGATAAAAAAGAGCGAAAAAAGGAAATCAAAGATTTGGAACGGCTTTCTTTCGAAAAACAGGAAGCACAAATTTTTATTGAAACCCCTTACCGAAACAATAAATTGCTTGAAGATTTGCTCCAGCTTTTAAATCCTGCAACCCGGCTTTGTGTCGCCTGTGACCTTACCCTTCCTACTGAATATATTGTGACTAAACCGGTTTCAGAATGGGGGAAAACAAAAACAGACCTCCATAAGAGGCCTGCTATTTTTATTTTTCAGAAAGAAATTTAAGCTCTAAAAGCTTTAATATTCACTCTCGGATTTTTCTCAGGTATTACAAATGAAGTATCATAGCCTCCAAATTTCTTCATATAGTTTCTAATAGAAGTTCCAAACGCGTCGCTAAAAGATTGCGCACCCCAGCTTCTAAGATATTTCTTTACACTTCCCGGCCCCGAAAGGTGAGCAGCAGCAAGAATTCCAGATTCGGTTACTTCTACCCCGTTGATTACTTTCCCTTCAAAACGGGCAATATCACGTATTAATATCCATTTATTCCTGGAAGCATTGGTATAAAAAGCTGCCTCCTGGAGTTGTGGTGAGTTTAGGAATTCAGCACCGTTGTATATACCCAGTAATTCCAAGGTACCAATACCAAATTGGTATTTCCCCATATAACCAAACTCATTGATTGTTCGGTAATTTCCGCGGGATTCTTTAAAACCTACCGCTTCTTTAAAACCTACATAGGACTTTCCCAGTTCAGGTAACGCCCTCTCAAGGCTTAGATCTTTTGCTAATTCGCTTTCCTCTAAAAGGGCCACAGTATAGTTTAGATCCAGATTGGAAGTTGAATAACCTTCAATTTCCAAATTTGCTGCTTCTCTAGTTGAAAAACTGAAAAACATGCAGCCTGCAAATACAGGCAAGATTGAAAATTTTGCAACTTTCTTTCTCATTACATTTTGTTTCTGAAAGGTTAACGGTTTAGGCTAAAAATTAAGCTTACGCCCCTTTCAATTTTGCCGTGCAAATGTACAATAAATTTTAAAAATCTGAAGTACAAGATGTTAAGTTAACTATAAAGTTCTAAAAGGCTTAACATGCCTGTAAGAAGGCAAAGGCGTTAGAGCTTTCTTAATAAAATGAGGGGAAAATTATTCTTATCTTTTTACGCCCTGCTTGTTAATCCAACGCACATATTCCTGTTTATTTCGATTATGCTGTGCTAAATTTTTTGCGAATTTATGATAACCAAAATTTTGAACATCTGCTACAAAATAGAAGTAATCGTGATCTTCATAATTAAGCACTGCATTTATCGCTGAAATATCTGGCATAAATATAGGCCCCGGAGGTAATTCTTTATAAATATAAGTATTGTAAGGCGAATCGAGTTCCAGGTCTTTATAGAGCACTCTCTTTATAATGGTATCCCATTTTTGAGTCTTGTGTTTAAGCGCATAAATTACGGTAGGATCGGCATCTAATTTCCACCCATTTTTGTAACGATTCATATAAACACCGGCCACTTTAGGGCGTTCATCTACCTTAGCGGTCTCTTTATGAACTACGGAAGCCAGAGTTGAAACTTCTTTAGGGTTTAAGCCAATTTCCTCAGCTTTTTGCCGTTTTTCTTCGGTCCAGAAGCGATCATATTCCCGCTTCATTCGTTCCCTAAATTCTTCTGCCGAAGTATTCCAGTAAAATTCATATTGATTCGGAATATACATCGCTAAAGCTTCGGCTTCCGTAAAATTATTTTCAGCTAAAAATTTTTCATCTTTAAAAACTTCGATTAAAGCAGTACTATCGGCTTCAATTTGATCGGCAATTCTTCCGGCGAGATTCTCCAGGCGCTCCTGGTTATTAAAAGTTAATTTAACCGGAACATTTCCGCTGCGCAAGGCGTTTACCAACTGATTGTTATTCATGCCAGAGCTTATGGCGTATCTCCCAGCTCTAATATTTGAAGCATAACCTTTTTTACGGGCAACCAAATCAAAAGACTCCATATCCTCAATATAAGGCTGAAGACTGTCTATTACGGTTTGATAATCTGCACCGGTAGGCACATAAACCAACTTTTCTTTTTCTGAAAAACTCGTGTTTGCTGAAAAGATACTCGTATAAATATAATAGCTAAAAACAGAAAGGCCTATAAGCCCAAGAATGGCAATAGCCAGTAGGATTTTTTTAATGTACATTATTTATTGATCAATTGATATAGAATTTCATCTTTAAACCGGCCGTTTGAATAAGTCCAGTCTTTCTTTACGCCCACTCGTTGAAAACCCAGGTTTTCAAAAAGTTTCACACTGGTTTCGTTTCCCCCAGCAATATTGGCGTAAACCTGGTGCATGGCAAGATGTTTAAAACAGTAATTGCAAATAAGTTTTAGGGATTCTTCTCCATAACCTTTACCCCGTTCTGAAGGATCGGCTATTAAAATTCCCAAAGCTGCCCTACGGTCTTTAGGTTCAAAATCGAAGATATCTATTAGTCCGACTTCTTTGTCTTTTAAATCGCATATCACTAAACGCAGCTGCTTAACATCGTAAATATCACGATGCGCATTTTCCAGGTATTGTTTAATCATAAACCTGGAATAAGGAGTTTGGGTAGCGCTTACTTCCCAAAACTCTTCGGTGTTCTCCACCCTGTGAACAAAATCGAGATCTTCCGGCTCCAGGGCTCGCAGATAGACCTTATTTCCTTTTAGGCTTGACATACTATTTCACCTTTAAAAACCTGTTCTGCAGGCCCGGTTAACCAAACATCGGTATAAGTTCCATTTTCTTTCTGGAAAGAAACCGATAATTCTCCGCCGGGAACAATGAGCTTTACCGTATTAGCATTAGCTTTTCCCGACGCATGCGCTGCCAAGGCGACAGCGGTAACTCCTGTGCCGCAAGAAAGTGTTTCGTCTTCCACTCCCCTTTCGTAAGTTCTAACCAGGAAAGTATTTTCTTCCTGCATATCTACAAAATTCACGTTGGTTCCCCCATTGGTAACATACTCATCTGAATATCTAATTAACGCTCCTTCCTTTTTTACATCAAGGTCGGCCACATTTTTTGTAAAAACCACGTGATGCGGGGATCCGGTATCAAGAAAAGCGCTATTTCCCAGTTGTTTTATTTCTGAAAGGTTTTGCATTTGCAAACTCACCTCGTGATCGCTAATTGTTGCTTTGTGAGGTCCGTCTATCGCAGTAAAAGTAGCTTCATTTTCTATAATTCCCAGAAATTTAGCAAATGCAACGAGGCAACGCCCGCCATTACCACACATGCTGCTTTCATTTCCGTCAGCATTGAAATAAACCATTTTAAAATCGTCTCCTTCAACTTCGGGATTTTCTAAAAGTATAAGGCCATCGCCCCCAATGCCAAATTTACGGTCGCAAAGCTTTTTAATTATTCTGGTATTATTTTTGGATAACAATTGTTGACGGTTGTCTATCATCACAAAATCGTTTCCGGTGCCTTGATATTTATAAAATGGAATTTTCATTACGTTAATTTTAGGGGCTACAAAGATACTATAAATAACACGATTTTGAGGATGTTAAATGGCCGTTAAAGTTAAAAACTACAGATACTAATGTTATAATTTTAAAGTTGAATTTTATAAAATCCTATTTAAAAAATGAAAAATTTATCAAAATTACTTCTCGTTTCCATTCTTGGAGGCGCGCTGACTTTAGGAAGCTATAAAATGTTTTTTGAAGAAGAAACCCCAGCGGGATTACCTCCGGTTTCCAATACCGCAACTAAAGTAATTCCTGCGAATTATTCGGGAAATGTTTATGGCACTAATGCCGATTTTACCGAAGCTGCAGAAAGAACGGTAAACGGAGTGGTACACGTAAAAAACGTTGCGATTTTTAAAGGTCCGCGAACCATGAAAGATCTTATTAGTGGAAATTATAGTAGCGGAAAAGCACTTCAGGGTGCCGGTTCGGGGGTTATTATTTCACCCGACGGTTATATTGTAACCA
Source organism: Salegentibacter tibetensis (assembly GCF_020164485.1). Lineage (GTDB taxonomy): Bacteria > Bacteroidota > Bacteroidia > Flavobacteriales > Flavobacteriaceae > Salegentibacter > Salegentibacter tibetensis. Next base: position 57,968 of record NZ_JAIQZA010000023.1, read on the forward strand.
ATAATCACGTGATTAGAGATGCGAACGAAATTGAAATTACCTTAAACAATAACAAAACTTACACTGCAGAAATTGTGGGGGCCGATGAAAATTCAGATATCGCTTTATTAAAAATTGATGCAGAAGATCTGGATTACATCCCATTTGGCGATTCTAATAATGTAAGGCTTGGAGAGTGGGTTTTGGCAGTAGGAAATCCTTTTAACCTGAAATCTACCGTAACCGCTGGAATTATTAGTGCTACCGCAAGAGATTTAAATACACGTGATGCCACTTCACAATCTTTTATACAAACTGATGCCGCAATTAATCCAGGAAACAGTGGTGGGGCTTTAGTGAATATCAATGGAGAGCTGGTAGGAATTAATACCGCAATTACTTCCCAAACCGGAAGTTATATAGGTTACGCATTCGCCGTACCATCTAACAACACCCGCAAGATCGTAGAAGATATTATGGAGTACGGAGATGTTCAAAAAGGAATTTTAGGAATTAGAGGAGCCAGTGTTAATGCCCGGGCTGTAAAAGAATGGGGACTTAAAACTTCTCAGGGTGTTTTGGTGGCAGAGGTAACTGATGGCAGTGGCGCCGAAAAGGCCGGTTTAAAAGAAGGCGATATTATTAGAAAATTAGACAATATAGATATTAATAAGTTTTCTGATTTAACCGGCTATATCAATTCCAAACGACCAAACGATAAAATTATGGTTAGCTTTCTTAGAGACGGCAGGGAAAGAGAGGTGAATGTAACCCTAACTAAATTTGAAACCTATACCATAGAACCGATAAAAATTGAAGTTTCTAATGCCAGCCAGGAAGAATTACAGGCTTTAAACCTTGAAAATGGTGTAAGAATTCACCGTACCCTTTCGCCTAGATTACCTGCTGAAGAATTGGTAGGAACCATTATTACAGCAATAGATAACAAAAATGTATCGAGCGTAAGCGACGTTGAACGAATTTTCAGAAAAAAGAATTTTTCAGAAGACATAGTGATTACCATTGTGGATAAAAATGGCCAAAAACAACGTATGGTTTGGAGATAAAAATCAGCGAGGTCCTTATCAAAACTCCCTAAATTTCAGGGAGTTTTTTTATGCAAAAAATTCTTCACGAAAACGTTTGAAATCTATACTTTTGCGCCATTATTAATACACACAAACCACACATGAGCTTTAACAAAGTTTACGAAAAGGAACTCGCTTTTCAGGCAAATCGGCGCAAAGCCACCGTAGAATTTATTAATATAATAAGTGACCTCTGGTACGATAAGTCTATTGAGCTGGTCTTATTCAGAAATCAGTTGCTTAACCGAAATGTCAGCGACATTCTCAATCTTCATGAATATGCGGGAGAATTCGTAGGAAAACCTATTTCAATATTCGATTCGGCAGAAATCGCAAAGGCTATCCAGGATATTGATTTACCACCGGCAAAACTTGATATTGGAAAATTAACCTATGAATATCACCTGCAAGACAAGGGACATTTAAATGCTATGGCTTTTGTTTCAGATAAACTGAAAGATGCCAAAAAATATGATAAAGTCGTTCCTAAAGATGTTGTGCTTTACGGCTTTGGACGTATTGGTCGTCTGGTTGCCAGAGAACTTATGGCCAGAACCGGTAAGGGAAGTCAGTTGCGCCTACGTGCCATAGTAACCCGCGGCACGGTAGACAAAAATGTTCTGGAAAAACGCGCTTCTTTGCTTAAAAACGATTCAGTTCACGGGGATTTTTCCGGAACAGTTGGCATAGACGAGGCAAACAGTGCCCTTATTATAAACGGTACCACCGTGAAGGTGATTTCCGCAGATAAACCCGAAGATATAGATTATACAAAATTCGGAATTAATAAAGCCTTAATTATAGATAACACTGGCGCTTTTAGGGATAAAGAAGCTTTAAGCAGACACCTAAAAGCAAAAGGAGCAGCGAAGGTTTTACTTTCAGCTCCCGGAAAAGGTATACCAAATATTGTACATGGAGTAAACCATAAAGAATATAACCCCGATAAAATTTCGATATTCTCAGCCGCTTCCTGTACTACAAACGCAATTACTCCCGTTCTAAAAGCGGTTCAGGATACTTTGGGCGTGGTACACGGTCATTTAGAGACCATTCACGCATATACTAACGACCAGAATCTGGTAGACAATTTGCATAGCAAATACCGCCGTGGTCGTGCTGCTGCACTTAATATGGTAATTACAGAAACCGGTGCCGGAAAAGCTGTAGCCAAAGCTCTACCTGTTTTCGAAGGAAAACTTACTTCTAACGCAATTAGGGTTCCTGTTCCTAATGGTTCGCTGGCGATACTAAATCTTGAAATTGAAGGACAAACCAGCGTTGAAGGTGTAAATAATATTTTAAAGAAATACGCACTGGAAGGAAACCTCGTAGAACAAATTAAATATTCACTGGATAATGAGTTGGTTTCATCAGATATCGTTGGTACAAATGCCCCGGCGATCTATGATAGCAAAGCAACCATAGTTTCGGCAGATGGTAAGAATGTAATCCTTTATATTTGGTATGACAACGAATACGGCTACAGCCATCAATTAGTTAGGCTGGCAAAATATATCGCTAAGGTACGAAGGTTTACTTATTATTAAAATTTTCCACAAAGCGAATAAATCACGATTATCGAGTAAAAGTACCGAAAAACCCACCTAAATTTGGTGGGTTTTTTACTGAGAATACTTTACATTTGCGCGCTCAAATTATTAATTTAAAGGAATTTAGAAAAAAAGTTCAAATTAGTGAATGCTATTACAATAAGTGAAAAAACAAGGCGTTCAAGCATATAAATTCTCAACCAGAAAAACCCCAAATGATGCGTAACATTATTTTTTTAAGTTTACTTTTAATATTTTCAACCAGTGTTTTAACCGCTCAGGATTCATTGGCTACCTCCAATTTTATTGAAGATGAATTTGACAATCTTATTGAATCTTCAAACAACTACCAGGGCTACAAAGTAGTCGATTATGATGCTTTAATTGAATTACGGGATAATACCAAACGCCACGTTCAGGATTTAAAGAACGAGCTTCAGGAAGAGCAAAGTACTATTTCCAGCCAAAATGAAGAAATCGAAAATCTTGAAAATCAATTAGCCGAAACTCAGGCCGATCTTCAACGTGTGAACGAAGAAAAAGATGCCATAATGTTTCTTGGTATGCCTTTTAGCAAAGGAAGCTATATGGCTTTAATGTGGGGAATTGTTGGTGTTTTAATCCTGGCGCTACTTTTCTTTATCTATAAGTTTAAAAACTCCAATGCGACTACTAAAGAAGCAAGACATAATTTAAACGAAACCGAAAAGGAATTTGACGCTTATCGTACTAAAGCCCTGGAAAAGGAACAGCGTTTAGGCCGAATGCTTCAGGATGAGAAGAACAAAGCCAAGGATTAAATTTTCTTTACCTAAAATTTAAATTAGCATCTTTGCATTTTTATAAGAAATATGCGCATAGATATTATTACCGTAGTTCCAGATTTGCTAAAAAGTCCCTTTGAAGCTTCTATTCTGAAAAGAGCTATTGAGAACGGGTACGTTGAAATTCATCTTCATAATTTAAGGGATTATGTGACTGACAACTACAAACAAATTGATGACTATCAGTTTGGAGGTGGCGCCGGGATGGTGATGATGGTAGAACCTATAGATAAATGCATATCAGATCTTAAAAATCAGCGGGATTATGATGAAATTATCTATATGAGTCCCGATGGCGATAGTTTTAATCAAAAAACCGCTAATTCCCTTTCACTTAAGGAAAACCTTATAATTCTTTGCGGTCATTATAAAGGAGTAGACCAACGGGTACGAGATCATTTTATCACCAAAGAAATTTCTATTGGCGATTATGTTTTATCTGGCGGGGAACTTGGTGCAGCCGTGGTTTGTGATGCGATCATTAGACTAATTCCCGGAGTTTTAGGCAATGAGACCTCTGCCCTAACCGATTCCTTTCAGGACAATTTACTCGCTCCACCGGTTTACACAAGACCTGCGGAATATAAAGGATGGAAAGTTCCGGAGATTTTAATTTCGGGAAATTTTCCGAAGATAGAAGCCTGGCGGGAAGAAAAAGCTTATGAACGCACTAAACGCTTAAGGCCTGATCTTTTGGATGAAACAGAAAAATAATTGCAATTTCTCAATTGCGATATAAATTAAAATTAATACTTTTGCACTCGTTCTAAAATAACCTCTGGCGAAGTCCGTGCATGTTGTTTTGGATTTTACATTAAATAAGAAATTATGGAATCGTTAATTAAGTACGTACAAGACGAATTCGTTGAAAGAAAAGATTTACCTCAATTTTCTGCAGGTGATACTATTACTGTGTATTACGAAATTAAAGAGGGTCAAAAAACCCGTACCCAGTTTTTTAAAGGGGTAGTAATTCAGAAAAGAGGAAGCGGTGCTTCACAAACTTTTACCATTAGAAAAATGAGTGGTACTGTTGGAGTAGAAAGAATTTTTCCTTTAAACCTTCCTGCAATTCAAAAAATTGAATTGAACAAACGAGGAAAAGTAAGAAGAGCTCGTATTTATTACTTTAGAGAACTTACCGGGAAAAAAGCTCGTATTAAGGAAGCTAAAAGATAGAATACATCTTATTAAATTAATAAAAAGCCCCGTAATTCGGGGCTTTTTTATTAGTATATACCTCCATACACAAAGCCCTTAAGTTCCTGTATAACAAAAAGTTAAAAATTTTATTTTACCGTTGTTTTATTGTATATTTAATATGGAATTTAGTTGAAGGGAATGACAAAAGGATTTCTTATTAAACCAAAATTCCGTGTAAAGCCTAAAAATCTTTACATACGGTTTTTATCTTCTATATAACGCTCATATTTTGCCAGGTCAAAAGAAGTTTGAAGGATAGAAACCCATTAGATTCAAGAATACAACTTTATTAAGTTTTTATTTTTGAATCATTGAAATAATACACACTGGGATTTTTCCCTTAAAGAATTTCGAAAATTCAGTGAGTACGTATTATTTCAGTAGAAGCCATTTCATTTTAGTTACTAAGATGAAGTGGCTTTTTTTTTATTCTTTTTTAATAATAATTAACAGGCTTTAATGGCTCTTCAGCTATGATAGAAGCCTGAAAAATATTATATTGCGCAAAGCTCGAACGCCCAGTAAAAATTGGGCGTTCACTGAGTTTAGACTATTTATAATTAATCAGCTATAAAAATTACAAAATGACACAGATTGGAAAGATCATTTATACCAAAACAGATGAAGCCCCGGCTTTAGCTACTTATTCTTTTTACCCTATTGTAAAGTCGTATACCAAAGCGGCAAACGTAGGAATGGAAACTAAAGATATTTCACTAGCTGGAAGAATTTTATCCCAGTTTCCACAATACCTTTCAGACGATCAAAAAGTAAGTGACGATTTGGCTTATCTTGGAGAATTAGCTAAAAAACCTGAAGCTAATATTATAAAATTACCAAATATCAGTGCTTCTATACCGCAGTTAAAAACTGCTATTAAAGAACTTCAGGAGAAAGGTTATAAATTACCCGATTATCCAGACGAACCTGCAAATGACGAAGAGAAGAAAATACAGGAAACTTACGATAAAGTAAAAGGAAGTGCCGTAAACCCTGTGCTTCGTGAAGGAAATTCAGATAGACGTGCTCCAAGAGCTGTAAAGAATTTCGCCAAAAAACATCCGCACCCAATGGGAGAATGGAGTTCAGACTCCAAATCTCATGTTGCCACTATGGACGGTGGGGATTTTAAAGCAAACGAAAAATCTTTGACCCTAAGTGAAGAAACCGATGTAAAAATTGAATTCACTTCAAAAAGTGGTGATAAGAAAGTACTTAAAGATAATTTACACTTACTTAAAGGTGAAGTTATTGATGCCAGCCTAATGAGTAAAAAAGCGCTTTTACAATTTCTTAGGGAAGAGATAAAAGACGCTAAAGAAAAAGGAGTTTTATTTTCTTTACATATGAAGGCTACAATGATGAAGGTTTCTGACCCCATTATTTTTGGTCACGCAGTAAGAGCATTTTTTGAAGATGTTTTCAATGAATATGGAGAAGAACTTAAAAAGGCAGGCGCAGATCCAAACAGTGGACTTGGAGATGTATTAAATGCTATTGAAAACCTTTCGGCAGATAAAAAAGCGGAAATAGAGTCTAAAATTAAAGCTGATCTTGAACAAGGACCGGATATAGCAATGGTGAATTCTGATAAAGGAATTACCAATCTTCACGTGCCGAGTGATGTAATTATTGATGCTTCTATGCCTGCAATGATTAGAACTTCCGGGCAGATGTGGAATAAGAATGACGAAACCCAGGATACCAAAGCGGTAATTCCAGACAGTAGTTATGCGCCACTTTACCAGGAGACTATTGAATTTTGCCAAAAACACGGCGCTTTTGATCCCACTACAATGGGAACTGTCCCTAACGTAGGTCTAATGGCTCAAAAAGCGGAAGAATATGGTTCTCACGATAAAACTTTTGAAATTCCTGCGGAAGGAACTGTTCGGATTATTGATAAGAATGAAAAGGTTTTAACCGAACATAAAGTTGAAGAAGGAGATATCTGGAGAATGTGCCAGGTAAAAGATGCCCCGGTACAAGACTGGATTAAATTAGCAGTAAACAGAGCGAAAGCAACCGGTTGGCCGGCCATTTTCTGGTTAGATAAAGACCGCGCTCACGATGCAGAGTTGATCAAAAAAGTGAATCAATATTTACCAAATCACGATACCAAAGGCGTAGACATTAAAATAATGTCGGTTGCTGAAGCAACAAAATATACACTGGAACGCGTAAAAGCAGGAGAAAATACAATCTCGGTAACAGGTAATGTTTTAAGAGATTACCTAACCGATCTTTTCCCAATTCTAGAAGTAGGAACCAGTGCAAAAATGCTTTCTATCGTTCCTCTAATGAATGGTGGGGGATTATTTGAAACCGGTGCCGGTGGATCTGCTCCAAAGCACGTACAACAGTTTTTAAAGGAGGGTCACTTGCGTTGGGATTCCCTTGGGGAGTTTCTTGCTCTTGCTGCTTCTCTGGAGCATCTGGGTGAGTCTTACAGCAATAAGAAAGCACTTATTCTTTCTGAAGCTTTAGATGAAGCCACAGATAAGTTTCTGGAGAACAGTAAATCTCCATCAAGAAAAGTGAATGAGCACGACAACCGCGGCAGTCATTTCTATTTGGCTTTATACTGGGCCCAGGCTTTAGCCGCCCAGGACAAAGATGCTGAGTTAAAGAAACATTTTGCTGATTTGGCTTCTAAATTAGAAGAGAACGAAGAGCAAATAAATAAAGAGCTTATTGCTGCACAGGGATCTCCGGTAGACATTGGAGGGTACTATATGCCTGATGAAGATCTTACTTCTAAAGCAATGAGACCAAGCCAGCTTTTAAATGATATCCTAGGATAATTATTTTTTTTAAAAAAAATTGAATTTTAAAGCCGGGGAATATCCCGGCTTTATTTTTTCTATATATTACTTCAACAATTCTTAATAATTGCATTAAGCTTTTAAATAATAAGCTTCTACACTATATTTACTCAAAAAATTGAAATTCTTTCTTCCTTACCTCCTTTTACTATTTTTTCTATTTACCAGTTTGGATTTAACAGCACAGGAAATTTATACGCTAAAAGGAACTATTACCAATGCATCAAGTAATGAAACCTTAATAGGTGTCAACATTATAATTCCAGAAGAAAACAAAGGTGTAGTAACCAATGAATATGGTTTCTATTCCATAAAATTATCCAAAGGCACTTATACGGTTGAAATATCATATCTGGGATTTCAAAGCCTAAGAAAAACCATTACTATTACTGAAGATACAAGCTTTAATACCGCCCTTACCGAAGGTTCCGAAAATTTAGACGAAGTAGTTATAAAATCTAACAATGAAGGCTTGAATATTAAGAGTGCTGAAATGAGTGTTAATAAACTTTCAATAAATACCATTCAAAAGTTGCCCGTGGTATTTGGAGAAGTAGACATCATAAAATCTTTGCTTCTTTTACCCGGTGTTTCTAATGCCGGGGAAGGTGCCTCAGGGTTTAATGTTCGAGGCGGCGCGGTAGATCAGAATCTCATTCTACTTGATAAAGCCACTATCTTTAATTCCTCCCACCTTTTTGGTTTCTTTTCGGTTTTTAATCCAGATGCGGTTAAAGATCTAAAATTGTATAAAGGCGGAATTCCGGCAAAATATGGAGGAAGGGTTTCCTCCGTTCTGGATATCTATCAACGTGACGGAAATAGCAAAGAATTTAAAGCACAGGGCGGAATTGGGGTTATTTCGAGTAGATTACTTGCCGAAGGCCCTATCGTAAAGGATAAAGGCTCATTTCTTATTGGGGGACGCAGTTCTTACGCACATTTATTTCTGAAACTAGCCGATAACCCAAATTCAGCTTACTTCTATGATCTTAACACCAAACTGACGTATACTATAAACGAGGAGAATAAATTATTATTTTCAGGATATTTTGGTCGTGATGTTTTCGATATCAATCAGAATTTTATCAATACTTATGGAAATTCCGTTCTCAACCTTAGGTGGAATCACGTGGTTTCAGATGATATTTTTACAAACCTCTCACTCATATACAGCGATTATTATTACGGACTCACCCTGGATTTTGTTGGCTTCAACTGGGATAGCGGTATCAAAAATCTGAATATCAAATATGACTTTAACCATTATTTAAGCGACAATTTTCAATTAGAATACGGGATTCATAATACTTATTACGAATTTAATCCGGGAGAGATCGCACCAATAGATGAAGATTCGGGCATCAATTATTTCAAACTCACCAATAAACATGCATTAGAAAATGCGACGTATTTTTCTGTAGAACATAATATTTCTAACAAACTAACTGCTGAATATGGATTGCGATTCAGTAATTTCTTTAGACTGGGCCAGGATAGTTTCAATGAATACGCTAACAACGAACCTATAAATTACAATTCAGTCCTCGATATTTATGAGGAGGCTGAACCGATTAATCAGAGATCAATTTCGCGATCTGAGGTAATAAAAACGTATTCCAACCTGGAACCCCGGCTGGCTTTAGCCTATAGTTTTAGCGAAAACCAATCGGTAAAGGCGAGTTATAATAGAATGGCGCAATACCTTCATTTAATCTCAAACACCAGCTCTCCTACTCCACTTGATGTCTGGGCGCCCAGTGGTCCATTTATTAAACCTCAAATTCTCGATCAATATGCTTTGGGATATTTTCGTAATTTTAAGCAAGGAAAATATTCCCTGGAGACTGAAGTATTTTATAAGGATATCCAGAATCGTATAGACTATGTAAATGGTGCAAACCTTATTGCAAATAACAATATTGAAACTATAATCTTAAACGGAAAATCCAGGGCTTATGGGCTTGAGGTTCTAGCTAAGAAAAATAAGGGTCGTCTAACCGGTTGGTTAGCTTATACATTATCCAGATCTGAACAACAAACCCCGGGAAGAACTCCTGCCGAAAGTGGGATAAATAACGGAAAATGGTATGCTACTAATTTCGATAAAACGCATGATATTAGTCTCATCGGCAATTATGATTATAACCGGAAATGGGATTTTAGCGCTAATTTTGCTTTCCAAACAGGTTTGCCCGTCACCTTCCCCACCGGGCAATATAATTTTAACGGAATAAATGTTCCGGTTTATGGAGATAGAAACAGTAATAGATTAGCGGCTTATCATAGATTAGATATTTCGGCGACCTACATTCCTAAACCAGATAAAAAGGATGGTTTAAAATCTTCCTGGAATTTTGGAATTTACAATGTATACAATAGGAAAAATGCCTATTCAATCAGCTTTAGGGAAAACGAGGATACCGGCCGAAATGAAGCAGCAAAATTAAGTTTATTCGGAATAATACCTTCTGTCTCTTATAATTTTAAATTTTAAGATGAAGTATTTAAGTAACATATTCATATTATTTCTTGCTTTAAATCTAAGTTCTTGTGAGGAAGTTATAGATTTAGATTTGGAAAAAAGTGAACCCCGACTGGTTATAGATGCATCTTTAATTTGGTTTATGAATACCTCTGGTGATTACCAGCAGATAAAATTATCACAAACAACCGGTTTTTATGAAGAGGAAGCTGAACCGGTTACTGATGCCCGGGTTATTATTAAAACAGATACCGGGGAAGAATTCATCTTTGAATATGAGAACCAGGGTTTTTATGTAAATTCCGAATTTAATCCAAAATTTGAAGAAAATTACACCTTAGAAATAAGCTATCAGGATGAAATATACTCCTCTAGTTCAAGTTTTGTTCCTGTAGCCGGTATCGATCATATTGAGCAGAACAATGAAGGTGGTTTTACCGCAGAAGATCTCGAGGTTGAGGCATTTTTCACCGATCCTGCAGGAGAAGATAATTATTATCTTTTTAGATTTAGCAACTTTTCTACTTCCCGAGTTTCATTAGAGATTTATGAAGATGAATTTACAGATGGTAATCAGGTTTCAGCTTCTTATTCAAACAATGAATTAGCTGTAGGTGATGAGATTTTTATTACAATGGAAGGGATTTCAAAGTCCTTTTACAATTATTTATTCATACTACGATCTCAAGGTGGGGATAATGGCGGCGGACCCTTCCAGTCTCAACCAGCCACAGTAAAAGGAAATATTATCAATGAAACCAATCCTGAAAACTACCCTTTTGGATATTTTAGACTTTCAGAAGTAGATTCAACAACCTATATTGTACAGTAAGCAACAATTATGAAACATACTAATAGAAAAACATTAGCAAAAGGGATTAAATACCTTGCTTTTGCATTGCCATTAACATTAATCGGGCCTTCGATTTTATTTACTGCTTTTAATAACCAGGATCATCCTTATTATATTCCTGTTTTAGTTATAGGAATTATAGCTCTAATTGCCGCTATACTTTTAATGTTTAGAGGAATTATGACTGTAGTTAAAGCTATTTTCGATTAGGACATTTAGTTGAATACTTTGACTAACACCGTCAATAAGAGTCCAATTAAATATAGGGCTCAGTTTAGAGGAGTGGAAAATGTAGAATTCTTCCTCTATAGATTAACTACCATTTTTGCATAAACACAACAATTAGGCTTGATCCCTGAATTGCAATAAGGCTTTCCTTCCCTTTAAGGTATAAAAAAACCCTTCACCAAATAAATGATGAAGGGTTCAAAAGAAAGGCGGCGACATATTAAATGACCGCCTTTGAATGCAAGCGAAGGCGCAGCATAAAAAGCTGCGG